>NZ_CP151943.1:4672527-5295870 GCF_038592905.1 Neobacillus sp. FSL H8-0543 | reverse complement strand
AATGCTTTTTTAGATTCTGCGATTATTAAGTAGAAACCGTTTCCAGGAAAGCACAGTTGCAGAGATTGCGAATGCCTTATCATTGAATCCTTTAAGTGCAATAGGGTCAAGGAAGTATAGAGGAACCTGAAAATGGAGACTACATACGTTGGCGAAAGCCGGAAATTTAAGGAATTGGTGCAAGGCATCTAACCATAATAGAAATAAAAAAGTTTTGAATTGAATTTTAAAACTGAAGAAGGAGATACACACAATCTGTGTGGAACGCCGATGCAGTGCGTTTCATTTATTCCCATAGTGGGCAAAGGGTTATCTTAATATTAAAAAAGGGAGTGGGTTGGATGGCTGCACAATTGGAAGAAAAAATTGGAATGAAAACAGAGTCCTATACCTTCAAGGTTGAAAAAGGGAAAATTAAAGAACTTGCATTAGCTATAGGTGATTTGAAAGAAGAATATCTGAATGGAGAATGTGTTTTACCAACTTTTCCAACCGTAATCGAGTTTTGGGGTGGTCAGGGATCATTTTCAAATCATTTAGGATTAAACGTGAAAAAAGTACTTCATGGAGAACAAGAGTATGAATATTTAGGCGAAATTAAACCAGGTGATGAGATAACTGTAAGTGCAGTAGTCGAAGATGCTTATACGAAAGCTAAAATGAATTTTGTCATTTTAAAAAAGGAGTTTTTCAATCAACATGGTGAACGAGTATTAATCTGTCGGCAAACTATTATCGAAAGACATTAGGAGGGAAGAAGATGAACGTTGGATATCAATTTGAACCATTGCAAAAAGAGAAAGTTACCCATACACAGCTTGTTCGCTATGCAGGTGCATCGGGCGATTTTAATCCGATTCACACGGTTGTCCCTTTTGCGGAGGAAGCAGGACTTGGCGGCGTGATTGCACATGGCATGCTAATCAAAGGTTTTGTTGGTGAGGCAATAGGGAATTGGTTTTCGGTGAAGGATTTAGCGAAATTTTCCTCCCGTTTTAAAGCCATGACAAGACCAGGTGAAAAAATCACCGTAAAAGGCAGTGTAGTAGGTGAAAGTGAGCATCGTTGGATTTGTGAAGCAGAAGCTGTAAACGAGGATGGAGAAGTTAAAGTGAAAGCACTTTTTGAGATTAAGAAAGGTTAAGTAATCTATTGAAGTTTGATAGAAAGTGATGTCATACAAATTATAAATTGTATTGATTAAAGTTGCTGCACCTGAGAGGCATGTAAAGTAATCGATCGGGCCATTCAAGTTCACGGCGGCGGGGGTGTCATTAATGTATTCCACTGGCTAGAATGTATTCACGAGCCAGAATTACCAGAATCGCAGATGGGCCGGATGAAGTGCCTAAACAAACTGTTGCAAAGTTGGAACTAAGAAAATACTCTGAATGATTTTTATAATTTTAGAGGTTAATGTCTTCTATATAATATATCATCAGAAAAACAAAACGAAATGGAGATCTAAATGAAAGAAAAAATCATTCAAGAATGTCTAGTACCTTTAACAGGTGTTGTCAATTTTCGAGATATGGGTGGCACAAAGACAGAAGATGGAAGAAGGGTTAAGAAGGGATTGTTATTCAGAGCAGCAGAACTAACGGGACTAACAGAAAAGGATATGCGTTTACTTCAGGTTTATCAGATTAAGCGTGTTTTTGATTACCGAAGGAAGGACGAATCGGACCGAAGACCAGACCCGTCTATCGGTTTGGCAATTAATGAGCGAGTGTCTGTTATGAAGGAAGAAAATATTACGACCACTATGTTTACGAAAGATGAGGGTTTTAACAAGGCGTATTACAGTCAATTTACTGTTGAACGATTCTTGAAAATCTATACCGACATGCCCATTCAAAATAACTCTTTTAAAAGATTAATGACGCTGATAAAAAGTCCTGAAGAAAATTTACCTCTTGTCCATCATTGTACAGGTGGACGGGATCGAACCGGAGTAGGTTCAATGCTGATTTTGATGACCCTAGGTGTTCCCTATGAAACAGTTTTAGAGGATTACTTATTGTCAAATCATACTTTAGCGGATCATCATAATAAAATATTTGAAAAAGCATCTCTATTCTTTACTAAAGAAGAGTTAGCTCGATTTATAAATGCATTTCCATTACGTGAGGAATATCTGCATGCCACGATGAAAACCATTTTAGGTACATTTGGTGATTTTAAAAGCTATATTGCAGCAGAATTTGGAATAAGCGATGAAATACGAGAAGAGATAAAAAAATATTGTTTAGTGTAGAGTAGTGAATGCACTGAACGAACATTTGTTTGTTTTTTATCCTGAAGGGGTTCCATATGAAGTTACCGCACCTGCCGTAACCATTAATCAATTGTACCAATACACCTTATAATCAATGCTGGTCATTAACCTACAATTCTATTATCCTTTATTAATAGAATTGTAGGTTAATGACCTTTATTTTACCATAAATAAGTACATTGGTATTTCACAAATAAAATAAGGAATATAACTGATATTTATTGGAAAAATAGGGTAAGTATTGTAAAAGATATAAAACATATATAAATAAAAGTTTTGGAGGAGAGAACATGAGAAAAAATAGTGTTAATTTGAATGGGATAACTGTCTCATACAACGAAAAAGGGAAGGGAAGCCCAATTGTCCTTCTTCACGGCTTTTGTGGCAGCAATGGCTATTGGGATAATGTAATTAAAAAGTTATCAGAACATTACCGAGTGATTGCTCTAGACCTCCCAGGTCATGGTGAATCTGCTAACCTTGAGGGAACCGGAACGATTGAAGATATCGCAGATCATATTAAGGATGTACTATATTATTTGAATGTACCGCAAGTAACAATGTTTGGCCATTCTCTAGGGGGATATATTACTCTTGCTTTTGCGGAGAAGTATATTCAAATGGTAAACGGATTTTCACTGATCCATTCTACTGCTTTCCCGGATTCAGAAGAAGCGAAAAAGGGCAGAGAAGCTGGTGTAGCAAAGGTTAAACAAGAAGGGGTTTCAGCTTTTATTGATGGCTTGATACCAAAACTTTTCTCACCTGATAACGTAGGGAAAAATAAAAATGATATAAAAACAGCAAAGGAAATTGGCTATACAACTTCATCACAAGGTGCAATAAAAACACTAATAGCGATGAAAAACCGTCCAGACCGTAATAGTGTTTTAGAAAGTGCAACAATTCCAGTCCTATTAATAGCTGGAAAAAAAGATCAAATTATCCCTCCTGAAAAGACATTTTCAGTTAGCAAATCAAATATTAAACATGCCTTTATAGAAAATTCTGGGCATATGAGCATGTATGAAAACCCATCTGAATTAATCAATCAGATGATGGAATTTTTGAAAACCTTGAAATAGTGAACAAAAAAATCCACTCTTTGTGGATTTTTTTGTATTTACATATTCCATAACCATTTCAACAGTAACGCATATTATTGGGGGAATATTCGAAAAAGCAAATGATGAATAAAGATATAAAAGGGTAAGGAGCATTTTGATTTAGGAAAGCTTAATTTTAGTTTGGACAATTTATAATATGATAAATATTCAGATAAAAATAAAAGTCCTATATACTGTAAATATGGGGGTGTAAAAAAGGATGAGGAAATATACTTATGATGAGGTAAAACAAGCGTTCGAAGAGAAAGGCTATGAATTGTTAGAGCAGGAATATGTCAGTACACGTGTGAAAATGCGTTTCCGTTGCCTGATTCATCCGAATGATGAACAGTGTACCACTTTTGATAATTTTCTTAGAGGTAAAACTGGTTGTATTTGCTGTTCAGGTAAGAAATATTCAATTGATGAAGTTAGATTAGAATTTGAAAAACGTGGATATCAATTATTAGAAACAAGTTACAAGAATTCTACTTCTAAAATGAGGTATAAATGTCCGAACCATCCAGAAAATATCAATTTGATAGTATTGTATGCTCTACTAAATAGAAATGGTTGCCCGCATTGTTATAACGAGACTAAAAGCAAATGGTATAGTGGAAATAAGAATCCTAATTGGAACGGTGGTATTACATCTTTAAGTCAAGCACTAAGAGAGTGTACGAAAAACTGGAAATATACAACCTTGATTAAATTTGACTTTAGATGTGCGGTTACTGGTGAACGAACAGATGATTTACAAATACATCATACTGAATCATTTGCTGCTTTACGTGATGAAGTATTAAAAGAATTAAATTTTGACAAAAGAATAAGTAAAAATGATTATACCGTTGATGAATTGCAATCTATTTTTAACCGATTAGAACAAAAACATGATGAAATTATTGGTATACCATTAAGGAAGCATGTTCATCAATTATTCCATAAATTATATGGTAGGAAAAATAATACGCTAGAACAGTTTCATATATTTAAGAGCCGTTGGGATAAAGGGGAGTTTGATGAACAATTAAAGCTAGATCTAACTTAATGCTTTACCGCACTAAAAACTGCGTAAAATATAAATTTGACGAAGTAATATTAAGAATTTATAATAGGGGATAAAGACAAAACATTTTTGAGGTGAATTAGTTGAGCAATCAGATAAAGCAGCAAACATATAAAAAAATGCAAACAGTACTTAGCGAGCTACCATGGTATGTTGAAGAATACATAAATCATAAGACACGAAAACTTTCGGCAGCTTCGTTACTAAATTATTGTCATGATTATAAAATCTTCTTTAACTGGATGATTAGTGAGAGTCTATGGGATGGCCAATTAAAGGATATCCCTCTTGATCGATTAGAAAAATTGACGGTCCTTGAGGTGGATGGTTTTCTAAACTTCCTCCATTATCAATTAAATAACAAAGAAATTACCGTGAATCGTAAATTATCTGCTCTAAAGTCCCTATTTAATTATCTTCAAAACATTGCTGAAACACAAGAGTTAACGTCGTATATTAATAGGAATGTAATGGCGAAAATGGAATTTAATGAACTGAAAGACAGCATGGAAACAAAAGCTAATAAAATGGAAGGCAAGATCTTGCTCGGAGAAGAATATGAGAAGTTTCGGGCATTTATTGCGTATGATTATGGGGAATTAAACAAGGATAACAAAAAAATCTATAACTTTTATAAGTTTAATCAAGAGCGAGATACGGCCATTGTTTCGTTAATTCTTGGATCTGGTCTACGTCTTTCGGAGCTTGTTAACTTGGATATGGATGATATCGATTTTAGTAAGTATTCAGCTAGAGTCATTAGAAAAGGTAACAAGGAACAATATGTTTACTTTAGCCAGATTGCTATGAATGATCTTCAAGAATACCTAGCGATTCGAGCAACTAAATACCAGGTTGATAAAAATAACAAAGCGTTGTTCATTTCTGCTCCAATGGGTCCGAAAGGAAAATCCAGAAGACTGACAGCAAGATCAGTAGAAAACTTAGTTGGAAAATACGCAACTGCATTTGGAAAACCGTCCTTATCAGTGCATAAGTTACGACATTCCTTTGCAACACGTTATCACTCAGAAATCAACGATGTCCCCAAACTAAGGCGACAGTTGGGCCATTCGTCGATACAAACAACGATGATCTATACTCACATTAGAAATGATGATCTAAAAAGTGCTGTAGATAAGATGGATATGCCAAAAGATGAATAAGCACAAACTAAAAAGTAAGCGAACTCTAACGCTTACTTTTTATCAGTTTACATAATATAATTATGTAAACATTTTATAAGATTTTCGATTCTGTCTCATAACCCAAGTATACTTAAGATAATGAGACGGAATTGAAAAATCAACTTATACGATTCTTGGAATAAGTTAGTTAACTAATCAAGATCAAGTTTGTATCATCTCTTTCCAAAATTGTTTCTTCCTGTATACACTCTGGAATTGAGTGTTTTTATAATAAGACCATGCTTTTCATTTCCGCTCTTTCTCTTCCCTGCCTCGTCATTCATCCTGTATCCAGTTTACATAATGACCTTACTAAAAAGAGCGTTTAGAAAGGAATTAATCCCTCCTAAACGCTCTGTTTTAACCTGCATCCTTAATATTTCCAGTAAATTGGCTGTTATACAATTCCGCATAAAAACCGTCTTTTTCAAGTAGTTCAGCATGATTTCCCTTTTCAATCACACTGCCATTATTCATTACTAGGATTAGATCAGCATCACGAATTGTTGACAACCGATGTGCAATAACAAAGCTTGTTCGCCCTTTCATCAAGTGATTCATTGCTTTTTGAATTTGCACTTCTGTTCGAGTATCAACACTGCTTGTTGCTTCATCAAGGATTAATATAGTTGGATCGGCTAAAATCGCCCGTGCAATCGTCAATAATTGCTTTTGACCTTGAGAAATATTTGAGGCTTCTTCATTTATAATGGTGTCATAGCCATCTGGCAAGGTACGAATAAAATGGTCAGCATTTGCAGCTTTTGCGGCTTCATAAACCTCTTTTTCCGTAGCCCCTTCCCTGCCGTAAGCAATATTATCACGTATTGTACTATTGAAAAGCCATGTATCTTGCAAGACCATACCGAATAATTTACGGAGATGATCACGTTTCATATCGGTAATATCAACACTATCAATGAAGATCTTCCCAGCATTTATTTCATAAAAGCGCATCAATAAATTGATTAACGTTGTTTTGCCTGCGCCTGTTGGCCCAACAATCGCTACACTTTGCCCTTGTTTTACCTCGATATTCATGTTATCGATTAAAACCTCTCCTTCGTTATAGCCAAAGGAAACATGTTCGAAGAGTACATCTCCTCTTGGTTTTTGTAGATTCTTAGCAGTTACTGTTTCTGGAACCTCCTCTGTTTCGTCAAGTATTTCGAATACACGCTCAGCACTAGCAATCGTTGACTGAATGATATTTGCTATATTAGCTGTCTGTGAAATAGGCTGTGAAAATTGTCTTGCATATTGAATAAATGCTTGAATGTCTCCTATTTCAATCGCCTTTTTCGTAACCAATATCCCTCCGACCACTGAAACAAGAACATAACCAATATTATTTATGAACATCATGATGGGCATAATGATACCCGAGATAAATTGAGCCTTAAAGCCAGATTCGTAAAGTTTTTCATTAATTTCTTCAAAGTCTTCGAGTGACTTCTTCTCATGACCAAACACCTTTATAATTTTGTGGCCCGTATACATTTCTTCAACATGGCCATTAAGATTACCAAGTGCCTTTTGCTGCCCTTTAAAATACAGTTGTGATTTTTTTGCAATATTTGCTATTGCAACCACACTGAGGGGAAGTGTCAGAAGTACAATTAGGGTCATAAGTGGACTAATCGTAAGCATCATCACAATCACACCGATGATTGTAACAACTGATGTAATCAGCTGTGTTAAACTCTGTTGTAACGTATTACTAATATTATCAACATCATTCACAGCTCGGCTTAGAATTTCACCATGTGTTCGGGAATCAAAATATTTAAGCGGTAAACGATTCAGTTTTTCAGCTACTTCTTTCCGCAGGTTGTAAACCGTTTTTTGCGCTACTCCCGCCATAATAAATTGCTGAATATATGAGAATGCTGCACTTAAGATATAAAGTCCAATTAATAGGAGGACAATTTGACCAATATAGTCAAAATCGATTTTAGCTCCTGGTACATCGTTAAGCTTCATCATTAATCCTTCAAATAGCTTTGTTGTTGCCTTACCCATAATTTTTGGGCTAACAATTGCAAACACGGTACTAAAAATGGCAGCAATTAATACAGCTAATAACTTAAATTTAAAGGGTTTTAAGTAGCCGATTAGTTTTTTTAGGGTACCTTTAAAATCCTTAGCTTTTTGAACGGGCAACATTCCATGAGGCCCAAATCCACCGCCTAACGGGCCGTGCTTTTGATTTTTATTATCTTTACTCATTAGGCGCTTTCCTCCTCAGACATCTGTGACATGACAATCTCCCGGTAAACCGAACTTGATTTCATCAGATCCTTATGGGTGCCGATTTCCGAAATTACCCCATTATCTAGGACGATGATTTGGTCTGCATTCATAACTGTGCTTACCCGTTGAGCAACAATTAGCACCGTAGAGTCCACCGTTTCATTCTTCAAGGCAGCACGTAGCTTTGCGTCCGTTTTGAAATCCAATGCGGAAAAACTATCATCAAAGATATATATTTTCGGTTTTCTTACCAATGCACGTGCAATTGATAGCCGCTGCTTTTGGCCACCTGAAACATTCGTTCCTCCTTGTGCAATGATGGATTCATACCCATCAGTCATACTATTAATAAAATCAGCTGCCTGAGAAATTTCTGCAGCATGCCTTACTTCATCATCTGTCGCATCTTCCTTACCGTAACGAATATTTTCTGCAATCGTTCCTGTGAAAAGAACAGCCTGTTGCGGTACGAAGCCGATTTTTTCACGTACCAGCTTTTGGTTCATATCCTTAACATCAACACCGTCTATAAGGACCTTACCACTGGATGTATCGTAAAACCGCGGAATTAAGTTGATAAGAGTTGATTTCCCAGAGCCTGTTCCGCCTATAACAGCTGTCATTTCTCCTGGTTTCATTGTAAAGGAGATATTTGAAAGAGCTGGAATTTCCGCACCTGGATAGCTGAAATCTACATTTTGAAATTTAACTAGACCCTTTCTGCCATTGCCGGATACCTCTTGAACGGGGTCCTTAATATCTGCCATCATATCAAGTACCTCGTTTATCCGAACAGCAGAAACAGAAGCACGTGGAATCATCACAAACATCATCGAAACCATCATAAGTGAGAACATAATTTGCATGGCGTACTGAATAAAAGCCATTAAATCCCCTACCTGCATATGTCCGTTGCTAATACGAATACCGCCAAACCAAATAATTGCTACAGAAGTTAAATTAAGCACAATCATCATAAGTGGCATAAGCGAAGCCATAATTTTGTTTACTTTTATGGCTGTATCTGTTAAATCGTAGTTCGCTTTATCAAAGCGCTTTTTCTCATGTTCAATCTTGTTAAATGAGCGGATTACTCGTATACCTGTTAAATTCTCCCGTAAAACTCGATTTAGTGTATCAAGCTTGATTTGCATTGCTTTAAACAGTGGAAGTCCACTTTTAACAATTAGCGCAATAGCTAGAATTAAGACTGGTAAAGCTACAGCTAAAACAAGTGTTAACTTCAAATCCATTGAGGCAGCCATGATAATACCGCCAATACAAAGCATTGGTGCCATGATCATCATTCTTAAGATCATTATTAATACCTGCTGGACTTGTGTGATATCGTTTGTTGTTCTTGTAATAAGCGAGGAAGTCCCAATAGCATCGAATTCATTAAGTGAAAAATCACTAACATGTGAAAATATCTTGCTGCGAAGCAATCTGCCAAAGCCAGCGGCAATTTTTGCAGAATAGAAGCTTGCTGCTATCGAACAAATCATTCCTACAGCTGCTACTAGGAGCATAAACCCTCCAATTTTCCAAATATAATCTGTATTACCCGTTACAACCCCTTTATCTACAATATCTGCCATTAATGTCGGCAGGTAAAGGTCAGATAGTGACTGTAGAAAAACAAGTATGAGGACGATAATAACGGAAAGGCTAAACGGTTTTATAAACCTGCTCAATTTAATCAATCGATACTCCACTCCTAAATTTATTTGTGAGATAAGTAGTACTCTATGACTTTCGATAGTAATTCAGCTAGCTGTTCACTTTCTTTATCACCCAAATAATCTATTAATCCCAGAAAATTTTCAGTAAACTCATTTTTAGCTTGACTAGTAACCTTTTCTCCTTTCGCAGTAATATTAATCCTTACTGCGCGCCGATCATCTTGATCAATCGAACGTTCAACCAACCCATCCTTTTCAAGGATATTAATGATTTGTGTCACGGTAGGTGGAGTGACATGTAATTTCCGACTTATTTCTGACACCTTCATATCTCGCTTCTTTTCATTGCAGCCTTGTTTAATTACTGCTAAAACCTTGAATTCACTCGGATTATAGCCTGCGATTTTTTTATCATGCCAGTCTGTTTTTTTAAATTGCATGAATGTGTTTAAAAGTTTTTGAGCTGTTGGACTATCTAAGTCAGCCATATTTATACCCCCTCCTATTTGCCTTGACTATTAGTTAGGTTACTTAATTATTAATAAGCCTAAGTATATTTCGATTAAACAAATCTGTCAATATTGGTGCTAAAACGTTCAACAAAAAAAACACAGGAGGCACTGTGTTTTTTTGATTAGTTATTGACCTCATTTTGAACTTCAGCTTTTATTAATTTCCACTTTCCATCCTCATATTTCCAAGAAGATTCCACAATAGCGATTGTGTCCGTATTGGCTGCTCCAGTTACTCTTTGAATCCCCTTTAATCCAATTACCCCGCCGCCTATATTAGCTGGCCGAAGCGAATGAAAGGTGTTTACCGTTAATTCTGTAGGTTCATTTAGTTTTCCTTTATAATAAATACCAAGCTTTTTATAATATTTCTTTCGATCCTTTAAATCAAATAAATAGGTTTTATCAGTTGCCGTTATCGTTAATTTCGCTTTATATCCCTTTTCGAAGCTACTATCCATTTCTAAGGGGTCAGGAACGGATAAATCTTTACGGATAAAATCCTTCAAAGTATATAAATAACTATAGATATCCCCATCGGTACCGCCAGTAACCACATTGGCAAAGATATCCTTCACCCCGTCTTGATTGAAGTCAATAAGTTGAAATGAGGCCTTCTCTCCACTTTCTAAAGGTATGGTGAAGCGTTTTTCATTAGAAGTCGTTACATCAATATATATTTCTTTCAAAAACTGTTCCTCTTCTTCATATGGTTCACCATTTAGAGAGATTTTCTCATTCACACCATCACCGGTTATATCAGAACTATTTTCTGAAATAATCACAGTTTCTTCTTTTTCACTTATAGCTTTTACACCTGTGATAGCAAAAGCTGGTATAAGTAAAAATGCTGCAGTCGCTAATATTAATCCTTTTTTCATTTCTGACCCCTCCAATCCGATAAAAGTATTATGCCCATATTTGGAAAAAAGATGAAAAAAGACTCTCAAAAAATTGAGAGTCTTTCGCATCTTTTATTCTGCAGATTTTGGTGCTTTTATCTTCCAGATAGTTGTTATTTTTCCGTTATCCGCTTCATCAATGATGAATGAACCGTTTGAATAACGATCATTAAAACGGATATCTGCGGTTAATACCGTTTCGGTTTTTCCCTTTTCGGTTTGAATAACAATAGAATCTTGTTCATCGACCACAACAAAGCCAATCACGCGGTGTGGATTTGCCTTAAGTTCTCTGAGAATGACAACACCACGTTTTGCGCGTGTGGTCTTCTCAAATTCTTTAAGTTTCATCCGTTTTAGTGAACCGCGTTGGGTGACGATAACAATCGATTCACGGCTAGCAGGGGTGATAACTTTCCCGCCAATGACGGTATCCCCATCCTTAAGGTTAATCCCTTTCACGCCAGCTGCACGGATTCCGACAATACTAATTTCTTCTTCGTGGAACCATAAGGCGTAACCAGTATGAGTGATTAAGAACAGTTCCTTCGTGCCATCTGTTTGATGAACATCAATGACACGATCATCATCCTTTAGATTTACACCCACTAATGGCTTCGAATAGCGTTGGGCTTTATATTGTTTGAGCTCTGTTTTCTTTACCATACCATTTTTCGTTACAAAGACTAGGTACGCATCGATTTCAAAATCTTTGACTGGAACGGCACGAATAATTACTTCATCGCGCTCGATTGGAATGATATTGGCAACATGCTGTCCAAGGTCCTTCCAACGAATATCAGGTAGTTCATGTACAGGACAGTATAAATAATTACCCTTACTTGTAAAAAGTAACAAGACATCCTGCGTATTCATTTCGAGTTGAGACAAGAGACGATCCGAATCCTTCATCGCAAGGTCTTGTCCATTGGAAGCAGCAAAAGAACGCGGACTTGTCCGTTTGACATAGCCTTCCTTCGTTACTGTTACAATGACGTCCTCACTGGCAATAAGCACTTCAAGATTGATTTTTATCTCCTCAATATCTGCTTCAATTTTTGAACGGCGTTCATCTGCAAAACGTTTCTTCACATCTTTTAATTCTTTTTTAATAACGGAATGAAGTTTTTTCTCACTTTCTAAGATGGCTGTCCACTCCGTAATTTTTTTATCAAGCTCTTCTGCCTCGTTTCTTAAAGCAGTAATGTCCGTATTCGTTAAGCGATAAAGCTGTAAAGATACAATGGCTTCAGCTTGCGGTTCGGTAAAATTAAATTTAGCAATTAAATTATCCTTTGCGTTGCGTTTATCCTTCGATGCACGGATGGCTGCAATCACTTCATCAAGTATCGATAAGGCCTTCATTAGTCCATCGACAATATGCTGACGCTCTTTTGCCTTGTTTAACTCGTATTGTGTTCTCTTTGTAACAACTTCCTTTTGATGCTCAATATAGGCATCAAGCAATTCACGTAAGCCTAATAATTTTGGCCGTTTATTAGAAATGGCTACCATATTAAAATTGTAAGCTACTTGCAAATCGCTGTTTTTATACAAATAATTTAAGACACCATTAGCATCTGCATCTTTTTTTAAGTCAATTACGATACGAAGTCCCGTTCGATCTGTTTCATCGCGAATTTCTGATATTCCCTCTAATTTACGGTCAAGGCGAAACTCATCAATTCTTTTAACAAGATTCGCTTTATTAAGCTCATAAGGGATTTCGGTTATCACAATCTGCTGTTTGCCTCCGCGAACATCTTCTATTTCAGCTTTACTGCGAATAATGATTTTGCCTTTACCAGTTTCATAGGCTTTTTTTATCCCATCTATTCCTTGAATAATGGCACCAGTAGGGAAATCTGGTCCTTTAATAACAGTCATTAATTCATCAACCGTCACATTTGGGTTGTCCATTCTCATAATCACGCCATCAATGACCTCTCCAAGATGATGTGGCGGGATATCGGTGGCGTAGCCAGCAGAGATACCTGTTGAACCGTTTACTAAAAGGTTCGGGAACATAGCAGGCAATACCGTTGGTTCATTCGAAGTATCATCGAAATTCGGAATAAACTCTACTGTGTTTTTCTCTATATCACGCAACAATTCTGCAGAAATGGCAGATAAACGTGCTTCGGTATAACGCATCGCAGCAGGTGGATCACCATCAACACTTCCGTTATTACCATGCATTTGAACGAGGACATTTCGTAGTTTCCAGTCCTGGCTCAATCGGACCATTGCTTCATATACCGATGAATCACCATGCGGATGATAGTTACCGATGACATTACCAACGGTTTTAGCAGACTTACGGAAGCCTTTTTCAAAGGTGTTACCTTCCACATGCATCGCATATAAAATCCTTCGCTGTACTGGCTTTAAGCCATCCCTTGCATCTGGCAGGGCACGCTCTTGAATAATATACTTACTATATCTTCCAAAACGGTCGCCGAGTACATCTTCTAGAGGCAGGTCGCGGAATACTTCATTTTTGCTCATTCTTCAGATTCCTCCTCAGCAACAGTTATGTTTTCATTTTCCAGAATCCTATCTTCTTCCTCTAATCCAAATTCGACGTTGCTTTCAATCCACTTACGTCTCGGTTCAACCTTATCTCCCATAAGGGTGGTAATACGTCGCTCCGCTCTTGCAACATCATCAAGTTTCACGCGAATTAATGTCCGAGTTTCCGGATCCATTGTTGTATCCCACAGCTGGTCAGCATTCATTTCGCCAAGACCTTTATAGCGCTGGATCATATAGCCACGGCCAATCTTTTGAATCGCTCCTTGCAATTCATCATCACTCCATGCATATTCTATCACTTCTTTTTTACCCGTCCCTCTACTTACTTTGTATAAAGGAGGCATCGCAAGATATACTTTTCCTGCTTCGATAAGAGGCTTCATGTAGCGAAAAAAGAAGGTTAGCAGCAATACTTGGATATGTGCACCATCTGTATCCGCATCCGTCATGATAATTACCTTATCATAGTTGACATCTTCAATATTAAAATCTGCGCCGACACCCGCACCGACAGTATAAATAATCGTATTGATTTCTTCATTTTTAAAAATGTCGGCTAGCTTTGCTTTTTCCGTATTAATTACTTTACCTCTTAGTGGTAAAACCGCCTGGAAGCGGCGATCACGTCCCTGCTTTGCAGAGCCACCAGCCGAATCACCTTCGACCAAATAAAGTTCGTTTCTTTTTGGATTTCGAGATTGCGCAGGAGTCAGTTTTCCAGAAAGAGAGGTTTCAGAACGTTTCCGTTTTTTCCCGCTTCTTGCATCCTCCCTTGCTTTTCTTGCTGCTTCACGTGCTTGATACGCTTTTAATGATTTTTTTATGAGTGATGTACTTGTTTCAGGGTTTTCTTCAAGAAAATAGGATAGGTGTTCAGAAATAACGGCATCAACGGCCGATCGTGCTTCACTTGTCCCCAATTTCCCCTTTGTTTGGCCCTCAAACTGAAGTAGCTCTTCAGGAATTCGAATAGATATAATAGCGGATAATCCTTCGCGAATATCTGATCCATCCAAATTTTTATCCTTTTCTTTTAAGAGGGCTACTTTGCGGGCGTAATCATTGAAAACCCTGGTCATCGCAGTTTTTGCCCCTGCTTCATGCGTGCCGCCATCCCTAGTACGGACATTGTTTACAAAGGATAATACATTTTCTGAATAACCGTCGTTAAATTGAAAAGCAAATTCAACCTCAATCCGGTTATGAATGCCTTCAAGACTGACAACAGGATGGAGAACATCCTTTTCCTCATTTAAATATTCAACAAAGGCTTGTATTCCATTTTCATAGTGAAAAACTTCATGAAAATGATTGCGGTCATCTATAATTTCAATTTTTAATCCCTTTAAAAGAAACGCAGATTCTCTTAACCTCTCACATAAGGTTTCAAAATTATAGGTGGTTGTCGAAAAAATCGTTGTATCAGGCTTAAAATGAATGGTCGTGCCTGTTTGATTGGTTTTTCCGATTTTTTCAAGTGTTGTTACCGGCTTTCCGCCATTTTCAAAGCGCTGTTCATAAATAAAGCCGTCGCGTTTAATCGTAACGGTGAGCATTTCCGATAAAGCATTCACAACTGATGCACCAACACCGTGGAGACCGCCACTTGTTTTATAGCCTCCTTGACCGAATTTCCCTCCGGCATGAAGAATAGTTAAGATGACTTCTGGTGTCGGTTTTCCCATCTTATGCATTCCCGTCGGCATCCCGCGGCCTTTATCTGTGACACTAATAGAATTGTCTTTGTGGATTTTAACGATAATTTGATCGCCAAATCCACCTAAAGCCTCATCGACAGAGTTGTCGACAATCTCATATACGAGATGGTGTAAGCCGCGTGCGTCCGTGCTTCCAATATACATTCCTGGACGCTTTCTGACGGCATCTAATCCCTCTAGTACCTGTATGGCATCATCATTATATTCAAAAGCTTTCTGATTCTTTGCCACTAAAATACCCCTTTCATTCCCTACAAAAAGAAAACAACATTCTGATTGCTATTTTTTATATTTAATAAATCATTCGAGTAGGATTATAAATAAACCCTGTAAATAATTAGAACGAATGTTTGACACCCTCATTTTAACACATGTTCTCAAAGCGTCTATGCTTTATTTTAGCGATTAATTTAAATTTGGCAAATGACTTATTTGCAACAATTTAATATTTTTATAAAACTTTGCAAAAAATCATGGGAAAAACATGAAAAAAAGCCGTTAATTTTTAACTGCTTTTTTTCATGTTTTTATTATTTTGTGAGAGCGTGCATGACCTTGATGCAACGGTCCATGATTACCGTATAGCCCTTGTCCTTTAAAAGCTGGTAGGCTTCTGCATTCTCGAGGCCTTGCTGTGCCCAAAAGACGTCAGCGTCAATTTCAATAAACTCTTTTGCGACATCTAATAATTGTTCTGAACGACGAAAGACATTGACGATGTCAACATGTCCCTCAATTTCCTTTAATGTCGCGACCGCCTTTACACCAAGAACCTCATCAACTGTTGGATTTACCGGTATGATTTCATACCCGGCTTTTTGCATGACCTCTGTAACCATATAAGAAGTTCGGTCCGGTTTATCACTTAATCCAACAACAGCTATTCTTTTTGACTTCTTTAAAATTGCGCCAATTTCTTCAAGACTTGGATTTTCAATTGCCATGAAATCGTCTCCTTCATTTCCTTATTTTAACTGCTTTCTATAACTATAACACATGTTTATGTATACAAAGAAATAAAGCTCCTGAAATGTCCAGAAGCTTTAACGAAGTACATATTAGACAGATACAAGCGATGGAACGATCTCTGCTGTTACTTTTGGTACAGCTAGAGAAAAACGGGTTCCATTACCCTTATTTTCTGCGGTGACACTGCCATTCATATTCTCTATAATCATCTTAGTCATGTACAGCCCAAGTCCAGTTCCATGTGGCCTAGTGGTAAAATAGGGATCAAATACCTTTGAGAGTAGCAATGGATCAATTCCGCCAGCATTATCTGTAAACGCTGCTATTAGGTTATCTCCAGATTCGTCAATGGTAATCGTCACTTTTCTATTGGAAATATCGTTATGAACAAAAGCATCTCTTGCGTTTGTCAGGATATTTAAGACGACTTGGCTGTATTCATTGGGAAAACCATAGGCCATTTGCTGACCGCGGTATTCAAATTCCACCTGTATTCCATGATTTTTTAAACTGGAAGAAAAAATAGACAAGGCATCTTCAATTGACTCTGAAACCGAGAACGAGCATTTTTGTTTATTAGGGCGATAGAATTTCCGAAAATCATTAATCGTACGAGACATATGTTTTATTTGAATCATACTTTCTCTAGTAAAACCATCAATGTATTGATCGTTTATTTCACCAAACTCGAGTGCTTCCCGTACGTCTTGAATCGAGAGTGAGAGACGATTTAACGGCTGGCGCCATTGGTGACCAATACTAGCAATCATTTCTCCCATTGCCGCAAGTCGAGACTGCTGGATTAGAATATGATCCTTCTGCCTGTTTTTAGCTACTTCATCCTTGATTCTTTTTTCTAAAGTCCGGTTTAAGGACTCAAGATATTGCTTTCCCGCTTTAATTAATAGCTCCTGCTGTTTTCGTTCTGTTACATCATTAATCGAACCTGAATAGCCTGACATTTCCCCTTTAGTTGTGAATAATGGTAGCATTGTAAATTCAACGATTTTTGTCTTCATATCCTTCGTAATAATATAGAATTCACCATTAAGCATTTTAGCATCTACTTTGCTGTTAATGCCTTTGACTTCTTCATCCAATAAGAAATTAAGGATATTTTTCCCTATCGACTCTTGCAGTCCGAAACCAGTTAGCTTTTCCCATGAATTATTGACATACAATATAACTCCATCCGCATCCAGCTGAAAAATGACTTCTCGAATGTTACTTACAACTGCTTCATACTTCTCTGCCAGTTTACGATATTCTTCTTCACTGTTCTTTAACTTTTTCATAAGCTCACTGCCCTTAAAAATATAGTGGGAGATAAAAACGATGGTAAAGCCAATGATCAAGGTTATTGAACTATAAAATATAATCAACGAGCCACCTTCTTAACTATCATAATTGTAAATGGATACACAGTTTCTCCCTCTGTTCTTTGATTTGTAAAGTGCTTGATCTGCTTCTAGGATAAGCTCTCTTTTCGGTTTTCCTATTACGAACTCAGCAACCCCGAAACTGCAGGTTAAGGGTCCAATACGATTAAACGAAAAATTTTCCACTAATAGCCGAATAGATTCAGCTAGCTTTGCTGCACCTTGTTCGTTAGTATTAGGCGTTAGTAAAATAAATTTCTCGCCTCCCCAGCGGGCAAAAATATCACATTCCCGAATGCGCTGCTGGATGATTGTAGAGATGGTTACAAGCACCTCATCTCCAGCTTGGTGGCCAAACTGATCATTTACGTCCTTAAAATAATCTATATCCATTAAGATAATCGAAAAAGGGTGTTTATACCGTTCAGATCGGCTAATCTCGCTTGTCAAGATATCATCAAATTTTAGACGGTTATAGCTATTTGTCAATGGATCCATCATTGCGAGAATTTCGTTCTTTTTACTTTCTTCCTCCAAGGCTGTAATGTCTGTACAAACTATTAAAATCTGCCTTTCACCGGGAATAGGGGAAACCTTTAAGTAGTAAATAACGCTACTTCCATCCTTACCTATCCACCTTACTTTTGCGAAGTTTTTTTCAGTGGTTAAAAGACTGTTTAACCAATTACTTTCTTCATTCTTTGGATAATAATAATTTGGGTCTTCCGCAAAAAAACGGCTGAGGCTTTTACATTTATGAACTGGTTGGCTTTTTTCAATGCCAGTAAAGGCAGAGAATGCTTGATTAAACTCGACAATCTCATCGTTTTCAATAACAAAGATTAAATTATCCTGAAAATCCAAAATCGCTCTTGTTAATTTTTTTTGTTTCAAATATTCTTGCTCAAGCTGGATCTGATAAACAGACTTCTGAATTGCTAACAAGAAGCGTTCTAAGTCAATCGGTTTTAAGATAAAGTGATTGACATTATTCTCAATCGATTGGATAAAAAAATCATTATCATCGTGTGCAGTGGTTACGATGATTTGCGCTTTATCGTTTATTTCGCGGATTTTCTGAATCATTTCTAACCCGCTCATCTGATTCATTTTGATATCTGCTATGACGATGTCTGTCTTGTGTCGTTTATACAGCTCCAACCCCTCTTCACCGTCCATTGCCACATGCACCATGGCAAACCTGCGCTTTAAAACACGCAATAATTTTTCGCGTGAAAACAACTCATCTTCCACATACAAGACACTAACATTTTGATACTGATAGTTTAGGTAGTGACGAATATTTGTTGCCATTCATATCACCTCATTCTTTTTCTCTGTGTTATATATAGCAAAACCGACCATTCATAGAGTCGAATCGGCCGGTTCATTCCTATTCTGTAACTTATTTTCTATAAGTAAATTATATTTCGAAATAACGAATCATATCAATCAATAACAGATTGATTTAGGAAATCTCCATATTTCCGTAATAAATTAGCCTTAAATTAGACAGAATATTATAAAATGTGAACAAAAAAAGACAGGTATGCCTGTCTATTTTTGTGTTATTGCTTTATCGCCATCTAAATTTAAAGCAGTCCAAGCTGTTTGATCTCCGAAAAATCTTGACCAAGTTGCTATCCCTGCAAGTTGATAGGAAGTTGCGAGTTCCGCGCGTTTTTTTAAGCTTAGCTCATCTTCAAGCCAAATTTTATAGGTGGCTTTTTCCATTTCATCATAGAATTCTGCATAGTTCTGTCCACTAATAGGATCAAATGTTGGCTGCAATTCCTTATCGGAAATCCATTCTTTCGCTTTTTCCATTGACAGCGCACTAGCTGTTACCTCAACTTCCCCATTATCTAGCAACTGTTCTTTCCAAAGTCTAGTATACAGAGGGACTCCAAGGATTAACTTATCATTAGGTACCTCTGTGAGCAGTTTTTGCAAGTTTGTTTCCACCCATGGCAGACTGGAAACACTTCCGGCACCAGATGCCGGTCCCCAATGCTCATCATAAGCCATTACGACGAGGTAATCGACAATCGTGGATAGCTTATTTCTCTCATAAAACGATGACCAGTTATTGTTGTCGCCGGCGGAAAATGTAATATCCATGGAGACCACTAAACCAGCTTCGTGTAAATAGGGGGTTGCCTCTCTCATTAATTGGGTAACAAGCGGCCCATCTTCCTGGTTTACATTTTCGATGTCAAAATTTATCCCTTGTAACTGATACATTTGACTAAAATAAAGTAACTGTCGAATAATCGTTTTCCTTGTTTCAAAGTCTTTTAGAGCTTCATGGGTAAGTACTGGGTCAAATGAATTGGAAAATAATCCCCACACTTGATATCCCATTGACTGGGCCCATTTACTGTATTCCAAAGAGGCTAGGTTTTTTATCGAACCATCCTTTCCCGTAAGCGAGAACCAGGTTGGAGAAATAACATTGACACCATTCATTTCAGGAATTTTCGAATAATCCGGATTTTTGGTATAAACAGCCTCCCATGTTAGCTGAATCGGACCATTAATTTTTGGAATCGTAATGGGTTCACTTTTCTGTTGGATTGCAATTATTACTTCTTTGTCCTTTTGAACATATTCCTTTTTTAGATAACCGCTTAGGCCATTTTCTTTTCTAATTAAGTAATAGTCCTCTATTTCCCCTTCAATCATGACCTGTTCCTTGAATTTTACTACTGCGGTATAAGGGGATTGCCATGTGGGTTCTGTCCGCAGTCTTAGCTTTTCTTCATGTACCTCTTTAGCTGTAATTTTTGCTGTCAAGTATTTATCTCCATCTTTTTGTATCCATATTGCTTGATCGTCTAATATTCTATATTCGATTGGAAAATAGGGCAGCAGCGGATCTAGTGCAACATAGGTTTCTCCTTCTTCGGAAATGATAGGAGAAACCTGCAATTCAACGGGCTTTTCATTAACGAAAAAGGTTAAGGAGTCCGTAGGCATTTGAATCACTTTCTGTGCAGTTGTAATGATGACCGATTCGGATTTATCATCATAAAGGATCGTATTATCTATATTTTTTTGCAAAAAAGTAAGCGGAATAAAAAGACTGTCTCCCTCGATTCGTGCATTCCCATGCTGGGTGCCTTCGAAAAGAATTGGATTCGTACCATGGAAATATGTTTTCTTTTCTTTTGAAGCGAATGGGTATAGATAGATGAGAATGGAAGATATAACTAGTAAAAAAGCAATCGTCAATCCTGAAAATATCCAAATGGTTGTTCTATTTTTCTTCTGTTGATATTCTATTTGTGTCATTTTCTCTTTCCCCCTCCCCTCTATGGTAAGGTATCATCATCAATTTGAGAAGGCATTTTTGATATTGAGAATATTAATACCTTGAATGGTGTTTTTTGGCCATTCCATGGTAAAATAGATAAACTGCATCATTTATTGAAGGAGAAATCGTATATGGTTCAAATTATTCTTGTTTTGGTACTAGCCTATTTAGTTGGTTCCATCCCTTCCGGTTTAATCATCGGTAAAGTTTTTTATAAGACAGATATTCGTGAGCACGGTAGTGGAAATTTAGGGGGAACAAACACCTTCCGGACATTAGGAGTAAAAGCGGGTATAGCTGTAACCCTTGCTGATATCTTAAAAGGTACACTAGCAGCTTCATTACCTGTTCTTTTCGGCCTAGAGGACATGAATCCTTTACTTGCAGGAGTTTCCGCTGTTATCGGTCACACTTATCCAATTTTTGCCGGGTTTCGCGGAGGAAAAGCCGTTGCCACGTCTGGCGGTGTTTTATTGTTTGCTGCACCATTGATGTTTTTAACCATCTTTGTGGTCTTTTTCTTAACTTTATACATAACAAAATATGTCTCATTATCCTCTATGCTTGCAGGTGTTTGCGCTGTAATTTATGCAATTATCGATTGGGACATCCCCTTACTAATTGCTGTTACACTATTAGCGTCGTTTGTGATTTACCGACATCGTGCGAATATCACACGAATAAAAAATAAAACCGAACCAAAAATAAAATGGCTTTGAGACAAAGAAAAACGAGAGAATTGATCTCTCGTTTTTCTTATGGTTTTGTACAGCTTTTTAGATTGCAGATATTGTAATTTTTTCGGTTCTTTTGTTATGATAGGATAGTACATGCGTCTTAATTTTTATATTTTTAATAACTGAAAATGGTACTTTCCTAATACATCCTGTACATAATCAAGCTTTGTATGGTCAAAGTAAACATATTCATTTTCATGGATGATAATTGTTAATTCCTCAAAAGGATAGGTGAGGTCACCTTTAATGGTCTGCTCTTCCAGAGACAGCTTTAATTTTGGTCCGCCTCAACCAATACCCATGCTTAACCGGAGGTACAATATCTCATCAGGTGTATGCCTTTCTTTTTCAATTGTTTGAATTAATACTTTGTGAGCACTTCCAGTTATAGTAAACACGATTGACACTCCTTATTTTTCATGAAAGATTGTTCTTAAATATATTATAGGAAAGCAAGAAGGATTTAAATGAATTTGCTCGCAAATTAGCGAATGAAGGAGAAACATATGAATAAAAAATTTATCGTTTCATCAGTACTTATCATCTCAACATGCATCATCTTAGCTTCCGTCATGCTCATTCAGCAGCAAAAAAACTCTGCTGTTCAAGCGGAGGTACATCCTGCAAAAGAACATTCCCTTCGAGAGCAATTTATATTAGGACGGAGTATTACTGAAAAACTTACTATTGGAGCCATTGGTGATATCCTTATTCATGACACTGTTTATAATGACGCCTTTAATGGAACGAAATATAATTTTAATCCTATGTTTGAAAATGTTAATGGTGTACTTCAAAAACCTGATATTTTAACCGCTAATCAGGAAAGTATGTTAGGCGGATTAGATATTGGTGTTTCCAGTTATCCCACCTTTAATAGCCCGCATGAAGTGGCGGATGCCCTAGTAAATACTGGTGTAGATATTGTTTCCCTTGCAAATAATCACACTTTGGATAAAGGAGAAAGAGGGATACTTTCAGCTACAGAATATTTAAACAGTATAGGTTTGCCGCATGTTGGTAGCTTTTTAAATGAACAGGATCGCCAAAACTTAAGAATCTTGAATAAAAATGGCATCAAACTTGCCTTTCTATCCTACACCTATGGGACAAATGGTATTCCTGTTCCAGATGGAAAGGACTTTCTGGTCAATCTTATCAATCGCGATATCATGAAGGAAGAGATTCATCGTGCTAAGGAACAAGCAGATGTTGTTGTTATGAGTATTCATTGGGGAAATGAATACCAGCTATACCCGACGGATGAACAAAAAGATTTGGCTAATTTCCTTGCAAATGAAGGAGTTGACATTATCTTTGGATCCCACCCCCACGTATTGCAGCCAATGGATTGGATTGAAACGGAGGATGGACGAAAAACCTTTGTGATTTATTCATTAGGTAATTTCATTTCAGGTCAATCACTGGACTATAAGGATATCGGCGGCATGGCAACAGTAGAAATAACTAAACATGTTTCAGAGCAGGAAACGACTATTGAATTATCAAATCCAGCTTTCTTTCCCACATATGTCACAAATCAAAGATATAAAAATTACCGGGTGGTTCCATTAGAATCAGCAGGTTCACACGGTCTAAAAAATGCAGCAGCGAAATATGAAGAAATAAAAGAACATATGGTACAGTGGCTCCGTTAATACGGAGCCTTTTATTAGGTCTTTTGGAAGGCGGTTTTCTATGAAACAAATGAAGTATGAGGGTCTTTTCCTTTGTTTATTATTTATTCTCTTTACCTATTTATTTAGCAGAAGCTATTACATGGTATTTTTCCTATCCCTTTTTATATTATTACTTCTACTTGGCTTTTTTAAGGAAAAAAATCGCCTTTTTTCCTGGTTGATTATTTCATTCTTTAGTGGTCATTTGATCCTTTTTTACTTTGATATATTCTTAGATGGAGCCCATTTAACTCCATATAAACAGCTAATTGTCAGTCAACTGTTATTAATCATCCCAATTATTACCAGTTATTATGTTATCATGAAATTCAAAATAAAGATAAGTCATTATATTACGGTACCTTCTTTAAGCTTATTTCGGGCGGTGCCAATCAAGGTCTTTCTTTTGACGCTTTCAATCATCGGTCTTGGTAGCCTTCTAGTGTATTTTAATCGTCATGGTGGTACCAAAACATTTTTTTCACTTTTATTATTCTCAAGCACCCGCGCTATTTTTGAGGAGATCATCTGGCGGGGGATTCTGTTAACGCATATTATTAAAATAACTAATGCCAGAATAGGCATACTTGTCACAAGTATTGGCTTTGGAATTAACACGACAATGTATGGATTTTCGTTACATCTAACGTTTGTTTATATCTTAATGGGACTTCTTTTTGGCCTTTTAACGGTTAAGTCAAATAGTATCCTGCCTGCCATTTTTGTGCATGCATTTGTAATAATCCTTTTATTTATCGGTGGTTATCTGTCTATTCCTATTTAATTATAAGGGTGTGTTAAGCTTGACTGTTATTGGAGCTTCAGGCACTTCGCTTTCCTCGGGCAGTCTGGAGTCTCCTCATCCCTTCTCTTTTGAACTTTAGCACTCTGTTAGTTAACTAACAGAGTGCTTTTTAAGCTGTTCTGGTGATAAATTCCCTATACGTTCAACGTTTGTTGAAGATCCATATTAAACTAGGAGGTAATTATATGAACAAATCCGATAAGAAGTGCAAAAGCTATCAAAGTCGTATGTGTGGTTCGAAGAATGTTCACTTTTTTGTTCCTGAATAAGACCGTTCCAAGAATGCCAGCAATCATCATAAAAATGACTGCTCCTAATCCAATAATCCCTTCACTTTCCAATTTCCCTTCACTCAGATACATAGCAACTCCATGAAAAATACTCAATGCCAAGGCAATTAATCCTAAATACAAATGATATTTTCCCAAAAACTTAGAAATAGATATAAAAATGTTTTTCGATTTTGGATAATTTGTTATGATCCATTTCGCTGATCTTCTAATCGGAAATATTAACCCAGCAGCTCCCATTGCAATGACCGTACCCCAGCCAATCGTTTTGCCTATTTCTTCATAAGTTCCTTCTTCGTCATCATCCTCCTCATGGATTTCATATTTTTCTTCAAAATCATCATCTGCCGAAACCTGGTTGCTTTCTATTACTACGTAACTAAGTCCAAAGACAAATAAAATTGAGATGAGAAACATTTTCAAATTCTTCATAAAAATCTCCTTATAAATAACGATTTAATGTCTTTAGAATAGACTCTGAAAATGAAAAACGTCTGAAAAACATTTTGTTTATTATTTCCGACTTTCATTTTTTTTTCAGAAATAATGATTAATATGTTTTACAAGGAGGTGGAATAGGTGAAAACAAGGATATTTAAGTGGACCCTATCGCTGTTCGTTCTCTTTCTGATTTTTCAATCAGTCAATATTGTAAAGGCTGATGACGATTATGGTCGTGACGAACATGAGGAGCATGAAAGCTATGAAAGAGATGAGTGGGATGATGATGAAGAGTATGATAATTGGGTCGATGAGGAATATGAATGGCAAGATGACGATGACTCGGCGGAAGCCGAACAACGTACCCTCTATCAAGAAACTCAACTTCAACAATCGTATTGGAATGTTTGGACAAAAGATACAAGCACTTTCTTAACAGAAAATCTTCCTTTTCAGGAGGCTAAAGAAGTTCCAGTTGAAATGAACGGAAAAAGTGAAAGTCTTTATGTGGTACCCGTAAACGGCCAATTGCTCGTTTCAGGTGAAAAAATGGCCCAGCTTTTTGGTATTAAGTACAAATTTTACAAGCAAAGCCAGATTCTTGAGATTTCAAATGATAAGGAGGAACTGTTTGTCCGTGCAGGTTCAAATGCAGCTTATGAGAATATGGTTAAAACGCCAATGCCTGCAAAAGCTCTTCATTTTGAGAACTCTATCTTTCTGCCCATATCAGTGATAGCAAACGCATTCGGTTATAGAGTGAACTGGAATGAAGAAAAAGGAACCATTACACTTAAAGAAATTTTATAAGAGGTGAAACTGTATGAAAGTGAACAATAAAGCAAAATGGATTGTCGGAATCTCAGGGGCTGCATTTTCTGCTTTTGTGATCGGTCAATTAAACAATAATCCAAATCCTACTGATAAAATGAATACAACACTAACAGCAGCAGACATAAGTGATTCTATGAGTAAACGGGAAAAAGAGCTTGTCCAGCTTGATTGGAGCGATTTTTCTTTTCAAGCAAATGATTACCAAAGGGAAGATGAAAGTGACCGTATTACTAGAAGAACATAATGAAAATATGATGGATTCTGTTCGATTGAATATCATGAATACTTCCTTTTACATGGCGATTTCTAATGAAAATCACACGCATTGGAAAAAAACAATCATATCCTTTCTCCAATATATGGATCGGGAATTTTCAAGATTTCGCAGTGACAATGAATTAAGAAGATTAAATGAAGCAAAAAGGGATTCAGTTGTCGTTGTTTCCCCCATTCTTTTTGACCTTTTAAGAAAGGCTGAGAAATATCGGTTGATAACGGGGGGACGATTTTCGCCCTATATACTGACACAGCTGGAAGCACACGGTTATAATCAATCCTTCCCTTTAAGACTGCCCATCATGAAGCGACAATTATCCAATATCAAAATAAATGGAAGGCTCCTATTTTTTAAAGAAGGCTGTCAGATCATTAAGAAAACCGATCAAAAAATTGACCTTGGCGGGATTGGTTAAAGGCTATGCCGTAGAAGCTGTCTCTAAATGGTTGCAAAGCACACTCACAGCAAGTACGGAATTGTCGACGGAGGCGGTGATATGGCAATGTGGTCAAATGGCGATAAAACCTGGAAAATTGGAGTTATGGACCCTTTTGACGAAGAAAAACATATCGGTTTTTTTATCAAAAATGGAGGAATTGCAACATCCAATATCATTTATAGAAGCTGGATGCAGGGTGAGTCCAAAAACATCATATTTTGGATGGAAGAACCGGAATGCCTGCAGCTACAGATATAGTCCAAGCAACGGTTCTGACGGAGCATTGCCTGGACGCTGAAGTCAGCGCAAAAATATGTTTTATGGACAATATGAAGACTGTAAAATCAGTTCTTCAAAGATCAGTCCTAAATTTAGTTGTATTCTTGTGAAAACAAGTGGAGAAATTGAGATTCAAGGATGTGAAAAATGAACTTTGATTTGCTTTCCACTTGGAATTTAATCCGTACATCCGGCTTTCTGGCCTATTTCCTTTTTACATTTTCCGTCGCAGCTGGTTTGATGAGCCGTTTATTCAGTCTCAAAAAAACAAAAGCTGCTTCTGCTGGAAATGCATAAAATAAGTGGATGGACAGGAATGCTGACGGTTGTATTTCATGCTGTATTACTTTTGATGGATCAATATGTTCCTTATCAAATCCGAGAAATATTTATCCCATTTTTAGCCAAAAATGACCCGGTCTTTTCAGCACTCGGCACAATATCCTATTATTTATTTTTGCTGACACTGGCCACATCAGATTTTTTCATAAAAACATTAGGACGTGCATTATGGAAAAGGATTCACTTTCTCGTTATACCTGCATGGATCCTGATGATCCTCCATGGCATCCTCATTGGCACAGATTCTGCTCAACCATGGGCTGCCTCCGTATATGGTGGAGGGATCATTTTGGTTATGATCCTAATGGCTTTTTCGGTATCTAGAGAGCCGCAGTGAATCAAAGAATAGCAAAAAAGGAGTGGTGAAAAAACGCCGTAAAAAATACCGGCGTTTTTATTTTTTATTAAAGCTAATAAAAAATTCAGTTCCTCTCCCCATCTCGCTTTTCACTTCAATTTTCCCTCCATGGGCATCTATGATGGTTTTCGCAATGGACAGACCAAGACCTGAACCATCTTTTTCTCGATAAATCCCCTCGATAAAAACGGTCGAAAATATGGCTTATATCATCCTGAGGAATACCAGGTCCGGTGTCTTTTATACCTATCACTATTTCCTTTCCTTGTAATGTTAATGAACATGTAATAGAACCTTCCTTTGTATACCGAACAGCATTGTCTAATAATATATATACTAGCTGCTGGATTCTGACCTTGTCTCCCTTCATAACGACGCCTTTTTGAATCTTATCATCAAGAGACAAATGGGGTGGAACAATCCTTTTAAATCTATTTAACAAAGAATGAAGAAGAGAGGAAAGATCCAGTTCTTCTAAATCAATTCAACAATACCCCGATCATTTCTTGCCAAAAACAATAAATCATTGAGCAGTTTATTCATCATTTCAGATTCATTTTTGACATCCTCTAAAATCTGCCTCCCAAATGGGCTTAAATACTCCTGTTCCTCCCTGGCAAGTACATCTATAGAGCTATAAAAGATGCTCAAGGGGTTCTAAGTTCATGTGAAGCATCTGAGACAAATTTTCGTTGGGTTTGGAAGGCTTTCTGGATGGGTTTCATTGCCTGTCCTGCAAAAAAGTTGCCTGCCACGGCAAATAGTAAACTGAACAAAAGAGTTAGTAGCAGGAGAATCAATATAATATTTTGAATTAAATGCTTTTCATCTGTTATATCCATACCGATGATGACGGTTCCGGAAATTTCATCATCTTCGGAGGGAATAATTTATTAAAAGCAGATGTCTTCTTCCATTCTACTTCTTCAATATATTTCGAAGATTGAGAATGGAGGTTTTTCCCAGATATACTGCGCTAAACCACTTACTGTCTCCTCTCCCTCTACCATATTAAGACTGCTATCAATTACATAGTAGAACATATCCCTTTCCGGTTTATATTCCACATGTTCATATTTATGATCATCTTCATATTCTTCTTCTGCTCGCTCATGCTTGTCTTTATATATCTCTTCTGCAAATTCTTATGTTTTTCCTTTTCGTAAAAACGGTTTAATTGTTCGATTTCCTGATTTTTTATCGCTCCAGAAATAAAAATATATAACACCGTGATAAAAATCATTAAAATAAATAGCAGCGAACCTGTATAAATCTGGTTAAGTTTTGATTTAACTGGTTTAAATTCCATTGGTTTCCCTCAATTTATAGCCAACGCCTCTAATATTCTTGATAATAGAGGGCTTGCCGGGCTAGTCCACTTTTTTCCGAACCAGCTTAACCAAAGCATCGAGAGCATTTTCTGTTATATCCACTTCAAACCCCAAATTCTTTCAATAATAATTTCTCTAGTTAGAACTTGGTGCTTGTTACGGAGCATTAATTCCAATAACTCATATTCCTTCCTTGATAGTTCAATTACCTGTCCATTACGTTTTACAACATGTGTATTTAGATGCAAATGCAAATCATCCATTGAAAGCATTTCTTCAAAAGGTTTCTCAGTCCTTCGCGACAGTGCCCGAAGCCTAGCTGCAAGTTCCTCAAACTTAAAAGGCTTGATAAGATAATCATCCGCACCTGAGTCTAATCCCGGCAACATCCTCCAAAGAATCCTTGGCTGTAAGAAATATAATTCCGCCTTTATAGCCTTTTTTTCTAATATTTTTGCATGCTTCCATTCCACATAGTTGAGGCATCATCCAATCAAGAATTATCACATCATAATTAGTCAACATGGCGTATTCATAGGCACTTTGACCGTCCTTTACCCAATCCACTCTGTGAAATTCTTTCTTCAGTAAATGGAAAATCAACTTTCCTAAACCCTCATCATCTTCTGCAAATAAGATATTCATTAAGTACACACCTTCTTCATTTACAGTCCTGTTTACTTTAATAATATCAAAAGAGTCTGAAAAAAGATTGAAATACTCATGTCTAACTCAAAATATTTACTATAGATAAAGCAATTGAGTATCCAAAACTAGAAGCCATTTTACGTTGACAAATAAATACAAAGCTCATTAAGAAAGTATTGAATCATAGGGATTAGCGTTATAAATTGGCACTTTCCTGATGGTACACCAAAATTAACAATGTCCAATAACACAGCCAATGGTTATAGAAAAAACACACCTGAATAGATCGTTTTCAGGTGTGTTTATCTTTAAGACATTCTAAACGTTTGACTACTTCTTCACAAAGTTCGTGTGTTTTTAATGCATCATTTGCAGTGAGGGATGGAGATTTATTTGTCCGAACCGCCTCGATAAATTCAGCGATAATATGTTCAAATCCTCGCTTATATAATGTCGAGTCCCAGTTGTTAAAGGAATGCTTTGTTTCTTTCCCTTCTTTATAAATAGTCATCTCAGATAAATCCGTTACTACTCTTTTTCTTTAGGTCCCATGACCTCAAGGCGTTCTTCAACGATCCCGCTATCCCGATTCATAATTGCAATGACAGTTAAATCCTTGGTAAGCAATTGAACAGTCACATGATAGAGCAGTCCATCCTTCTTTCTCCCTGCAACCAAAATATCTTCAATCTCATCCTGGATAAGAAACCGAACAGTATCCAAACAATGAATAAAGTCATCGTAGACAAAGGTCCGGGCATCACTCGGAAGAGAAATACGATTTTTTTGTAAAATAACCATATTGATATCAGAAACCTGTTTCATTGACTTATAGTTAGGGGCAAATCTTCTATTAAAACCAGTCATGAGAATTAAGTTCTGGTTTCGCTAACTCCACCAGATTCTTTGCAGTTTCATAATAATAGGTAATCGGTTTGTCAACGTAAACATGGATGTTATTCAGTAATAACTCTCTACAATTTCCTCATGTGAATCAGTAGCAGAATGGACAAATGCCCCTTTAATTCCGCTTTCAATTAAAGATGTAAGGCTATCATGTATGTGTGGGAACCGGTATTTGCTGCTGATTTCATTCAGCTTGTCCTGATTCCTTGTAAATAGTACCAACCTTATCTAGAGCACCGATTACGGGTAAAATAAGCTTTTTGAGCAATATCCCCTAAACCAATCATCCCTATTTTCAGCACGATTTAACCTCTCCTTTGTTTTATTCAACCCATATATGATTAAATAATTCTTCTTTATGTAAAATCTCCTTTTGTCTGGCGCCAATTAAGTCGAAATGCGAATATCCATCAGGTCGGTGATGAATCCATTCCTTTTTTAAGCCATGCTTTTCTCCCCATTTAGCCAGCAAATTTAGATCCTGACACCCAACCTTTGTTACTGTTTTATAGCCTGGAAAGCGCTCATCAAGCCAATAATGCGTAAGTGAAAGCAATTTCACCGCTGTCAATTTTTCTCTTCCATTCTTTTAACTCTTGCCTCTTGATTCCAAATGCCATCGAGTCATCCTCCCAGCTTAAATTACTTTTTCTTTATTTCCTCATACTTCAAGAACCATTCCGGGAATGTCTTCTTAAAGGATGTTGGTCTAAAATTATCTTTTTTGACAATAATATGTGTTGAGTTTCCCGGCACATACTCGTCCTCTCCATTAAATGGAATAACCATATATTGTCTTAATCCCATCATTTTTGTCCACCCAGGTTTTAACATACGCCTTATCACCATAGCGCAATGGTTTTTTATAGGTTATTTGAATATCGTATACTGGAGCGTAATACCCCGAGTTTTCCATTTCAAGATAACTGTAGCCTAAATCTTCAATTAATCCTGTTCTGCCAAGCTCAAAAACTTTAAATAATTCGCATGGTAAATGACACCCATCATATCGGTGTCTGTAATAAAGCTGAATTTCTTGTTGAAATAAATACGTTGTCCACATCATCCATCCCTTTCACTCCCAATTATTGCTACTATCTCATTTTATTAAGTGCTATCTCTGCATCTTCCACTTCAAGGGAGGTTGCTTTTTCAAGTAATACTTCTTCAAGCTCCACACCAATTAATCTCATCGCCTGAGCCTGGATCATTTCATCCACTAAATTAGTAGCAAATCGCCCATTTCCTTTAAAATCTTCTATCTCGATGTTCTCACTAACAAAACTTCTTGCCTCTTCCGTCAGTTTGTATTGAAAACGCTCCGCATATGTTTCAATAATAGCTACTAACTCTTCTGCAGAATAATCAGGGAACAAGAAAAACTTCTTAAATCTTGAGCGAAGTCCTGGATTACTCTCAAGCAATTGGTTCATCTCATTAGGATAGCCAGCAAGGACGATGACCAAGTTTTCATTATGCTTCGTCATTTCATCCACTAGGGTATCGACCACTTCTTTTCCGTAGTCACCAGTCGTTTGGCTAAGTAGTGAATATGCTTCATCGATAAACAAGACTCCACCAAGAGCTTCTCGTATTTTTTTCTTTGTTTTTCCAGCGGTTTGTCCAACATAGCCTGCTACAAAGTCAGCCCTGCTTGCAATGATGAGATGACCGCGTTTTAAGATGCCACATTCCTTTAATAGTTCCGCGTAGATTTTAGCAACCGTGGTTTTTCCGGTACCAGGGTTCCCTGTAAATACCGAATGTAGTTGAATTGGAACGGTTGGCAAACCCTTTTTCCTTCTAAATTGCTGCATTTTCACGAATGAAACAAGTGTTCGCAACTCGTCTTTTAACGCACTTAAACCAATTAATCGCTCTAAATGCTCATATGGAGTTTCAAAGCTTGCCGTTTTCTCAACACCAAAGTCTTCCTTATCTAATATCGTATAATCAAGAATATGCTTATTTTGGCCGGCCTTTTCCGATCCTTTTTTAAAAATTGCTTCTAAAACAATGTTCCGAACGGTTCTAGCATTTCCAAACGTGTCATCCACGCGCTCCATATCAATTCGATAATCCACTTCCTGTTTTGCATCTTCTGTAAGGAGGTAATCATTTTCGGCAGCGATTTTTTCAGTAATTAAAATTAATTCTTTGTTTGTATAATTCGGTAAATGGATGAGATTTGATTGTGGGAAACGACTCCGTAAGCCTGGATTTGCATCTAAAAATGTCCGCATTTCTTCAGGATACCCAGCCAGAATAACCGCAAATTTACCGCCGTATTCACTTCCCGTCATAAGCGAAACTAGTGTGTCAATGGCCGTTTGTCCATAATCATTCCCTGTTTGTCCTTCACGCTTTAAACTGTAGGCCTCATCGATAAATAACACCCCACCAATAGCACGCTCGACTATCTGACGGACATTCTCCTCTGTTTGACCTACATAGGCACCGACAAGCTGGGAGCGGTCTGTCTCAATAACTTCAGCACGCGGCAGGACTTCAAGCTCATGATAGATTTTAGCTAGTAAGCGGGCAATCGTTGTTTTACCCGTACCTGGATTTCCTGTCAGCACCATATTTAGGCTAAGGGAGTCCTTTATTTGTAATCCCAGTTGTTTGCGATGCTTTTGATATTTTAAAAATCGATAATAATCATTTACTCGCTTTTTAACAACATCCATTCCAATCATTTCATTTAATTGGTCTAGTGCCTTTTCTGAAGTATGTTCATTCTTTTCCGCTGCTTCTTCGATAAATTGTAAATACCATTGCTGTTTCATTTCTTCGAGTTTCGATAATTGAATTTTTAACTCATCATAAAAGGTAGCTGTATGAAAAACACCTACTATGGATTCTTGATACTCTTCTGTCGACTTTAATAAGTTGACTGTAACATCGACTGCTGCAGAAAGATGATCGATGAGTTTTTTGTAACGATTAATTAGCGAACGATTATTTAAAGTGGCAGCCAGGTCAAACATCTCTTGTAAATCCTCTATATGTTCATCTGCGTCCGACAAAAAGCCTCGGCAAATACTTATGTATTGTTCGGCAACCTTTTTCTTAGCTGTTCGATTATCCGTTTCCCTTATTGCTGGGAATGTGAGGATATCAAATATGTCTTTTTTCTTTTTCCAGTCAAATTCAACGAAGTAGGCCTTCGCTTTATTATTGTTTGGATATATGTCCAATGCCTTCTCCAGCCAAGCAATTGCTAATGAATCCTGTTTATTTCGCTCCAGTCGCGAAAGTGCTGCCACCGTTAACAATCTTGATAAATTTTCAGGGTTTGATTCGTGGCTGATCGCCTTAAGTAATAGGTTTTCATTCTTAATAAACCCATATTCACTCAGCTCTTCTTCCCATTGTTCTATTTTTTCGATAGAGTTTATAGGCTGATTATTCCGTTGTATCACATTATCACTTCTTTATCTTAAAATTTCCCTTTAATCTTACCACAACATGATCGTGCACACTAAATGGGAGAGACTTAATAAAAAAGAACCTGTCAGCTTTTTACTGACAGGTCATATGGTGTATGAAAAACTATTGGTCTTCTTGTTACTTCTGTGAGTTTTCATCCTTAATTTCTGAGCGGAAATTTTCAATACTTTCACGACGTCTTTCATTTTTCGCTTCAATCTGTTCACGCTGTGTTGCACTATCGGTAAATTGAAGTGAATCCTCAGCCGCTTCAATGTTTTCGATAGTATCGTGAATCATCGATTGGAGTTTTTCTACATTATCACTGCGATCATCTGGTTTTGGCTTGTTGTTATAAGTCATTTGCTTTTCCTCCTAATAGTCGTTCTGGTACAGATATAGTTTGTAACTTTGGAAGAAAATTATCACAGGAAAAAATAAAAAAGCTAAAAGCGCCTTGTCCAGAGAAAAAGTTGTTCAATTTCTTAACAAAAAAGACCCGCTAGCTTTTGTGCTAAACGAGTCTTTGCCATTTCAATATCATTCGCCTTTTGTTTGCATTACTTGTGCATGCTTACCAGATGTATCCTGCATTTGTTTCCCTTTGTTACCGCCACTACTGTGTGGCTGAGTTCCGATATGGCTCGGTCTGAATGCTTGACTGTGTTTTTTTGGATTGCCCATGTTTAATCCCTCCTCTATAACATTTTGTCCATAATAGGAGAGAACATGATTGGAAATCTATGTGAACTACTCGGCTTTACCAAGTCGCTTTTCTTCTAAGCGTATCTCAATTTTTTCCATTGCAGCACTATCTTTCAAAAGTTGACTTTTATTTTCAGAAACAAGCTCTGCAAAGGAACGTTTTCTAGGTTTTCTCATTATTATCACCTTCCTTATTTACTATCTTAACAGGTATTATGTCCGAAAACGGTTGCAATTATTACAACTTTTTGAAAATTATCGAAAATCAAATTTTTAATTATTCCAATTGAAAAGACATTGGCTTAAAAACCAATGTCTTTTCTCTTACTCCAATTCATTTGTATATTGCTTCATCGTTTCATAATTCATTGCTCCGATATATTTGTTACCAATGTTTCCTTTTGTATCTATGAAGTAAGTCGTTGGAATTGATATTATTTGGTAGACTTCGTTTACTTTATCGTCTTCATCTAAAGGAATGGAAAAAGTGATGTCATTTTCATCAATAAACGCTTTAACATCTAGATGTGGATCAATGTTTATAGCCAAAATAACGATATCTTCTCCCACCTCTTTATGGAATTTCTCCATAGCAGGCATTTCTGCTTTACAAGGCGGGCACCAGGTTGCCCAGAAGTTTAACATTACCTTTTTCCCTTTTAATTCAGATAGCTTCACCGTTTCACCTGTTAAAGTTTTAAGTTCAAAATCAGGTGCTTTGGCACCAGTTCTTAAACCCATATTCGCAGTTTCTTGACTAACGTTAACGTTCTCGGGCTCTGCCTTCTTATCAACTGCCTGAACAATTGCAACCGCAAGTAGGGTTATTAATACGACTGCTGCAATCATTTTTTTTACCATGCCCTTAAACCCCCTTCAACAATATGTGCTACATCGATTTTACACTATAAAGTAAGTTGAAATAAAATTTGTCTATGCCAAATATGTGACAAAATGAAGAACACACGAATAGAATCATGCCAAATTAACTATTAAAAGCATCTAAAATACTTTTCGTCACTCGCTCAACAATGGTGTCAATATCTTTTTCAGATAGTGATGTGGCCATTTCTCTTTTCATAGCATGTGTTCCATCGGGTACATCTACACCCAAAGGTGACTCGCCCATGATCTCCATCTTCTTCTTCAATTCTAACAGCCTAGCCACATTCTGTTTAGATAACTCCCGATCACCGTTCAGTTGTTTGGCTAAAAAATTTATCTTAGCATTAAACTCTAAGGATTCCATCAAATAATAAGCATGGTCTATATCCTTGCCCCAAGTTAATGCTCCGTGATTTTCCAGCAATACACCTTGATGGTTATGGACATGCTTTTTCACAGCATTAGGTACTTCTTCTGTCGATGGCGTCCCATAATCCGCCACTGGTATCGTACCTAAATAAACAACGGATTCTGGCATGATTGCTTGATCCAAAGGGATTCCTGCAATCGCAAAGGCGGTAGCATATGGCGGATGAACATGGACAATTGCATGTATATCCGGACGTTCCTTGTAGACCAGGAGATGCATTTTCATTTCGGAGGTAGGCTTATATTCCCCCTCCAGTACATTGCCATCGCCATCCACCTTAATAATCATATCTGTGGTCATAGAGCCTTTGCTGACACCTGTAGGCGTGATAAGAAATTCGTTTTCATCGATACGAACCGAAATATTACCATCATTGGCGGCAACGAATCCTTTTTCATATACTCTCTTGCCAATTTCACAGATTTGTTTTTTATATTTTATCTCGATAATCATAGCTACCCTGCTTTCGCTTCTATATCATATAAAAAGTTTTGGAAGCTCCTCTTGAAAGTTATTTGTTAGGATGCCCTTTTCTGTAATAATCGCAGTAACCAGATGATGTGGTGTTACATCAAATGCGGGATTAAAGACTTTTACTCCTTCTGGTGCCGTTCTTTTTCCAAAGCCTTCAGTAATTTCTGTCGCATCTCTTTCTTCAATAGGGATATCTGCCCCAGTCTTTGTTTCCAAATCAATCGTTGACATTGGCGCTGCAACATAAAATGGGATGTTATGAGCTTTAGCTAATAATGCTACACCATACGTACCAATTTTATTCGCTACATCCCCGTTAGCAGCAACACGGTCACAGCCGACGATTACGGCTTGTACCTTGCCTTTTTGCATGACCATTGCTGCCATACTGTCCGTGATTAGCGTGACATCAATTCCAGCTTGCATTAATTCCCAAGCCGTTAATCGAGCACCCTGCAGAAGCGGTCGAGTTTCGTCGGCAAACACTTTAATGTCCCAACCCTTTTCTTTCGCTAAATACAGCGGTGCAAGTGCTGTACCATACCTTGCCGTTGCAATTCCACCTGCATTACAGTGTGTAAGGATACCCATTCCATCACTTAGCAGTGTTAAGGCATGTTCTCCGATTGTTCGGCATACTTCCTCATCTTCGGTTCGGATCAAGTGAGCTTCCTCTATTAAAGCTTCTTTAATTTTTGAAACAGGTAAATTCTTATCTTTTAGTACACGGTCATTCATTCTTTTTAGTGCCCAAAATAAATTAACTGCAGTAGGTCGTGAAGTGGCTAAATAATCAGAATGGGCTTTAAATGCTGAGTAGAATTCTTCAAATGAGGTTTCAGGTGCAGTCTTTATCCCAAGCAGTAAACCATAAGCAGCAGCGATGCCAATTGCAGGTGCACCGCGTACCTTCAATTGCTTGATAGCATCCCAGGCATCTTCTATTTTAGTTATATCAAGAAATTCTGTAATTGTTGGTATTTTTGTTTGATCGAGTATTTTTAATACTCCATTTTCAAAATAAACAGATTGCAATAATGACTCTGACACGAATGAACATCTCCTCTTCTGTATGTATAAGCTTCAAAGGAAGCATTTCATTTTAATAAACCTTCTACCATTGTTATTTTAACAATATTAATGGTTTATGCAATACATTTCCGTTTTGTTCGGTCAGTGCATAAGTTGCTTATTAATTCGTTTCGTTGATAGAATAATAATAGCCCCTTCAGAAGGAGCTAAAATGAGGAGCAACTATATGTTCTCCTTGTTGTATCAGTTGTATTTTCTTTTTTCAGCCAATAACTCCTTAAACTCAAGATCTAGCTGATTATATTTAGGGTGTTTTTGATCTATTAACGATAATTCTCCAAGAATATTTGCTATTCTATTTTCAATAACCATCAAACTTTCTTTATCATCATTAGCCTGCTGTGGATTAGTTTTTCTTTCAAAATACTCCTCAGGCTTCATTTCTACACGCTTTATTTGCTGATTTTCAAAAATGAGTAACTGCTCACAAAGTTTATTTAGAAAGTAAAAATCATGTGAGACAGTTATAATCGTTCCAGAGAACTCGTTCAGCGTTTTTTCTAGTTGTTCCCTGCTTGGTAAATCAAGGTGATTTGTCGGTTCATCCAGGATAAGAACATCGTATTCTTTCATTAAAATATCGACGAGTTTTACTCTAGTTCGTTCACCTAGACTTAGTGTCGCAATCGGCTTTGTAATCAGTGGTTCCTTTAATCCTAAATTAGCAAATAGTGTTCGTGCCTGGAGAATTTTTTCTCTATCTGTAAACCCTAATGCTTCGAGTGCATTTTTTTCAGCAGGTAAATCCGCGACATCCTGACTTAGGTAGGCGATCCTTAAGGAATCACTCTTCCACAGCTCTCCACTTGAAACAGACTTTTCGCCCAGAATCATCTTAATTAGAGTCGTTTTGCCACAGCCGTTTTCGCCAAGCAAGCCCATTCGCTCCCCGTGATTAATGTAAAAGTGGGAGTTGTGAAAAAGCGTTCTTTCATAGAAGCATTTTGAAAGGTTTTTAGCCTCAATTATCCGTTTACCTCTTTTTCCTTGACTATCGAATTGAAACTGAACTTTTGCTTCTTCTTTCGGTTTTTCAATCTTATTTCTCTCCAACTCGTTTTGCAGGCGTTTCATTTTTGATTTCACCTGCTGGTCTCGTTTTTTAGCCTTTGCCCGATGGTATTCTTTAGGACCATGATCTCTCTCTTGCTTCGTTGAACTTCGGTGAGCCTTTTCAGACCAGGACGTTAATTGCTCCATTTGCATTTCAATCGTTTCTATCTGACGCTGCTGTACCGTATAGTGGTGAAGCTGAGTTTGCACACGCAGCTGTTTTTCCTTTTGATAGTCACTATAATTCCCATTGTATAAATTGATCTTAGCATTTTCTATCTCAAATACCCGATTGACCGTCTTATCCAAGAAACGACGATCATGAGAAATTATTAAAACAGGGCCTTGAAATTTTTCTAATTCTGTAATCAGCCAATCGATCCCGTAAAAGTCTAGGTGATTTGTCGGTTCATCCAGGATTAGGAACCCAGGATTTGTCGCCCATACCATTGATAGAGCTAGTTTTAGCTTTTCTCCTCCGCTCAAATGTTCAATCCGTTTCTCCTCCCAACTATAGGTCTTATTTAATCCTAACTCACTTGCATGATGGAATATTTCACTGTTTTCATTACTAGTAAAAGTTTCTTGAAAATTACTTACCGTGTAATCTATGGATTGTGTAAGATAGCCTATTTTCAAATCCTTTGGTTTTTCAATGTTTCCAGAATCAGGCATCAGTTTGCCTGCAAGGATATTGGCTAAGGTTGTTTTGCCTGTGCCATTATAACCGACAAGACCAATCCTTTCTCCATTTTTAATTTCAAATTGGATATTATCTAGTACTTTTCTTAAATTAAAGCTTTTTGTTATTCCAATAACTTTTATCATCATTAAATTATTTTTGGTCATAAAAAAATCCCCTTCGTAAGAACCTGAAGAGGATATCTGCATTAAAGTTTTAAGTCCTAAATAAGTCAAATAAACCTATAAAAAGGCAAATCTAACTTGTTTTAATCGTATTTACGATTAGGAGATAAAAAAGGGCAGACTAATCTTATCATCAGGTTCAACATTTTTCGTTTATTCGAAATAATGTGCTAAAAATAAGATTATAACTTCATCCCTCTGTACCATTCCTTTTTGTTTGTTACTGTTATTTTATTTGAAGGATAACAAAATTGTCAATACTTCTAAAAAAAACACCAAGTCAATAAATTGACATGGTGTTTTATTTTTTAGAAATTAAGCTTTTAATTTTTCACGAAGTACCATTGGCAGGATACCGCCATGACGGTAGTAGTCAATTTCAACTTCTGAATCGAAGCGAACGAGTACTTCAAATTCTTTCTTATTGCCTGCTTCGTCAGTTGCCGTAACTTTTAGCAAGTCACGAGCTTTAACGTTTTCGTCAACAAGTACATCGATTGTTTCTTTACCAGTTAAGCCAAGTGTTTCAGCACTTTCACCATCTTTAAATTGAAGTGGAAGTACGCCCATTAACACAAGATTTGAACGGTGAATACGCTCGAAGCTTTCAGCTAGGACTGTTTTAATGCCTAAAAGGTTTGTACCTTTCGCAGCCCAGTCACGTGAAGAACCCATTCCGTAATCTTTACCAGCTAGAACGATTAAGCCAGTGCCGTTTTCTTTGTACTTCATACAAGCATCATAGATTGGTGTCACTTCGCCCGTTGGCCAGTAAGTAGTTACTCCACCTTCTGTACCTGGTGCAATTTGGTTGCGAATACGAATGTTTGCAAACGTTCCACGCATCATAACTTCGTGGTTACCGCGGCGCGAACCGTAAGAGTTAAAGTCACGCGGTTGAACGCCTTTTTCAAGCAGATATTTTCCAGCTGGAGTATTCTTACCAATCGCTCCTGCAGGTGAAATATGGTCAGTTGTAACAGAATCCCCAAACTTAGCTACAACGCGCAGACCTGTTAACGGCTCAACTTCACCAGGTTCTGGTGATAAACCTTCAAAGAATGGTGGATTTGCAATATAAGTAGAATCCTCATCAAATGTATATAAAGGCTCATTGCTTGTTTTGATTTCGTTCCAACGCTCATTATCGCCAAAAACATTTGCATATTCTCTGCGGAATAGTTCAGGTGTAACAGTGCGCTTAACCACATCATTTACTTCTGCAGTTGTTGGCCAAATATCCTTGAAGAATACATCATTGCCGTCTTTATCTTTACCAAGCGGCTCAGATGCAAAATCGATATTAACCGTTCCAGCAAGAGCATAAGCCACAACAAGTGGTGGTGAAGCAAGATAGTTTGCTTTAACAAGCGGATGGATCCGTCCCTCAAAGTTACGGTTACCTGATAGTACAGATGTAACTAATAGGTCGTTTTCTGCGATTGTTTTTTCGATTTCTTCTTTTAATGGACCAGAGTTACCGATACAAGTTGTACAGCCATAACCAACAAGGTTGAAACCGATGTCTTCTAGGTATGGGAGTAAGCCTGAATCGCGAAGATATCCAGTTACTACTTTAGAACCCGGTGCTAAAGAAGTTTTTACGAATTTGGGAACTTCCATTCCTAATTCAACTGCTTTTTTAGCAACCAATCCAGCACCTACTAAAACATATGGGTTGGAAGTGTTTGTACAGCTTGTTATCGAAGCAATGGCAACAGCACCGGTTTTGATCGTTGCTTCCTCGCCGTTAGTAAATTTAATTACTGCAGATTTTTCTAACTCGTCTGCTTGCAAACCAAAGCCTTGGTTTCCTTGTGGAGCAGAAACAGCTTTAACAAACTCTTCTTTCATTTTTGAAAGTGGAAGTAAATCCTGTGGACGCTTAGGACCAGAAAGGTTAGCTTCAATTCCAGATAGATCAATTTCTACTACGTCTGTATAAACTGGCTCTAATGCTGGATCGAAGAATAAACCGTTTGCTTTGCAGTATTGTTCTACTACATTGATATCGTCTTCTTCACGGCCAGTTAAACGCATATAAGCAAGTGATTCGTCATCAATCGGGAAGAAACCGCAAGTAGCGCCATATTCAGGAGCCATGTTTGCAATCGTTGCACGATCTGCTAATGGAAGAACAGATACGCCAGGTCCGAAGAACTCAACGAATTTACCAACTACGCCATGGCTGCGAAGAACTTGAGTTACTTTTAACGCAAGATCTGTAGCAGTTGCGCCGTTTGGCATTTCACCAACTAATTTAACACCGACTACTTCAGGTACTGGGAAGTATGAAGGCTGACCTAGCATTCCAGCTTCCGCTTCGATACCGCCAACGCCCCATCCAAGTACACCAAGACCATTGATCATCGTTGTATGAGAGTCAGTACCTACTAGTGTATCAGGATAAGCTTCTAATTCACCATCAGCGTTCTCAGATACGTGGACAACATCTGCCAAGTATTCAAGGTTAACTTGGTGAACGATTCCTGTTGCCGGCGGAACAGCACGATAATTATTAAAGGATTTCTGAGCCCAGCTTAGGAACTGATAACGCTCAGCATTCCGTTCAAATTCTAAATCCATGTTTACGCGTAAAGAATCATTTGAACCATAAGCGTCAACCTGTACAGAGTGGTCAATAACAAGGTCGACTGTTTTCTCTGGATTGATTTTATCTGGGTCCCCACCAAGGTCAGCCATTGCTTTTCTTAAAGATGCAAGGTCAACGACAGCTGGTACACCTGTGAAGTCTTGTAAGATAACCCGAGATGGCTTAAAAGGAACGTCCACCTCTTTAAGCTCAGCCGTACCCCATTTTGCTAAATTTTCAACATGCTCTTTTGCGATTACACGCCCATCATATTGGCGAAGAACAGATTCAAGTAATACTTTTACAGAATATGGCAATTTAGAAACTTTGCCAATACCAGCCTCTTCAAGTGCACTTAAACGGTAATAGTGGTAGCGTTTACCATTTGCTTCAAAAGAAGACCGTGCGTTAAAAACATCATTTCTCACCATGTAAAAACCCCCTCATTCGTCATAATAAATCAAAATAAACGAAAAGTCGAAAAGTCTGAATATTCATATCCATTCCTACTTTTCTCACAATTCTAATCTTAATACAACCTTTAACATAAGTAAATAACAAGAAAGTTATTGTGATTGATAAGTTTTTCTTATGTAATTTGATACTAAATCTTCGAAATATTTAGATAATCAATCAGGGCGTATATCCTTTCAACCACTAAGATTAGAATTGGTTTCTCATTAATTATCGCAAAAAAACTTTTTTTTGTCATTAATTTAGTTTTAAAGGAAATATTATCACTAGTAGGAGGTGATTGGTATGCAAAGGCGGAAGTCAAATCATGTAATCCCAGGGGCAAATGCTGCGAAAGGTCAAGGGCAAGGCGCAGGCTTTAACGAGGAAATGGCCAATGAACCGTTAACAATAAAGGAAAAAAAGAACAATAAAAAACGCAAGAAGAATCAGTAAAAGCAGGAGGTATCCCCCCTGCTTTATTTTATTTACTCAGGTAAATTTACTTCAGAAACAATACTGTTTAAATCTTGTTGAAACCGCTCTAGTTGAGCTCTCTGGTGTTCAGAGGCAACTTCTAAGGCGTTTTCTATTTGTTGATAGGCTTCATTTACTTCATTCTTTAAATGCTTCAACTGATGGCCATAGCTATCACTATCACTGATAATAACATTAAAAAGCCCCTGTGCTTCCTCATACCCTTGCTGGGCTGCTTGGAAAGCTTGCTGCTTATCTTTGTTGTATGGATATTGTTGCATCGCTTTTTCACTCCCCTTTCATTTTCTTTATCGTTAAATTGCACAGCTTGAACAGAAAATATTCAGCATAAAAACGCCGTGACATTGCATCCTAACAATAGGAGGGATGAAGAAAATGAACAAGAACGATAGTAAGGATATGAGAAGAAATCAGCCAAAACAGTCCGGCCAGCCAGAGCCCCTGAGCGGATCAAAAAAAGTGAAAAATCGTAACCATACGCGTCAAAAACATAATTCCCATCATGATATGTGAGTATTAAAACAAAAAACGCCCCCCTATGATGTGCAGAGGGGGGCGTTTTTATATATTGATTAATGCTTGGAGCAGGAGTTTTTCTTCCTCAAGTGTTACTGTTCTTAAATCAATGATAAAAGCATCTTTTTGGATTCGGCCAACGATAGCTGGTTTACATTCAGTTCGTAACCTTCTGCCAAGTTGCTCGGCAGTTAATTGATGATGTTTCACTGCTACAACCATTGTTGGAAGTTGGACATCAGGCATCGTCCCCCCGCCAACTTGGCTCATATCATGTAAAACTTCTGCCAAATATTTATCTGTCTCATGTAACAATTTTGTAACAAAACCTTGTGACCGATCGTCTAATACATCAAGACTAACTAATAAATCACGGAGGGTTGGAATGTTCTGAATTCCCTTTTCACCGCGTGCATAATCAAGTAACGTCCCTTCAAGTGCGGCGAGCGTCATTTTATCTACACGGAGAACCCTTGCTAATTGATGTTTCTTTAATCTGTCGATCATCTTCTTTTTTCCTGCAATGATACCTGCTTGGGGACCGCCTAGCAGTTTATCGCCACTAAAGCTAACAATATCAGCACCCATTTCAATTACTTCTTTAACTACCGGCTCTTCGCCAATTCCATGCTTTCTAAAGTCGTACAGTGCGCCGCTGCCAAGGTCTTCATAAAAAATCAAATTATTCTCTTTAGACAATTGAATTAATTCTTCTGTTTCAACGGATTTTGTAAATCCGACTACCTTAAAATTACTTGTATGTACTTTCATGACAATCGCCGTTTCAGGTTGAATCGCTTTTTCATAATCATATAAGTGAGTCTTATTGGTTGTCCCAACTTCAATTAGTGCTGCGCCACTTTCTTCCATTATTGACGAAATCCGAAAAGAACCGCCAATTTCTACTAATTGTCCCCTAGATACAATTACTTCTTTATTTTCGGCAAGCGCTCGTAACACAAGGTACACAGCTGCAGCATTGTTATTTACCACCATCGCTGCCTCTGCACCCGTGATTTCCTTAATTAGGGTTTCGACATGACTATGTCTTGAACCGCGTTCACCTTCATTTAACTTATATTCTAAGTTTGAATAATTACGAGCCGTTTCAATCACATGATTTATCGCATTATCACTTAATCTGGCTCTTCCAAGATTCGTATGTAAAATCGTTCCTGTTGCATTAATTACCTTTTCGATTGTAAATGAAAACTGCTTATTAATCTGTTTTTCAAGTAAATGAAACATTTCATCGGTAAATTGATTCGTTCCCGGCATTGAACCTTGCCATTGTTCCTTAACGAGCAATGTCCTTATATGACTGATTATTTCTTTTAGCTGTTTTGTTAATTGAGTAACATCCAGATGACTCTCTTCAAGAAGAGTTATAAACTGTCCATGACTTTGCAATTCATGGATAGCAGGAATTGAGCGTAACCATTCTTTCACCATCAAAAACTCCTTCACTATTCCTTCTTAAGTCCTATTATACCATTTCACATTTTTAGGTTATATGAATAAAATAATCCAAGCAAGGGGGATTGTTATGAAGTCTAAAAAAAATTTCCAGCCAATTGATTTTAACCTTGTGGAAAAGTGGCTGGAAAACTACATTCTTGACCCTTTAACAACACAAGACGACCTTACACAGTTTCGCATCGATCTTTACGAAACGGATACGGAATGGATTGTTGAGGCTTTATTAGACGAGTTTGACTGTTCGGAGATTAAGGTTTTCATTGAAGAAATGAAACTTGTTATTTCTGCTGGGAAACAATCCAAATCTTCCAATCAAATTAAAAAGATGCGATCCATCCATTTCCCTTTTCGAGTTATAAATCAAAATGTAACCGCAGTCTTTTTCAATGGAATATTAGAGGTATTCATTTCAAAAACAGAAAATGGATTAGGTAAAAATCGCTTTATTACATTGCCTTAAGTGAGCTTTTGGTTTCATTTTTTATCTGATAGTTGACATAATGTTATTATGCGATATAAAAGCACCTCATATCCTTTTGGATTTGAGGTGCTTTTTTACATTGTCTCTATTTTGTTAATGATTTCCTCCGTGTCAGGAAATAGACCTGTATCCAATTTTGAATAGATTTTATTGCCATCCACAGTCACTTCAAAAACCCCTCCAGTGCTTGGAATTAGCTCCATTTTAGTAATATTCCTGTTAAAATGGTTAAATAGCTCCTCCGCGAAACTCGCGGCCTTTGGTGCATAGTTTCATTGCATGCAAAATTCAACGGTAACCTGATAATTCTTCATTTTTGGACCTCCTGCACATTCACTTAACTATATCTCGATAGTAAAAACATTTTAACTTAACACATACTATTCCGCAAATTTTTTGACTGTACAAGAAGTGCGCTTTTAAAGCGAAACATGTATACTATTTAAATGGAGGTGTATCAATGAGTAAACTAGAGAAAATTCGCCTAACCTCTTTATCCTCTAAAGCTGGTTGAGGCTGTAAAATTGGTCCTGAAGACCTGGCGCAAGTTTTGCGTCTTTTGCCTAAGCAAGATCCTGTACCTGAATTATTAGTTGGACATGAAACATCAGACGATGCTGGTGTATACCGATTAACCGATACGATTGCTCTAATTCAGACAGTCGATTATTTTACCCCAATCGTGGATGACCCTTATATGTTTGGACAAATTACTGCCGCAAATGCTTTAAGTGATGTTTATGCGATGGGCGGAGAACCAAAAACTGTTCTAAACATTGTTGGTTTTCCTATTAAAAAACTAGGTGCCGAGGTTCTTTCAGACATTCTGCGCGGTGCCGCAGATAAAGTGAAGGAAGCTGGGGCGATAACAGTTGGCGGACATTCCATTGATGACCAAGAGCCGAAATTTGGTCTGTCCGTTACGGGTATTGTACATCCAGATAAAGTTTGGAAAAATGTTGGTGCCAAGCCAGGTGATGTCCTTGTTCTAACGAAGCCAATCGGTGTCGGGATTATCACAACAGGTATTAAAAGAAATGTAGTTACATCGTTACAAGAACAAATTGTCACAGAGACAATGGCAACATTAAATAAAGTAGCTGCTGAAACACTAACAGAATTTCAGCCCCATGCTGTCACCGATGTGACTGGTTTTGGATTAATGGGGCATGGAAGTGAAATGGCCCGCGGCAGTGGAGTTAGCTTTGAAATTTCTATTTCAAAGGTACCCGTGCTTGAAGGTGCGCTTGAATTAGCCAAGCAGGGAGTTGTACCAGGCGGATCCAAATCTAATCATTCTTGGTTAAAGGATGATGTGGTTTATGAGGAAATCCTGCCTGAAGAACAGCTTGTCCTTTGTGATGCTATTACATCTGGAGGACTATTGATTGCAATTAGTGAAGAAGAAGCAAAAATGTACGTAGACAGACTCCAGTCTAAAGGGGTCGCTGCTGCATCGATTGTTGGGAAAGTAACAGAGAAGAAAGAGAAATTAATTTATGTAAGCAGGTAACATGATTGCTTAGCAACGGTTACATGAAAAAAGACGCAAATTTGCGTCTTTTTTCATTTCTTGCCCGTTATCAAGACATCCTATGAGCTTTGGCATTGCCTCTTGCTAAGATGGTATTATGGGTAACCTGTGTTTCACCATTCACCTGAGAATTCAAATGCTTCCGCCTAGTATGTGCCTGGTGGAAAAGTCCTGAGTGCTGATCTAAACGCTCTCTGTAACTCATCGAATCACCTCTTGGTTAGGATAGGTTGAAACGGACTTGATATTCACTTGTGAATATCAATAGTATCGTTTGCTAAAATGGAGCATTTTATCCGGTATTTTCACTAATAGAGGTAGCATCATCAAAATGCGGTTATCAATATTTGGGAGTAAAAGGTCTTTATTTCATAAGCTTTTACATTGACGACATGTAACTAACGTATTCGTCTCAATAACTTCTTCGCATCATCGAATGCAACTCCTCTTTTGTCAGAATCCTTGTATGCCCATTGATTTACCTTAACTAATAATGCTAGTACCCTCAATTATGACATTGCAGACTATTTTAACATTCAGATTTTTGTAATCATCTTCCCATTTTTTGAAGTCAAAACCCCGATTCCTACTTTTATAAAATTGTCCTAATCCAATCGGATCGATTTCCTGTTCCTGAAAGTGCTTTACTAGCTGTAAGCATTCCTTTTCGACTTCCTTTTCCAACTCTTTCCGAATCTTCTCTATTTCTTTTTTTTCTTGCATCTCCTTTCCTGTATATTCTTGGATTGTTCCCTTAATTCTAATGTGAATAGTAACTTCAGAAGGATTCTTTTTTGAAATTTTAAATTTATGTTTGGAATGGATGCTTTTAATGGATGCCTTACCGTCCTTTTCCTTTGGGACTGAAAAATTGCCATTACTGTACTTGTCTACCAACAGCCTGAAAAAAAACATTTTTTCTGAAGGAATAATACCTACTACTTTATCTTCATTAAACAGACTAATCCCACTTATTTCGACCTGGTCATTACTTATTTGTTTTAGCCGAGGAAGGTAAATATCCTTTCCTGTTTGATAATAATCACGTAATAACAAATGGAGATTCGTTTTAGGTAAATCTTTAGTTTTAATATGGGTATCCAGAAGAGTGTATAAATAATTTCCGCTTCCCTCTGTTCCATATTTTCCTTGTAAAATATTTTGAGCTTTTCCTTCCGAAATTGCAAAAAAGTTTCTGGCCCCTATGGCCACATCTCTTTGATATACATCTAGTATATCTTTCATTCCTCGCTTTCCGAGCTCCTCCCCGACTACTGTCACCCCCAAACCGCCGGTAACAAGTGGTTGAGAGGATTGTCTATTCGCTTTTATTAAGAGATCTCTTCTCAAAATGGCTTTAGATGAAAACGTTTGATTACCGATACTTTTATCAGCGTTGTAAGTTTGTGTTAGAAAAGTGCCCAGAATTTGTTTATCTCGTGAATGGTCGAATCCGATACCAATGACGATATTAATATCATCAATGACTTTTTTTTCAACACATCCTGATAGTTGTAATAATAAGGCTAAAACCAAAAAAAGTCTTTTCATTTTGTCTTCACCTTCTTAGCAATCTGGACAGCAATGAATAATAAAGGAATGTACAGCATCGTAAAAACAAATCCTATTTTCGCCACACTCTGATTTAACAAGTCAATTCCTTCCCGTGTATGAATAAAATTAATGGCTGCCAAATGGGGAATAATAAACAAATAAACACCCTTTTTCTGCCTGATATTAAAAATCCTATTCACTAGCCTAGAGCCGATCCAGATGGAGAGACAAACATTGGGAAGAATAATTAAATTCCAGTTTGCAATTCCAATGAATTCAAAGCGATCTACAAAAGAGAGTTTCAGAATCTTCCACATCGACAACGTTGGCCATAGTGCTTTTTGTAGTTGTTCTTCCGAAAAGTAAGCAAAAGTTACGATCGCAAAAACTGTAAATAGGAGCGTGGTCGTTAATATCGCAAAATGGGCCCATTTTTTGGACCTTTGCGGATCCTTAATAAAGGGGTAAAGAAACAGCACAATTTCAAAGCCTATAAAAGAAAGCGTCATTTGAAAGGAACCTTTTAACAAGTCTATTACGGAATGATCCCAAATAGGCAATAAATTTTCAAAGTTAGTATAGGGTAAATTAAAACCAAAAGTAAACACTAAGTATCCAGGCAAGACGATACTGAAAAAAGCCATTCCAACGACTGCTCGGAGTCCGCCAAATACAACATACATACAGAGCAGCATAAAGCTGAAGGTGAACCAGAAAATGCTTAATTCAGGAAACATCCAAACCTGGATAATTTCAATGAATGAACGAAGAGTAGCCAAAGAATGCATGAGAAAATATCCAATAAAAGGAATACTTAATAGCTTCCCAAGAAAATTCCCCGCTACATACGTATGTGCTGAAACGATATCTCCGTTGACAGTTTCTGCAATTTTATAAATCATCCAGAGAATAATATGAAGGCATATCCCTGCGAATAATATAGAAATCCAAGCGTCATAGCCAGTTGCTTTTGCGATTCTACGCTGAAAATTAAAAGCGCCTAGTCCGATTTGCATGGACATAATCGAATAATAAATTAAGAAGGGGGAGATTTTCAGCCTGTCAGGAATAGTTTGCTCTTGAATATTGATTCACCTCCCTATTTATTCCATATCTTGCAGTCATTCCTCAATATCCTTTTTAATACTTGCCTTATTCATACTATAGCGGATAGGATTTTCTGTTCTTAAAAACTCTGGTCTCATGCCCTGATCCCTAAAAGGAAATCTAATCAGAGAATCCTGTAGGTCTACCAGCCTTGGTGGATAAAAAGGATCCAAAAACGGCCTGCCTAGGGAGGTAAGGCGGATTAAGTGGGTCAATAAAATACAAAAACAGAATAAAATGCCGATCAATCCCCAAAGGTGAGCAAAAAATAAAAAAGGGAAGCGTAGTACACGGATGGTATTGCTCATCTTATATATTGGCGTTGTAAAGGAAGAAAGTGCAGCGAGTGCGATGAGAATGAGAAGAACATTACTTGTAAGTCCTGCTTCAACCGATGCAGTTCCAATGACGATCCCTCCAACGATACCAATTGTCTGTCCTACCTTTGTCGGCAACCTCGCCCCAGCCTCTCTTAACAATTCAATCGTCATTTCTAAAAACACAGCCTCCAGCACTGGCGGAAAGGGAACAATCCTCCTTGATGAAATTAAAGTCCCTAACAAATCATGTGGAATAATTTCATAATGATAAGTTAGAACGGCTACATAAAGTGGGGTAACCAAGATGGAAAAGAAGACGGAAAACATCCTAAGTAATCTAAAAAATGAAGCAATGATCCAATTTAAATAATAGTCTTCGAAGGCACTGAAAAAGTTAACAAAAGTAGTCGGCGTAATCAAAACATGCGGTGAACCGTCTACACAAATGGCTATCTTTCCCTCAGCCAAAATCGCCGCAACTCGGTCTGGCCTTTCTGTATCTAGTAACTGAGGAAATGGTGAATTCGAATTATCCGATAGGAACTGCACAATATATGAACTGTCAGTAATTGCATCAAATTCAACATCTTTCAATCGTTGCCTGACAGTATTCACATTCTCTTGATTTGTAATCCCTTCAATATGTAAGACAGCAATCTTTGTTTTAGATAGACTCCCAATTGTATATTCTTCCACTATTAATTCTTTTATAGGCAATCGTCTTCTAATTAAGTTTAAATTTGTCGAAATGGATTCAACAAAGGCTTCTTTTGGGCCAATAACAGAAATCTCTACTTCGGGCGGTGAAAGATTACGGACTATTTCCTTTTTAGCACCGATCAAACCAAACTGCCTTTCCTCTGTTTCAATGGTCAGTAGCACATAGCCGTTACATAGATTTTCTTCAATTTTAGAAGGGTTATCACTGATTTGAACATCTTCAAGTGGAACGATTTTCTTAATATCATCAACCGAATGAAAATCACCCTCCAATAAAGAAGGAAGGATACCTTGCTGGACGACTTTCTCATCAACTAAGGTATTAAAAAATGAAATGCAAAATCGCACATTTGTTTTTTGATTGTAATAAAAGGCTTTTTTAAAGTCATTGGATTTTGCTAATATTTGTGCCCATTCTGTTTTTTTTATATCTTCATGGATGCTCTTCTTTATTAACCATCTTTTCATTGAACAATCACCATCATTTTTGAATTACGATTATTGTTACCGCAACTGGGTAAAATATGAATAAAAGTTATATTACGGTTCTTTAGATTTAATCACTCAAAAAGCCAATCTCCTTTTGGAGCAGCTATCGCAGGAATAATGGAATGGTGGTTTAAGAATGGAAAACCCTACACTCCAAAAGTTATGGTAGAACGAGTGGGGATTTTGTTTGAGAGGAACCTATAGTTTTGTAAGATAGTTTTCAGTTACAACGCATATAGACATAATCAAAAAATCCCGAGCCTATTAAGCCCGGGACGCATTTATAAGATTTTTTTTGTTAACTTTTCAATCATATCTTTAGTCATTTTGGCTAAATCATATTCTGATTTAAAGCCCCATTCTTCCCTTGCGGCGGTGGGATCAATCGAGTTTGGCCAGCTGTCTGCAATTTTTTGACGAGCAGGATCAACTGCATAGGTTATCTCAAAGCCAGGAACATGCAGAGAAATCTCTCGAGCAATTTCTTCAGGGGCAAAACTCATCGCAGTAACATTGAAGGAGTTACGGTGAACAAGATTAGCTGGATCCGACTCCATTAAATCAATGATTGCTGTTAAAGCGTCAGGCATATACATCATGTCCATATATGTGCCTTTATCAATATATGAAATATATTTCTTGTTTTTAATCGCTTCATAATAAATTTCAACCGCATAGTCTGTTGTCCCTCCGCCTGGTAGTGCAACGTAAGAAACTAAGCCAGGGAAACGCAAACCGCGAGTATCCACTCCAAATTTATGGAAATAATAATCAGCAAGGAGTTCTCCAGCTACTTTATTTACACCATACATAGTTGTCGGGCGCATGATGGTATCCTGTGGAGTACTGTCTTTGGGTGTCAATGGACCAAAAGCACCAATAGAACTTGGTGTGAAAAATTGTGCATTGAGTTCTCTTGCCGTTTCGAGTGCATTCATCAAGCCACCCATATTTAAATTCCAGGCAAAAACAGGTTTTGCTTCTGCTGTGGCAGATAAGAGTGCCGCCAAATGCATCACCGTATCGACATTATATTTTTTTGCAACCTCGCCCATTCGGTTCAAATCAGTCACATCAACGATTTCAAACGGCCCATTTTGTGCAGCCTCGCTATCGTTCCTTTTTATATCTGTGGCGATGACATTATTGGAACCATAGATCTCCCTTAACTTCATCGTTAGTTCGGATCCAATTTGACCTAATGCACCTGTAATTAAAATCTTCTTCATGCTTCTCCGTCCTCTTCGCTTATGTCTAGCGTGAATCTAAGAATTAAATAATTCCCATTTCCTTGCCTACTTTCTCGTATATAGCAATTGCCTGATCAAGCATTACTTTTGTATGGGCAGCGGTTGGCATATTGCGGACACGTCCGGTACCCTGTGGAACAGTTGGGAAGACAATCGCCTTTGCGTATACTCCTTCATCATTAAGGCGTTTGCTGAATTGTTGAGTTAGACTTTCGTCACCAATAATACATGGCGTAATAGGTGTTTCGCTGTTTCCAATATTAAATCCTAAGTCCTTCAAACCTTTTTTTAGATAATCGCCATTTTCCCAAAGTTTTTTGTTTAATTCTGTGCTTTCCATTAAGAGTTCAATCGATTTAATACTTGCAGCGACGTCGGCAGGTGTTAGTGATGTAGAGAACAAAAATGGACGGCTACGTACCTTTAACCAATCAATTAAATTCCTTTTGCCTGCAACATATCCTCCAACGACCCCAATTGCCTTAGACAGGGTACCAATTTGAAAATCAATTTTATCAGAAAGACCGAAATGTTTTACTGTTCCTGCGCCCTCACCTAAAACGCCAGAGCCGTGGGCATCATCTACATATGTAATAAGATCAAATTCCTCTGCAATCTTAACGATTTCAGGTAATAAAGCAATGTCGCCATCCATTGAGAATACCCCATCGGTAATGACCATGATTTTATTATATAGACCTGATTCCTTTGCTTCTTTTGCTTTCGCACGTAAATCAGCCATATCTGAATGATTGACACGAATGATTTTTGCTTTAGAAAGGCGGCAGCCATCGATAATAGAAGCATGGTTCAACTCATCGGATAGGATCGCATCATTCTTATCCATAACAGCGGAAATAGCCGCCATATTACAGTTAAAACCGGATTGATAGGCAATAGCAGCTTCTGTATGCTTGAATTCAGCTAATTTTTCTTCCAATTCCACATGTAATTTAAGTGTTCCATTAATGGTCCGTACAGCACCAGCACCGACTCCAAATTTCTTAATTGCGTCTGTTGCTGCCTGTTTTAACCGTTCATCGGTTGCTAATCCTAAATAATTATTTGATGAAAGATTAACTAATTTCTTCCCATTTATTGTGATCACTGGTCCATTTGCACTTTCTAATGGATCGATGACATTATAAAGACCCTTAGTTTTTAAATCGGCCAGGTTTTCGTTTAAGAATTGTTCCAAAGTATTGCTGGACACGTAAATTCCCCCTTTTTGTCGCTTATAGAAAAACAATTGTCCGTCACAGGCGGACAATTGAATCATGGACAATTACTAGTATTAAAGCTTTTCTGTACTATACTTTATCACACTTTTTTAAATATGTTCATATCAAGCGGACATTCTGTAAAAAAAATTTTAGACTCCCCTTTTTGAATAACCAATTTGAATTAAGGATATTTTTTATTTATTAAATCCTCACTAATTTTTTGAATATAACCCGTTCGGGAACCGCTTCCAAAAGACGAACATAAACTTAAAATCATACTCTTTCATTCGTCCTTTTTATAATTTAAGGTTGATTTGTGTTTTTGTCACGAGTATAATGTGAATAAATTCATATGGTTCACTCATATAATCGCAGGGTTATGGCCTGCAAGTTTCTACCGGATTGCCGTTAACAATCTGACTATGAGTGGGTAATGCAATGGCGCTTTTTCTTTTAGCGTCCATTCTATTTGGTTTATTAAAGCCCAAATGTCATTGCCTCACTCAATAATTGATGTGAGCAACGGCGTTTGGGCTTTTTTATTTTTTTACACAGGAGGAAAATCATGAGATTACTAGAGGAAAAAATTAAGAACGACGGATTGGTGCTTAATGATAATGTCTTAAAAGTGGATTCATTTTTAAACCACCAAATTGATCCTGTACTGATGAATGAAGTTGGTAAGGAATTTGCTCTCCGATTTAAAGAGGAAAGCATAACAAAAATAGTCACAATCGAATCATCAGGGATTGCGCCTGCTGTATTTGCTGGCTTACATCTGAATGTTCCTGTTATTTTTGCTCGAAAAAGAAAATCACTAACTCTCATCGATGATTTATTAACGGCAAGTGTTCATTCGTTCACAAAAGATGAAACCAATGAAATCTCCATTTCAAATAAATATCTAAATTCAAATGATCGCGTACTAATTATCGACGATTTTCTGGCAAATGGGCAAGCTGCACTTGCATTAGTTGACTTAGTCCAACAGGCTCAAGCTAATGTAACAGGAATAGGAATTGTAATCGAAAAGTCGTTCCAGCCAGGCTCTCAGAAATTAAATGACTTAGGCTTACGCGTGGAATCCTTAGCAAGAATTGCCTCATTAGCGAATGGAAAAGTAAAATTTATCAATGAGAAAGTGGAGGAATTAATCTAATGAAACAGAACCCATTTAAAATCGCCTCTCTAGGTATTCAGCATGTATTAGCAATGTATGCAGGTGCGGTAATCGTCCCTCTTATTGTTGGCGGTGCGTTAAATTTAACTGGTGAACAATTAACCTACCTCGTTTCGATTGATATTTTAATGTGTGGTATTGCGACGATATTACAAGTTTGGCAGAATCGCTTTTTCGGAATCGGTTTACCCATCGTCCTCGGCTGTACCTTTACAGCTGTTGGGCCGATGATCGCTATCGGTGGACAGTTCGGGATATCCGCTATCTATGGATCGATTCTAATTTCTGGCTTAGTAGTCGTACTTATTTCACAATTCTTTGGCAAATTACTTAAATTTTTCCCGCCAGTTGTCACAGGCTCCGTGGTTACCATTATCGGGATTACACTTATTCCCGTTGCCATGAACAATATTGCTGGAGGTCAAGGCAGCCCTGATTTTGGCAGTCTATCAAATATTAGTCTAGCATTTGGAACTTTACTATTTATCATTTTGCTCTATCGTTTTACAAAAGGGTTCATCCGTTCGATTGCAATTTTATTAGGACTAGCTGCTGGTACCATAGCTGCTTCTCTCATGGGAAAAGTCAATTTTGCAGCTGTTGGGGATGCATCATGGTTTCATATGGTAAAGCCATTTTATTTCGGTCTGCCAACCTTTGAATGGACACCGATTATTACAATGACACTTGTAGCAATTGTTAGCCTTGTTGAATCAACTGGCGTTTATTTTGCACTTAGTGATATCACTGGAAAAAAACTTACTGAAAAGGATTTATCTAAGGGTTATCGTGCCGAAGGTTTGGCGATTATTCTAGGCGGTCTGTTTAATGCCTTCCCATATACCACCTACTCACAAAATGTCGGGCTTGTTCAACTTTCTGGTGTAAAGGGGAAAAATGTTATTTATACAATGGGAGTTATGTTAGTAGTCCTAGGGTTTGTCCCTAAAATGGGTGCCCTTACTACTGTGATTCCAACACCTGTATTAGGCGGTGCGATGGTTGCTATGTTTGGAATGGTCATCGCATACGGAATCAAAATGCTTAGCAAGGTGGAGTTTGCTTCACAAGAAAATCTTTTGATTATTGCTTGTTCAGTAGGAATGGGACTTGGTGTAACGGCTGTTCCGGATTTATTTGCCCAACTGCCGGAAAGCATCAAAATCCTCTCCAGCAATGGAATAGTTGCCGGTAGCCTAACAGCAATTTTCTTAAATATTGTTTTTAATGTGGCTAAACCACAGAAACAAACTCAGTCTTCAGCGCAAAAACTTAAAGTTTCTTAAGAATTAATAAAGACGATGCTCATCCCAGCATCGTCTTTATTAATTCAAGTAATTCTGTCACACTTTTTTGATTTGTTCGATTTCTCTCCAGGCATGCTGTGACCTCTTCACCAGTATTATTATCACCCGCTCCAGAGTTGGCTTTTGTAACGGATATCGGAGAAATATACACCGCCCCGCCAAAGTTAACTATCCCTCCAGAGACTGTACCAATCGTTACACCATCTTGATTAACAGACATTAGATAACTCCCTCCCATTGGTTGTCCTATTATTTTATGTACAAGTTTAGAACTTGTCACTTGATCTGAACTAAAACCTCATTTTTTACCTTTTAATCCCAGTAATACTAGGGAGAAAATATAGTCAAATCCTAAAAAATCTAGTATGATGTAGGAATGTATTTTTATGAAAAGCAAAAGGAATTCATTAAAAAACAAGAAGACTTTATTGCCAAAAATAAAGCGCGCTATTCTACAACTGGTCGTGCGAAGAGCCGTCAAAAGCAGCTCAATCGTAACGTATCACTTGTCCCCTGCTAAGCATAGCAGGGGTTTTTCTGTTCATTTTTGGGAGAAAATAATTCCAATATGCTGAATCCTTATTTACCTATTGATTTTATCGATGAATAACAATTGAATATATAGATAAAATGAATTTATTTAAAAAAACCATCCACTTATAATGAAAAAGGTTAAGACTATTATCTACCACAAAAAACACAAACTAAGAGGAGAATACAATATGAAAAAATGGTTATCTGCAATTATTATTTCTATGCTTCTAATTACATTGGCTGCTTGTGGTCAAGAGGATGATAAAGCAAATGAAGGTACGAAAGAAACAAAAACAACAGAGGTGTTAAAAATCGGTGCGATTCCTGATCAAAACGCTGCTGACCTTCAAAAAGGAATGGACGCAGTCGCAAAACATCTAAATGAAAAAACAGGGTTCAAAGTGGAATTTGTTCCGACAGTTGATTATGCTGCATTAGTAACTGCCTTCCAACGTGGTGAGATTCATTTAGCTTGGTTTGGTGGCTTAACAAGTGTTCAAGCAAGAAACCTAGTTCCTGATGCTGAATCAATCGTCCAAAGACCACGTGACGCAGAATTCAAGTCAGTATTCATTACCCAAGAGGGTTCTGGAATTAATTCACTTGAGGATTTAAAAGGTAATTCCTTAACATTTGGCAGTGAAAGCTCAACTTCTGGGCATTTAATGCCACGATATTTTCTATCAGAAGCAGGGATTGACGCAAATACGGACCTTGATGGGAAGCCAAACTTCTCTGGATCACATGACACAACCTATAAGTTAGTTGAATCAGGTGCCTTTAAAGCAGGTGCATTAAATATTTCCGTTTGGGAAGCAGCTGTTAAAGAAGCTAAAGTAGATACAAGTAAAGTGAAAGTTTTTTACACGACTCCACCTTATTACGACTATAACTGGACGATTAATAGTAATGTTGAAGAAGTCTTTGGAAAAGGCGTTAAGGGCAAAGTTAAGGATGCTCTGCTTTCAATGACAGGCGAGCAAACAGAAATTGCAGATTTATTCCAAACTGACAAGTTTGTAGAAACAAAAAATGAGAATTACAAAAAGATTGAACAAGTGGCGAAAGAATTAGAGATTATTAAGTAGTAGGTGTTTAAAGATGTCTGCAAAAATGATGATAGAAGCTAAAAATATATCAAAACACTTTGAGCGGAAGATAGCCTTATCTTCCCTTTCTTTTTCTATAAAAAAAGGCGAACTGGTTGCCTTGATCGGACCGAGTGGTGCTGGCAAGACAACCTTATTAAATTCAATTGCAGGCTTGGTTTCACTTCAAAGTGGTGAGCTTCTAATCGATAGCCAACCTCTTTCCTACTATAAAAAAGGGAAACTGTTTGCCAAAAAAGTAGGAGTCATACGCCAACAGTTCGATTTGATTGGACCACTTGCGGTTATTCATAATGTCCTTGCTGGAAAATTGTCCGAATGGGGATTCGCGAAGTCCTTGTTTTCTTTACTCGTCCCTCAAGATAAAGATATAGCAATTACAGCATTAGAACGGGTCGGTCTTGCCGATAAAACGTACGAGTTAACCTCTACTTTATCGGGAGGTGAACAGCAACGGGTGGCCATGGCTAGATTGATGGTACAACAACCTGAGATTATCCTAGCAGATGAACCGGTTGCCTCCCTTGACCCCGCACGGGCGGATGATGTGCTTGCAATGCTAACTAAAATCATTGCAGAAGAAAACCAAACGTTACTTACAAGTTTGCACTCAGTTGAATACGCACGTAAATATTTTACAAGGATTATTGCTTTAAAGAATGGAGAAATCTTTTTTGATTTACCGACAGAAGAAGTAACGGATGACCTGCTAGCCGAGCTTTATCAGCTAAAGGAGCAGGTATAAAATGACGAAACTGATCCCTTTTATCCGTTTACACAAACGTTTTTCTCTTACCTGTGTGTTGATTTTCGTTTTCGTCTGGAGCTTGTCCTCCATTCAATGGAGTGCGGATGATTTAATACATGCTGGCGGGGTACCTACGATGCTGCAAATCTTCGAAGGATTAATTCACCCGGATTTAGCACCTAGTACATTAATTATCGGTTTTGAATCAGCATGGATTACCTTTGCCTATGCTGTTGCGGGCATGTCGTTAGCCATTATTTATGCATTTATAGTTGGAATACTTGCATCTGGAATGCTAACTTCTAGCAGATTCTCACGGCTTATTAATAAAATATTTTTTAGAGGTGTCCTCGGTTTCACCAGGTCCATTCACGAGTTAATCTGGGCATGGTTGTTTGTGGCAGCGATCGGTCTTTCTCCGTTTGCCGCTATTTTTGCCCTAGCTATTCCATATGGTGGAATTCTTGGGCGAATATTTGCTGATATGCTGACAGATGTCCCTGAGCAACCCATAAAGGCCCTAAAATCGACGGGTGCTTCTCGGCTACAAACTCTTGTTTATGGTTATTTACCTTTAGTTTGGGCTGATTTTATCAGTTATACCATGTACCGCTTTGAATGCGCCATCCGATCGTCGGCCATAATGAGCTTTGTTGGACTGGGTGGTCTCGGTTTTCAAATTCAATTATCACTTGCGGATTTAAAATATGAATCAGTTTGGACCTATGTCTTTTTCTTAATTGGTCTTGTCTTATTTGTGGACTTATGGAGCAGCCTAGTTCGGAAAGGGTTGACAGACCATAAGCGAAAAAAAGGCCTAAGTTCTGGGTGGTGCTCTTCCCTTTTTGCTGTCTTATTAATTATTGTTTCTTGGATGTATATCGTACTTGCCGAGAATGCAAATCTGTTCGAATTACTTTCTGATAAAAATATTGAATATGCTACAAGGTTTTTCGGTGGACTAATTGGGGTCAATCAAGAGAACCCTGCCTTTCTTAATGCAAGCAGCTGGGCATCTGCATTAACGCTTACCGTAGAGACGCTAGAAATGAGTATCATGGCCATTGGTTTCTCAACGATTGCTGCGTTTTTAACCGTCATTCCTGCTGCAAGAAATATTGCTAATGGCAGCCTTACATCAGAAAAAAAGTGGTATAACTGGATTTTATATGGAATCGTTCGTCTTTCTTATATTTTTTCACGATCCGTTCCAGAATTAGTCTGGGCGATGATGATTATTTTTATTTTGAAGCCAGGCTTATTGCCAGGTGCGATTGCCCTTGCCCTTCATAACTTTGGCATACTAGGTAAACTTTGGGCCGAAGTGATTGAGGACATGGATCCTAGACCCATTCGTAATTTAGCAACTGCTGGTGCTTCTAAAATTGAAATCTTCTTCTATGGAATTTTGCCAACAGTGATGCCCAGATTCTTAACCTATATTCTTTATCGTTGGGAAGTAATCATGAGAACAACAATTGTAGTTGGATTTGTAGGAGCGGGCGGTCTTGGTATGGACTTCAAACTTGCAATGAGTTACTTCAATTACACAGAAATCACTTTGTTGCTCCTTTGTTATATGATACTGGTGGTAATTGCTGACTTTGCTTCAGAAACAACAAGAAAAGCGGTTAAGTAGTGAGCGCATGTCCTTAAATAAGGATATGCGCTCTTTGCATCTCTTCGCTAGCTAATCACTTTCTTTCTGCTAGCAATTGCTATATGGAGACTATCTTATTACACGATTAATTAAGTACACAGTTTGTCGTCATTCTATAGTCCTAATATATTACTATTTGGTCTGATTAAGGATAAGATACTATAGTAGTTACTAAATTGACTTTAAATCCTTCTAAATACTTGTAATGTATTAACGTTTTCTATTATTCTTAGCATGTGAAGAAATTTGTACATACTACAGCAATACTAAATATAACAGAGAGATTTGAATGGGTTCAAATCATTTAGGAGTGGAAAAGCCCTTGGAAACAAAAAGAGCACTGCCGATTTTATTTTTAGTTATGTTTTTAGTGATGATTGGCTTTGGAATCATTATTCCCGTCCTTCCCTTTTATGCGGAGGAAATCGGAGCAAATCCAACTCAACTAGGTTTATTAATGGCCGTATATTCACTAATGCAGCTTATTTTTGCACCTTTCTGGGGTAAATTATCCGACCGGATCGGAAGAAAGCCAATCATGATGATTGGTATTGCAGGATTAGCTTTATCATTTTTTATGCAAGCATTGGCAACTGATCTTTGGATGTTATTTGCCGCACGGATTATTGGAGGAATTCTTTCCTCAGCTAATATGCCAACCGCAATGGCCTATGTGGCTGATATTACTACGCCTGAAAATCGCGGTAAAGGTATGGGAATCATCGGTGCTGCTGTCGGACTTGGCTTTGTCTTTGGCCCAGCCATTGGCGGGATCTTTTCAAAAACCAGTATGAGCTTGCCCTTCTTCATTGCCGGATTTTCTTCTTTAATCACTTTAGTACTTGTGTTTTTCTTATTAAAAGAAACAATCCAGAAAAAGGCCGAGAATGCTCCTATGGCGAAAAAACAATCATTATGGGAGGCCTTTAGTGGCGCTGCCACTGTTCTATTTTTATTACAGCTGCTTATCTCGCTGTCATTATCAGGCTTAGAAGCAACTTTTGCCTATTTTGCGGCAGAAAAAGCCGGGCTAAATGCTGTAAGCCTTGGGTACATATTCATGATTATGGGGTTTGCGGGAGCCATTGTACAAGGTGGCTTAGTTGGCAGATTAACCAAAAAGTACGGCGAAGGGAAAGTAATCCAAGGTGGAATTATTGTTTCAGCCATTGGCTTTGGTTTAATCCTTCTTGTCGATAGTTTTACAACCGCCGCGATCTTTTTAACCATTTTCGGTATCGGAAATGGTGTCATTCGTCCTAGTGTTTCTTCATTACTTACGAAAACCTCAACGACTGGACATGGCAGTGCAACAGGGTTATTATCCTCCTTTGACTCACTAGGAAGGATTATAGGTCCTCCCTTGGGAGGCTGGTTATTTTCGCTAGCAATTGGTCTTCCGTATATATCTGGAGCGATTATCTCTATCCTGGCATTTATTCTTTTTCAGGTTTATCGCTCAAAATCAAAAGCAGTAGTTGCCAAAACAAACTAGCATTAGGACGAAAGGACATGCATAAGATAGGTTACGAGGACTTACATAGTTAAAGGAGCTAGGTAAAATGAAATTACAAACTTTTACGATGCTTACAATCCTTTTCTTTCTATTAGCCTTAACAGCCTATCTTGATTCCCCCTTTTCGTTTGTTAATAATGACTATTCCTACATGACCAGTGAACAAGCAGTAGCTCAACCCGTTGATGTAGAACAACCGCTTAAATTACCTGTACTAGAGCAAAGACTTGACAATGTCGAACGAATCGATGGGTATATTGTGGAAACCTATCAGGAATACGAAGTCTTCTACGATAAAGACGGTAAGGTTATAAAAAGAAATCCTACTTCTAAAATGGAGACCGTTAAATATTGGGACAATTAAAAAAGCTGTTGAGGATTCTCAACAGCTTTTTTCGTTCCATTAAATTAGCTAATGTTCTTTCATTATTTCCTCAAGGTCGCTCCAATGTTTAATTCGCGGTAAATTCGAATGTTGATTATATGATTGGTCTCTTATAATTGCCTTTAATTTTTCGTTTAATAATGTATTTAAAACCTCTGGTTTGTCATCGAAGTAGTAATCAAGTTTTAATTTTTTTATTATCTCTACCTTCTCATGATCCTGCATTCCATAAAAAAATCTCGCGTCATGAACAGGAAAACCATTTTCTTTTAACCATACCTTTGTTCGTTCACCATGTTCCTTAGGTCTTGCTGTAATATAGAAAATTTCATGTCCCTGTTTCTCTAAATTATGTAATGTTTCAACCGCATTTGGAAAAGCAGGACAGGAGGTATAATAAATTTCTTCTAATGAACTATTCCACATTTCTTTTCCTTGTTCATCCGATAATCCGAAGGGTTCATGTATTTCAATTCTTTTTAGATTATTAAACTCCTCCATTGAAACAGATTGATTGAGCTTTTTATTATAAATCGTAAAGGCATGCTCTCTTAGATTTATTAATGTATCATCAATATCAAAACCAAATCTCATTAGAAAATCCCCTCATTTGAATCATTCGAATCCCAATGTTTAGTCATTTTGACTTACCCCCTTAGAATCCATGTGACCTGACTTGTTAATTTTAGTTTGAAGGTATTTTTCATTATACTCTGATACATCTCCCCATAAAGGCTGTCTTCCAGAAACCTTTAATCCAGCACTTCTTAATGCTTCTAATTTTTTCGGATTATTTGTCATTAACGTTACTGGTTTTGACCGCAATGCTTTTAGGACTTGAATAGCATCACCATAGTTTCTGGAATCGTCAACAAAACCTAGACCTTCATTCGCCTCTACTGTATCATAGCCGTTTTCTTGAAGAACATATGCCATGGCCTTACTGAATAAACCAATTCCTCTGCCTTCATGGTTCGCTAGATAAAATAATGCCCCTGTTCCATGTTCTGTAATCATCTTCATCGACTGTTTTAACTGGTATCCACAATCACAGCGCTTACTTCCAAATATATCACCCGTATGACAAATAGAATGCATTCTAATAATGGCATCCTCACCAAATTCAAAGTCTCCATATACTAAGACGCTGGATTGTTGAAACTCAGCTAAATTTTTAGAAGATAATTTATCAATAATTCGTTCAAAATCCTCGGTTACTTCCCCACAGTTTAACCAACAATACCATTGAAAGACAACCGTTTCCCCATATAAATTAACTGGAAGCCGGATTGGACCGACTAAATAGATCGCTCCCGCATCTGTTTTGATTAATTGTATTTTATCTTCTAAAACCGAAAGTACTTTAGAGTCAAGTGTTTGTTTCATTTTATAAGCCCCTTTTTAAGTTAGTATTTACACCAATAACAATGATATGCTTTTTAAAACTCAGTTATTGAAGATACCCTCCTATCCAAAATCCTAAATACGCCAGCAGCAATCCAATACCATAAGTTGTAAATAAATAAAGGAAAAATTCTTTATTGTATTTTTTTAAGTGCATTTGCACCATTTCTAACTTTAAGGTAGAAAAGGTTGTAAATGCACCCAAAAATCCGGTACCTAGTAACAATATAACCATTACATCTACTTTAGCCCCAAGAAGAATACCTAAGAGAAAAGCCCCAGATAGGTTAACTGTTAATGTTCCTAACGGTAGTTTAGTCTTAAATTTTTTATTTAATTGGTTACTTATTGAAAGTCGGGCGATTGCACCAAAAAAACCCCCGATACCAACCATTATAATATGTATTAGACTCACGATTTGTGTACCGCCGTATTGACTTTAAAGCCTAATCGACTCAAATAAAAACCTCCTAAAACACTCACAGAGACATATGTAATAGCTAATAATAACTCTCCCTTCTCAAACATAGTAATCGTTTCTACACTCAACGTTGAAAAGGTCGTAAAGGAGCCAACAAATCCTGTTCCTATTGTGGTTTTAATTAGAGGTGATAAAGACATCTTTATAAATACATTGGTGGCAAACCATGCTAACACAAAACTTCCAATTAGATTTACTAGCAAGGTTGCATAAGGAAAGGCACTATTAGTAAATAATACTAACCCAATAATATACCTTAATATCGCTCCCAAAGCTCCAGCCAATCCAACATACAAATATATCATGTTGAAAACCCTCTCTTTTTTAAAAAAAAAGAAATACATATTATTTTATCATAAAGATATATATATTCCGATTATAATGTACTCACCAATCATCATGTATATTAAAATATTATTTTTGGTTAAATAATTTCATAAAAAAACAAATAAATTATAAATGGACTACTGGAATCCAGTAGCCCCGGTACTTAAGTGAAGTATTCTAATTTGGCATCTGGGAAGAATTTTTCCATATAACCGTAAAGATGCTCTTTAATATCTGCTTCTTCTTCTTTTTGGTAAATGTATTTTCCAATCCCATATTTGCCCCATTTATATCTTCTTTTTTCTTCATCCAGTTCCAATTTAGTCATCGGATAGTTTTTTTCAATTACTCTTTTTGCCGGTTTGGTAAAACGATGTTGAATGAACTCAAAGGTTAAATCCTTTTTAGCTTCTGGCGGTAATTCCGCATCGAGCCGTTCAAACATATGATAGTATCCATCCTCCCAACCTTCATGAAGATAAATCGGTGCCACGATAAATCCTAGCGGATACCCTGCTCTGGCTATTTTTCCAGCCGCTTCTAATCGTTTGGCTAAGGGTGATGTACCAGGTTCAAAGTTTTTTATAATAAAATCGGCATTAATACTGAAACGAAATCTTGTTTTTCCATTATGCTTTGCATCAAGCAGATGATCTACATGATGAAATTTAGTAACAAATCGGAGTTTCCCGTATTCCGATTGTCCAAAATGCTCTATCGCCCGTTTTAATGTATGTGTCAAGTGATCAATCCCGACAATATCAGACGTACAGGCAGCTTCAAACCTTGTAAATTCAGGTGCGCGTTCCTCCATATATTTGTCGGCAGCATCCAGTATTTCTTCGACATTTACATAGGTACGGATATACGGCTTTGTCCCCATCGTTGTTTGTAGATAACAATAATGACAGTGACCCATACAGCCCGTTGCGAAGGGAATAGCATATTCGGCTGACGGCTTTGAGGTATCAAACTTTAGCGTTTTTCTTATTCCTACTACTAGAGTGGACTTTGCCACCCGGTATTTTTGAAAATCACTATCGCCAGGAAGATCCCTGATTTGATTATGTGAGGTAGTATTTCGAATCTCAACATCCATTTTTTTAAATTTTTCTAATAGCTCTCTTCCTAGTGGATATTCAAGTGCTTTAGGTTCGAAATATACGAGTCTGGGTGTAAATGGTTTAATCATTCCAGCGTCCCCTCAGAAACAGAAACATTACCAAAGTAATAGTCATAAGCTTGTTCTGCCTCTGCAGCTGTTGAGTACACGGCTGTTTCATTCGATAATGGGTAGTAGGTTTCATACAAAAATAGTGCTAATTCATTGGGATTTTCAGGATTATTTACCACTGCTGCTGATTGAACATTTGCTACGTCCTGTGTATGCGGGTTACGGTAGAAAACATAGACAACATCACCTGGACGATAAGATTGGTTTTCGTTACTTAGTTCCACGCTATCACCTTTTCTTTGCAAAATTCTTCGTTATTAAATTTTGCCTTTAGAGCAATGAAATTATGCCTTGCTTGGTAGTGGTAATAGTTAGTGAAAAGTGCTTTAAATCAGATGAAACGAGGAACCATCAATTACTTCCACGTCTTTTCTTTGTTTAATCTCTTCCATCAATTTAAAAAGTGCTTCGTCTTTCATTTTCGCCTCAATCATACAGTCAATTTGCGGAGTGCTTCCCTTGATTTCTTTAAGGAAGTCGAAAAACATTGACATGTCTACGTAATCTGAATGATGCCGAAACTCTTTCTCGCTTTTTGGACTCGAAATATGCATTTTTATTGGGAGCGGAGAATTCCTCCATGTATTTAAAACACGATCCCAATGGTCTTGCCAATTTTCGTTATGATGGTGTGCCAGGTGATGGTGGTAATCAAACACGAGAGGAATATCAAGTTTTTCACATAAATAGAGCGTCTCTTCTAAAGTGAAAGAAGTATCATCATTTTCTAACATGATCATTTTTTGAATCGCTCGCGGAACGTCCATCCAATTGTCAACAAACCGTTCGAGTGACTTTTCCGTTTCATCATAATTGCCGCCAACATGCATCACGCAACGATGAGCAGCGTCAATTCCCATCCCTTTTAATAGTAAATAATGCAACTTTAACGTTCGTATAGAATTTTTAAAAATATGTTCTTTTGGGGAATTAATAAGGACAAAGTGATCTGGATGAAAATCTATTCTGATCTTATGTTTTTTTGCATAGTTTCCAATTTCAACCAGCATTTCTTTTAACGGCTTCATATAATCCCAGTCAAGTAGCTCTTCATGGTTTGCTAGAGGAATAAGCCGTGAAGTTAATCGATAAAAATGAATATCAGATGCGGCATTATGCTTTAATAATCGTAAGGTATTATGTAAGTTCTCTAGCGATATTTTTTCTAATTTCCGAAGGGCTGCATCCCTGTCGTCAATTTTTTGAAATTGGCTAAAGGTCATCGTTTTAGATGGCGATGCATTTTTCAACTCCATGCTCATGGCAACATAACCGAGCCGAACAATCGTCATTTTTTCAACCTCCTCCGATAGTGGTCATACAAAATAATAGAGGAGGTAAGCCTCCTCTAAGTCATTCAAACGTTTATGTAATAATTCCGTCTTAAACGCGAATTCTCCAGCTGCACAATCCTTACAATTCACCCTATGAGTTGAACAGCTTGGTCCTGACATACTCAGCAACCTTCCTTCAATTAAATTTGGGTTAAACTAATAAGGTATTCACCTCATAAGCCTATCCAAATTCGGGCCAATTAAACTTAATTGTTAGGATAAAAAAAGAAAAATTGAGTAGCAAAATTGTGAACAACAAAAAGAGCTGAAATTAAATTTTCAGCTCTTTACCCAATAATTCTTTATTTTCTTTTATTCTGTAATAATTATTGGTCCGTTTTTGGTAAGTATCATTGTGTGTTCGTATTGTGCTACAAAGCTTTGTTCAGTAATATATGTCCAACCATCATCGGTTTGAAATACTTCTTCATCATGTGTCGAGATAAATGGTTCAAAGGCAATGACCATTCCATCTCTTAACAATCCATAATCATAGGTTTCATTATAATTATAAACATGATCAGGTGATTCATGAATGGAGCGTCCGATGCCGTGACCTGTAAGGTTTTTTATAACCGTTAGCCCATGCTTTCGTGCTATTTGATGGACAACTTTACCCATCCCGCTGATTTTAGCACCTGGTTTTGCTTTTGCTAGACCGGCTTCAAATGCCTCTTTCGCCACTTCACAAATTTTCTTTAGAATTTCTTCACCTTCACCGACTACAATTGAAATACCTGTATCCGCGAAGTAACCATTTTTGGACCCAGAAACATCTATGTTCACCAGGTCTCCTTCTTGAATGACTCGCTTCCCAGGAATACCATGGGCCACTTCTTCGTTCACACTAATACAAGTATATCCAGGAAAATCGTATTCTCCTTTTGGTGCTGAAACTGCTCCTGCCTTTTCGAAAAGCTCTCCCGCAATTTCATCAAGTTCTTTCGTTGTAACTCCCGGTTTCGTTCTTCGTACTAGCTCATCTCTAATGGAAGCCACAATCTTACCAATTTCCTTTAACCCATTAAAATCCGCTTCTGTCTTTGCTATCATATGTCATTTCCCACCCATAAAAATTTTTGTTCTTAATAAACTTCACTAATAGATTGTACATTTAAATGAGTATTAAATAAACCCAAATGGCAGGGAAAATGGAAGTAGGGACTTGAATGGAGACCCTAAAGATTATTCGATTTTTATTTTAGTGAATAATTTTATTTCAGATTGGAATTTTTCTAAGATTTCTTTGAAGGTGGAGTTAATGATGAGGGGGAAAAGGTTTTCTAAGGCATCGTTGTAATTTTGACCTAATGCTTCCCGTAAAACAACATATTCATGGAAGAGCAAGGCCTTTTCAAAATCAATACCTAAATCATATAAGCCTTTATATAGTTGATCTTTATGAATCTGTTTAATTTTCTTTAGGACCTTTTCATTTTTTTCAATAAAACTTTCTTCCACATAGCGTGTAACGTAATCTGTATAAATCATTTGACCAATTTCATTTGTTTCTTTATTTGAATAATTAAATCCGATCACGCGTCCGCTCTTATTTTCACGGAGGATAAACGTTTTATTCCCTTTTAAATGGGAGATGAAATTTTTTACACTTTTATCAAATATTTTATTGAATTGAATGATTTCTTGGAGTTTAACAGCAAAATCTTTATGTTCTTCACCAACAACAAATAAGCGGTCAACGATTGGCAGTAATTTCAATACTCCTTCAGATAACTGACTGGAAGCATCATAAATAATGATATCGAATTCTTTCTTCATCGCTTTTACTTTTCTTTTTTGCTCCGTTACTGATAAGGTTGAGAAACCATGAATAAGTTCATTGGATATTTCTTCTTTTTCTAATGGTTCATACGAAATGAATGCTGCTAATAAGTTTGTATTCATTTTTAGCCAGCGATAAATGGATAAAGACAATTCGGTTACACCTGATTTTGCTTTTGGCGAATAAAAACCAACCAAATACATATCGCTCACAATCCTTTTATTTATACAATATTCAAATAGGAAGGCAATGTTGTAGACAAACTCATAAGAAAAAAAGAAGAGCTGCCCATAGGGACAACTCGATTTGATATTATTCTTTAATTTTCAGTCCCATTAATCGGGCAAATCCAATCGCCTGTTCCTCTGATACAACGCATCCTGCTAAATCTTCTATCGATACGTTTAATTGGTTAAATGTGCAACTACTTAAATCGACCCCCTTAAGCGGAGTTCCTTCAAAGCTTGCTTCATTTAAATCGCAGACAACAAACATGATTTTATTAAATTTTGACTCAAAGAAATCAACATTCCGAAGTGAACAGGAAATAAACTTGACTTGCTTTAATTTTGCATAGCCTAAAGAACATAAATTAGCATTACAATTTTCGAATAGAACATTGCCAAGGGATGCATCTGAAAGATTAAGACCGAGTATTTTAGATTCTTTAAATTCAACTCGATGAATGCTTCCGCCGCTAAAATCTGTATTAGACAGATCACAGCGTTCAAAGATAACATCTGTTAATTCTATATTTTTAAATGAAACATCCATAAACACAACATTCTTAAAGACAACTTGGTCAAAGCGTATTCTATTAATATCTTCACCTATTATTGAACAATCTTGAATGATGGACATTTCAAAATAAGGCTCGTCCATCATTTTAAAATCTACAGGTGTTAACTCTTGTGGAATCTTAGGTTGTTGAATTTTTAACGTACTTGACATTTAATCGCACCTTTGCACTTTTCTTGATTCGCTTTCAATAAGGATAACACAGGCATTATCTTAATGTAATTAATTGTATTGCTAATGATATAATTAATTACATTAAGATAATGAACGGGGTATATTCATGAAAAAATCACTATTTATATCAATGATCCTATCTATTATTGGATTTCTACTTTTATCACCTGTATTTTCCCAGTTACTCTCCTATCTTCATCCGCTGGTCTTGCTAGTGGTGTTTTTATGTATAGTTTTCATTATTTTCTTTCTAGTCTTATTAATACGAAAGCAATCACTAACCCTACCCTATTCTTTATTTCTCATTCTATTCGTTTTATATACGATTTTCCTATTGGTATTGTTATTTATCCGTCCAAACGACCAAAGCTACAATTCTTTAAATCTTGTTCCTTTTTCTACTATTTCCCTTTATCTTTCTGGGAAGGTGAATGGTCTAGTCTCATTTTATAATCTCGCTGCTAATATTGGCTTATTTATCCCCTTTGGAATTTACCTCCAAGAAAGTAGATACTCCAACTGGAATTTGATTATTATTCCAATTGGAGGCATTTCATTCATCGAAGTACTTCAATTTATTACCCATCGGGGCAGCTTAGATATCGATGATCTTGTGTTAAATACACTGGGTGTTTTCCTTGGCTATTTACTTTATCCTCTATTCAATCGTGTGATTACAATTAAATATTAACTAGAATGGAAAAGCGCCAGTATCTCTACTAGTTCCCAAGATACTTGCGCTTTCTGTTGCTTTTTTTATCCGATTAATTCATATGATAGGTTTTAATACCCCTCTTTGCAAGATGGCTTCAAATTCTTCAATACCTACTGGCTTGCTATAAAGGTATCCTTGAACATGTGTACAGTCATGTTCATGAAGAAATAAAAGTTCTTCCATCGTCTCAACACCCTCTGCAATGACATCGATATTAAGGTGATGAGCAAGTTTTACCATTGCCGAGGTAATCCCTGCATTCTCTGATTCCGAGGAGATATTTCTAATAAACAACTGATCAATCTTTATCCCATCAATTTGAAAAGCCTTTAAGTATGAGAATGAAGAATAACCTGTACCGAAATCATCAATATAGATTTTAATGCCTAATTCTTTTAACTCATTCAAAGTTTGTATGACAAATTCTTCATTTTTTATCAACGAATTCTCGGTAATTTCGATTTCAAGTAGTTTCCCGTCTAGTTCAAACTCTTTCAAGACTTTTCTGACGTTTTCAGTAAAGTCCTTTTGTAAAAACCGTTGAGCACTTATGTTTATACTAATAGGGATCAATGGTATACCTTTTTCTTTCCAACTCACCAATTGTTCACACACACTTTTTTTGACCCATTGACCAATGGAAATAATAAGTCCTGTTTCTTCGGCCAGTGGAATAAACTCATCGGGTGAAATTAAACCATATACCGGATGGTTCCAGCGGATGAGCGCCTCTGCACCTACAATTTTTCCAGTAATTCCATTTACCCGAGGTTGAAATTGAACAATAAATTCCTGATTAATTAGTGCTTTTCGTAAATCTCTTTCTAACAAAAAAGATTGAAAGTTCCTCGAATTCATCGAACTAGAAAAGGTTTGATATGTGTTGCGTCCCTGATCCTTTGCCCTGTAAAGTGCAATATCAGCATGCTTCATTAAATCTACTACATTCTCCCCGTCCTTTGGATACAAGCTAATTCCAATACTTACAGTGACATAAAGTTCGAAACCCTCAATAAAAAATGGCTCCGTCAGCCTGTTAATCAGCATTTGGGCATATAAAACAGAGCCTTCCTCACTTTCTAATTCAGAGCAAAGAACCATAAACTCATCTCCACCCATCCGAGCAATGGAGCTCCCTTTAGCAAGACCATCGTTTAATCTTAGTGCCACTTGTTCTAGTAAACGATCACCAATATAATGGCCTAAAGTATCATTAATTCGTTTAAAACGATCTAAATCTAAATACATAACGGCAAGTTTTTGCCTATTCTTCTCGGCAAACTGCAGTGCCTCACGAAGGTTTTTCTCAAATCCTCTTCTGTTCGCAAGCTTTGTCAATTCATCATGATTGGCTAAATAAGCATTTAGTTCTTGCTTCATTTTTTCTTCAGTAATATCTCTGCCTATTGAATAGACGCCTTTAACTTGCTTCTCAATAATAATCGGGAGATAGCTAACATTTAAATAAAGATTTTTTCCATTTTTATGGAGGATTTGAATTTCGAAAGTCTGAACTTCTCCCTTAATTGCTTTTTCAAAATGATGGCGATGCACAAATTCATTCTCGAATAGGGTTGCGTTTTCTAAAGATTTATTTTGAATGTTTTCCAAAGACTGTCCTAATAGTTCCTCTACTTTAGGATTTATATTAACTACTTTTCCCTTTGAATCAAAGGTCATAACATAATCCTGGCTATGCTTCAAAAGAGATTGATAAAGGATTTGATTCTCTTGAAGCTGTTTTTGCGTATTTCGCATTTCTGTAATATCATGTACAGACCCTACAAGTTCAACCACTTTCTCGCCAGAGAAAATAGGTGATACATCAAAGTACAACAGTCTTCCTCTTAGTTCAAACTCATAATTTACTCTTTTCCCAGTAAATGCTTTTTCATACTGTCTATATTTGTAAGTTGCAATATCATTTGAAAATACATCAAAAGGAGTTTTATGGCTAAGTTTTTCTGTATCTAAACCTAACTGATCCATTAGTTTACCTTCAGCTATAGTATATTTATAGGATCCATCAACATCTTTAATAAGCTTAAACATACCGTTTTCTAGATTCTTAACCGTTTGAATAAAGTCATTTTTTAAGGCCTCTTGTAATTTAGCCTCTACTTCCTTCTGTTCGGTGATATCGACACGAATTGAAATATAACGGTATGGTTTTCCTTTCTCATTCAGAAAAGGAACAATTGTTGTATGTACCCAATAAAGTCTTCCATCTTTTGCTTTATTCTGTACCTCGCCTTTCCATACTTTTCCCGAACGGATACTCCTCCACATATTTATATAGAATTCTTTAGAATGGTAACCAGATTTAAGAATTCGATGATTTTGGCCAATGAGCTCTTCTTCAGTGTAGCGAGAGAGATCACAAAATTTTTTATTAACAAATTCTATTTTTCCGGTATGGTCAGTTATTGCAATAATCGCTGATTCATCAAATGCAAAGGTTAAATCAGATAGATCATTATTCATCATTACTATTTCTTGTAGCTTATATTTCATAAAGGAAATTCCTCCAAAGGCCTAATCAAATAAAATCTGACGTTGATATATTTCAGTTCATGGTTAATTATACAATTTTATCATATTTCGACATTATTCTACATTTTACTCCAAAAATAGCAATATTAAAATTTTTTCCACAGAATAAAAAGCACTCCTAAACTTGATATAAAAAAGAATTCACCTATTTGTGAATTCTTTTAATTTCGCAGGTTTTCAAACAAAAACGAGTGACAGCCACAGATATAAGCTGAGTAAGGTAAATATCAGCGTTGGCGGGATGACAAGAATGGTCACTTTAATATAATCCAACCAAGTTATCCGAATGTGGTTTTTCCTAAGGATATCCATCCATAACAAAGTTGCGAGCGTTCCAATCGGAAGGATTAAGGAGCCGATGTCACTCCCAATGATATTAGCTAAGTAAACTGTTTTCATTAAAATAGGATCTAGACCCATTTCTGTCAGAGCTAATGTTGAAACCATTAATGCTGGATGATTATTAAAAATGTTTGACAAAAATGATGTAATGACTCCCATGGTAACACTTGCATGGAATAAACTATCATTTACGATTACTTTAAAATGTTCGACTATAAGATTTGTTAGACCAATATTATGCAACCCGATTATAATTACATACATGCAAAAGGCAAAGATTAATATATGCCATGGAATTTTTGTTAGGACGTCTTTTGGATTAATCTTTAAATGTATCCACCTCCAGGATAATAAAACCAGTGAGCCAATGACTGCTACTAATGAGACTGAGATATCTAAAAATGATGCGATAAAAAGACTAACTCTAACAGTAAATACAAAAATCAACATTTTAATCATTAGCTTTTTTTGTTTTTCAAAGAAATCCTCGGTTTTTTTCTGCAATGGATGGAAAAGATTATTTTTTGTTAACGGGATAGAATAGGAATGGAGGCGAATTTGCGTAGGGATTTCCTTTTTAAATATAAGAAATAATAAAATTGATAAAAATAATAAACCCATCGTTCCAGGTATAAACATCATTGCAGTGTGAAGATAAAGGTCCATGCCGATAATTTTTAAAGCAATTAAGTTTACGATATTACTAACACCGATTGGTGCACTGGATGCAGTGGCAATTAAGGCGCCACTTAATAAAAAAGGAATTTTTTGACGATTCTTTAACCCTAGATTTTTAAAAATTAAGATGAGAATTGGTGTGGTAATCAGAATACTACCATCATTGTTTAAAAATAAAGTCATCAAAAAGCAAAGTAATAAGGTATACCAGAATAAGCGTATTCCTGAACCTTTTGATAATTTAAGCATCAGCGCTGCAGTCCACCTAAAAAATCCAAAGCTTTCTAGAACAATCGCCATTACTATAGTAGCAATGATGGTAACTGCTGCCCCAGTAACTTTAGAGCTGATATCAATTAAATCCAAGGTTGAAACGCTCCCGCTAAGAAAAACAATGATTGCGCCTATGGTGGCGGGGATTGCTTCATTCATATTTTTCGGCCGGATAAAAATCATCACCATGGTTAGTAAAAAAGCTAATATAGTAATGATCACCGTCGATGGATGATACATATAATTTATTTCTCTCCCTTCGTACATTTCAAATTTCATTTCTAAATATTCTCTTTTTAACTGTCTTTTCTTGCCCTTTGCGTTATCATACGTCTGTCCAACAGGGCTTGAACTAAACGTATGTCTTGATTATTGCTAAATCAGCTAATGTCTAAATAATTTATTTAAATAATTTATAGGCCATTCCCTATGATTTGGCTGCTAGGCAGGTGCCTTGTGCGTTATGATAAAGGCTTGTACCTAGATTGAGAGTGTTCTTAACAAAAAAAACCGACACTCTAGGAGTATCGGAAAATTATATTTTAGTGTTTGCCTTTTGATTTTTTATTCTTGTCACCTTTGCTGCCCTTACTTCCCCTGCTGCCTTTGCTACCCTTTCTTCCTTTTCTGCTTTTGCTACCTTTACTGCCTCTGGTGCCTTTGCTACCTCTGCTGCCTCTGGTGCCTTTACTGCCTCTGGTGCCTTTACTGCCTCTGGTGCCTTTCCTACCTTTACTGCCTCTGCTACCTTTGCTGCGTCTGCTGCCTTTACTGCCTCTGGTGCCTTTGCTGCCTCTGCTGCCTCTGCTACCTCTGCTGCCTTTACTGCCTCTGGTGCCTTTGCTACCTTTGCTACCTTTGCTGCCCTTGCTGCCCCTGCTGCCCCTGCTACCCTTGCTGCCTCTGCTACCTTTGCTACCTTTGCTACCTTTGCTACCTTTGCTGCCTTTGCTGCCCCTGCTGCCCTTTGATCCGTGATGTCCTTTAGGCCCTTTATGTTTCTTTTTCCGTTTTGGACCAGGTTTGCCCTTTGAACCTTTACTGCCTCTGCTTCCTTTTGAGCCATGACTACCCCTGCTTCCACCTGAACCATGACTTCCTTTAGTTCCCTTGCTTCCCTCACTATCGTGATTACTTGCACTGCAGCCGCAGCCCTTTCTGTTCCGTTTTTCATTTGGATTATTATCTAGAAATAAAACTACGCCATTTTCCTTTGCCTGTGAATACAATTGATTCATGTCATTACTCATTACAGTTTTCCACCACTTTCATAAAAGTTATTTTCTATATCTAATTTATGGTTACAAAGTGGTTCTTGATATAGACAAACAATGATTTTTTTAAAAACATATACGTTTCTTCAGCCCCTCAGCCATTAACCTAGTAATAAATTTCTGGTTGTTTGTACTCACACACGTGCAGTTTATCGCATACTATCTAGAAAAAATGTATGTATTGGGGGTATTGCATGTTAAAATATGAAATTTTTATAAATCCTAAATCGCTAAAAACCTTAGAAAATGATATTTGGACAGAAGAGCATCTCCCTGCTGTTTTAAAAATCGGAAACAATCGATATAAAATTGGTTTAAATTTTAGGGGAAATGTTATTCGTAAAAAAAAGAAAAAATCCTATCATATTACTTTTGAGAAACCCTATTTAGTTAATGGAGCGCATGAAATTCATCTGAACGCTGAATTCGATGACATATCACTTAGTAGAAACAAGCTTTCACTTGATTTCTTTAATCAGATTGGAGTCATCTCCCCCCACTCCAAGCATATCCTCCTGTACATTAACGGATTTGCCAAAGGTATTTATTTAGAACTGGAATCTTTTGATCAGTACCTGCTAAAAAAAAGAAATCTTCCAGAGGGCGCCATCATTTATGCAACAAATTATTTTGCAAACTTCTCTTTACTGACTCCAGAAAACGATCTTAAAACAAGCCTAGATGAAGGATACACAATAAAATATGGTGAGCAAAAGGATCTTCAGCGCTTAGAAGAATTTATCGCAATGCTTAACACCCTAAACAAGTCCCAATTTGAAAAGGAGATTGAAAAATACCTGGATGTAGACCAATATTTAACATGGCTTTCAGGTGTAGTCTGCACACAGAACTTTGACGGTTTTATCCATAACTATGCGATTTACCTAAATGGGGAATCAAAACTTTTTGAAATGACACCTTGGGATTATGATGGAACCTGGGGAAGAGACCTCCGCGGTCGGCCGTTAGATCATGATTTTGTTCCAATAAGCGGTTATAATACGCTAACTGGAAGAATCCTTGACTGTTCTCTTTTTAAAAGAAAATACAAAGAAATAATGTCATCCATTCTTGAAGATCATTTCAATCTTGAAATACTTACACCTATTATTGAACAACAAATTCATAGATTAAGACCCTTTATCGAGACAGACCCCTATATAAAGATAAAAGAGGATAAATTTGTACAAGAAATTGATTTTATCTGCAATTTCATTAAAAAAAGGAGCTCCTATCTTAAAGAAAAAATAGGCATATTATCGTAAAAGAACATACGTAGGGTATTCCTTCCCTTTTTTTTGCCTATTTTTTTCAAAAAGCATGAAAAAAGGCGTCTATATTAGTACAACATCACACCGTGATACATATAGATGCAGTGTATAAGTTTATTTATTTAAAGGAGGATAAATGTTGTATGAATAAAGACATGTGGAAGTCTTTAGTGGGGAAGACGATCAAGGTAGATAGAGGTGGCCCAGAATCTCGGGTGGGAAAATTGATGGATGTGCTTAATGATCATCTGGTCCTACTTACAGCTGACGATGGTGTTGTTTATTACAATACTCATCATATAAAAAGCGTAACCGAAAATTCAAAAGACCTAGTCAACTTAGGTATTACAATCCCTGAAGATTTCGAATATAAAACTGCAGATAGTTTTTCAGGCTTGTTAGATCAATTAAAATTCCAATGGGTTAAAATCAATCGTGGCGGACCAGAAAAATTAGAAGGTGTCCTAAGCGATATCAATAAGGACTTTGTATCCTTAATCAATAAAGAGGAAGTTGTACGACTTTCCACTTACCATATTAGAAATATAAGTTATGGATTAAAAATAGAACAGGCAAAGAATGAAAAAAGTAATGACAAGGATTCAGAAGAAAATGTAAGTCAATCTGAACAGCAAAACCTGCGTCAAAGAGTCGTTCGCAGTGAGGACTCACAAGTCAGACAATAAAAAAATAACAACCTTGTCGCTTCTCTAGGGGGAAGCGGCAAATTTATCCAAAGGAGGACTTTTCATGGGATCAGGTAATTTTTCCTCCACTTTAGATTTACTAAAGGGTTTTTATGTAAATCTTTATGTAGGTGAAGAAATTATAAAGGGTAAGTTAATGGGCGTCGAGACTGACCACTTAGTCTTAGAAGACGAAAACAAGTATGTCTATTATTATAGCATTGATAAAATTCAAGCAATCACTAAAAATACGAAACAATTTAAAAGTGAAAATATTACTTCAGACTATATGAAAACACAAAGCTTAATCGACTTGTTAAATTCTCTTCATAATTCATGGGTATCGATTTTATGTTTAAATAAGCAATCATTTAGTGGCGTTTTAAGTATTGTCGATGCAGATTTTGCAACCTTAATTAATGGTGAAAACCGAATATTAGTTAAAATTTCCCACATTGCCAATATTTTAAAAGGCTATCGGAAAGAAGAGGACAAAGCAAGCAACAACCAAGCAAACAACAGTGAAAAGAAACAAGACAAGAAAGAAGAAAAAAACAATAAATCTGCAGATGAACAAGTAAGCGCTAAGGAAAGCAAAAAAGAAAACAAAGCCCCACAGCGTGAAAAGGTCATGAAGGCAGAAAAAGAAGCACCTCCAGTAACAAAAGTCATTGTCAATGAAACAGAGAAGGACAAAAAAGTTTGGTCTGAGCCTATCAAAAGTACGGTTGAAAAACCAATCGTAGCTACAGCTTCCAAAACGAACCAAGAGCCGAAAAATACAAAAACTGAAATAAAACAAACCAATCCTACAGAATCGAAAAAACAGAAATCAGATTCTGTTCAACATACGGTCAAGCGGGAACAGGAACATTTGCAAAAACCAATGGTTTACGTGCAAGAGAAAAGAAATTCTATAAAAGAAACAATAAGTGAGGTTAAACCAGTAAAAGTGGATTCAGCCCCTATTAATAGGGTCACCGTAAAACAAACACAGGAATTATTAACTAAAGTTAAAAAAGTGAAAGATTCCTATGAAACCACCCAGCCCCTCATGAAAATTGACAATGGCAAAAAGAACCATTCAGAAAATAAAAACCAAATTGAAAAGCCAGTAGCACAAGAGGTTGGTGCCTTCCGTTTCGCTGGTGAGCCTGCTACACCCGACTATGACCGCAGGTCTATATTCTCTGGTTGGCCTAGCAGAAAAAGTTCACCCAGACGCTTTTAAATTTGATTTTAATCGAAAATGAGTTCAATTAAACCATTTCTGTCAATCACCATGACTAGGGTTTTTCCAAGAGCCATACAATATGAGACGGGCACCTTGTACTTTGCCAAACACTTGGCCCTTCTCTAATTGTAATTATTTATAGAGGAAAGGAAGTGATTAAATGAAGTTAAAAGACAAGGTCGGAAATTATATAAAACTCGAAATATCTGGAAATAAGATTTTAAGCGGAATCCTGATTGATATTGGCAGTGACCTCTGGGTTATATATAACGGAAATGATTTTTTATACATTCCAATTATCCATATACAAAACTGGAAGTTTTTAAGACTAGATGAAATTGATGATATTATTACATTATCTGACGAACAATCACCGATATTTAATCATAATGAAGAAATATCATTAAGAAAAACCCTTACCGCCGCAAAGGGAATATTTACTGAGATTTACGTAACTAGTAAACAATCATTACACGGTTATATAATAAGTATTATGAATAATTACTTTGTTTTTTACTCCCCCATTTATAAAACAATGTTTATTTCCCTTAACCACTTAAAATGGTTAATTCCATATACAAATAGCCAGCGTCCATATGGCTTAAGCAATGCAAATCTGCCTGTAAATCCATCAAATATTACTTTTGCCCGATCATTTGAGGTCCAAATTGACAAGCTTATTGGAGATTTAATCGTCTTTAATATCGGTGAAAATGAAAATGTAATCGGAAAGGTTCAAGGGGTAAAAAATAACTTCGTTGAATTAATAACAGCTAAAGAAGATCCTGTATATCTAAACCTCCATCACATCAAAACCGTTCATATGACCTAACTGTGAAGTCTGCCATGGCTGGCTGCATGTTAGCACAAACTAACACAGAGTGTCTAAAAGGCACTCTTTTTATTTTGTATGCTAATTCGCTCCCTATTTAGCATTCTCGATAAAAACCTACATATAATCTAGGCTTCCATGCATACATTTTTACTAATGGATCTTTTCGTAAAGATTGTTGTAAAAACCCAAAAGCCGGTTTTTACGTTTAAATAGCTATTAAGCACTTCGAATAAAGTTTGCAAGCTCTTTTCTCTAAAGAAATTAACTTAAATTCCAATATTTCAATCTAAATAGCACAAAGTTTGAGAAAAGAGCCTTACTAATACACATTATTCTGACCAGGAGGATCATAATGGACATCTTTGTTAGGCAAGGCGATTCTTTATGGTATTTCAGTCAAATTTTTAGGATAAATCTTCAACTTATATTAGATTCTAATCGGGAGATTCAGCCGAACAAACTTTCTGCTGGACAAAGAATACGAATTCCTGGTTTTGTTTCTCAGAATTACCAAGTTAAATCCGGAGATTCCTTTTGGAGGATTGCGCAAAGCCGAAACCTCTCGCTCGATGCTTTGCTTCTAACAAATCCTGATGTGAATCCAAACCGATTACAAGTCGGCCAAACGATAAAGGTACCGTTACGGATCACCTGGAGGCTAGTTGATGGAAAACAGCGTTACGATTTCAGTCGGATGATGAGAGATATCAGACGTTTGCAAACCGTTTACCCTTTTTTACGTATGCCTTCCATTGGAAATTCTGTACTTGGTAATTCCTTACCTGAAATCATCATTGGCAATGGCGGAAAACGAGTTCATTATAATGGCTCGTTTCATGCGAACGAATGGATAACCACACCAATTTTAATGACCTTTTTAAATGATTATTGCTTATCACTTACCAATCATAATCCGATGCGCGGTCTAGTAACTTCCCAATTATATCAACAAACCTTCTTATCAATCGTACCCATGGTAAATCCGGACGGGGTTAGTCTTGTCTTGAACGGACCACCGGAAAATGAACCGTGGAGAAGTCGCGTAGTTGAGTTAAATAATGGTAGTACGGATTTTTCAGGATGGAAGGCGAATATCAGAGGCGTCGACTTGAATGATCAATTCCCTGCTAGATGGGAATTAGAGAAAGCAAGAAATCCTACTCAGCCAGGACCTCGAGATTATGTGGGTGAACACCCATTATCTGAACCAGAAGCTATCGCCATGGCAGATATGACCAGGAGACGGGATTTCGCCAGGGTTCTCGCGTTCCATACACAAGGAGAAGTGATCTACTGGGGCTTTGAAAATCTCGAACCACCTGAAGCAGAAACCCTAGTCAACGAGTTTGCCAGAGTCAGCGGTTACCAACCAGTCAAAACCATCGAAAGCTACGCAGGATACAAAGATTGGTTCATACAAGACTGGAGAAGACCTGGCTTCACCGTCGAACTCGGCAGCGGAACCAACCCCCTCCCGCTCAGCCAATTCGACGAAATCTACCAAGAAGTCCTCGGAATCTTCCTTGCTGGGCTTTATATGTAAACGTGAGTGGTGACAGGCACCATTGATGTACAAATGTCCGCCTGGAGTGGACATTGTGACGAGTGAAAGGGCACGTAAACTTTGTTGCGTGCCCTTTTGTTGATACAACCTTATTAGGGAAAATGAGAAATCATAATACATAATGCTTTAAAGGTTTTATGGTAATTAGGTTTATGCTATCCTTATAGTATAAACAGATGTTAAACCTAAAGTTGGTGGGACATGGAACGGATTATCTTATTTGATGGTGTTTGCAATCTCTGCAATGACAGCGTTCAATTTATTATAAAGCGTGATCCAAATGGTCACTTCAAGTTTGCCTCTCTTCAAAGTGAAGTGGGACAAAAACTGTTAAGCCCGTTCGGAGCCGAAAAAGAAATGAACAGTTTTATTCTAATTGAAAATGATAGGATCTACATGAAATCAAGTGCTGCTCTCCGTGTTTGTAATAAATTATCCGGGTTTTGGATACTATTTTCAATTTTTTGGGTAGTCCCGTCATTTATTAGAAACTTCCTCTACGATATTGTCGCAAAAAATCGTTATAAATGGTTTGGTAAAAAAGAAAGCTGTATGCTTCCAACACCAGAAATGAGAAAGAGATTTTTGGAGTAGATGAGAAACATTTTTTTAATAACCTCTTTAATTATTATAAAAATCCGCGAAAAAAATTTTAGCAATTGGACAGGTTCACTACATGCTCGTACACCAACGGACATATATTATATTAACCCATGATAAATACCTCCTTTAGAAAGTGGTCCCCACCACTTTCTTTTTTTTTTTGCGCATAAAAAAACCCGCCCGGTCAGGTGCGAGGTTCGTTTTTTTTTTTGCTTTTAGGATTTTTGATAATTTAGATCCCACGTAATTCCAAAGACATCTTTAACCCTTGCATACTTCGCGCCCCAAAATGTATCCTGTAACTCCATAAGGGCAGTTCCATTCTTGACCAAGGTGTCGTAATACTTTTTAATTTCATCTTCGCTTTCAAATTCTAACGTCAAAGAAAGGTTATTACCTGCCTCAACCGTTTGACCTGGAAAGCAGTCAGAAAACATAAGAGATATTTTACCCTTTATTAATTGGGCATGCATCACTCGATCCTTTGCTTCTGGTGGTGTCGGGTAGTCCGCCTCACCAAAAGTCTGAATACCAATAATTTCACCATCAAATAATTCCTTATAAAACTCTAATGCTTCCTTCGCGTTCCCGTCAAAATAAAGGTACGGTGTAATTAATTCTTTCATATTCCAGCACTCCTTTTAGACTTCCTATGACTTCCACAATATATTATTTTCACCTAGGTTACTGTATTTATACGAAGGTTCTGCAGAAAAAAACCTTTGAACAGGTCAAAGGTTCAAGATGAGCTTAGTGGTCAAGGCTAAGCCCTTTAGGAGGTCTAAACTCAGAAGAATTTAAACATCTTTAGTTTAACATTTTCGAAATATTCATACAACGAGTAAATGCGTTAAAGTGTAAAAGTTAGTTCGAAAGTCTTATTATAATCATTCGAGCGATTTTTCTAGGTAATTCTATTTTAAAAATGACAAGAAGGCACCCCTTCTTGTCAATAATATCAAACCTGCAAACCGAAGTCTGTTGCGATCCGAGCTAATCCACCCTGATAGCCAGAACCTACTGCTGAGAATTTCCACTCTCCATTATGTCGGTATAATTCCCCTACGACAATAGCCGTTTCTACTGAGAAATCTTCACCCAAGTCATAACGGATGATTTCTTGATTCGTGTCCTCATTAACAATACGGCAGAAAGCATTTGACACTTGTCCGAAATTTTGGCTGCGTGATTCCGCATCGTGGATGGTAATAACAAAGGAAATTTTCTCGATATTGGCTGGAACCGTTGAAAGATTTACTTTAATTTGCTCATCGTCCCCGTCACCTTCACCCGTTCTATTGTCACCAGTATGTACTACCGAGCCATTGCCGCCTTCAAGCTGATTATAAAAAACAAAATCCCTTTCAGAAGTACATTTACCTGATGCGTCAAGAAGAAACACACTTGCATCAAGGTCGAAGTCCGCACCGCCATCGTACCGGTTTGTATCCCAGCCAAGCCCAACTACAACTCTTGTAAGTCCTGGATTTGTTTTCGTTAAATCTACTTTTTGACCCTTTGACAAAGATAATGCCATTAATAAAACACCCCTTCAGATTTTTAATAATGTTCCTAGTAAAAGTTCCTCTCCAAGTAGAGTTGCATATAAATTTTCAGACATATAAAACTGCCATTTCATTTTCATGGTTACAAGAATCAAAAATATGCATTTTAGAGAGTTAACTTTAGTTTACAAAAAAATGACAGTAAAAGATACCTTCAAAGGTTAATTGACCAACCTAATTTTGAAAAATAACAGATTAAACACTAAACCTAATACCATTGCAAGCTACTAAACTTGTAAGGAAAAGAGCGCATAGGAAATTACTTCTAAGCTCTCTTTTTAATTTCATTTAAACCAATGTATAATAAAAGTAAAGTTTTCAATTATGGAGAGGAGAATTTTTAATGGAGAATACCGTTGATAAATTTCGCAATATTCCAACAACCTGTATTTCTGATGCCATGGAAGGTCTAAATAATGTGCACCCAGCTATTAAACCCCTTAAAGAAGCATACAAGTTTGCAGGACGTGCAGTTACGGTAAAAGTCCCAGTCGGTGATAATTTAGCTGTTTTAAAAGCCATTCGCGACTCAAAACCTGGTGATATTTTAGTAGTCGATGCTAAAGGAGATCAATATCGGGCCATCGCAGGAGATTTCGTCGTCGGGATGGCGCAAACGCTTGGGGTTGGCGGGATTGTAGTCGACGGAGTGATTCGAGATATTGTTGGGATAAAAGAGTTGAATTTTCCAGTTTTCTCAAGAGGGACTACTGTTGCTGCAAGCGGGAAAGCTGGGGTTGGTGAAGTTAATATACCAATATCCTGCGGCGGTGTACCGGTACAACCTGGGGACATTTTGGTCGGTGATGCTGATGGCGTTGTGGTAATTCCTCAAACACTTGAACAGGAAGTACTTACAAAATCCTTAAAAAAATTGGAAAACGATCAACTTAGGGAAGCTAATATTTCTGGTAATAAGGACGCTATCATGAAACATCTGGACCAACTTTTATCTAAGTGAAAGTCAATAACTTAATCTAGAACATGAACACAAACAGGAAAAAAATGGACAATAGGAATTGTCCATTTTTTGTATCTCGAATTACTTATTTTCGTCTCTTTTACCAGGATATCCACCGTATCCGCCATGACCAGGATATCCGCCCATGCCGCCATGTCCACCATATCCTGAATGTCCACCCATGCCTCCGTATCCGCCATGACCAGGATATCCGCCCATGCCGCCGTACCCGCCATAACCTGGATGTCCGCCCATGCCGCCGTACCCGCCATAACCTGGATGTCCGCCCATGCCGCCGTATCCGGCATGACCAGGATGTCCGCCCATGCCGCCGTATCCGGCATGACCAGGATGTCCGCCCATGCCTCCGTATCCGGCATGACCAGGATGTCCGCCCATACCTCCGTGTCCATAATAGCCTCCACCCATGCCACCTTGTCCGCCATAGCCAGGAAGATGACCGAAACCTCCAGTACCGGGTAAAAATTGTCTGTTTTCCTTCATATTACACGCTCCTTCATTTAGTATACAATTTAGGATATGTATAAATATTGATAAAGAGCGAGCTTGTATCCCACTTTTAATTAATTTAATTCACCTTTCTTCCGCTTTTTCCTTTTTTACTCCAGTATTCATTGCGGAGATGAACCTTTTGTATTTTCCCTGAAGCCGTTTTTGGGAGCTCATTTACGAACGTAACCCCTGTTACCGCTTTAAAATGAGCTAATGTTTCCCTGGAGTACCTAATGATATCCTCTTCACCTAGCTTTTCATTTTCTTTTAGAACAACATAGGCATGAGGTGTTTCTCCCCACTTTTCATGTGGTACAGCAATAACTGCCGCTTCAAGAATAGCAGGATGCTCATACAATGCACCCTCCACTTCTATCGAAGAAATGTTCTCCCCGCCGCTGATAATAATATCCTTCATCCTGTCAACAATATCAATATGGCCATACTCATCAACTGTTCCCATATCACCAGTATGTAGCCAGCCATTGCGAAGAGTCTGCATGGTCTCTTCTGGATTTTTCCAATAACCTAACATGACACCATGACTTCTGACCACAACCTCGCCAATTTGGATATCATCATGGACTACTTCTTCACCATTCTCGTTGACAACTCTAACCTCACTGCCAATCATCGGGTAACCAGCTTTAGCCTTTATTCTTGACTGCTCTTCCGGTGTTAAATGTACTAACTGTGAACGAATTGCAGAAACTAAGCTCAGCGGACTAGACTCTGTCATGCCGTAAACCTGGATAAACTCCCAGCCCAGTTCTTTTTCAACCCGAGTAACAAACGCTGGCGGTGGTGCTGAACCAGCAATAACAACGCGTACATCTTGTTCAATTACAGGTTTGTTTTTTTCGTAATACTGCAATAGTGAATTTAGCACTGTAGGTGCCATATGCAGGACTGATACCTTATGGTCTTGTATAGCCTTAAAAATTGACTCTGGTGTCGCCTTTTTCAAACAAATATGAGTGGCTCCATTAGCAGTATAATAGAAAGGTGACCCCCAGCCATTCACATGAAACATTGGAAGCACATGCAGATAGACATCACGATCATTGACTCGTAAATGATGCATGGTGGTTAGAGCATGTAAATAATTATTGCGGTGTGTCAACATCACTCCCTTTGGATTCCCTGTCGTACCACTTGTATAAAGCAGACTGCTAACATCATTTTCTTCCAATTCCGCACGGTCAAATGCAGCTTTGGACTGACTTGCTAACCACTCGTCATAATCAATTTCAATAGTATCTGCGTTTTTGTATTGAACAATAATATGCTCAACCGTTGTAAGTTTCTCTATTATCGGCTTGATTAAATGATAGATGTCCTGATCAACGAATAGTACCTTCGATTCACTATGATTTAAAATGAATAAATAATCTTCTGGAATTAAACGAATATTGAGCGGAACCATGATTGCACCCAATTGAAAAACTCCATAAAACCCTTCAAGCATTTCTACTGTATTTGGAGCCAAATAGGCAACACGGTCCCCTTTTTCAACTCCTAACTCCCTTAACCCGTTCGAAAGCTGATTCACTCTAGTGTTTAACTCCTTGTATGTAAACATCCTTTGATCACAATAAACTGCTTGCTTATCACCATATAGCTTGACTGCTCTATCAAGAAATTGAGTTAGTACTAATGGAACATTCATCCTCTTCACCTCATAATAGTAATTTGAATTTTCTAAATTAATAATATTATTCTATCATACTATTTATAATATTAAATGCCAAAAATAACTAATTGTAAAAAAATGTAGAATTAAAACGGTCATATTTCTTCTTAGAAAAAAATATATTAGAATATACGTTCGATGAGGAGGAGAAGGATTTTTGAAAAATAATGATTCCTTAATAACAGAAGAAATGGTAGTTAACTACTACGAATTAAATAAGAAAAAAAAAGAAATTGAAGCGGAGTTAAATCTATTAAAGAATAGCTTCCATGAGTACTTTAATAACCTTGTTGGTTCAACAGATAAAGGAGAAATAACAGTGAATGGATATAAGCTGCAAAGGCAAATGCGGAAAGTAGAAAAATACAACGAAGAGGAAACTGTCAAACGGCTGGAGGAATTGCAAATGACAGACCTGATTCAAATCGTAAAAAAGCCGGATGAAGTGAAAATAAAATCTGCTATTAATCTAGGATTATTAAATGAACAACACTTAGATGGCTGTTTAGTGACAACCTACTCACCAGCTATTTCCGTTAAAACCTTAACTCCAAGGTAAAAGGATTTGAAATAAGCTCCCAGGCAATTTTTTAGTGCCTAGGGGCTTTTTTTGTTTTGTGATGGAGGGATTTGTTGATATATAGCGAAATACATATATGTACACGCTTACATTTATTTTAGGAGGGATTTGAAATGGCTAGTCAAGAAAGTATTGCGGTAAGACAATATCTTAAGGCATATATGGCTTCTCAACCTGCTGGCTTTGATCTTGAGGCATCTAGAAAAGGCTTAGAAATGTTAGCTAGTTTAACCCCGATTGCCCGGGATATTAGAGTTGAACAGACTTCAATTGAAGGTATTCACGCAGAGTGGGTAATCGCTCCAAATACGGTAGAAGATCGAGTATTCCTTTATCTGCACGGCGGGGCGTATATTTTAGGAAATTGCAACACTCATAGAGCACTGGCCGCAAAGCTGTCACGTTCTACTTCATCACGGGTGTTGGTTCCTGAGTACCGACTTGCTCCGGAACATCCATTTCCAGCTGCTATCGAAGATGCTGTTCTTTGCTATCGCTGGCTTATTTCGTCTGGATACAAACCTGAACAAATCATCATTGGAGGCGACTCTGCAGGCGGAGGCCTTTCTCTATCTACACTTTTAACCTTAAGGGAAGAAAACGATGCCTTGCCTGGATTAGCTGTTCTGCTTTCTCCTTGGACAGATTTGGAAGGAACAGGAGAATCAATGGAAACACGAGCAGCTACAGATCCATGGTTAACTCCAGAAGCAAGCCGTGCTACGCCGGTATTATATATTCGTGACTTGGACCGCCGTCATCCTCTTGTCTCGCCTATTTATGCTGACCTAGAGGGATTTCCTCCTCTGCTGGTACATGTAGGAAATGATGAAATTCTTTTGAGCGATTCAGCCCGTCTTGTTGATCGTGCCCGTTCTGCAGGGGTTGAAGTAACCTTTAAGGTCTGGGATGATATGTGGCACGTATTTCAAACTTTTCAAATACCAGAAGCCCAGGAATCCATTGATGAAGTAGGCGATTTTGTTGTCAGACACCTTGGGTCATAGGCATCTAAAAACTCACATTTAAGACCCCTCACTTTTAGTAAGGGGTCCCTTTTAGCTTTAAATCAAAGGAAAGATTCAACCTTATTCCCAAAAAAGAATATCAGCATGAAAAGGGAGAAATCAAGTGATTTCTCCCTTTTCGTATAAATTCACACAAAGTTTTGCAGTAAAATAATCAGCACAAAGACAGAAACAATAATACTTATGTTTCCGCGACGTTTATTCCCTTTTTTCATTTCGTCTAAACCGCCGACTAAAATAAAGGCACTTAAGCCTAACATCATAAATGGCTGTGCCACGAAATTTTTTGTGATTAATCCAAAAGCTGCAAGAATTAGTACAAGAATACCTAAGATGATTCTTAATTTTTTATACAAAAATACATCCCTCCTATTCATATTGTACAATAGGAATCTGTTAGTACAAGAAAAAAAGCTGCCAAAAGCGACAGCTTTTTAAAATAGAGCTTTCTACTCTGTTAAAGTGCGATACTTTCCACCGAAATACAACAACGGATCTCCTTCATTTACCTGTAAATCTGTTACTTCTCCAATAAATAGAATGTGGTCGCCAGCTTCAACCTCGTTATATAGATTACAAGACATATTAGCTAATGCACCTTTTATTACCGGTAATTCACCGAATCGATCAAAACTATATGGGATATCCTCTTTTAACTGTCCAGCAAATCGCATTGACTCTGCTTCTTGGTCAGCCGATAAGAAACTAATCGCAAACTTTTTTGAATCTTGTATTTTGGACAATATTTTTGCTCTTTTATCTATTGATACAAGAACTAATTTTGGAGTTAACGAGACAGATACAAAGGCATTTGCTGTCATGCCATGCGGCTCACTATTAACCTCAGTTGTCACTACCGTGATTCCAGTAGCAAATTTCCCCATTGCATTACGAAAAAAACGATCATCCATTTTAAGCACCCCTAAATTCTATAGTCAAATTACAATAGTTATATTATAACAAAGTTTGATGAAAAACTATATCAATAGGCTTTATCGGAAAAAAAAAAGCCCCTTCAAAATAGAAGGGGCAGATAGTTACAATAATAATTAAATTAGTTTCTTCCGTTCATCCTCTATCATTGACTCGTAGATATCATCATCATCTTGGTCTTCCTGATCTTCTTCATCTCGATTTAAACTAGCATTATTCTTTTTCCACTTTTTAATTAGGAAAAAAATTAGGATAAAAACGGCTAATATTAACAAAAATGGCGTAACCCAGAGCGAAATATTAAAACCTTCATTAGGGGGGGCGAGTAAGGCTTTAACGCCTTGTTCGCTTACATAGTAGTCAAGAATTTCATCTTTCTTCTTTCCATCATTTAACATATCCGCAACCTCTTGATAATACAACTGTTTTACATTACAGCTGGATAGGTCATCATTGGCATGTCCTTCCATGGATAGCATATTTACTATTGATTTAAACTCTGGATCACTGTAATCATAACTAGCTTCTATAAGCCCCTCTTCGGCTGACACCGTTATTGATCCAAAAAGCAGAAGAAGACACCCTATTAGTACTGATATACGTCTCATAACTACACCTCCTCAAGTATTCTCATTTTAATAATAAAGATTTCAACTTAATTATATCCCCTCTAGTGGAAACCTAAAGGAGTACTTATCAACAATTTTGTTAACAAAAAAAGAAGAGTAGCAGATTACCGTTCACAACTTAGTATTCATAATAATTAAGAAAAGCCCGTTCAATTACAGAAGGGGCTTTTCTTATTATTTAATTTCTCCATCGATAATTGTCATGTCAATGTTGGTTTGTAAAAGTTCATCTGGATCTTCGAGTGTGAAAAGATTTTTCGAGTAGACTGTCATATCTGCTAGCTTTCCTCTCGAAATAGTCCCTTTAATCTGTTCTTCATTAGTTGCATAGGCACCACCAACGGTAAACAGTTGTATTGCTTCATGGATTGATAATTTTTCTTGTTGATTCCAGCCATTATGGTTTTCAAATGGTGCTCTCCGAGTAACCGCCGCATGAATACCAAGCAATGGATCAACCGGTTCAACAGGCGCATCTGAACCGCCAGCACACAAAACACCTGAAGAAAGTAAGGTTTTCCAAGCATATAAATATTGTTCCCTCTTATCTCCTAATCGTTCTTTCACCCATGGATAGTCACCAACAATAAATCTTGGCTGGATATCTGCAATCCGGCTGGAGTCTGCTAAACGCTTAAGTAATTCTTGTCGAATAAGAGAAACGTGGATGATGCGATCACGATATTTCACCTTTGGAAACTGGTCGAGTATATCTAATACATTTTCCAGCGCTTTGTCACCGATAGTATGCACGGCAATAGGCATATGTTGATTTCGTATTTCATTGACCATCGAATAAAGGACATCTTGCTCAAACATCGCCTCACCAAGTTGACTTGGTTCATCATGATAAGGCTCCGACAGCAACGCAGTTCTTCGGCCAAATGCCCCATCAGCAAAAATCTTAATGGCACCAATTTGCAATTTTTCATTGCCATAACCTGCACACATTCCCCTATCTTTCAAACGTGAAAGATAGGGATAATCGATGAGCAAATTACATCGTAAGCCTTTATGTTCATGATTAATTAACTCATCATACATTCTATAGGTTTGATCAAATCCGCCCAAATAAGCAGGGTCATTTGTATGTACCGATGTTAATCCCTTTTTGATTGCGTAGTTCATTGCTAGCTCTAATCCGCTTTTTAACTCTTCATAGGTTTTCTCAGGAATATATTCAGTAATAAGCTTTGAAGCAGATTCCAGCAGCAATCCTGTCGGTTTTTTTGTATAGGAATCAAGCACCACTGTTCCTCCCTTAGGAACCTCGATGGAAGGATGGTAATGACACATTTCAAGCGCCTTGCTGTTAACTAAAAAGGCGTGATAACAAATCCTTTTAAGATAGATTGGACAATGCGGTGCTACATGATCCAGTTCCTCAATGGTTGGAATTGTCCCCTCATTAAAGAGATTTTCATCCCAACCCATACCAATTAACCACTTTCCAGGGGAAACCGTATTGGCTTTCTCTCTTATTTTTTCTAGCATTTCAGATTTTGATTTGACACCCGCTAAGTTAAGGTCCAAAAAGTTGAAAGCAACCCCTGAAAGGTGTAGATGGCTATCAATCAGTCCAGGTGTAACCATCTTCCCTTGTAAATCAATAATCTTTGAACCAGCCACTCCCCACTGCAGATTCATTTCATGATGTGAACCGACATCTGCTATCCTGCCATTCTCCACAACTACCGCCTCAACTATAGGATTTTTTGGGTCCATTGTATAGACCTTTCCATTTGTAAAAATTGTCTTTGACAACATATCCCCCTCCTTACCGAAAAATACTATTTTCTACTATTATATATGAAAGTTGGTAAGGTCCCCAAAACTTGTTTGATTTATCAAACAAATAGAAACCGAGAACCAAACGGCACTCGGTTTCAACGAAGGAACATCGATTATACCAACATCTGGAACAAGGTACTATCCTTATTTACCTCCCGATAATTAAATCCTTTAGCTTGAATCCGTTGTATAAGAGGTTGGTAGTCTACTTTATCCTTTAATTCAATTCCAACTAGCGCAGGTCCTGTTTCGCGGTTGTTTTTCTTCGTATATTCAAAATGACTGATATCATCATTTGGACCGAGGACATCATCTAGAAACTCACGTAGGGCTCCAGGTCGCTGTGGAAATTGGACAATGAAATAATGCTGGAGACCTTCATAAAGCTTTGAGCGCTCCTTAATTTCCTGCATCCGCCCGATATCGTTGTTCCCGCCGCTTACAATACAAACGACAGTTTTCCCTTTAATTTCTTCCGTATATTGATCCAACGCCGCAATTGATAGAGCACCTGTTGGTTCAACGACTATCGCATTCTCATTATATAAGGATAAAAGAGTTGTACAAACCTTTCCTTCTGGTACGACTGCAATATCATTAACCATTTCTTTACAAATTTTATAGTTCAAAGAGCCAACTGTTTTTACTGCGGCACCATCGACAAACGGATCAATTTGGGATAAGGTAGTCACTTTTCCTTTTAAAATCGACTCCTTCATACCCGCTGCTCCTAAAGGTTCAACACCAATTAGTTTAGTTTGTGGTGAAAAATGCTTCATATACGTTCCGACACCAGAAAGGAGTCCACCGCCGCCTATGGCTGCAAACAGATAATCAATCTTTTCTGTGCAATCATTTAGCAATTCGACTGCGACCGTCCCTTGACCGGCGATGACGTCTGGGTCATCAAAAGGGTGGATAAAAGTTCGGCTTTCAGTTTGACTACACTCCATAGCCATCTCATAAGCATCATCAAAGGTATCGCCTACTAATACAATTTCAACATTATCTTTACCCCAAAATTTCACTTGATTGACTTTTTGTTTTGGCGTTGTAGTGGGCATAAAGATTTTCCCATTGATATTCAAATGGTGACAGGAGTATGCTACACCTTGGGCATGATTTCCTGCGCTCGCACAAATAATTCCGTTCTCTAATTCTACTTCTGTAAGTTTTTTAATTCGATTATAGGCTCCTCGGATTTTAAATGAACGGACTGCCTGCAAATCTTCACGTTTTAAATAAATGTGACAGCCATACCTCTCAGATAATAAATGGTTATACTGCAGCGGAGTGGGAGAAATGACATCCTTGATCCTGTGGCTGGCAATAATAATATCCTCGACCTGTACAGATTTTTCTTTTTGATCGACTTGTGGGTTCATTTTTAACTACTCCTCCTCATTTGTTTCAGATTGCACGCTTCTTTTAAGCTACTAATAATGATTTTTGCCTTTTAAAAGGCCCAATTTTAATTTAATAAACAACAAAAAACCCGCCCCATTATTATAGGGACGAGTTAGACTCGCGATACCACCCTACTTCCGCAACCATATTAACCTTTCGCTGCGGCTCTCGTTCAACGTTCCTTTTCGGATACGTGTTCCTTTAACGGTGGACTCCTCCGGCATTGCTTACAAATTCTTCATTCAGCAACACATCTCAGAGATGATTTTCAGATAGGTCCCGCCGTCGACTTCCCAGCATCCGTCGACTCTCTTTAGAACAAGGAGCAAATCCTACTCTTCTCTTCACAGATTCATTTTAAATTATTATTAAGATTACCACTGGAATCGGGCTCCGTCAATATTTTTCGACTATTATAATTATTTTGATAACGTTAAAACGCTTTCATCTTTTGGTGCTGTTACCAAGCTGATTTTCTTCAAAAAAAACTTTCACTAGGATGAACATAATTTCTCCAATTGTCCAAGCCTTCCCTTCAATTAAGCATATTTTATTTTTATCGGATAGTTTAATTCCGAAAATTAAATTGAAAGGAGAAGGTTTATTTGCCAAGATCTATGCATTTAAATTTACGAGTAGACCCTACCCAGTATGTTTCACAGATTCGAAATGTTCCCGGGTATGATTATCTCCATATGATACGTCAACCTAAGTATATGGTGGACATCTCCCTTCTTAATGAGAAAGTTCATTTTCTAAGTGAAATTTTCTCACCAAAAGAATTTGTGAAAAGAAATAAGATATCACTCTTACATGCCCACATTGGAAGAAACAAAATGATATAATTTTACTTAAAAGTAAGATTATTCTGTAATCAATAGGAGTGATTGAAATGTTGATACCTTACAAAGGCAAAACACCAGTAATTCATGAAAGTGTATTTGTAGCACCTGGAGCTTATTTAATTGGCGATATTCAGATTGGTGAAGGGTCTACCGTTTGGTTTAATGCTGTTTTACGGGGTGATGACGGTCCTATTGTCATTGGTGAAAGGTGCAGCATCCAGGATAACGCTACTATTCACTTATTTGAAGGGTTTCCAGTTGTGATTGAAGACGATGTTACGGTCGGTCATAATGTAATTTTACATGGCTGTAAGATTGGAAGAAGTTCGATTATTGGAATGGGATCGACGCTATTAGATAATGTTGAAGTTGGTGAGGAGTGTATAATAGGAGCCAACACCTTGCTTGCAGGCGGAATAAAAATCCCTCCACGCTCACTCGTAATGGGTTCACCTGGAAGAGTCGTGCGAGAATTGAATGAAAAGGATCTTCAAATGCTGCAATTGTCCAGCGAAAACTATGTGCAAAAAGGGCAAGAATATAAAAAAGTACTTAAATAGTTTAATTAACACTCTTTCATTCTCTTATTAAATGAAATTAAATTTCTCGATTTATTTGGAACTTTATTGGGAGTATTTCGTCTAATATATAATGGAATGAGGAGGGATAATTTGAAGTATTATAAATTGTTAATACCATCCATAATTGCGTTTTTCTTTATGATAGGCTGCAGCAATGAACTGGGAAATCCACGGCCAGCTGATTTTTTAGAAAATGATAACGCAGATATTTTTCTTCTGGATGGGATTGTATATTCCAATGTAGAAAATGTGGATTGGGTAGCCGAGATAGAATATACGCTGGGAAGACAAATTGGAGAGGTTAAAAAAACAACAGACAAGGCATGGAAGTTTAAAGATGGTTCTGCTAATAAATTGCCCATAGGAGCAAAAATATATGAAACAGATACAGAAATAACCATTGTAATAGTTAACGATAAAGAGATACCCTATTTTAAGATTGTCGAAGGTTAAGCTATCTGCCTGATTGTTTATTGAAATACATATGTAAAAGCTTGAGGAGAACCTCAAGCTTTTTCTCATTACATTAACAAAATTTCTCTTATTTCTTGCTCGGTAAAAGCCGACATTTGCTCCTGACCAGGCTGGATAACTTCCTCAATCAGATGCTTTTTTCTCTCTTGAAGATCATTCATTTTCTCTTCAATTGTTCCATGTGCGACGAGCTTTATTACTTGAACGACGTTTTTTTGACCCATGCGATGAGCACGGTCGGCAGCCTGTTGCTCTACCGCTGGGTTCCACCATAAATCATAAAGAACGACAGTGTCTGCTCCTGTTAGATTTAATCCTGTCCCTCCGGCTTTTAAGGAAATCAGAAACATATCCCGTTCACCATCATTAAATCGATTGCATAATTCCACACGCTCGGATGATGGAGTCTGCCCATCTAAGTAGAAATATGGCAATCCTTGAGTTATTAATTCTCTACCGATAAGATCCAGCATTTTGGTGAATTGTGAAAAAATCAACATCCGCTTTCCTGTACTGCGGCATTCTTCGATAATTTCCAGCAGTTGCTCAAATTTCCCTGAACTTCCCTGATAGTCTTCAACAAATAGTGTCGGATGACAGCAAATCTGCCTGAGTCTTGTTAGACCTGCCAGGATTCTAATCCGATTTTTTTGGAATGACTCCTTGTTTAAATGCTTCAAAGTATCTTGTTTCAGTTTTGCTAAATAGGCAGCATATAACTTTTTCTGCTCAACAACCAAGTCCGAAGATTGAATGGTTTCAATCTTTTCTGGAAGTTCTTTAAGTACATCTTCCTTTAAACGTCGAAGTATAAACGGGCGTACCCGTTTGGCAATGTTTTCACGCCTCAACTCCTGAAAAACCCTTCGACCCGGCAATAAATTCGGAAAAACCACATTGAAAATGGACCAAAGTTCTTCGATTGAATTCTCAACTGGCGTTCCTGTCAGGGCAAAGCGGTAATCTGCTTGAATTTTTTTCACTGCTTTTGCCGTCTGGGTTGTATGATTTTTAAAGGCCTGTGCCTCATCCAAAAACAACGTATGAAAGGATTTATCGTAAATCGTACTGATATCCCTGCGCAAAATTGGATACGAGGTAATAATTACGTCTATCACAGTAGTATCCTTCAGAAGTGCATTTCGTTCTGCTTTATTGCCGTCAACAATTAGCACTTGAATCTCCGGTGCAAATTTCTTTAACTCGTTCAACCAGTTGTATACAAGCGAAGAAGGACATACAATCAGCGCCGGCTGCTGCTTTTCACGAATTTCAGAGAGAACAGAAACGATAAAAGCGATACTTTGAAGTGTTTTTCCAAGTCCCATATCATCTGCTAGAATACCGCCAAATTTGTACTTTGCCAGCATTTTCAACCAGCGAAAACCATATTTTTGATAATCTCTTAGAACTGTGTTTAATCTATCCGGTAGCGCAAACTCCAAGTTATCAGGGTTCTGCAAATTTTTAATTAATTGGTGGAAAGTCTGCCCTGCACTTAGGAGGTTTCCTTCCTCAAGAGCATCAATCTGTTGGATTCCTTTGATTAAAGGAACGCGTATTCCCTCTCCCATCAAATCCTCACCAGAGGCATTCAATTCGTTCATGAAAAGGATCAATTTTTGAAACTCATCGGTTTCCAATGATACCAATGAACCGTTTTGCATACGATAATATTTACGTTTTTCCTCAATTGACTTTAGCAGGTCTTGAATCTCAGCTTCAGGGATTGCCTTTATATCAAACCGAAATTCAAGCCAATCTGTGCGTTCATCAACTTTTACCTTAATCTTCGGGCCTATATATCCAGTATTGACTCGTATTTTCACAGCCGTTGTGGCATATATCTGGATTAATTTTTTAAGTCTGGGAACAACATGATACAGGAAATGGTATTCTTCCTCCTCGTTATGCATAAAGTAACCGCCCTCAGTTTTGGTAAATGAACTTTCCTCCAGCATTTGGAGGATTTTCTGCTCCTTATCCCCTTCTCTCACCAGTTTAGGAGAAGCTGAAGATAATTTTTGCTCACCTTCCAAAGGGTTAATTACCATGTTCCCATAGTGAAATTCAAGACCAGCAAGCAGCCGATTCTTCACCCGATCTAAAAACAATTTCGCTTTCAGTGGAGTTTTAGTCAACTGTTTCGTTACAGTCTGTGGTATTCGAACATGCCCTATTTTCATTAGACCAGGCACTACCGTATCAATAAATGGTTCGATTTGTTCATGTCGGATTACAATACTATCTTCACCGGAATCCTCCAGCATTTGCTTTAGTTCTGCCAGTCGATTACAATCTTCCGCTGGTAATTTTACGATTTTCCCTTCAAATAGGACATAACCATACGCCTTCATTACAGTTAACTGATTTAACCCTTTTACGTCTAATCGATAGCTTTTGAAATCATTTTGTAATGATTCTTTAAACTCAAAGGATAGCGGGATTGGTTCGTTAGATAAATAGATTCCGTTTGCAGAATAACCATCATGCTGAAATTTTACGTATGGGGCAGCCGAAAGCAATGGAAAGAGGTCTTCCCAAAATGATGGTGAAACCAATATCATTCGATTATTATTGGAGGAAGAATACTTTCCAATTTCCATGTACAGTTGTTCATTGTGATGGATCATCAATAATTTTCGGAGCACTAAATCTGTTTCATTTTGAAAGCTATGTCGTTCTGGATGGTAGATAAAATCATTTGATAAAATATAGGGTTCTCTCCGGTCAATCTTTTCAAGAAAATCACTTAATATATTAATAAAAATAGGACCAATCTTGGCTTCCACTCCGAACATAAACCTTCCCTTATTGAGAGGAATAGGTGTACAGATGAATTCCATTTGCAGAACTTCCCTTGTTTCGAAATGTAACTGCTTGGCACTCGGTCTAATTGTACTTTTCCTAAACAATCCTAGCATTTTATTAGCCAGTTGCTGATTTAGAGTATCGGCAGGTCTTGCTTCAGCATTTTCGTTTGTATGGTTTGATGAAAAGCTAAATGATGAACTGCCATGCTCCTGTAAATCGTGTACACACTGAAGAACGGCTGCAACATGCTGGCAGTATGTGTTGAAAGAAGCTAAGGTTGGACAGGTGCATTCGCCTTTAATTGCGCCATTTTGGCCGTCTTTTATCGTGACGTGAAAGAGGGTATCACCCTTTACACTTGCTTTGAAGATAGTACTATCCTCGTTATAACTTTCAAAGCTCACCTTTCCAGCCCGATAATAGGCCCTGCCCTTTTTAAAAGCCGTTTCTCCACATAGTTGCTTGATTTTTTTTTCGGTTACCAAAAAATTCATTGTGTTTCCTTCCTTGAATGTTACCTTATAGTAGATGTTTAGCAGATAATAGTATTGAGGATACCACCAGTTAACCCTTCTATCAATACCTTGAAAGGAGCTCTTGTTTATATGGAAAAATAGTAAAAATAATTTGACTCTCTTACAAAGCCAATTTTTTCATAGAGTCTTTGTGCCGATGAGTTTTCCTGCCCTGTTTCAAGAGAAACCCCTTTTGCTCCTGTTTCTTTCGCAAAATCAATCGCCGTTTTAATTAATTTCTCTCCCACACCTTTGCCACGATTTGTTTCTCTTACGTATAAATCATTTAGGAGCCATGTTCGTCTCATACTGACTGATGAAAAGACGGGATAAAGTTGGACGAAACCCACTGTATTTTCGGCGTCTTTGGCAATAAAAATAATAGACTCCTCGTTTCGTAACCTTTCATTTAAAAATAACTTTGCGGCTTTAATATCAGATTTCTGTTCATAAAATACCCTGTACATATCAAAAAGTTCTACTATACTATCTAGTTCATTTACGGTTGCTTTTTGGATATTCATATTCGAGGTCTCCTCTAAATTACAAGTAATATCCTGATTTTAACACAGTTTTCTCAAGTAAAGACTTTTAAAGTATTCAAGATGGCGATACACGAAAAGGCCACTAATTAGTGACCCTGTTTTCATGTAATACAGTTTACATAATATTATTATATCAAACATCATCCTTCAATAGTGTTTACCTTCGCTCCGATTGCCTCAGTTTTTCCGAATGACTACCGGGTGGCTCCCACTAGCTTGTGTTCGGTCGCCAATACCCTTGATTGGCTACTTTGTTTACCAGGCTTCCCTATTGTTCAACCAGGTTCCATTACCCACCTATATAGAATCTACTGATTTTAGAAAATCTCCCATTACCTTTATATACTCCTCTTTCTCCTCGAAATATGCCATGTGGGCACTGTTTTCAAACACATGAAACTTAGAATTAGGTGTAAGACTGCTGAAATACTCTGTTGATTCCGGAGTAGCCTCATCAAAACGACCACAGGTGTACAGGGTTGGACAAGTGATTTCATTCAGTTGGTCAGTGCAGTCAAAATACTTAAGATTTCCCCTCACCGAAAATTCAGATGGACCCCACATAATATTGTAAACTTCCGGATTTCGATACTGAGATCCTTGTTTTAACCATTCGGAGTCCGGTTCTGTGTCCAGCAGACATACAAATCGTTTATTAAACTCACCAATTGCCTCTTTAAATTCCGCGGAATTGGTCGTCCCATTTTCTTCACAACGCTTAATGGTTACTTGTACTTCTTTCGGCAGTTTTTTAATATTTCTTGCCTGGTCTTGCTCCCATAGTGGAGCACTAAGACATGGACTTGAAAAAATAACACTTTTCACACCGTTGGGCTTAGTTAAACAATAGGCTGCCGCTAGCGTCGTCCCCCAAGAGTGACCGAGAATATGTACTTCTTCAAGTTTTAATGCTGCTTTTATTTGCGCAAGCTCTTCAACAAATCGTTCGATTTTCCATAAAGACCTATCCACTGGCCGATCCGACCTGCCACAACCTAATTGATCATATAAAATAACCGGACGGTCTCCAGCCAAGGCACTAAGTCCCTGCAGCGAAAAACTAGAAGATCCTGGACCGCCGTGTAAAATAATTAACGGCGTTTCCTTAGAATTCTTATTATGTATTTGATACCAAACCTTGCCTCCGTTAACTTCGATAAATCCCTCTTGGTTCATGAATTTTCTCCCTGTCTGTCTAGTATGTTTATCTGATTTTACTCTTTAATTAAAACTTATTTTTCATAAATATTCAAAAAATCCACCTTAGTCAGAATAGACTAAGATGGATTTTTTCTAGACGTTCGGATTACCTGGATTTTTTCTGAATGCATGAACGATAAATGTCCCAAGGAAAACTGTGATTAAAATACTAAAGAATACTGCTTGATTCAGTTCAAATCCGAACGGACCAGCAATCATTTTTACACCAATAATAGCAATTAAAATAAACGCCGTTGTTTCAAATTCAGGTACTTTCTCAATTAGTGCAAGGAATAATTGTGCGGCCCCACGCATCATAAGGATACCTAATACGCCACCCATAAATAAAACCCACACCTGATTCGACACCCCAAATGCTGCAATCACACTGTCAATACTGAACGCGATATCCAATAATTCCACTGCTAAAATCGTTCGCCAGAATCCCATTTTAACCTTCTTGGCTCCGTCTTCTGTATCCCCACTCTTAACAAAGTTTTGAAAGACAATCCAAAGAAGATAATGACCGCCAACTATTTTTATCCAAGCAATATTAATTAAAGAAACCCCAATTCCTATCGCTAATATTCGAAATAGATAGGCACCAAATATACCATAGAACAGTGCTTTCTTTCGCTGCTTTTCTGGTAGATGTTTGACCATAACAGCTAAAACTAGAGCGTTATCCGCTGATAATAACCCTTCAAGTATGATAAGAGTACCAATTATTCCCCAGTTTGCAGGTTCAGAAAACACCTTTACAAATGCATCAACTGAAAAAAATGTCCCATAACTATTTACTATTTCATTTAGGAACTCCATTCATTTATACCTTTCTCCTTTATTATAGGTTTTTTTACCCACTCGCCTGCTTGTCTCCCTAATGTAAATGTATGTATGGTTTTAAAATATATGAACCTTAAACAGTCCCAGATGAAAAATTCAACTAAAATAAATAAGAGGATGAACCCTTTTGGTATCATCCTCTTACCCCTATTATTAATACTACTCTGCTTTCGGATGTGATACTTCTGTCCCTTTTGCCCTATTAAGGTTTTTGGCATTTATATAGGCCATACCCATAGCTGCTAAAAGCAGGATTCCCGTAACGATAAACACCATTTGAACCGGAAAAAACCCTCCTATAACCCCTCCGATGATTGGACCAATCATACCGCCTATTTGGGTAGCGGTTTGATTTAAACCGAATGCTCTTCCACGGAAATCCGCCGCTGTTGTCTTTACTACGAGACCATTTAAGGCAGGGAAAACGGCACAGAAGAACACACCAAAAATAAAACGGCTAATCGAAAACCCCCATATTTGGCTAAAGAGAATCTGAGCAATTGAACCCAGTCCACCACCCATTAACCCAATGAAAAGCACTCTCTGAAAGCCTACTTTGTCTGCCCATTTCCCCCAAAAAGGGGCAAATATGACACTTGCTATCCCGGGAAGTGAGAATACAATACCCGCTATTAACGAAGCATGTTCAGAAGAACCTCCAAGTTCAACAATATATAATGGAAGAATAGGTTCAATCGTCATAACGGAACACGCAGTAATTGCCGTAAGCCCAATGACAAGCATAAACGGGCGGTTGGCCAGCGCAAGTTTAAAATCATTTCTAATCGATCCGCGTTCCTTACTTGGAGTGAAATTTTCCTCCGTAACCAGAAAAATAACAAGAAGTGTGGATATCAGTGCAAATAATCCAGCACTCCCAAATGCGATTCGATTGCCAACCAAGGATGCAATTCCACCCCCTAGTAATGGTCCAAGAATCCCTCCTGACGCCGAAGCAGAAGAAATCATCGATAAAGAATATCCAATTTTATTATTAGGGGTATTTGTACCTATCAAAGCAATCGCACCAGGTATAAATCCGCTTAACAACCCCTGAGTAATTCGTAATCCTAACAGTTGATAAGGATTGGTGACAAAAGCTGTTAATGTATAAACAACAAAGAGAGCTAATCCAGCTCTAATTAATAAGGGCTTTCTTCCGTATTTATCAGCAACCCTCCCCCAAAAAGGTGAAGCAATTGCACCCGCAAAAAATGCGGCGCTAAATAACACACCTGACCATATCTCTGTGTGCTCATGGACACCAATTTGAAGTAAAAAAATGGGTAAAAATGGGATGACCATAGAAAAACTAGCCGAAGTAAAAAAAACTCCTATCCAAAGTACCCATAAATTTCGTTCCCACACCTGTACACTGTTCCATCTCTCAATAATAATTCGTATCACTCCATTTTCATATATAGACCAATACTATCATATTATTTCTACTCCCGAAATATTAGATTACAGAATTAACGTGAGAAAAAAAACTTGTAATTTCTATAATTATTTCATTTTAGTGAGATACAATATAGAATTAATTTGGAAATTTGAGGTACAATGAAAAGACATATCAAACTAATTGTGAAGCTCGTTTTGTTCAAAGGAGGTTAACATGTTTTTATCCGCGCCAATTTTAGCAGCTCTTTTAGGGATGTTGATCGCACAATTTGTAAAAATCCCCATTCACTTTATTGTTTCCAGAGAATTGAAATGGAATCTAATGTTTAGCACTGGCGGAATGCCAAGCTCACACACTGCCATGATTATTTCTTTAACAACTGTCATTGGTTTAATGTCAGGATTTCATTCAAATCAATTTGCCATTTGTGCGGTAGTTTCCATGATCGTTATGCATGATGCGATGGGGGTAAGAAGACATGCCGGATATCATGCAGAGATATTAAATACCTTGTTAGCAGATTTCAATCGTCTTATTGATACTCTTAAAGACCCAAATTTAAAGAAACGAGAGTCGAGAGAAAAATTAAAAGAGTTATTAGGACACCAGCCTACTGAAGTCTTTTTCGGTGCACTAACTGGGATTGGCATTGGTATTATTACATATATTTTTTATCCTTTTTAATTGGTTAGCTTTACATAAAATGGGCTACCAACTGGTAGCCTTTTTCATTCATCCTATCCCTGTTAACCCATAAGTTTGGTATGGTTTTTTGAATTTTTCTTTCCACATTTTCCACTTCCATTACTTTTAATCAGTTTAAATCTTTTTAAATAAGGGACTTAATTCACTCCAGACATCAAACATATTATCATCTAGGTCATAAAAGACAAAGTTTCTACCTGCATGACCCCTATCCTCGATTTCACCCACTTTCATATCTTTTGCGATAAAATCTTTGTAAATCGCATTTAAAGCATTCAATCCATTTACTTCAAATGTCATGGAAAACCTCTCAGTACCATAAATATCATAAAAGTTGGAATTTTGATTTTTGATTGATTTAACGAGAAAAAAACTTTGGTTTGCAAAATTAACAATCGCTTTATCTTCATCTAGATAGCTTAATTCTGCACCTAATTTATTGACATACCATTCTGAAGAAAGCTTGACATTCGTAACAGGCAGATAGGTTGTTCCTACCCTTAATAATTTTTCCATCATTTCATATCCTCCTATATCCGATTACATATACATTCATTATTGGTGTATCAAATTCCTACTCTATTCATTGAAAAAGTAATTCTATAGCTGAAATAAAACATAGGAGGAATAACTATTGTAAAGATTCTGTTAATTCGCTCTATGGACTGTTGGTAAACACTGATCTAATGTTATAATCCCACTATCGTATATCAAGGTAAATGAAAAGGGTGAACGTTATGAATCAAAATCATTCGAATAAAAGATTCAAGTCACTTATGGAGATTTTATTCGTTTCCACTAGACTTGGATTTACATCATTTGGAGGACCTGTCGCTCATCTAGGGTATTTTCATGAGGAATACATTCGGAGAAGAAAATGGATGGACGAAAAAAGCTATGCTGATTTAGTTGCTTTATGTCAGTTCTTACCTGGTCCAGCCAGTAGCCAAGTAGGCATTGGGATAGGTGTCATGCGAGCAGGATTATTAGGCGGAATTGTCTCCTTTATTGGTTTCACACTTCCCTCCGTTATCGCATTAATCCTATTTGCTCTTATTCTTAAGAGGTTTGAAATCGGCGACGCTGGATGGATTCATGGGTTAAAAATTGTTGCTGTAGCAGTCGTCGCCCATGCAATTATCGGAATGGCCCAAAAACTTACTCCAGATTTAAATAGAAAAGCAATTGCCTTATTTGCGTTAGTAGGCACGCTATTGTGGCAGACCGCTTTTACTCAAATTGGGGTTATTGTCATTTCAGGAATGATTGGCTTTCAACTGTATAAACAACAATCGGAAACCAAAGACTCAAACATCCATTTTCCTATTTCTCGCGTTTTTGGAATGATATGCTTATCCTTATTTTTTGGTTTACTTTTGCTTTTACCTATATTTAGAGAACTAACCTCTTTGGACTGGATTGCCATGTTTGACAGCTTTTATCGGTCAGGTTCATTGGTCTTTGGCGGTGGCCATGTCGTTTTACCTTTGCTTGAACGTGAATTTGTACCCACTGGTTGGCTTAGTGCGGAAGAATTCTTAGCAGGCTATGGTGCTGCACAAGCTGTACCTGGCCCGTTGTTCACATTTGCTGCCTACCTAGGTACAGTCATGAATGGTTGGAAAGGCGGAATAGTTGCGACTATAGCGATTTTCTTACCAGCTTTTCTCTTAATTGTAGGCACCTTACCATTTTGGAATACATTACGCCGAAATCCTAAAATTGGGGGTGCATTGATGGGTGTAAATGCAGCCGTTGTCGGGATATTAATTGCAGCATTCTACCTTCCTATTTGGGTAAGTGCCATAATAACTCCCCTTGACTTTGCTTTTGCTGCCATTCTATTTAGTATGCTAGTATTTTGGAAACTGCCCCCATGGATAATTGTTGTTACTGGAGCAGTCGGAGGGTCACTGCTTACCTTACTTTAAACAAGGAATTATTTAGACTTCGAGGCTATGTTTAATAGCCTTATTTTTATTCGTATAAAAAACACCTACATTCTACTACTTGTAAGTAAAATCCTTTATAATAGATTAATGACGTTTTCTGAGGAGTGTCTAAAATGAATTCAAAAGAATTAGAAGAAAAGATCATTCAAAATTATCAAGGTGAAGAAAAAATGATGATCCTCATATTTGCCCAATGGTGTATCAACCATGACCTTAACCCTGAAGAACTTTATTTACGGGCCTATCCCAATCAGTCCGCAAACCACGCCTTAAAGGAAGCCGTTGAATTAGTAGTGCCCAAGGAAGAATCAGGTGAAATTTCTGATCAAACATTACTCGGTGTTCTATCACTATTTGGGAACGACGAGCTAGCATTCATTGTTACGGAAGAGATAAATAAAATGAAATAAATTAACATACATTATCGAGGAGTGAAATGATGGGTGTACATAAGGATTTAATTAAACATGCAGAAAATCAAAACAAAACGTATCAAGAATTTTTGGCACTAGATCAACAACGTGAAAGCTATATTGAGGAAGTTGTAGAGTTATGTAAAATTGGCGAACCCTTCTCCACGGATAAAATCAATGAAGTGACCAATAAAATGAATCGGATAAACCTGCGAATCATCCCAACGAGAAAAAACGTTACGGTTGAAATGATTCACGAATATGTAAAATCATTAATATAACTTATTTAAGTAATCCACAAAGTGGGTTGCTTTTTTTTTGAATAGGCATATTTGTCGTATATTTCACTGGCATATGCTTGAAACTATAAGATGAGAAAATGTCCATAATTTATGTCTTGAGGTTAAACTAATGAAGATTACTTTACATAAATTGCTTGAGCAAGTTGGCTTGGTTTGTGATGTAAGTATTGAAGTATATGGAATCCAGTCAGATTCCAGAAAAGTTAATCATGGAGATCTTTTTGTTGCAGTTCCAGGTTTTGAATCTGACGGGCATCACTTTATAAAATCAGCGATTGATCGTGGAGCTGTTGCTATTATTGGGGAGAGAGTTATCACAGATCAAATTCCCACTCCCTACTATCATGTGGATAACACAAGAGAAGTGTTATTTACGCTAACCAACTTTTTTTATCAAATGCCTCAAAACAAACACAAAATGATTGGTATAACTGGAACAAATGGAAAAACAACCACCGCTTATTTAATACATGAAATATTGTCCTATAACGGGAAAACTTCATCATTATTAGGAACCGTTGTTTACAGCTTAAACGGCGTCGAGCACCAATCTACATTAACCACTCCTGATACCATTTCTATTCAAAAAATATTGCATGAAAGTAATGATGAATATGTAGTTATGGAGGTATCTTCACATGGATTGGACCAGTACCGTGTGGCCGGTTCGATGTTTGACTATGCGTTATTCACAAACCTGAGTCATGAACATCTGGATTATCATTCAAATTTAGAGGATTATTATTTAGCGAAGAAAAAGCTCTTTCAATACTTAAAAAAAGACGGGAAAGCAATCATTGGTGCTTACAATCCATGGGGTGAACGGTTAAACGCAGAACTTGCAGAAGAGTTGATACCTGCAATCCCCTATTGTCATAAGGAGGTAAAAGGGCCAATTTCAATAAAAAGCATGGTTACTGCTCCAAAAGCACAAGTTGTCCTTGAGGACCACGGAAATGAATTTACTCTTCAATTAAATATCGTTGGCAAGCATAATATTTATAATGTGCTTGGCAGTTATTTCTGTGCGAGAGAATTAGGGTTCTTACCAGAGGAAATCATCCCTCCCTTACAGGCCTTCAATGGAGTGCCTGGCCGATTTGAAATAATCAACCTTCCCAATAACTCGAAGGCCATTGTGGATTATGCCCATACACCTGATGGACTGTATCATGCATTGAGTACAGCAAAAGAATGTATCGAACAGGATGTATACCATGTATTTGGGTTTAGAGGAAAACGAGATATTTCTAAGAGAGAAGCAATGGTTAAAATAAGCCAAAGGTTAGCAAAGCAAGTATTTTTAACGCTAGATGATTTAAATGGCGTGGAGAAGGAAACGATGCTAGACGATCTTCGGAAATTAAGTAATGAGTATCCAAATGTAGCTGTTATTGATGACAGAACCTTGGCGATTAGACATGCACTAAAATTTTTAGATAACGGTGATGGTCTTATTGTTACAGGAAAAGGGTCTGAAAAATACAAGGATGATTACAAATTCCCTTCAGCAACAGACAAAGAAACAATTCTACAAGCAGCAGCAGAGATTAATTGATTTTATACGAACAATTCGAGTCAGATTATATTTATTGTTCTATAAATTTAATAATCTCAGCTCGCCGCTTTTTGTAAACCTTTCTCCCTAATTCACTGAGTTGTTCGATAAAGTTCACATCATCAAAAGGAATTTCTTCACCTAATTCCTCATTGATTCGAAGGTAATGCTCCTTTAGAAGAAGTTGACAATGATAAGAGACCGACTCCGATGATAAATGAAGAGCTAAATCGAGAAGTTTTGGAGTGATTCTCATCGATGGGAAATGAAATGGAAGCCACTTTCTTACACCCCAGTGTTCTCCATTAACGTTGGTAAAATCAATTTTTTGCAATCCTGTCCCGACCGATAGTATTTTAATATCTTCCAAACCTGTTTCGAATCCATAGATGGCTTCCGTAAGGCAAACTAAAGAAGGGTTATTAGCCCATAATCCACCATCAATGGATAAATAGCGATTCTCAACATTGTTAGGCGGAAAATAGACAGGTGCTGAGCAGGAAGAAAGTACTGCATCCCAAATTTTAATCGATAAATCAGTATTCTCATGATGCCCGAAATTTGAACGATGTATAAATGGTTTTCCATGGGTAATATCCACTGCTGGAATAAGTAGCGGTTTTTTTATATCATCAAGTGTTAATTCTCCAAATGCCTTTTTTAATAATAAGCGTAAATGGCGGTCACTATATACAGTCTTAAATAGGCCAAGCTTTGCCTGTGGCTTAAAAATTTTTGAGCTATAGACTTTGTAACTTTCTTGTATCTCATCCATCTTTTTATTCAAAGACACGGCAGCAGCTATAATTGCACCTGTACTTGTCCCAGCAACCACATCAAATAAGTCACCAATCGGTTGCTGGAATTCCTCTTCCATTGCTTGTAAGATCTCTATCGCAAAAACACCTCGAATTCCGCCGCCATCAATGCATAATATTTTCATCTCTCTTCACCTAATTCCGCAATTTCTTTAAGTTTCCCCATATTTAACCAAACTTAACACAAAAAAACAGTCCCCGCTAATCTGGGACTGTCTCAACATGGTTTAAGTTAATATACGCTTTTCCCCTTCAATCGCTTGAATCGGGTCTATATTTTGGGTAAACTCTAGTGTTCCTACGTATTGTCCATTCTCATCACGGACAGCGAAATAACGGATATATACATATTTATCACGGAACTTGATATAGAAATCTTCGGTTTCCTTTCTGCCAGCTTTAAAGTCAGCCAATAATTCTTCAACAACATGGACACTTCTAGGCGGATGGCAGTTTTGAACGGTGCGGCCAATTACCGCTTTCGTTCGGGCAAAGATTCTTTCCTTTCCATGAGAGAAGTAGCGGACAACATCATCTTGATCAATAAATGTGATATCAACAGGTAAATGGTTTAAAAATAATTCAAGTTGTTTTAATGATAAAATTCCTGTTTCCATCTTAATATATCCTTCAGAGATGGCTTTCTCATCAATTGCCTTTCTGCCTGGTCTCCACTCTTCAGCAGGACCCGTCAGACAAAAGCCAATTTCATCACTTTCATTGGCAATTTTCACCCATTCATCTTCAGTTAGATTCTTTAGAGCCATTGGGAAAAGAATATTTTCTTCCTTGTAAATCATTCCGGTTACTTCACGAATGATGAAAGTAATCACTTCGATAACTGGGTGTTTATCACCCTTATAAGTTGTTAATTTTTGTTTTGCATCTTTAATTGCATCGCGAATAAAGTCGTCGATGCGCCACATATTAGTTGTCGGGCCATATATACCATACTTTTCTAGGTATGGGAAGATTAGATTCTCTTTACGGCTAAAATGTTTATCAATGTCTAATAGCAGATTTATATCTTCAATAAGCTTGTACACATTCTCACTTGTGTCTTCCTGTACAAATAGGTCCAGGTGGACTTGAAGCTTCTCTGTAACTAGCTTATCAAGTTCTCTATTTTCAAGTTTAAATGTATGAACCGGGTGCCCTGGTTGATCTTCAAGCTTTTGGATATGATCCATTACTTCAATCGAACCTTTAAAAAGTTCATTGTGCGAATGATAAATGCGCTGCATTTCAGCTATCGAAAGATCCCCTGCTTCCATCTCATCATGTTGAAGCTGAGATATTTCATCAATTGTTATTTTACCGATTAATGCGTTAAAGTGGGCTTTTACCTCATCAATATTCTTGCCGTTATGGAGATCTTTAAAAATTTGTCTAAGTATTTCTTTCCGTTCAGTATTATTAGTCGTTACTTGTTCTCGGTTATTAATGATTTCGCTCATAGGGATTCTCCTTTGCAATGGTTGAATCTATAAATACAAGTGAGAATATTTCTCATAACAACTGTAACATGAATAAATATCGCTGTTTGTGATTGGAATCACAAGTAGTATTTATTTTCAATAATATAAATTACATTGAAACCATAACAAAAGGCGAGCACCCAAGGTGTTCGCCTTTTTGACTTCAAATAGCAGGTTATTATTAATAACCATGCCCCGTTAATTAGTAGGTTGCCAGCATCAGTCCTCTGTCGATTAGAACCGAGTATTCCTCATGTAGATGCTTAATTCTTTCTAGCTGGGCTTTAAGTAATTCCTGTTTTTCTGCCAAAATATCGAGCTTTGCTAAAAGTTCTATAACCTCTATTCTTAACAACCAGTCCTCAGGAAAATTCTTTGTTAGTACATTAATTACTGCTAAAAGGTCCTTTTTTAACTCACTGCTGCCATTTTCACGAATCGTTCTAATTTGTCCATACAATTGTTCTAACGGAGATAACTCCTCTGTAACCAATGCTTTCGTTTCTATCTCTTCTAAATCCTCATAAAAATGTTCAGAATCTGCAGCACCAGCAAAGACAGACATGATTTTATGGCCAATCGCTAAATCATATGAACCCCATTCAGGCTGGAATAACACTTCATTGTTTAATGAAACGGTGCAATTTGTAAACGTGATCAGGAGTAATTTGTCATTCTTTCGAACGAGCTTAGTTGGAATGCCACTTAGTCCAACTCCGCTTTCATAATTTAGGGTGCATTCTTTCCCTAGCTCAATACCAAGGCTAGTAAGCTCATTATCAGCAAAATTCTCTAACGGTCTTTGAATATTTACCAGTTTACCTATAGGAGCACCAAAACCATCCCGGTGTGTTGCTTTTCCATGTCCACTTAGTTCTTCATTATCAAACGCTAATGCAGAAGGACCATCTGTTTTAATGTAAACCGCTTCACCCTTCGCGTCTTTAATAATCCGACTTAAGGTTCCAGTTAGCTGAAGACCCGAGCAATACTGAATGGTGGCAGTATGATTCGAGCGCAGTGCTTTATCAAGTCCTTCTGTTCCCCCGACCTTAAAGGCCATCTTACTCGCAAACTCATTAACCGCTTCAATTAACTGCTCAAAACTATCACAGACAAAAAGCTGTGGCTGCGGCTTAGTTATATCAAAGCCCGTTTCAATGACCGTTTGAAGATCAAATGGAAGTTTTTTAACGGAGGCTGTTAAACTGCTCCGCCCTTCTGCAACAGATGAAAGGAGTCCGGCGCCATATATTTGCGGTTGATCGACCGTTCCAATCAGCCCGTACTCGACCGTCCACCAATATAAACGAGAAATTTGTTCGGCTTCAGAAATTTGCGTTACAGCTGCTTGTTTTTCTTCAAAGTTAGCTTTTGCCGCATCAATTTCTTCTTTTGTTACTTTGCCGCTTTCAAGTAAATTCGAGTAAGTGCGAATGGCTTCAAATAGTTCATGCTCCTCACTCGTAGCAAGTGCCTTCGAGCCAATCTTACCAAAAAGTTTCACATATTCAGAAAATTTCTCCTCACAAAGAATCGGAGCATGGCCTGCCGCTTCGTGAATGATATCTGGTGCGGGAGTATATTGAATATTTTCAAGTTTACGAATGTCAGAGGCAATTGGTAATATCCCATTACCCTGGAAGTCGAAAAAAATCACTCCTGGGATAAAACCATCAATATTTGCTGCCCCCCATCCAAAAGGAGCTAACGCCTTGTTCATATCCATTACATTTGGTATCTTCTCAACGGAAATCGCCGATGACTTCAAACCTCCAATATAGGCGGAATGGGCTGAATCTTTAAGAAAGTTATGATTTTGCCTCATAACATAACGCCATACAGCATGATTAATGGGTGTGTATTTTTCGTATTGTTGATCAACAACGTATTTCTGTAAATGTCTAGGAATCCTTCTTACTTGCAAGTTTAGTTCCCCCATATGATCTCTCCTCCACAAAAACATTTACTTTTTTATCTGTAAATATAACTCATCGTATTTCTTGGCCAATACAAAATCTAATGCAGTTAAACCTTTCGCATTCCATGAAGATATCCTTAAGGTTACCAACTTATAATCAATCGAGATAAAAGGGTGATGATTAGCCTTCTCGGAAAGATTTGCCACCTGTTGAACAAACTCAATACCATTTAAATAATCAAGAAAGCGATATTTTCGTTCAATCCATTTTTCATCGGTTAGCTTCCAGTTCGGAATACCAGGTAACTTTTCCTGAACTTCCATTGGGGTTAGTTTTTCCATTACGGTCTCCCTTCAATAAAGCGCTTTCATAACCATGCGCTTTATTACTATTTTATATGATTAATTCAATTGAATGACAGTAAATCCTTTACCAAATAAAAAAAGTACCAAATCGGTACTTTTTAAAAAATATTTTGATCTGTTATTGATTGAAAGTTACATTGAGTTCAACGATTTCGGAACGAGTTCCAATCCTTAGTGGCAGTCCCCAAAAACCAAAACCTGAAGAGACAATGGATTGTAGTTGTTCCTTCCTCAGGTAACCCCAATCATTTTCAAATAACATATTGGTAATAAGATTACCTGGTGCCACTTGTCCGCGATGAGTATGACCTGAGAGAATTAGGTCGACACCATTTTCTGCAGCAATATCTAGATCATATGGCTGATGCTCAAGTAAAACAACAGGAGTATTTAGATTAACCTGTTTCATTAATGTAGGTAACTCCGCTCTCTTTACATCTTGATAGCCCTTGTCTTTTCGCCCAATTAAGGTAATCCCCTCAGGAAGGACAAGTACATCATCATCGAGCACTTTCATGCCACTGTTATTAAACACCTGTACAAGGTCGACATCATCGCGATCGTGATTACCTAATGAAGCATAGACAGGTGCATTAATTTGTTTCAAAATATCTGGAATTCCCTCCTCAAGAAAGGGTGTTACATCATCATTGATAATATCTCCTGGGAACAAGACAATATCAGGATTTTTTGCATTGATTTGTTCAACCAATTTTTTTGCTTGACCGCTGCCAGCAAGGTCTCCAAAATGCATATCCGACGCCATGATAATTTTCAGATCCTGCTTTCCTACAATTTGTTTTGGAATATTAATTTGGTACGTCTTAAAAACAGGACTGTAGGCATTAAATACCCCAAAGGTAAACGAACAAATGATGACGATTACTGTGCTGATACCAATCCACTTGACTGCCTTTTCCTTCGGTATCTTCGTAAATCTTCTTAAAAACAGGCTGAGATTTGCCACTGGAAGCAACAACACTAAGAAATAAAATAGGGATAGCCATATTGCACCCATCCATGTAATGAAAAGACTCTCCTCAATCCAAAAACCAAAAATGAAGGAATAAGCAAATAGAATTAGGACGGACCAAAAGAAGTACTTAAGACCCCGTTTCTCACCTCTTATTGTTTTAAGCCAAACCCAAATATTATAGCCAATATAAAAAATAAACAGATTATATAGTAATATAACTCCAATTCCAACAATCCACACAGAAGTATCTCCTTTAATTGTAAGTCTTTAATATAATTAGACAATAATCGAGATATTATGACAACTATTAACTATTGATAGATTCGTTGTCATCTAGAACGGGTGATTTTACCATCTCAATCTCTCTTTTATTTTGTTACAATTTGTAGGGAAAGAATTCTTAGGAGGAATGTAGATTATGAAGAAACGAAGTCTCCTCCTTACCATGGTAATCCTGCTTACCTTTACTGGAGGAATTTTTACAGGAGTATTTTTAACATCAAAAAGCGAACAGAAAGTAACAAATGCGCTAAAAGTAAATGAAGCACCTAAATCTTCTAAAGAGCTTGAGCCAAAGGATGCGCCAAATATGGAATTAGAAGATTCAAAGGTTTTAATAGGCTATGTCCAGGATTTTCGTGATCCAGAAATGGTAGATTACTCAAAACTCACACATGTGATATTTTCCTTTGCCCACCCGACGAAGGAAGGCGATATATTGCTTAATGGTGACTCCGCAATCAAAAATTTGCGGGCTATGGTTGCAAAAGCAGAAAAACATGATACAAAAGTTATTTTAGCTGTTGGTGGTTGGTTTCACATTAACGGCGGAGAATCCTACGACTATTTTAAAACAGCGATTAGTAACCCCAACTCTAGAACAAAGCTAGTGAACGAGCTTACTAGTATGGTAGACCGTGAAAAGCTAGATGGAATTGATATTGATTTTGAACATCCACGTTCTAAGGCAGATGCAGAAAACCTGGCTGCTTTTACGAAAGCGCTAAGCGATCAGCTTCATCCAAATGGGAAAGAGCTTTCTATTGCCGTGTATTCGAAGATCCATTCTGGGACAGGTACGGTAACGGACTTTGTTGTCTATGAGCCCACGATGTTTCAGCATGTAGATCATGTCAATATTATGGCCTATGATGGCCAGTGGGATGGCGGCTACAACGCTGCCAATTTATCACCCTATCCGTTTACAGAGAAAATCGTAAACTATTGGGCAGGACTATTCGAGAAACATAATCTTTCAAAAGAAAAACTCGTCTTAGGCGTCCCTTTTTATGCGCAACCAGAAGATGCTTCTATTAAACAGGTTTCTTATGCAGCAATTATTAACAATAACCCCGCGAATGCGACGAGTGATACGGTAAACATGAATGGTACGACCTACCATTATAATGGTATTACCACCATTCAAAAGAAGACTGGGTTAGCCCTTGATCGCGGCTTCGGAGGTATGATGCTATGGGAGGCTGGTCATGATTCATCCGGACCTCACAGCTTAACGGCAGCTATTTTTGAAGAGCTTACGAAATCACGTGGAAATCTTGCGAAAAAATAAGGAAAGGCTGTACTCTCAAAAAACAACGAGGGTACAGCCTTTTCTCATTTTTGTAAGTTCATTAATCTTTCATTTACCTCTTCTTCACTTAATGAATGTTCTGCCACGTAACGGTTTCTTGGGTGAACTCTACATTCATTGGAACAGCTTCGTAAATGGCGATGTTCATTTTCTTCGGAACAGAGGATTTTTTTATTACATGCTGGGTTGGCGCAATTCACGTAACGCTCACAAGGCTCGCCAGTGAAATGATCCTTACCGACTACGACATGCTCTTTCCGGTTAATCGGTACACTGATGCGCTCATCAAACACATATAGCTGCCCATCCCATAATTCACCTTGAACTTCAGGATCTTTACCGTATGTGACAATCCCACCATCTAGTTGTCCGACATCTTCAAAACCCTCTTCTAGAAGCCAGCCAGAGAACTTCTCACAACGAACTCCCCCAGTACAATAAGTGAGAATCTTCTTACCTTCAAATTCCTGCTTGTTTTCCCTGATCCATTCCGGCAAGTCGCGGAAATTAGTGATCTCTGGTCGAACAGCGCCTCGGAAGTGGCCTAAATCAAATTCGTAATCATTTCTGGCGTCAATAACAACCGTATCTTCTCTTTGCATTGCCTCGTAAAATTCCGTTGGCTTCAAATGCTTACCTGTTTTGGCCCTAGGATCAATATCGTCTTCAAGACGTAAGGTAACTAGTTCTGGGCGGACACGGATACGCAATTTTTTAAATGCATGCTCGGTAGCTTCATCAATTTTAAAAATCGTACCTGAAAAAAGCGGATGATCTTCCATAAACTTCATATAGGCATCCGTCTGCTCTATCGTACCTGAGACCGTCCCGTTAATGCCTTCTTCTGCAATAAGAATCCGACCTTTTAACCCTAATTCTGTGCAAAATTGAAAATGCTCATCCCGACACTCTTGAGGATTCTCAATGGTTACATATTTATAATACAATAACACTCTATATTCTTGATTCATAAAGACCACCTTACTACTTTTTAAAATAATTATTACTTTATATATAGTTTAAAATATTAACCGCATAATTATATCAAAAACTACAGCTTGCTTTCAACTTTTTATACATAACAGTAAAAAACACCAAACGATATCTTTTGGTGTTTTCTTGATAATTTACTTCCTATGCTCATCCAAACTGCCATACACTATGACTAAGGGTTCCATAACGATAGCTTCGGTGGAGCAGTTTAGCTTTGCGGCTAATATCTGCTGCCCCCATCGCATAAAGTAATGGAATAAAATGTTCTTTTCCATATGGAGGTACGGCAATTTCTGCATTAGGCGCTAAAGTTCCATACTCGAATACTGCATCTATATCCCAATTATGCAAATGATGGGCTAACCAATCATCAAACTCAAGGGACCATTGCTGGATCTTACCATTGTCTGCCCAGTCTAAAATTCGTAAGTTATGGACAGTACCACCACTGCCAATAATTAAAACATCCTTTTCACGCAAGGCGGATAAAGATTTCCCAATTTTATATTGTTCCGCTGGTGAAAGCTGCTGATTAACAGACATTGCAATAACAGGAATATCCGCTTCTGGATAAAGTAATCGGAGGACAACCCATGCACCATGATCTAAACCACGTTTGCTTTCCACTTCGAACGGGACACCATTGGCCGTGAACAAATCTTTAATTTCCTGTGAAATCTGCTGATCCCCTTTTGCAGGATATTTGATCGTGTATAAAGCAGGATCGAATCCGCCAAAGTCATAAATGGTGTCATAGGTATCGACTTCGCTAACTTTTTGAGTTCTAGACTCCCAATGTGCTGAAAACAGGATAATCGCCTTTGGACGCGGCAAGGATTGCCCTAACTGATTAATAAATTGGGTATATTCATTATTTTCAACAGCAATTAATGGTGCACCATGAGCGATAAAGAACGATGGTAACATGTTATTGCCCCCTTTTTTCTACCTATAATCTATAATGTTTTAGTTTGACGATTTTTGTCCTTTGAAAAGAATTTGATCTAGCGCAAGCATTTTGCTGCCATTGATTGCAATAAATAACGCCATTGCTAAAAATGCTAAATCTAATTCATAACCTGCTCCCATTGTTCCATCACCTATAAAGCCGACTGCTAATTTTACTTTTAATGTCGCACCAATCATTAATAATGCTAACAATGCAGACACGATTCTGCTTCCAAAACCTACTAGTAAGGCAATTCCTCCAACCATTTCTAACAAGGCTACTCCGTATGCCAAGAATCCCGGTAAACCAATTGCATCAAACCATCCAGCGATATTTTCAATTCCGCTTTGGAACTTGACTAGACCATGAATAAAGAAAGTTAAACCTAAAACTACCCGTAAAATTAATGTACCTGCTTCGTATTTTTTTATCATTATTATTCCTCCAAATTTAATTAATATTTTATTTATTTTTTCTCTAAGCTATCTAAAAGCCATTTTGTAAAGTCTTGGTGGTTTTTTAATGAAACGGTATGCCCATCCGGATACGTTTCAAAAGATACATTTGCTCCTAATCCAAGAAAATACTCATTATTTGCTACTCCCCACTCGAACGGCAGAACTTGATCCATTTCACCATGAGAAATAAATATTGATAACTGATTGACTGGTTTTATTTCGTATTCTTCCTTAACAAAGGCTGGTAGATAACCACTAAGGGCGACAATTCCCTTTATGCGATTTCCTAATGTTAATCCTAGTGTCATCGAAAGAATCGCTCCTTGGCTAAAACCGAGCAGGTATAACTGCTTACTATCCAAGGGGTACTTTTCAGAAGCATAGTCAATAAAGCTAATAAGATTATTTACTCCTTGATCAAAAGCGTCCCGATGAGGTTTCCCATATCCTTGAATGGTGAAATAAGCAAAACCAGGCGGTTGAGATAGATGACCGCGAATACTAAAAATGAAAAACTGATCTTCTAAGCCATCTGCCAAAGACAATATGTTTTGTTCATAACTGCCCATTCCATGCATTAAAAACAGTGCAGGATATGTTTTATCTGGATCAAACTGTTTGGGCTGACGAAGCTCGTAGATCATCGGTGAGTTCAACATTATCATCCTTTCTTTTTATTTCCTTATATAAAATAAAGATTCATATTCGTAAACATTAGCGCAAAAAAATTCGCTTGTTTTCTAATGCGAATATTTGTTGTCTATATAATAACAAGATATTTTGTGGATTGTCAACAATATTTTTGCTAATATATAATTATGTTCTATATTAGGAAACAAAAAGGGTGATTAAACTGGATATTGGGTCAAAAATCCGTGCGATACGAAACAGAAAAAAAATTACAATTGCTCAAATGTGTGAAGGTACCGGACTCTCTAAAGGATTTATAAGCAATGTCGAAAACAATAACACCTCCCCATCGATTAGTACCCTGCAAACAATTGCAAGTTATTTAGGAGTTCCCTTACCCTACTTATTACTGGAAAAGAAACAACAAATGCGAGTGGTAAGAAAAGATGGTAGAACGACGACTAACTATAATAAGTTGAACGTTGAACATATTAGCTCTATGGGTGGTTTAAGTTTAAGGAGTGTCGAGTTTCCGCCAGGCGCCTCCATTGGTGATGCCCATGCTCATGAAGGGGAAGAATGTCATTTAGTATTAGCTGGAAAGATTTTGGCTGAACAAGGAGAGGACTCAATCATATTAGAGGAAGGCGATTCTTTCAGTTGGAATGCCAGTGTGCCGCATACGGTCAAAAACATTGGGGAAGGTAAGGCTGTTGTATTAATTGCTGTTTATTCAGATACTGAACTTAATGACCTTTTATAAAATGTAATCGAAATTAACAAAAAAAGTGAAGTTCTGTTTCTTCACTTTTTTTTGTTTTACTCTAAACATAACTTATGAAGTCTCCATCTCCTGTTTTATTTCCACACAGCGCCCTGGAGCAGGAAATAATTTTCCTGCATTTAATAGGTTGTGCGGATTAAAAATTTCACGAATATTTGTCTGGGCGATAATTTCTTCGTCACTAAATACAAAGCGCATTTCTTCCCGTTTTTCAATTCCGACACCATGCTCGCCTGTAATCGTTCCGCCTACATCGGCACAAGCCTTTAAACAGGCACTTCCAGCTAAAATTGCTGTTTCGATTTCTCCTGGCTTTTTAGCATCAAAAAGAACCAACGGATGAAGATTACCATCTCCTGCATGAAAAATATTAGCTATCCGCAAACCAGATTCTTCACTAATTTGATTAATTTTACGCAAAACGTCAGGAAGCTTACTTCTAGGTATAACACCATCCTGAACTAGATAATCCGGTGAAATAGTACCCATCGCTCCAAACCCTGTTTTGCGATTTGCCCACCATTTTCCCCTTTCTTCCTCATCCTTTGCTGCACGTACATCTCGTACATTTCGATTCTTACACACATCCAAGATTTGGTTGATTTGTTCCTCAATTCCTGCCGCAATTCCGTCCACTTCAATCAACAGGACTGCTTCTATATCCTTGGGATGCCCCACAGGAAACGCTGCTGCCTCAACACCTTCAATAGCTATTTTGTCCATCATTTCAAGTGCGGCAGGGACAATTCCCGCAGAAATAATATCTGAAACGGCTTGGCTACCATCTTCTACCTTATCGAAATAGGCAAGAACCGTTTGTTTTCCTTCGGGACTCTTTAGAATGCGCACAGTTATTTTCGTTACTATCCCCAAAGTTCCTTCTGATCCCGTTATTAATCCCAGCAAATCGTAACCTGGTTCGTCGGCAATCCCATTTTTCCCAATTTCTATGATCTCTCCATTAGGTAATACCACTTCTAGGCCAAGGATATGATTGGTTGTCACACCATATTTCAGGCAGTGAGCCCCACCGGCATTTTCTGCTACATTCCCGCCAATGGTACAGCAATATTGGCTTGAAGGGTCTGGGGCATAATAATAACCCTTATCAGAGATTGAATTCGTCAGTTTTAAATTGACAAAGCCAGGTTCAACAATGGCTCTTCGATTTTCAAGATCGACACTTAGTAGTCTTTTCATTCTGACCATACTAATAATTACTTCCCCATTAACAGGAATGGCACCTCCGCTTAGCCCCGTTCCAGCACCGCGGGCTAGAAATGGGAGTCCGTTTACTGTGCAATATTTTACAATCTCCGATACTTCAAGCGTATTCTCAGGAAATACAACAGCTTTTGGCAGATGTTTATGGATGGTAAAACCATCACAGTCATAAGCTAGTAAGTCTTCTTGGTGGTATAAAATCGATTTCACTCCACCCACTATGGCCGCGAGATTAATGATATGCTTGTCATTGGTTTTGATTTTTTTCGGTGCCATGAGACTTCTCCTCCTTCACATGCTCAGCATCTTTCTGATAAGCCCAGTCAAGAAGCTGAACCGTATGAACAATTTTTTGATTTCTCCCATATTTTTGAACTCCTAATGCCATTTGGAGCATACACCCGGGATTCCCCATCGAAATCATTTCAACGTCTTCTGGCACATTTTCCATCTTACTTTTGAGAATTGCATCAGCCATTTCAGGATTAGTAAGATTATAAATCCCCGCACTTCCACAGCAGCGGTCTGAATTTGGCATAGGAATGAGTTCAAGTCCAGGTATATCCAACAGAAGTTCTCGTGGTTCCTGTCTGACACCTTGTCCGTGGGCTAAATGACAGGCATCGTGATATGTTACCCGTGTATTAACCCTTGTTTTTGGCTTTACAAAGCCTGTGTCATGTAAATATTTCGAGATATCTTCTACCTTATTTTCAAATTTCTCTGCTCTCGCTCTCCATTTTGGTTCTTCCCGGAATAATTCTGCATATTCCTTCATCATGCACCCGCAACCTGCTGCATTAACAATTATTTTTTCAGCCCCTTCAAACGCTTCTATATTTTGCTTTGCCAGCTTCCTTCCCATGTCTCGATCACCGGCATGGACGTGCAAGGCTCCGCAGCAGGTTTGATTTTTTGGAATGCTTACATCATTTCCATTCCTTGTTAGGACATTGATGGTTGATTCATTAATATCACTAAACATGACATCCATTACACAGCCTGTCAGCAATGCAACCTCATGCTTGGTTTCACCTTTTGCTTTTATAAGTGTTTTATTTTTATATTTTCTTCGGACGGACTGTGTTACTTTTGGCATAATTGATTCCATCTCAACTAAATGCTTTGGCATAACATTAATAATTTTTGTTTTTCTTACTACCTTTTGCATCCCACTCTTCTGGTAAAATTTTAAAATACCGCCAAGCGTATTTAAGCGTGATTGATGGGGAAACACACCGTGGAGAAAGAATTTATTTACTGCTTTCTTCATCCCTTTTAGCGGTATAGCTTGTCGAACTTGCCCACGCGCCTCCTCTATTAGTCCACCTACATCTACATTAGCTGGGCAAGCAGTGGTACAAGCCCGACAATCGAGACAGGCAAAAACTGGGTCCATAAAATGTTCATTCACATTCAGCTTACCTTCAGCTACCGCCTTAATGAGATAGACACGTCCGCGAGGCGAATGTTGTTCCTCACCGGTTTGTTCATAGGTAGGGCAAGATTCTAAGCACATACCGCAGTGCACACAATCTGCCCATTTTTTTTCATCAGGAAAATCTTTCCAAAGATAATTACCAAGCGTTGTTGGACAAGGAATATTTTGGTTCAGATCACGTTCCTTTACCCTCATTTTATATCCCCTCTACAAAACGATTTCGGTTCAAAATTCTGTTAGGGTCAATCTTTTGCTTAATTCCTGCAAATAGAAAATGTGAGGCTGTCTTTGCTCCCCATACATTAACTTCCTGTCGTAAAGCGTATGGCAGATGTTTGATAACCGCGTAACCACCAAGCTTTTCGGCTCTTTCTCTAACGAGCTGAATGGCACGAACAACATCATTACTTGCGCCACCTATTGTCATTTGACATAAGCCATTTCCTAAGCAACCATGGGCATGGATTGAAACATTACACAAATCTTGAATAAGATCTGACTCTTGTAAAATCTTAATTATATCTAGGTTCACAACACCAATTTTTAATGTTGCTTCTGTTTGATTATTATCTAATCCTTTATTCCCGTCTGGATGTATCTGATAAAATTGTTTCCAAAATGACTCCATTTCTTCTTTTTGTGTGAGGTATGATAGGTTGGTTTGATGAGGGGCAATACTCTTAATATAATCTTCTTGATACTGTACAGAACTTTTTACGTCTTCAAAAGACAACAGTAACGTATAGTGTTTTTTATTTGTCAGCTTTTTAGCTAAGGTTGGGTTTAATAATTCGAAGCTAACCGGCTCAATCATCGAATCAAGCACTTTAACGGCAAATGATCGTATCACTTCTAGATTCCCCTCAGGGAAATTTATTAAAGTAATAGACCCATATTTTGAAATGGGACGCAGCTTAAATGTTACTTCTGAGATCACTCCAAGTGTACCCATCGAACCGATATAAAGCTTGTTCATATCATAGCCGGCCACATTTTTGACCACTCTTCCGCCTGAACGTATTACTTTTCCATCTGGATAGACCATTCGGAGTCCAATGACCGCATCCCTTGCGGATCCATATCCTAATCTTTTGGGGCCACTATCATTTGTAGCAATCACTCCACCAATCGTCGCATTATCTAAAAAAAAAGGGTCTAGTGGGATTTTTTGATTATATTGGGCTAAATAGCTTTGAATTTCTTTGAAGTAAGTACCTGACTTAACGGTCAACGTCATATCACCAGGAATATGCTCAACAATTCCTGAATATTGAATGAGTGATAATTGGATGTCTGCTTCTTTTACTTGACCGCCAAACCCTCTTTTTGACCCTCCTCCCATGATTGAAATCGATAGCCCATTCGTATTTGCATAGTTTAATAGTGCGGATATTTCCTCTTCTGTTTTTGGAAAAATAGTAATTTGTCCGGAATTACCTAAAGGATGATCCGTATTTTCTTCTTTCCGTATTTGTTCTTCATTCACCAATTTCTTTATTTCAGAAAGATATTCAACTGTAACCAAGCAAACCACCTCCTATTTATCTAAAACTCGCAAAATTCATAGGGATATTATTACAAGATATTTATTAAAATCATGGAATATGTTAGACTCTTGAACCTAAAGCAGGGTGTCCTATCGAAAGGCACCCCATTGTTTGTTTTATCTATTTTTGCAAGCATTACTACTTCCACCAGGGGTAGAAAGGCGGCATATCAGAACTTGTCTTCATGGTGAAGTTCGCTGGTCTTTTTTCTAAAAAGGAAGATACTCCTTCTTTTGCATCATTCTGACCACCCAGCCACTGAATCATCTTTGATTCAACCTTATGAGACTCGATTGGATGATCAGCACCAAGCATCCGCCACATCAATTGTCTTGTAAGGGCTACTGAGATACTAGAGGTATTTTCGACAATCTCTGCAGCAATCGATAGTGCGGCAGGCAATAGATCCTCCGGAGAAACCACTTGACTCACCAAACCGCCATTCAATGCTTCTTGAGCAGATAAAATCCGGCCGGTTAACGTCCATTCAGCCGCTTTACTTATCCCAACGACACGCGGCAAAAACCAGCCGCTGCAGGCTTCAGGAGCAATCCCTCGTCGGGTAAAAACAAAACCCATTTTTGCATTCGTTGAGGCAATGCGGATATCCATTGGCAGTGTCATTGTAATTCCTACACCAACTGCAGGACCATTGATCGCAGCAATCATTGGCTTTTTCATCTCATAGATTCGTAGACTTATTCGCCCGCCACTATCCCGATAATCCTCTTCAGGTGTTTCATTGTCGGCAAAGGTATCCCCGCCCTTTTCAAGGTCTGCACCTGCACAAAATCCCCTACCAGTTCCTGTAACAATAATTGCCTTCACTTCATCATCTTGATCCGCTCGATCAAGAATACCAATAAATTCGTTTATCGCCTGTTCTGTAAGCGCATTTAATCGATCTGGGCGGTTAAGAGTAATCATCAAGATATTGTTTTCAATGTGACAAAGGAAATTGTCTGACATACAACCACCTCCTATATTGCCTCATAAAACCAGGTACCATTTATTAATTCCTTTTTACATTGATTATTCAAATAGAGGAATTCCAGATGGGCAAGAGTTTCACCAATAGCAAACCTGGTCTCGTGAATGGTCAATTTTTTAAACAGCTTACTATTTACTTCATAAATAGTGGAGGGTTTTATAAGATAACCATACACTTCCTCTAAACGTTCCTGATGGTGCAGCAATAACTCTTCAATTCTATGATTTGCATTTCTAAATGGTGTGCCATGTGATGGGATAACATAATCAACACCTAGCTGTTTAATTTTTTCCAGACTCATAAAGAAGGCTTGTAATGGATTTCGGATACCTCGAAACCAATACGAAATATTCGGTGAGATTCTCGGTAAAATATGGTCCGTTGAAAAAAGAATGTTATTTTCTTTGTTATACAGAGTGATTAATCCATCAGAATGCCCTGGAGTAAATATTACCTCGTATTCAAATTTCCCAAATAAGATTTTCATACCTTCTTCTAGGTAATGATTCACTTGTGGATAAGGTTTTACCTGGGCATTAAAACTCTCTTCGTCCGTTGTTAACTTGGCGGATAAATGACCTGGGAGGCCGCACATATGATAATTTCTATCTACTTCCTCCAACGAGTCGGGTTCCCAGTAAGTTAGGCCATTGTGAGCATCCACTTCCGTCATCCAAACTTCTGCATTTGTTAACTGCTGCAGTTTTCCCGCATAGCCGAAATGGTCGGGATGGTAATGGGTTAGAATAATATCCTTTATATCATGTTTTGCAATAAGTGGCTGCCAACTATTTCTTGATACTTCTGTATTTAATCCTGCATCAATAATTGTCCACCCACTTGCACCTTCTGCTAAAAAACAATTCACATGATTTAAGCGGAAGGGCAATGGGATTGTTACTTGTGTTACACCTATTTCACTTAACAAGTAATACTTCTCCTTCCTTATAAACCCATTGTAAATAAACGTTTACCTGGATTAGCTAGTAAATAATTTAAGAGTTATAGCTGTAAAAACCCTTGCCTGTTTTGCGACCATATTCTCCGTTTAAGTATTTTTCAGTTATCACTTTTTGCGGTTTTTGGTTTTCATCGCCAGTTTCTTCATATAGTACCTGGCGGATATAATAATTGACATCAATCCCTGTTAAATCCAAGAGTGCAAATGGTCCAATCGGATGATTAAGCGCTTTTGTACAGGCAAGATCAATCTCCTCTACTGTTGCGATATCATTTTCTAATAGATAAATGGCTTCATCGATTAACGCGCCTAGTATTCTATTGGCAACAAAACCGGAGATTTCCTTTTTCAAGAGAATTGGAGTCTTGTTTATTTGTTTGACAAGTTCTACAGCCGTGTCTGCTGTTTCATCAGAGGTTTGAGGGCCCTTTACCACTTCTACCAATTCCATAACCAATACTGGATTAAAGAAATGGAGATTACATATTTTTTCCGGACGATTTGTTGCATCAGCCAGCTTAGAACTGACAATCGTCGAACTATTAGTAGCAATGATTGCATGTGAGGGTGCTAACCTATCTATTTCTGCAAATAACTGACGCTTTACATCGAGTTTTTCAACGATTGCTTCAATCACGAAATCAGTTTCTGCAACTGCCTTTTCCAATGAAGTGACAAATTTCAGTCTAGCAAATGCTTTCTCTGCTTCTAGGAGTGATATTTTGCCTTTAGAGATTCTTTTATTAATATGGCCATGCAAGGAATCTTCTGCTACTTTAAGACTTTCTTCATTAATATCCTGTAAATATACATCGAATCCCGCTAAGGCCGAAACCATTGCAATTTGCGAACCCATTACACCAGATCCAACTACTGTTATTTGTTTAATTTCTGTCAACGTTACATTCCTCCGTTTATAGATAAATTTTTTAACGATGCTTGAAGGAAGGCGCACGCTTTTCAATAAAGGCTTGAACCCCTTCTTTTACATCCTCTGTGCCAAATACCTCAGCAAAAAGTCCTGACTCAATTTCAATTGCGGCATCAAATGAAGTATCAAATCCTTGATTAACAGCCTTTTTAATTCTGCTTAATGCTTGCAGAGAATAACCAGCCATTTTTTCTGCCATTTTAATTGCAGCCTGCATTCCTTCACCGTTCGCTGCGACTTGATTGACTAAACCTAGTGTTAGAGCTTCATCGGCAGTAATCGGATCACCCAAAAACATTAATTCCTTTGCTTTAGACGGGCCAATTAATCTTGGTAAACGCTGCGTTCCGCCGCCACCAGGGAAAAGACCTAATTTCACCTCTGGTAAGCCAATCTTAATTTGCTCCTCTGCTATCCGAATATCACACGTTAAAGCGAGCTCACAGCCGCCGCCAAAAGTGATTCCATTTAACACGGCAATCGTTGGCTTTGCTAAGTTATCAATGAAATTGAATACTTTATGCGACTCCATATTCATATTTTTCAAGTCTTCTGCTTGCATATCTAACCAGGAAGGGAATTCCTTAATATCAGCTCCCGCCATAAATGCTCGGTTGCCTGCACCCGTTAAAATCGCAACGATTACATTTGGATCATTAGCAATCTCAGAAAACACATCGCCTAACTCGGCGACAACTTGTGTACTTAAAACATTCATTGGTGGATTATCAATCGTAACAATGGCAATTCCTTCCGTTGTTTCTACATGAACCAGCTTTGTCATAATGATCTCTCCCATCATTCTTCCTAAATTTTATGGAAATGGCACTAAATAATGTTTATCGGTGCTTTTCCTTTTGATTAGTTGCTATTTATAGTCCCAAATTTTTTGCGATGATGACCTTCATAATTTCATTTGTACCCGCATAAATGCTTGAAATAGGAATATCTCGGAACCTTCTGGCAATCTCGTATTCTTCCATATAACCATAGCCACCATGAAGCTGCATGCATTCTGTCGCTACTTTTTTCGCCATATCCGTTGTCCACCATTTCGCCATCGACACTTCAGTGACGATATTCTCTTCAGCCATATGTTTTACAATCAATTGGTCTACAAATGTCCGACCAATTTGGATTTGAGTCGCCATTTCGGCTATTTTAAACTGTGTATTTTGAAATTTGCTAATTGGTTTTCCAAAGGCCTCGCGTTGTTTTACGTAATCTAATGTAATCTCTAACATTCTCTCCGCCGCGGTCATTGCCCCAATAGCAACGGTTAAGCGTTCCTGTTGCAGTTTTTCCATTAAATAGTAAAAGCCCCGTCCCTCTTCACCCAGTAAATTTTCAACAGGTACTCGACAATCCTCAAAAATTAATTCAGCTGTGTCAGCAGAATGCTGTCCGACTTTATTTAACTTTTTACCTTTTCGAAATCCTAGAACTTCTTGATCAATAGCATCTACAACAATCAAGCTTATACCGTTATGGGCAGGTTGAGCTAAAGGATCGGTTTTACAAACCAGCACGACAAAATTAGTTGTATAGCCATTCGAAATAAACGTCTTTTCACCATTAATTATGTAATGGTCACCATCTCTTACAGCCGTTGTTTTGATAGCAGCTAAATCTGATCCAGTTCCTGGTTCAGTCATCGCAACGGAAGAAATCATATCACCTGTAATACTTCTCGGTAGCCATTTTCTCTTTTGTTCTACTGATCCAAAAGAATCGATGTATGGCATGACTATATCATTATGAATCGCTGGCCCGCTAATCCCTGTTCCTACTTTTTCAAGTTCTTCTCCGAGTACGACAGAGTAACCAAAGTCGGCATTCATCCCACCATATTCTTCATCCAACCATGGGCATAAAAACCCAAGTTCTCCCAACTGCTTCCAATATGAGTTTGGAACTTGATGGTCGGCTTCCCATTGCTCGAAGTTAGGGATAACTTCTTTTTCTAAATATTTCCTTAGTGATTTTCGAAAAAGTTCATGACTTTCCGTAATAAACGGTCTTTCCATCTACTTCACACCCCTATTAGTTAAATACTTGAAAGAGTGCAGAGTCCTAACACCATATGATTAAGGACTCTGCGGGTTTACTCAAAAATTAATTTATTCTTTCAATAATTGTTCCGTTGGCCATACCGCCACCTTCACAAATCGATTGGAGACCAAAACGACCGCCAGTTCTTTCAAGTTCATGCATCATCGAAATCATTAGACGAGCACCAGTTGCTCCTAGTGGATGACCTAGGGCAATTGCTCCGCCATTTGGATTGAGCTTTTTCGGATCCGCCTTAATTTCTTCCAACCAGGCCATTGGAACAGGGGCGAAGGCTTCATTCACTTCATAGGTGTCCATATCTTCTATGGTAAGTCCAGCTTTCGCGAGTACTTGCTTCGTTGCTTCAATTGGACCAGTTAGCATTAATGTTGGGTCAGAGCCTACAACAGAGCGAGCAACAATCCGGAAACGTGGTTTCAGTCCTAATTCCTCTGCCTTTTCTCTAGACATCAACAATACGGCTGCAGCACCATCACTCATTTGGCTTGCATTTCCTGCATGGATTTTTCCATCTTCAGTAAAAGCAGGTTTCAGTGTGCCTAACTTTTCAACAGATGTACCGCGGCGGGGACCCTCATCCTGTGTTACAGTTACGGTTGTTCCATCCTCAAGTGTTACTTCTAAAGGCATAATTTCTCTTTCAAAATAACCTTCTTCTTGTGCTTTTAGGGCACGATTATGACTTTCAAATGAAAATTCATCTAATTGACTGCGAGTAAAGCCCCAAAGATCTGCAATTCGCTCGGCGGATAAACCCTGATGAATCATTTCATAGCGAGAAGTCTGTTCCTCGCTCCAATCTGAATTTTGACGTGTTGCCCCTAAAGGCACACGGGACATGCTTTCAACACCGCCGGCAATGACGATATCCATATCACCACTCATAATGGCTTGTGCTGCGAAATGAATCGCTTGTTGACCAGAGCCACATTGACGATCTAAAGTTGTACCCGGGACATGAATTGGGAAGTCTGCCATCAATACAGCATTACGAGCAATATTTAAGCCTTGTTCTTCAACCTGAGAAACACAACCCATAATCACATCTTGAACCAGTCCGGAATTAATTCCTGCACGATTGACCAATTCCTTAAGTACTTTTGCAGCCAAGTCATCTGGACGTACTGTACTTAATACCCCTTTTCTTTTTCCTACTGGTGTACGAACGGCTTCAACAATTACAACTTCACGCATATTAAATTCCTCCTAATTAGTATAAAATTTTATAAAAAAGTTGATAAACTCTTTTTATTGAACAATACGAATAATAAGTTAATATTCTCCATAACTTGTTTAAACCCTCTATTGAGCAGTATATCCGCCGTCAACTAGCAGACTCGTTCCAGTTATAAAACTAGCATCATCAGATGACAGGAAAACAACAGCCCTTGCAATTTCCTCCGGCTTTCCAAGACGGCCTAAAGGATGTAGGGAAATTAATAAATTTCTCTTTTCTTCATCAAAATGAGCAATAAATGGTGTATCGACATAACCTGGACAGACTGCATTTACTCTGATATTTTCCATTGCGTACTCTAAAGCTAATGCCTTTGTAAGATTAATAACGGCTCCTTTTGAAGCTGAATAAGCCGCTGCATTCTTCTGACCAACATGGCCTAAAATGGAAGAATTATTTACGATGCTTCCACCGCCATATTTTTTCATCATTCTTATTGCATGCTTTGAAGCTAAAAAAACACTATCTAAATTATTTGACAACACTTTACGCCAGTCTTCCAGAGATAAATCGGTTGTCGGACAGGCTGTTCCAACCCCAGCATTGTTAAACAAAATATCAAGTCTACCAAATTCTGAAACAGCTAAATTTACCATTTGTTCAACCGCAAGTTCATTTGTTACATCCACATGTGTATAAATCACTGTTTGTTTTACTTGATTCAAATCCAGCGCAAGAGCCGTTCCTAATGCATCATTTTGGTCCGCGATGATTACCCTTGCACCCTCATTCACCATTTCTCTAACCGTGTATTCGCCGATTCCACTTGCCCCGCCAGTGACAATCGCAACTTTATCTTTGAACTTCATTAGTGAGACTCCTGGAATCATTCTTCCTAAGAACAGTCTTTAGAATTTTCCCAGCAGCATTTCGTGGCAATTCCTGTACAAATTCAACATATCGCGGCTTTTTGTAGTTTGCTATTTTTCCAGAACAATAATCAATCACTTCTTGTTCGGATAAAATTTTCCCACCCCGTATCACAACGAAAGCCTTTACTGTTTCTCCCCATTTTTCATCAGGAACTCCAACAACAGCTGCCTCAAGGATATCCGCGTGTGTATACAAAATTTCTTCAATTTCTTTTGGATAAACATTCTCACCGCCACTAATAAGCATATCCTTCTTACGGTCAACAACCGAGATGTACCCATCGTCATCGACTACAACCAAATCACCACTATGGAGCCATCCGCCTGCAAAGGCCTCCTTAGTTGCTTCTGGGTTTTTATAGTATTCCTTCATAATGGTTGGACCTCTAAAGATAATTTCGCCGACCTGTCCATTTGGAACATCTTTCATCTGTTCATCCACGACACGAATCTCTACATTCGTAAAGGACAAACCAACTGATCCAGACTTATTTAGAGAGTCTGTTGGCTTTAGTGTAGTCGTACCTGGAGAGGTTTCCGTCTGTCCATAAGTATCAAACACGCCTGCATTCGGAAAATGCTTCATGAGACGTTTCTTCAGTTCTAATGGTGTCGATGCAGCTGCCGTACAAAGAACTCTAAGGCTTGTAAGATTATATTCCGAAAACTTTGGATGCTCTAACAGCATATTCCACATCGAAGGGACCATGAAGGAGTAGGTAATGTTCTCAGATTGATAGGTTTGCAAAACATTCTCTGGATCAAATTTTTCATGTAAAACAGACGTGCCACCCATTAACATCACCATGCTTAGGGCTGAAATTCCGCCAATATGAAACATTGGGGTGGTTATTAACTGGACTTCATCTTTTGTAAGTCCAAATTCCAGGGAATAGTTCATTGCATTTAAGTAAACATTCTTATGTGTAAGGACAGCACCCTTTGGTTTTCCAGTCGTACCTGATGTATAAACAATTAGGAAGTCATCATCATCCTCTAACTCAACAAAATTTGGATAATATGTGTTTGAAAATATATTCTTGTAGGAATAGTTAGAAGGATCAGATGAGCTGTTTTCAATAACAATAGTATCCCTAATTAAAGGAAGGTTTTCACGAATCGGTTCAATTGTTGAAGTCAGATCGTGATCTACAATAAGCATTTTGGCATCGGAATTATTTAAAATATATTCGATTTCATTTGGTTGTAAACGAAAGTTTATGGTCACTGCAACTGCACCGATTCTTGCTAGTGCTAATAAACATTCTGCATACTCTATTCGGGTGAATAGTAATAAAGCTACCTTGTCTCCTTTAGCAATTCCTTTAATTTGGAACCAGCCTGCTAAATTGTTGACACGCTCTTGAAGGTCGTTGTATGTTACACGTTGATTCTTATTTACTAAAGCTATTTTAGTAGGAAACCGTCTAGTTGAACGTGTAAGCATTTGGTCTACTAACAATTGTCTTGATTTCATCAATTCAAGCATTTTACCGCCCCCTTTCTATGAGTCCATTTTTAAGCGAAAACTTATACTAAACCTTTTACTTGCTATAATATTGACCCTGCTACGTTTTCAATAATTGTTTCAGCTTTTTGCAGGTTAAGCCTGGCAATTCGTATTTCCTTGAACCAGCGTTCAATTGGCAGGTCGCCAGCATAGCCTGTTCCACCATGGATTTGCAGCACATCATCGATAATTTTTGCAGCTGTTTCCGTGGCATGAAGCTTTGCCATTTGCGCAGCAAGTTCGGAATCAGATATTTGAGAATCTACTTTTTTTGCAGCATCTTGAACCATTAATCTCGCGGCCTGAAGATTAATAACCGCTTTCGCAAGCATGGTTCGAATGGACGGGAATTCTGCTAGCGGCTGCCCCCTTGTAATTCTAATTTTGGCAAACTGCTTTCCGTACTCAAGGGCTTTAGAAGCTACCCCAATAGATTTTGCAGCAAGCAGAATTTGTGCTTCTGCCAGCCACAGCTTAATTAAGTCAGCGCCCTCACCCACTTCACCAATACGTTGACTATCATTCAATCGATAATTTTTTAATGAAATGCTATGTGTTGTTTGAACATCAATCAAAACCGTTTCCTGTTCTTCTAATTGGTCATCCAGCTCTAATAGGAAAAGAGTCGGCTGACTTTCCCCATTATCTAACAGACAATTCACAAGGACTGCGCCAAAAGCAGACTGTTCCAGGTTTTGGATGTATGTCTTTTTCCCGTTAAGTACCCATTCATTTCCGTCCTTGACTGCAGTGGCGGTCAGATTCTCTAGGTAGTTATCCTCATGTTCCTCCCACAGAGCAATAAAACAACCTTTTCCTTCAGTAATAGCGGGTTTAATCAACCATTCAACTTGCTCATTGGAACATTTTTCTAAGAAACGAGGAAATTCACCTCCAAAGGCATCGCCCGCTGGATGGTAAAGCCCTAGACGATGCTGGGCAGCTTCTTCAAGCAAAACTGCCCTTGCCAGTACAGATAAGCCGGCACCGCCCCATTCCTTTTTTGCTCCTAATGCTTGCAGTCCCGAACTCTTTGCTTCCGTTTGCAGTCGAGAAACTACTTCTTCAGGCAATTTTTTCACATATTCTCCAGGCGATAATTCTGCTGGTGCGACACTTTCTTTAATAAACGACTGTACGGTCTTTTTTAATAGTTGCAGTTCTTTGTCTAATAATAATTCAGACATTATTTTCCCTCCAATTGAGATCTATTTTAAAATCTCTTTTCTCTGTGCCTTACCCGCTTGTTCAAGCAGGTTCTTGATTCCAACATCCAACCTGCTAAAACGTTCATCTGTTGCTTCTCCAATTTTCCAGCGATAATAGATTTGCTGGAGAATGACGGCAATTTTGTAAAAAGCAAAAGTAAGGTAGTAATCAATATGTGTTACATCCCTGCCACTTTTCTTCGAATACATTTTCAGCATTTCTTTTCTAGAAATAAATCCTGGTTTTGTCGTTACCGTGGTTAATCCTGATTCTACTTCCCCTGGTTCCGTCCAATATGCCAAGGCTGCTGCCACATCAGTTAAGGGATCACCAATCGTACTTAATTCCCAATCAAAGACACCGATTATCTCTCCTGGATTTGTAGCTGAAAACATCATGTTATTCAGCTTGAAATCATTATGAACAATCGTTGGTGCCTGTGAAGGTGGGATATTGTCAATCAGCCATTTCTCTAGTGATTCAACTCCGGGGATATCGTTTGTTTTGGCATTATGGAATCGCTTAATCCATCCATTTACCTGTCTGCTTAAATACCCTTCCGGATAGCCGATACTAGTTAACTCTGCTGCTTTATAATCCACGGCATGCAATTTGACTAATGTATCGACCACGGCAGTTGAAACTAGAATCCCCGTATCTGCCCGATCTTCAAACTCCATCGGCAGGGAATCATCCAGGACGACACCCTCCTTTTTCTCCATCACATAGAAATGCCGGTCCATTACACTTGGATCCTCGCAGAAAAAATAGGGCTTAGGTGCGAGCGGGAATACACGATTAAGTTTTTCTAATATTTCATATTCTCTTTTCATGTCATGCGCCTTTGGTGGTATAGGACCAAACGGAGGTCTCCTTAAAACCGCTTGCCAATTGCCAATTGAAATAAAGTAAGTTAAATTTGAGTAACCTGCAGAAAATGGCTTTACCTGTAGTGCATCATCTGTCAGCCCAGGTATTTGCTCGCGAATATATTCCTCAACCGTTAGCCAGTTAATATCATTTATTTTATTTTGGAACTGCTGTTGGCTCATTCAATCTCTCCTTTAATTTGAACTCCTTCAAGACTTGACGTGCAACAACCATACGATGCACTTCATCAGCACCATCGTAAATTCGTGCTGCCCTTGCTTCCCGAAGCAGACCCTCAAGTGGTGTATTCTGAGATACGCCATACATACCTAAGGTTTGAATGGCACGATCAAGGACGTTGTTTAACATCTGAGCACCGTAAAATTTGATAAGGGAAACTTCCTTTCGAGCTTGATCTCCCTGATCCATTTTCCAAGCGGCCTGCAGGGTCAGCAATCTGGAGGCTTGAATTTCAGCTTCTGAATCGGCGATATAATTTTGAATGGTTTGTGAGTCAGCAAGAGTTTTCTCGCCATCCTTTTTTGTTAGCGAATAGACAATCATCTCATTCAATGAGCGGCGAGCAACACCGAGCCAACGCATGGCATGAGTGATTCTACCTGGCCCTAATCGCAATTGTGCCAGTTTAAACCCTTCGCCTCGTTTACCAAGCAAATTTTTTGCTGGTATACGACAATCATTAAAACGAACTTCACAGTGCCCGCCTGGGTAATGGTCACCCATGACAGGTACCTCGCGGACGATTTCAAATCCAGGATTATCTGTTTCGACTATAAACAAACTTGTTCGTTGGTGAGGTTCTGCATCAGGGTCGGTTACAACCATCGCAATAGCAAAAGCCGCACCTTCAGCACCTGTCGTATACCACTTATGAGCATTAATTACCCATTCATCACCATCCTGAACGGCTGTCCCGAGTAATGTTCTTGGGTCAGAGCCAGAAACTTCAGGCTCAGTCATTGCGAAACAAGAGCGAATTTCATAATTTGCTAGAGGCCTTAAGTATTTTTCCTTTTGTTCTTCACTCGCCGCATGGACCAAAATTTCACCATTTCCGGCGTCAGGAGCCATCGAACCAAAAACATATGGACCGATTGGACTCTGGCCAATTACTTCGGAAAGCAATCCTAAGGACACAAAGCCCATCCCGATACCGCCAAATTCTTTGGGTAAGTGGCCTGCCCATAAACCCTTTTCCTTAACTATTTGCTGCAACGGCTTCAATATCTCACCCGGTAACCCGCGATGTGGGACCATGTACTTTTCATTTGGAAACACATACTTCTTCATAATTTCAGTTGCATCATCAAGCATCCGTCTCTGCTCTTCACTTTCAGTAAAATTGAACACAACAAATCACTCCTTTTGGATAATAATAAACTTTATTGGCTGTGTTAATGAGAAGGTTATTTTGAATAGATTTTTGCGAAATCTGCGAGACTCCTGCTCAGATTTGAGCACGGTGAGACCCCACAGGGAGGAACGACCGAGGAGGCTCACCGGCGAACCCGCGGAAAGCGAAGCGGATTTCGCAAAAATCAACACTAACAATTACACAGCCATTTTATAAATAATGACAAAGAAGAGAACCAATCTGGCCCTCTTATGAAAGGTAATTGACAGACAAATTCTCAAGAGCATCTTTTAAGGCATTTGTGAAACCTGCAGCAGTAACACCGTCGATAAAACGGTGATCATAGGCTATTGAAAGCTTCATCATTGAGGCAATCGTAATTTCGTCGTACTCGTTAATGACTGGAACCCTTTGAATACTACCCGCAAAAATAATGGTAGATTGCGGAATATTGATAATTGGTGTCCCTGTTTCAATTCCTAGGCTCCCTAAATTTGACACAGTAATTGTTCCATGTGCATAGTCATCTAGCGTCAACTGATTATTTTGAGCCTTTTCTGAGAGACCTTTGATTTCCCTCGAAATTTCAGAAATTAGTTTTTTGTTTGCGTTTTTGATAACTGGAACGACTAAGCCTTGTTCGCTGTTAACGGCAACTGAAATATTGACATCCTCATAAACAAGGATTTTATTGTCTTCTAAACTACTATTGACAATTAAATTCTCCTGAACTACATTTGCAACTGTCTTAACAATCAAATCGTTTATGGAAACGCCCTCCAATTCTTTCTTTGTCTTCAAGACGTTCTCCATGTTGACACTGACAATCTGAGTAAACTGAGGAATATTTCTCCAGCTATTCAACATGTTCTCTGACATCGATTTCTTTACATTATTTAAACTAATGGTTTCTTTGACTCTAATGGATGTATTTTGGTTAACCGCATTTTGCACATCTTTTTCGGTAATCAACCCATCTCTTCCTGTGCCAATTACAGTTTCGAGGACAACACCTAATTGCTTAGCTAACTGACGTGCCTTTGGCGCAACTTTGCCACCTCCGCCAACCTTCGCTACTACTGGTTTCTCTTCTACAGCTTCGACGGTTGCCGCTGTTTGTGTCTCTGTAACTTCAATAGGATTTGTTTCAAAATATGGAGTAAAATCAATCTCCTCATCCTCTTGGGCAATAATAGCAATGACCGTATTAACGGAAACTTCTTCACCTTCTGGGATGATTACCTTACGTAAAACTCCTGAGGCCATTGCTTCGATTTCTACTGTTGATTTTTCTGTTTCCAATTCAAACAGATAATCACCCTTTTCAACATAATCACCTTCCTCAACTAACCAGGAAGATACTGTCCCAGCTTTCATTGTTACTCCGAGTCTAGGCATTTTTACTTCATTCATCGAATTCTCCTCCTTCTTCATTATGTATAACCTTCCGAATACACCATTAAGATGTATTCGGACTATCTGTTTAGTATTCTAGTAATTCCCTAACTACCTCGATTATTTGTTCTTCACTAGGTCGGTAGAATTGCTCTAAATAAATACTTTGAGCGATTGGAACATCCGGGCTTCCTATTCTTCTTATTGGAGCATGGAGGTCGAATAAAGCTTCCTCTGAAATTTGTGCGGCAATTTCTGCACCGCAACCACCCGTTTTTGGTTCTTCATGAACAATTAAAACCCTCCCCGTTTTTCTCACGGAGCCAAGGATGGTTTCTTTATCTAAAGGCGCAAGTGTGCGAGGATCGACTACTTCGACTTGGATGCCTTCTTTTGCTAATGTTTTGGCTGCATCTAAGGCAGTGTGAACTTGCAGTGCAGTTGCGATAATTGTTACATCGCTTCCTTCACGTTTAATATCCGCCTTCCCTAATGGAATTAAGTACTCCTCCTCAGGCACTTCGCCCTTCATTCCGTATAGCAACTTATGCTCAAAAAAGAGAACGGCATTATTGTCACGAATGGCTGTTTTTAATAAGCCCTTAGCATCATATGGCGTAGAAGGAATGGCAATTTGCACTCCGGGGGCATGCATGAATAATGCTTGAGGGCTTTGTGAGTGCTCAGGACCAGCCCCTCCAGCAATCCCAATTGGCAGCCTTAGTGTGACAGGGACCTCCATTTGCCCCCCGTGCATATAACGCCATTTTCCGAGTTTGTTAAATACCTCATCAAAGGCAATCCCAACAAAATCACCAAATTGTAATTCCGGAATCGGCCTCAACCCAGTAATAGCCATGCCTAAAGCGGCACCAACAATGGTTGTCTCAGCGATTGGCGTATCAAATACTCTTTTTCCGCCAAATTTATCATATAAACCTTTTGTAACAGCGTTAATGCCGCCGAACTTACCAACGTCTTCACCAAATAAAACGGTTTTTTCATCGCGTTCCATTTCCTCAGTTAACGCTTCAATAATAGCATCACGCATTGAAATCGTTTTCACTTTAACTTTTGTACTCATCCTTACCCCTCCTTAGGCAAATAATCCTTGATAAATTCTGCTTGGATCAGGCAGCGGCGCTTCTTCTGCCACTTTAATTGCTTCAAGAATTTCCTGGTCTAGTTGCTCATCAATACTTAAGAGATCCTTTTCAGTACAAATTTCATTTTCCAGCAATAGTTTTTTATAGTTTTTAATTGGGTCTCTGTTTTCTTTCCAATCGTTTATCACTGCTTTATCAACATAATCATAGGCGTCTCCTTCAAAATGACCCCTGTGACGGAAAGTCTGTGCCTCAATAAAGGTTGGACCTTCTCCCCTTTGCGCTCTGTCAATCGCTTCCTTAACGACCTTATTCATTAATAAAACGTCATTTCCATCGACCACACAGCTTGGAATTCCATAGCCCCATGCCCAGTCGGCGATATGTTCTCTAACCGAATGAGTTTCTTCTAATGTAGAAGAAATGGCATAACCATTATTCTCACAAATATATATAACCGGTAATTTATATAGACCTGCCCAATTCAGTGATCCATGGAGGGGTTCTCTCGATGCTGCTCCATCACCGAAATAACAAACTGATACTTGGTCAGTGTTTTGTAATTTTGTGGAGTAACCGGTTCCTACAACGATGTTAAACTGAGATCCGATTGTTCCACATTGCCCTAACACTCCGCGTGAAGGGTCAGCACTATGGACAATCCCTGCACCCAGACCTTTAGTGGTTCCTTCTATCGTGCCTAAAAAGTCACCATATATTTTTGAAAGTGGTACCCCTTTAGCAATCTTTTGGTTACAACCGCGGTGGTTGTAGAAAATATAATCCTCGTCACGAAGATTATTAACGATGGATCCAACGGATAGACCCTCTGAACCAATACCAGAATGATAGAATCCCGAAACCTTTCCTTCATGCATTAAACGGATTAAATTCTCATCGAATTTCCTGATTTTAACCATTTCTTTATAAAACTTAATTAAATCTTCTTTACTGTAATCACCAAGGTTAATATCCTTCTTATAAATTTCAGCCAAAATACTCACTCCCTTAAATTTTTCGACTCTATTGGGCACTGACACCGCCGTCTACTGGCATGATCAAACCCGTAATATAGCTGGATTCATCTGAAGCTAGGAATAATGCAGCATGAGCAACCTCTTCTGGTTTTCCGACTCTTCTTAATGGATTGGAGGTGAAGGCTGTTGAAAAAGCTTCATTTTTTAATACATCGGCGATCATTGGGGTATCAATGGCTCCAGGGCATATGCAATTCACACGGATATTATACTTGCCGTAATCTACTGCCATTACCCTTGTGAGTGCCACTACAGCCCCTTTTGATGCTGTATAGGCATCAGCGCCAGGTACGCCAATAATTCCATTTAAAGAGGAATTATTGATGATACTTCCCCCATTTTGCTTTTTCATAAGAGGAATTACATATTTTGATAGGAGATAAACGCCATTTAAATTGATTGCTAGAATTTGGTTCCAGTCTTGCAATGGTGTATCTGTTAACCGATCCATTTTGAATTTTGAAGAGGATGAAAATCCTACTCCTGCATTGTTGAAAACCACATCGACTCTTCCATACCGGGCCATTACCTCATTCACGAGGGCAATGATATTCTCTTCATCAGAAACATCCGTTTGGAAAAACAAGGCTTGTTGTCCCTTTGCAACAATTTCCTCTTCCACTTGTTTCCCATTTTCTTCATTCCATTCGGCAATAATGACGACCGCGCCTTCATTGGCAAATAATCTCGCCGCTGCTTTTCCCTGACCACTACCTGCTCCTGTAATAATTGCGACTTGACCCTTTAATCTCATATTTTTCTCCTTTTAAAAAAGATAAATTTAGTACTCTATCATTACCTTTACAGATTTATGAGGATTCATTTGCGTCTCAAATGCTTCTTGTGCATGTTCCAAAGGAAAAGTGTGTGAAACCAATGGCCTCGTTTTTACTTTACCTTCCCGTAGGAGTGAAATAGCTTTAACAAAGTTCCCACCTAAACAGCCAATGATTCTTGGGGTTTTATGGACAATTTTAGTCGTATCTATCGCTGCTTTATTCTCGGGGAGTCCTACAAAAGCAATCGTTCCACCACTTCGGACAATCTCAAACGATTGTTCTACTGCTGATGGTGCACCTGCCGCATCGACGACTATATCTGCCATCGCTCCTTCATTAAAGTGATAAGGTCCAATCCCCACAAGGTCTTTCAGCCTTTCCACAACATTCTCCCTTGCTGCATTGATAACAATATCAGCACCGGATTCGATGGCAGCCTGTAGACGTTTTTCAGAAACTTCCGTTACAATTACTTTACTGGCAGTTGATGCTTTAAACACCTGCATGACAACATTTCCGATTAAACCGGCCCCCATGACAACCACTTGGTCACCTTGCTTGGGTTGGCAAAGGTCTACCGTAAGAGCAGAAACCGACACGGGTTCAATGGTTGCAGCCGTGACATCATCGATTTCATCTGGGATTTGGTGATAATTGATTCCCGGCAATGCATTGGGAATTTTCACATATTCGGCAAAGGCCCCTGGTAGTCCATAACCTGTTGAATTTTTGAACAGTTCAGGACAAAGAGTATGCTGATGATTTTTACACCAATAACAGGTCCCACATACACCTGCATAAAAACCTGTTCCTCTTTCACCTACACGGATATTTGTTACGTTCTTACCGACCTTTACCACTTCACCAGAAAATTCATGACCCATTATTTGCCCTTTATTGATGTAAAGTCCTGTTCCATAGCTATGTACATCTGAACCACAAATTCCGCAGTACTTTACTTTTAAGAGGATGTCATTCTGACCAACCTCAGGGATTGGGACGGAATCTACTCTTAGATCTCGAGGTCCATAATATACCGCTGCCTTCATCGTGCTTGACATGTAATCACCACCCTAACTTCCCAATTATTGAGCGAGCCATCCACCATCAACAAAGATTGTCTGCCCTGTTATATAGCTACTTGCATCAGAAGCTAGTAATAGGACTGTTCCGGCTAATTCATCGGATTCACCTAGTCTTTGCATGGGTGTTTTACCAATAATTTTCCCTCGAACTTTAGGATTGCTTAATGCCTCACTATTCATATCTGTTTCAATATACGCAGGACCAATCGCGTTTACTTGGATACCAAGCCTTACCCATTCGAGGGCAAGTGATCTGGTTAGATTGATGACAGCAGCCTTACTAGCAGTATAAGGACTAATTCCCAAGTCACCGACGGCACCGGCTACAGATGCTAAATTAATAATCTTTCCAAAACCTTGTTCCTTCATAACCCTACCTGCTGCCTGACAGCAAAAGAATAGTGATTTAACGTTTAAATCCATTACCTTATCCCAATCTTTTTCCGAAATCTCAAGAGCACTCTGTGTATGGGAAACACCGGCATTATTAACTAAGATATCTAGTTTTCCAAACTGCTCAACAACTGTTCCTACCATTTCACCAATCGCATCTATATTCATAAGGTCAGTAGAAAGGCTTAGAGCCTTTCTACCTTTTTCTTGAACTTCTGAAACAACCTGCTGGTTTTTTTGCTCATCTCTACCAACCACTACGATATCTGCACCAGCTTCAGCTAATGCTAAGGCAATCGCTCGACCTAAACCACGGTTGCCACCGGTAACTACTGCCACTTTATTTTCTAAGCTAAATAACTTCATACTCACCATCCCTTTTCCTCGTTTTCTAGAAATCAACCTTATCTAGGAGCCATACGGATCGCACCATCTAAACGAATGGTTTCGCCGTTTAGTAAGACATTTTCGATAATTGACTGCGTTAATTGGGCGTATTCGGAAGGGCGTCCTAGCCTTGAAGGGAACGGAACTTGAGATTCCAATGCCGTTCTAGCTTGGTCAGAGAGTGTCCCGAATAATGGTGTTTCAATTAAACCAGGAGCAATCGTTACAACTCTAACCCCAGATTTTGCAAGGTCGCGAGCAATTGGCAACGTCATGCCAACAACTCCACCTTTAGAAGCACTGTAGGCTGCTTGACCAATTTGACCGTCAAAAGCGGCTACAGAAGCCGTATTGATAATAACACCACGTTCACCTTCTTGATTAGGTTGGTTGGTTACCAATTTTTCTGCAGCAAGTCTGATTACATTGAACGTACCAATTAAATTTATCTCTATCACTTTTTTAAAACTATCAAATCCATGGGCCTTATTCCGACTCACCGTTTTTTCACCAAGGCCTATACCTGCACAGTTCACAACCGTATTGATGCTACCAAATTGTGCAATGGTTCCATCAATCGCCTGTTGGACGTCTTCCTCGCTTGTTACATTTGTTTTAAAGTAAATGGCATTTTCTCCTAATTCTTCAGCTAGATTCTTTCCTCTGTCTTCTGAAAGATCAAGGATTGCAGCCTTTCCACCATTTTTGACAATATTTCTGACCGTCGCTTCACCTAGTCCAGAAGCCCCACCCGTTACGATGGCAATTGCATCTTGTATTTGCATTTGTTATTCCCCTTCTCTCATTAGATTTTTATATTATTTTTCATTTATACTAAATTTTCAGTAATTTAAAGCCATACTTTGACAACAACTTTACCCCAGGTTTTCCTTGAAGCTAGTAAATCGAGGGCTTCAGGTACTTCCTCAAAAGCATATTCTTTATAAATCAGTGGCTTAATTTTTCCTTGCTCATAAAGTGACATGAGTTCTTCATGCTCCTTAAACACCTTGTCAGGATTTAATCGATTAAAGAGTCCCCAATGAACGCCGACAATAGAGTAATTTTTGACTAATACGTGGTTGGCTGGAATAGTAGGAATCTCTCCACCTGCAAAGCCAATCACGAGGATTCTTCCATCAAAGGCAATACATTTCCTTGATCGATCAAAAACATTGCCACCGACCGGATCAAATATGACATTTGCACCTTTACCATTGGTTTCCTTTTTAACAACCTCGACAAAGTCCTCTTTTAAATAATCAATTACAACATCTGCTCCGAGTTCCTGACAAATCTTCGTCTTCTCAGAACCTCCCGCGGTTGCTATCACATATGCCCCTGCCGCTTTACCTAATTGGATGGCAGCGGAGCCCACTCCACCCGCTCCAGCGTGGACGAGTAGCACTTCGCCTTCCTGTAGTGCAGCACGATTAGTTAATGAGTAATAAGAGGTATGATAGGTAATAAACAATGCGGCAGCTTCATTCCAGCTCATGGAATCTGGAATGGGATAGACCGAGTTTTCCTCAACAGTTATGTAGTCGACCAATCCACCATTTGGCAGCTTAGGCAGTGCTAATACTCGCTGTCCTTCCTTAAAGCGACTACCCACCGTTGTTTTAACGGCAACGCCAGCAACCTCAGATCCAATCGTAAACGGAAGTGGCGGCTTTTCCTGGTATTTACCTTGGCACAAGAGAATATCAAAGAAATTAAGCGCTGCGGCTTTTACATTAATTAAAACCTCTCCATCTTTTGGTTCCGGCTTTTCCATTTTTGATATTTGTAAGGCATCCTGCGGTTCCCCAAGCTCTTTTACAAGCCAGCCTTTCATAATAAAAACCTCCTTTGATTTTCTTTCCTAGGAATATGAACCAGTAAAGGTTGGTTTTGTTTTTTCAATAAAGGCTCTTACTCCCTCTTTGTGATCCTCAGTTGTAAAAGAAATACCTTGAACCATTCCTTCTTCACGGAGAACATCTTCTAATGAAGATTCAAAGCTACGATTTAATATTCCTTTTGCTAACCCAATGGCAATGGTTGGACTTGAAGCAAAGGATGAAGCCATTGCCATTGCACGAATTAATAATTGTTCCTCTTCAACTACTTCAAGGCAGATCCCATATTCTTTTGCTTCTGTTGCTGAAAGTGTTCGGTCTGAAAAAGCTAATTCTTTCGCTCTAGCCATTCCCACCATTCTTGGCAAATGATATAAACCTCCTAGATCGGGAACGAGTCCAACTTTATGAAAGCCCAATGCAAATTTGGAATGTGGTGAGGCAATCACAAAGTCACAGGCGATTGCGATACTAAAGCCTGCTCCAACTGCATACCCATTAACTGCTGCTATCACTGGCTTTTCCATTTGAACCAAATCTTTAATGAAACCACCTGTTTCATGCATATACTTTCTGCCACTTGCTGCAGATGTAATACTAGAAAAACTTTTAATATTGCCACCAGCACAGAATGCCTTCCCATTACCAGTTAAAATTACTGCACGGACAGTAGGATCATGCTTTATTGACTGAAGTGACTTTGTTAGTCCTTCGACGATTTCAACTGAGAGTGAATTTAATGATTTGGGTTCATTCAAGGTGATGACGGCAACACCATTTTCCACTTCTGTTATTACAGCTTGGTTTTCCATTTAAAAACCTCCTTCATTCTAGTTAATTCCCATCAGGACTCCAGCTTTCCCCCTCTTTGTAGATTTTTAAAATCCTTCTGGCAATGGAAGCAGTATGAACTTCATCTGGACCATCATAAATCCGGGCATAGCGGGCTTCACGGTACATTTTTTCTAATGGTGTATCACTAGTGACACCTAGTGCACCATGGACTTGGATTGCCCGATCAATCACATCATGGAGGACTTTTGCTCCAAAGACCTTAATCATTGCGATTTCCACGCGCGCTTCATTACCTTGGTCAATTTTTTTGGCAGCCTCTAAGGTCATTAATCGTGCTGCTTGGATTTCAGTTGCCGAATCAGCAATATATTTTTGAATCATTTGTTTTTCTGACAATAACGAGCCATGAGCATACCTGTTTAAAGACCGATTACACATTAAATCAAATGCTCTTTGCGCCTGCCCCAGCCATCTCATACAATGAAAGATTCTTCCTGGACCTAACCGTTTTTGAGCAATAAAGAAGCCTTCCCCGCGGGTTCCTAACAAATTACCTTTTGGCACCCTAACATTCGTAAGTCTTACTTCACAATGGCCGCCATGTTGATGCCCCATTGTCGGCACAACTCTGACGATTTCATACCCTGGCGTATTTGTCGGGACGATAATCATCGAAGCTCTTTTGTGACGAGGTTCATCTGGCTCGGTAACACAAAAGACGGTTGTAAAAGCTGCACGATTCGCCCCAGTAGTAAACCATTTATGACCATTGATTACCCATTCGTCACCATCGAGGACTGCCACAGTTTTAATTAATGTTGGATCCGACCCTGCCACTTCAGGTTCTGTAAGAGCAACAGAAGGATTTATTTCACCTCTTACCATAGGATATAACCAGCTTTCTTTTTGCCGCGGTGTCCCGAAAAGGTTGAGCATTGTTGCATCCTGTGCAGTATGAGTGCCCAGGGCAAACATGGCTAACTCTGAACGCCCAACGATTTCATTAATCAGCACATAATCCATAAACGATAAGCCGCCACCACCGATTTCCGTTGGCAAACCCAGAGCCCATAGACCTTCATGCTTTGCTTGCGTTTGTAATTCTAGGAGCATTTCATCGGCTTCTGCACCACCACTTTCAAAAACGACCTCAGCGGGGATGACCTTTTCATCAATAAAACGTCTAACCCTTTCTCTTAATTCCGTTAATTTTCCAGAGGATTGTAAGTCTAGTGCATCTTCAATCGTTTTTTCACTCATTACTCGACAACTCCCTTTAGGCTACCTATTGGCTAACTCGTTAATAATTTCAACATTGTGTTCACCATGCCTTGGTGCGTGGCGGCGTAACTTTAACCTTTGACCCGATAGCTTGATCGGATTAGCAATTTGCTTTAGGATACCTGCCTCTGGATGATTGATTTCTTCAATCATTTCACGATGTATTATTTGCGGGTTTTCAACCATTTCTTGTGGAGTCAACACAGGAGAAACGCAGGCATCAACACCTTCAAAATCAACCAGCCATTCTGCTAATGACCTTTGGAGTATAACTTCTTGGATTTCTACCTTCATTTTCTGCTGTTGTTCGACTGGATCATCTAGTCGATCAATCAATTCTTCCTTGCCTATCACTTGGCAAAAGTTTCTCCAAAACTTAAATTCCAGCGCGCCAACAGAAAGGAATCGGTCATCCTTGGTACGATAGACCTCGTAACAGGCTTTTCCGCCGTTTAAGACCAGCTCCCCACGGTTCGGCAGCTTGTTACTCGCCCAATAATCTGGGAGAATCGTTTGCATCCAAGAAACGGCACCATCTAACATGGAAATATCGACAAATTGCCCTTTACCTGTTTTCTTAGCATCAATAATAGATAACAAGATTCCTACAGTAGCCATTAACGACCCGCCACCAATGTCTCCAATTTGAACGGAGGACATCTGTGGATTCCCGTTTGCTACACCTTGTAAATGTAGCAATCCGGCATAACTTAAAAAATTCAAATCATGTCCCGGTTCTTTTGCATATGGACCTGTTTGTCCATACCCTGTTATTGCGCAATATATGAGCCTAGGATTCTGATTTTTCAATTCCTCATAACCAAGTCCAAGGCGCTCCATGACACCTGGACGGAATGATTCGATTAATACATCCGAGGTCCTTATTAGATCAATAAACACTTCTTTATCTTTTTCTGTCTTTAGATCCAAAGTAATGCTGCGTTTATTTCGATTAAGTGAAATGAACATCGCACTTTGATCAGCAACTTTAGGTTCATACCAGCGAGCATAATCCCCGATTTTTGGATCTTCAACCTTTATGACATCTGCACCAAAGTCTGCAAGTAATAATGAACAATATGGCCCTGGGAGTAGCCTTGTAAGATCAAGGACACGTACTCCTTCAAGTGGTAATGACAATTGATTCATCTCCTTTATTGACAGAAAGATGTTACCGTTTTCATTATATTAATTAAATAATAACAATTTTCTTATAATTTTACAAATCATTTATTTTTTGAATTTAGATTCAAATTTAAAACAGTCTTAAAGTCCTATATTCTTCGCAATGATACTTTTCATTATTTCGTTAGTCCCTGCATAAATCGATGTTACGGCTAAATCTCGATATTTTCTTGCAATCTCATACTCTTCCATATATCCATAGCCACCGTGTAACTGCATACAGCGTGAAGATACTTTTTTAGCAAGATCAGTAATCCACCATTTTGCCATCGACACTTCGTTAACGATGTTTTTTCCGTCTATATGTTTGGTAATAAGATCATCGACAAACGTTCTACCGATAGTAATTTCTGTCGCCATTTCTGCCAACTCAAATTGGGTATTTTGAAACTGACTAATTTTCTTTCCAAACGCTTCACGTTGTTTTGTATAGTTGATGGTCATTTTAAGCATTTCTTCTGCAGAAACAATACCGCCTAGTGCACAAAGAAGACGTTCTTGCTGTAGCTTTTGCATTAAATAATAGAATCCTTTGCCTTCTTCACCTAGTAAATGATCTTTTGACACCCTCACATTATCGAAAATTAACTCGCATGTATCATTTGCATGTTGGCCAACCTTATTAAGCTTTTTACCTTTTGTAAAACCGGGTGTACCCGCTTCAACAATAAACAGGCTCATCCCTCTATGGACTGGTATCGCTTTTGGATCGGTTTTACAAACCACGATAACTAGATCGGCTGTGTACCCATTGGTGATAAAAGTTTTCTCCCCATTAATAATATAATCTTCTCCATCCTTTGTTGCAGTGGTTTTAATACCTGCAAGATCAGACCCAGCCCCTGGTTCGGTCATGGCAATGGCCGAAATGATCTCACCGTTAATACTCGGAGGTAACCATCTTTGCTTCTGTTGTTCATTTCCAAAGGAATGAAGATAAGGAATAACGATATCACTGTGAAGGCCGATACCTGACATTCCAGACCCTATTTTCTCAAATTCTTCATAAAGAATCACAGAATAATACCAATCCGTTTCTAGTCCGCCATACTTTTCCTCTACCCACGGACACAAATAACCTTGTTCACCCAATTTTCCCCAGAACGTTTTTGGGATACATTTATTTTGTTCCCACTCATTAAAATAGGGAGCCGCTTCTCTATCAAGAAATTTACGAACGGTTGCCCGGAAAATTTCATGCTCCTTGGTATATGGTAAACTGGTCATTTATTCGCCTCCTAATAGTTTGCTGATTTTATGACTTAAATGATTTATCCCGTTGTTCAAAATAACTTTTTAAATTGGTTCGTTTATCAGTGCCCATGCCTTGACTCGCTTCAACCGTTGAGTGACTCAAGAGGTGGGAGGTAAAATGCATTTTCATAGAATTGGTATATCCCATATTGTCTAATGTATTATTTATGGATTCTTTGACTAAGGAAACGGCTACGGGTGGCATGAGTGCGATTCTTTTAGCCATTTCATAAACAGTGGTTTCTAACTCCTCCCTCGGAACGACCTTATTGACCATTCCAAAGCGTTCAGCCTCTATAGCTGTCAAGCTATCACCAGTAAATAATAATTCCTTCGCCTTTTTCTCACCGACAACCCATGGTAAAATCATCACTTCTTGACTATTTGCACCCATTCTTACCACTGGATCATTAAAAATAGCATCCTCTGAGGCAATCACGATATCTGCAACAAGTGCTAGCACCAACCCCGCTGCAATACAATGCCCATGTACCTGAGAGATTAATGGTTTACGGATATTTCGGAGGTACATAATTTCGTCAAAGTAATATTTCCGCTCCCACTTAATGCGTTCTTCGGAAGTACTAGGGTAATGTTCCTCAACAGATAGATCATGTCCCGCTGAAAAACTTGACCCCTCCCCATTAAAGATAATGACCCGAATATCTTCGTTGTTTTCAGCCTTTCTAAAGGCCTCACCCATTTCAATGATCATTTGTTTATTAATCGCATTTCTTTTTTTCGGTCGGTTCATCGTCACCCAAGCTATTCCCTCTTCAATAGACTCTTTATAAAGAATCGTTTCATAAACCATTCTCCAACACCTCCTAAAAGAATTAAAAACCCAGATAAATTTTCCTTACGCGATCATCATTAAGTAATTCTGACGATTTTCCTTCAAGACTAACTCTACCTGTTTCGAGTGTATAAGCCCTGTCAGAGATTTTTAAAGCAGCATTTGCATTTTGCTCCACTAGAAGAATCGTTGAGCCTTCTTCGTTCATCCTTTTTATCATCCGAAAGATTTCGGCAACAATTAACGGAGCGATCCCAAGAGATGGCTCATCAAACAAAAATAGCTTCGGTTTTGACATTATCGCACGGCCAATCGCCAGCATTTGTTGTTCTCCACCGCTCAACGTGCCGGCCAACTGCTGACTTCTTTCCTTAAGACGTGGGAATATATCAAAAATATGCTCTAAGTCGTTCTTAATTGCAGCTTGGGAATCCTTTCGACGAAAGGCACCCATTTGTAAATTTTCATATACCGACATATCTGGAAACACATGTCTACCCTCAGGGACATGCCCAATTCCTAAATCAACAATTTTATGGGAGGAAAGCTGGTGAATCGGTTTTCCCAAAAATGAAATAGAACCACCTGATGCTTTCTTAATACCAGAAATCGTTCGTAAAAGGGTTGTCTTCCCAGCGCCATTTGAGCCAATTAAAGTTACAATTTCTCCTTCCTTCACCTCTAAGGATACATCATGGATCACTTGGACTTTATCGTATTTAACCTGGAGATTATTAATTTTAAGCAAGAGACTCACTCCCTAAATAGGCTTCAATAACTCGAGGATTTTCTTGAATTTCCTGTGGTGTGCCTTCAGCAATTTTCTTCCCGTACTCCAAAACAACGATCCTATCACACAAGCCCATTACCGCTTTCATATCATGCTCGATTAGAATAACCGTCACACCTAATTGGTCGCGAATTTCGCGTAATAGAGTGACTAATTGGTTTGTTTCCTCCGGATTCATTCCCGCTGCAGGTTCATCCAATAGAAACAACTTTGGTTCTGTTGCCAGGGCAATCCCAATTGCCAATCTTGTTTGATAGCCTAAGCTTAAGTTTCCAGCGACCGTATCCTTAAACTGACTGACGCCAACAAACTCCATTATCTCGTTTGCCTTTAAATCGAGCTGTGCTTTCGTTCTGGAAGAATCCTTTCTCTTAATCACATACTGGCCTGTAATTATATTTTCGTAGACTGATAGTTTTGGGAAAACCTGTGTGTGCTGAAACGTTCTCGTTAAACCTAATTCAGTCACCTGATATGGATTTAGTCCGGTGATTTTCTTGCCTTCAAATAAAACATGTCCCTCAGATGGAGGAAAAAAACAGGTGATACAATTGAAAAGAGTACTTTTACCAGCGCCATTAGGGCCGATAATACCAAGAATTTCCCCTTGTTCAACATTAAATGAAACATTGTCCAATGCGACTAATCCTTTAAAAAAACGGCTAATTCCTTTCACTTCCAGCAATGGTCGTTTCCTCCCTTCCACTTGGCAGCGGCTTTTCTATTTTTACGCGTTTGTCGCCATCCTTCTTAAACTTTATACTCTTAATGACACCTAAAATACCATCACGCATAAACATAATCGTTAACACGAGTAAACCACCATAGATGACCATACGGTATTCGGATACACTTCTTAGTAATTCAGGTAAAAACGTAAGGAAGGTTGTACCAAGAATTGGCCCAATGATTGTTCCCATTCCACCGATAATTACCATTAGCAAAACACTGACAGATTCTGAAATCGTAAACGAATAGGGTGAGATATAAGAGTTATAGTGAGCATATAGACTCCCGGCAAATCCTGCGATAGCTGCGCTTATTGTAAAGGCAAATATCTTAACCCTCCAGGTATTGATTCCAACAAATAACGCGAAGTTCTCATTTTCACGAATCGCGATCATCGCTCTACCGGTTCTAGTATTGATTAAAAACTTAACTAGTAGGATGACAATTATGGCACTTACCAAAATCAAATAATAAAAATGCTCGCGCAGTGCAAAATCAAGCCCAAAGAAGTTTGTTGGAAACGGGATATTATAAATACCATTTGGCCCGCCAGTTAAATCTCTTAAGTTGTAGATTGTTAATCGAATAATTTCACCGAATGCCATGGTAACAATCGCAAAAAAGTGGGTTTTAAATCTCAATACCGGTAAACCAATGATGAATCCAAAGATTCCGGCAATTATGGCTGCGATTGGAAAAGCAGTCCAAAAGGAAAAGCCAGCCGTGGTTGTCAATATCGCACTTGTGTAGGCTCCGACAGCAAACAATCCAATATGTGCAAAGGAGAGTTGCCCAGTATAACCGACCATCAAGTTAAGACTTGCCGTCAATATGACCATAATTCCTATTTGATTTAGGATATGAACTAAGTACAAGTCTAGAAACAACGGCATAACAAGAAGGATGACCAATGTAAGGAATATTGCCCCTATTTTGATACGTTTATTGCTCATCTTTTCACCCCTCCAAATAGACCATTTGGTTTTAATAGCAGGACCAATATAAGTATGATATACCCTACTAGGTCTTGATAGGATGCGGACCAGAATAAGGAGGTAAAGGTTTCTGCATACCCCATAATAAACGCTCCAGCTATTGCACCTACTATACTGCCCATGCCACCAAGGATTACGATAATAAATGCTTTTAACCCAGGCCCTAGACCCATAGTTGGATCTACCACATATAACGAACCAATTAATCCCCCTGCCATGGCAGCCATTCCCGCGCTAATCGCGAACACGATTCCATAGGTAAGATTTATATTAACTCCCATTAATGCTGATGCATCTTGGTCCTGAGATGTTGCACGGAGTGATCTCCCGAATTTTGTGAATTTAATTATCCAGAATAACAAACCAACTAATAATCCAGTCAACAGAAGGACCATTAAACGATGTGTCGAGATGACTGCACCAAAAATTTCAAAGTTTTTCTCGGAAAATGGTGAGGGTATGCTCCTCATTCCTGTTCCAGCAATCTTTAACACCAAATTACTGATAAATATCGAAAGTCCAATGGATGCCAGTAATGTATTCAACATCGGTGTATTTCGTAGCGGTCGGAATATAAAGCGTTCAATTAAAAATCCTAAACAGCCAACAATCAACATTGCAGCCGCTATCGCCACAAAGAAATTGAGCTGGTAAACACCGACCATGATAAAGGTCGAAAAAGCCCCAAGCATATATAGCTCACCATGTGCAAGGTTAATCACATGCATGATACCAAACACTAGGGTAAAGCCAATAGCCATTAATCCGTAAATGCTGCCACTTACCAAGCCATTCAAAATGGATTGCATGATTTGATCTGCCATGATTTACCTCCTGTCTTTATCAAAGGGGCAAAAGACCTAGATCTCTGCCCCTATAATTTCTTCTACGGTAAGGGTTGATCAACCGTTTGATAAATCACTTTGCCGTCTTTGATAATCGCGCGATTTCCTAGCAAATTGTTTTCTCCCTTTTCGTTGAAGCTGTATGTTCCAATTAGACCCTTATACTGTGCACCACGGATCTCCTTGTTTATCTTATCTTTATCAGTAACTGTTCCTGCTTTCACCATAGCATCGACCATAAAATGGATTCCATCATAGCCGGAGTAGCTAAACGAATTTGCTTCGTAATCATACGATTTTGAGAATAATTCCTTGAACGTTTTGATTTCAGGTGTTTCTGCACCCGCACGACTTAGAGTAACAATATCTTCTGCTGCACTAGGTGCCAATTTAATTAACTCTTCAGGAATGGTACCACCTGTTTCCATAATCTTCACATCTGGCATTACTTCCTCAAGCTGTTTTATTAATGGAATCGCAAGTTCAGTTTCAGCAGCTAGTAAAATTCCATCTGGGTTTTTGGCTTTAATTTTATTTAGCATCGTCATAAATTCATTTTGTTCAGGCGCGAATTTTTCAGTTGTAACTATGTTAATTCCTTCCTTTTCCATAACTGGTGGGTAAAGTTTTGCATAGGATTGACCCCAAGCATCATCTACATAAATAACGGCAACATTTGTCATTCCCATGTCTTTCATAGTCTTTGTTCCCGCATTAACATAGTTTTTGTTTGCAGGAGCAGCTTGAGAAAAGAAATTAGCTCCTTGTGAGGTTAAGATGTCACTTGCAGCAACAAAAGTCATTAATGGGGTTTTAGCACGTTCAGCAATCGGAATCATTGCCGCTGTTTCCGAGCTGATGGATGTTCCAAGGATCACTGGTACTTTATCTTGGTTAATTAGTTTTTCAGTCGCGGCTGTTGCTGATTCTGCTCTTCCCTCTGAATCGTAATGGACAATCTTGATTTTGTAGGTTTTATCGCCAACCTTAAATCCACCATTATCGTTGATCTCTTTTTCAGCCGCTTTATGGCCGTCTAGAACCCAAGTTCCTGTTTGAGCAATAGGCCCAGATGTCGCTAGCACTACTCCAATTTCTATAGTATCTGACGAGCTGCCTGATGATTTTTCAGAACCTTCACTACATCCAGCTAACGCAGCAAACATTAGAAGCATTAAAACGATTAATCCTAAATTAACTTTTTTCATTAACTTTCGCCCTCCTTAAGGGGTTAAATTGGATTGGGATTAAACACTACACTTCCTTGCAAATCAGAGAAACTTACTAGATACTCAATCAATCTACAATTCTAGTTTTTTAGCAATAATCGATTTCATAATCTCATTTGTACCTGCATAAATAGATGTTGCTTGTATATCTCTAAATCTTCTTGCTATCTCATATTCCTCCATATAACCGTAACCACCATGTAACTGCAGGCACTGTGATGCAACCTTTTTTGCCAGATCTGTTACCCACCATTTGGCCATTGATACCTGCGTAACAACCTCTTTTTTGTCGATATGGTTTGCTATCAGATTATCAACAAAAACCCGAGCAATTTGAATTTCTGTCGCCATTTCAGCCATTTTAAATTGAGTATTTTGGAATTGGCTTATTGATTTACCAAAGGCGGTTCTTTGTTTCACATATTCTTTTGTAATTTCGAACATTCTTTCAGCTACTGCGACTGCACCGACGGCAACTAATAATCTTTCCTGCTGTAGTTTTTCCATTAAGTAATAAAAACCTTTTCCTTCTTCACCTAGTAAATTAGCAACTGGAACTCTTGCATCCTCAAACACAAGCTCGGCGGTATCTGAGCAATGCTGTCCTAATTTACTAAGCTGTTTTGATTTACTAAATCCCGGTGTTCCAGCCTCTACTACTAATAAACTAATTCCTTTGTAAGCAGGCTCAGCTTTTGGGTCTGTCTTGCAAACGAGTACGACAAGATCAGCATGGATTCCACTGGTAATAAACGTTTTAGCACCGTTTACAATATAGTAATCTCCTTCTTTTCTTGCTGTAGTTTTAATAGCAGCTAAATCAGAGCCAGACCCTGGTTCTGTCATGGCAATTGCTGAAATTGAATCACCCGTTAGACATCCCGGTAACCATCTTTCCTTTTGCTCCTCGTTTCCAAAAGAATTAATATATGGAACGACGATATCATTGTGATTATTGATACCGACTAACCCACTGCCAACTCTTTCTAGTTCCTCATTAATAACGACCGAATAACCAAAGTCTGCGTTGGCTCCTCCATACTTTTCATCAACCCAAGGACAAAGAAAACCATTTTCACCCATTACTTTCCAGAAATCCCTTGGAACAAGCTTTTCTTGATCCCATTGTTCATAAAAGGGGCTAGCATTCTTCTCCAAAAACTTCCTTAACGACCGCCTAAACATCTCGTGCTCTTCTGTTAAAATAGGCCTACTCATTTTCAACCTCCTTAAATACTTTCTTCACTCCATGGGAATGTAACCACAATTTTTCCGAAATTATTCCCTTGTTCCATTCTTCTTTGAGCCTCGGTTATTTCTTCAAAGGAGTATATCGAATCAATAACCGGATGGATTAGGTTTTCAGAATAGAACGAGAGCATATTGTGAAATTCACTTGGAGACCCCATGGTTGTTCCTAAAATATCAAGCTGTTTTAAAAATATTTTCGGCATGACAAGTTGTGGAACTGGGCCTGCGGTTGCTCCGAATGTAACGATGCGACTTCCATGTTTCGTAATATTGAGAAGCTTTTGAAAGGATTTACCCCCAACACTATCCACACATAAATCGGCTCCGTCTGGCATCCATTCTCTTAATTTTTTGTCCCAGTTTTCCTCTTGGTAATTGACCCCACCCGATGCTCCTAAAGAAATGGCTTTGTTAATTTTGTCGTCACTGCTTGAAGTAACATATACCTTCGCACCAAGTGCAGCGGCTACTTGCAGCAAGAACGTAGCAACACCTCCTCCAATCCCAGGAATCAGAACATTTTCCCCTGCTTTTAACTGTCCTCGAGTCACTAAAGAACGATAGGCTGTTAAACCAGCTAACGGAAGTGCTGCTGCTTCTTCCCACGAAAGATAATCCGGTTTTAAAAATACATTCTCCATTGGAACTTTAATGAATTCAGCAAAGGTGCCATTAGTAGGAACGCCAACAATCGAAAAGTCCTTTCGATAAATTCTTTCTTCATCTCCCCAGTTAATAGCTGGATAGATGACTACCTTACTGCCTACTGGTAAATTGGTGGCATCATCGCCAACGGCTACGATTTCACCTGCACCATCTGCTCCAGGAGTCGCTGGTAATCGAATCCCCGGATATTCCCCTTTTCGGACAAAAATATCACGGCGGTTGAAGGCTGCTGCACGTAAACGAATTAACACTTCATTCCGACCTGGTGAAGGTGTGTCAATTTCTTCAAATTGATACTGTTCTGGACCGCCAATTTCTCTTAATACAATGGCTTTCATATTTTACCTCCGTTATTAATGGACCGTTTTCATCTCTATTTCAAGCTGTTTTCTCATCGTCTTTCTAAATTCATCAATGAACGGGTGAAGCTCGCTATTTTGATAAGCAAATTTAATCATTTCAGAAAACAAGCTATTCAACGATTCCCATTTTTCTCTTTCTTTCTCTTTTTGTTTTGCTAATTTTTTAAGTCCCTTTTCAAATTTTGTTAGCTGATCATTAAGAGTCAAAGAGGTTAGTTGTTTCATTTCTTCAAGACTGACTTCTAACTCAGCAAGAAGTAAGGAATTGACAGCTTTGAAGGGTTCATCATTTGGAACAGTTGTCGCATCGATATTTTTTAATAAAGACAGAATAGCTATTGTCTGTTCCTTTGCCACATCATTTGTTAGGTTAGGGAGAATATCTCTCTTAAGAACAAGGCTAATCGCCTGTAAGGTATTCGATTTATCGAGCATGTCTTCACCTCAATCAATAGCCGAGCGTTTCAGCTAATATATTTCGCATCATCGTCCATCTAAACCCTTGTCTTCCCATCCTTAAATCCGTCGATTTTTCTTTTTCAAAGGCATGCGCAGCTGAGAGAGACAATATCAGGAATCTTACTTGATGTAGCACCTCAAAATAGTGCAGATCCTTTTTATTTACAATTAGGCCTGTTTTTTCCGCATAGTATTCGATAAACCACTCTTTATCTAACAAATAACATAGGAGCGGGGAGTCCATCCGATTTGCTTTTGCACAAATATAGGCAACATCCATTATAGGGTCTCCAATTTCAGCAGCTTCCCAATCTAATATTCCACTTATTTGGTTCTCACCATAGAGCATGTTCCCCGTTCGATAATCGCCATGGATAATAGATAGTCTTTGTGCGGCAGGTCGCTGCTGCTTTAACCACTCTAATGCGTCAGTCATGACTGGATCATAGATGATCTTATATTTTAAATATAAATTCTCAAATTCAGCTATTTTTTTATCTATGAAGCCATATTCGACTCCTGGATCTTCGAAAATAGTATCTATACCGACTTGTTTATAATTAAGATTATGTAAGGAAATTAAGTAATCGGTAAATTGCTTTGGTATACCTGTGTCTGTCGCTGCACTAAATAAAAACGCCTTTCCTTCCTTTGACCATGGAACATAACTTTGCCCTTTCAGCCTTTCCATAATCATAAATTCACCGCCGATAATGCTTGGATCCTCCTCAAGTAGATACACTTTTGGTACAGGTAATGAGGTGGAGTTGCTTAATAATTCGAGAAGTCTGTATTGTTGAGATAAGTTTCTTTCGCCTGACAAAAGGCTTCCTTTTTTCAACTTTCGAATAACGAGACCCAATGTTTGCTCATTGGTTTCAGCTGAAAGAACATACGTTTCATCTGTCCAGCCTCCTGAGGCTTGAAAGAATTCATTAATCGTTACTTCGGCTCCTGCGAACAAATTATTTTGTAAGTAACCTCGCAGGTTTTCTTTAATTGTTTGTAGGGAATGGGTCAAATTCGTGAACCTCCACTTCCTTATACTTTTAAATTGTTATCTCTAAGTGCCGTTTTTAATATTTTTCCGGAACCGTTTCTTGGCAACTCATTAATAAATTCAACATAATGAGGTTTTTTATAACGGGCAATTCGCTCCGTACAATACTCCACCACCTCTTGCTCTGTTAAGGTTTTTCCATTTCGTGTTACAACGAAAGCCTTAACTGTTTCTCCCCATTTTTCATCAGGTACACCAACAACTGCTGCTTCGAGGATATCAGGATGTGTATATAATACTTCTTCAATTTCCTTCGGGTAGATGTTTTCTCCACCACTAATAATCATGTCCTTTTTCCGGTCAACAACGGTTAAATACCCGTCATGGTCAACCATTACTAGGTCTCCACTGTGAAGCCAACCACCCCTAAGTGTTTCTTTCGTCGCCTCAGGGTTGTTATAATATTCTTTCATCGTCGTTGGTCCACGATAGATAATTTCGCCCACCTCACCTGGCTGAACGTCTACCATATTTTCATCAACCACTCTAACCTCGACATTGGAATAAGGAAGTCCTACTGAGCCTGTTTTCAATAGAGAGTCACTTGCTTTTAATGTTGCTGTGCTCGCGGAAAGCTCCGTATGACCAAAGGTATCGAAAACACCAACATTTGGAAAACTTTTCATCAACTTTTTCTTTAGTTCGAGTGGTGTTGACGCTGCGGCTGTGCAAATGATTCGTAAGCTTTTTACGTTGTATTCTTTAAAGCTTGGAACCTCGAGTAGAATATTCCACATGGAAGGTACCATAAATGCATAGGTAACTTTTTCTTTATCAAAGGTTTGCAATATATGTTCTGGGTCAAATTTCTTGTGAAGAATGGATGTACCTCCAACGAGCATGAGCATTGTTAAGGCCGAGATGCCACCGATATGAAACAAAGGGGTTGTAATGATTTGCACTTCATCCTTGGTGAGACCACATTCAAGATCCATATTGACTGCGTTCATAAATACATTTTTATGTGTTAGGACAGCCCCTTTTGGTTTGCCTGTTGTACCTGAGGTGTAGACAATAATGAAATCGTCATCATCCTTTAATTCTTCTAACCGAGGTATGAAAGCGTTATCAAAAATAGCATAATAGTCATAATGGGAGTGTGCTTTCTCTACTCTATCATCAACTATTATTACCTCTTCTAATAATGGTAGATTGGGTCTTATCTGTTCAATGACACTAGTAAAATCGTGATGTGCTACAAGCATTTTTGCATCTGAATTATCGAGGATGTATTCAAATTCTAATTTTTGTAATCTAAAATTGACTGGGACTGCTACCGCACCGATTTTGGCTAACGCGAAAAGGCATTCTGTATATTCTATAGAGTTATAAAGTAATAGGGCTACTTTTTCTCCCTTTTTAATACCTTGTGATTGGAACCACCCTGCTAAATTACTTACTCTACTTTGCAATAATTGATAAGTCATTCGTACTTCATTATCAATTATCGCAATCTTGTTAGGAAATTTTCGTGCTGAACGAATTAACATTTCATCTACCAATAATTGTTTTGCTCTATGATATTCCAGCATGTTCTAACTCCCCTCCATCCTGAATAGATATTTATTTTTTGACTTAGTGTTTATTTTTTTATTTTATTTTAAATATTTAGAAAAATCAATGATTATTATTTATTTTTTTCACTAGAAAAATATCCTTAGGATAATATCTCCTAAAAATGGAGGTTGATTTTTCAGAATGTTTGTCATATATTTAAACAAATAGTAGAAAAATAACCAACTGTTTAATTATTAAATAATTATATATACGGAAATTATGAAAAGTTAGGAGGAAGCAAGAGATGTCATCTTTTAGGGCGCAAAAAATTGCAAAAAAGAAAGAGGAAATTCTACGGTCAGCTGCAGAGGTACTTGCAGAAAAAGGTTATCATGGCACGACTATGGAAGAAATAGCTGCCAAGCTACTTATGACTAAAGGGTCTATGTATTATTATTTTAAAAATAAAGATGATCTTTTGTACCACTGCCATCAAATGATTATGGAAATTAGTCTTGAACGGATCGAAGAGGTTTACAAAAGTGATTTGAATCCTATTGAAAAGCTTCGTGGCGCGATAAAGGGCCATATCATGCTCGCCACCAGTGAAAAATCGATGTTCATGGTAATGGATAAACCAAATCAAAATTTTACTGATGTTCAACTACAGGAAGTTCTTGAGCTAAGAAAAACGTACTCTCACTATTTTGATAGAATAATAAATGAGGGAATTCAATTGCAAGTGTTTGAAAGCGTTGACATTAGAATGGTGCGAATGATTATTTTAGGTGCACTAAACTGGATCCAAGAATGGTATAAACAAGGTGGTCCACAATCTGCGGAAGAAATTTCAGAGGCATTTGCTGATTACTTGTTAAAAATGGTAGTTAAAAAGTAATAATAAGATCTGCCCTCCAAGTTAACCGAGGAGGGCTGAATTTTTATACTAAAATGGTAGAATCGTTATTGTTAACCACTGTTAAGCTCCCTTTCGAAAGCTTGACCGTGATATCAGACGCTTCAGCAATATTGTGATCATGAGTAACAACGATTACGCATTTTCCTTCTTTATCTGCTAAATCTTGAAATAGACGAATAATTTCTTTTGCCGTATCCTCATCCAAATTCCCTGTTGGTTCATCTGCAACGATTAATTCAGCATCACAACATAGTGCGCGTGCAATGGAAACACGCTGCTGCTGACCACCGCTCAAAGTGAGCACTTTTTGCCTTGCTTGCTTTTCAGAGATTCCAACCTTATCAAGCATTTCGATAGCAATTTTTTTCTTATCTTTATGACTTGACCCTGTGATTTCCATGGCAGTAGTCACATTCTGAAGAGCTGTCATATATGGTAGGAGATTGTATGATTGAAAAACGATCGATACATACTTATTTCGGAAATTTGTTAACCCTATTTTCTTAATATCCTTACCGTCATAGACGATAGTCCCCTCTTTTGGAACATCTAAGGCACTAGCAAGGGCTAGAAAAGTGGTTTTTCCTGAACCAGAAGGACCGATAATAGTGTACAAATGATTTTTCTCAAAACTTACATTTACAGCTTTTAAGATATCTTGTTTTTTATTTTCGTGTTTATACCAATAGCTAATATTTTGAAATTCTAATAGTGGGCTCATCGCTCTCACTCCTTCTTAATCTTGTTTTGATAGTATCGTTTTCGGTTGCAATCGTAGTACAGATATGGATGGAATCAACGCTGAAATAATGGTGATTAGTGCGCCAATTATCGATAGCATTCCTAAATCATTTGCCGTTACTTGAACATTTAGTTCATCAATTGTCTCTATTTGTTGGGTTTGTTGGCTGAGCGCGCCAATTCCTCCTGGACCACCTGGGCCTCCGCCACCAAAGGACATTCCACGACCACCGAATGATGCAGGAACAACAGTCTCTTCGGCTGACTGTAGCTCTTGATTTAATAATTTATCTCCCATTTGATCAGCGATTAGATTCCCGCTAGCAGTCGCAATTCCGAACGATACAACGGCAACCATGAGGATTTCAAAAGTAAACTGTCCGACTAGCTTCCATCTCTTTTCACCTAATGCTAGCAGAACACCCATTTCATATTTTCTTTCCCGAATCGACATCATAACAATTAAGCCAAGAATAATAGCGCCTGCAATCGAAACTAATAACACAATGTTATTAGAAAATGATGATACATTTTCAATTGGACCTACCATTTGCTGATATAATTGATCATCTGCATCTAATTTAAAAGTTTCAAAATCAATGCTGCTTTCTTCTTTTGCTTTGGCAACAAAGCTTTTCATATCCGCTGGGTCATCAATATAATAGATCGCACTATCAATCGTATCTTCATAATCAGAACCTTTTAATGCAGTGGCAGCGGTATAGGGTACATATATCTTGTTGTAAGGGATCATAGCAGTAAAGTTCATTGCCTGGTCAGAACCGCTTGAAGTTGTTTTGTAGATGCCGACAATTTCAAGCTTTGCTGATAATGTTTCATCTCTTGGATTTGTCACGGTAATCGACTCACCGACATTCAATTCATTCTCCTCTGCTAAGGTCTTTTCAATGACCACAACATTTTTTCCAAAATCTTCATTGGTAATATGTTTACCTTCGACAATTGTTGAATTTGAATCTAAAAACTCTTGAACGGAATCAGTAAACGCCACTCCTTGGATACTTATATCCCCTTGTACCATCATTCCACCACGTGGCATCTCTCCACCAGGGCGCTCGTTTTCCTCCGTGTCAGTAGTTTCTTCTGTACTTGTTGTCTCATTCTCAATTGGCTCAAAATCTGATGCTAATCCTATTGTTGATGAAAATAGATTATAGCCTTTAATTTGTTCGTAGGTTGTCAATTCTACTGCTGCCTCCAAGGGGATTGGTGTTTGTTGAAAACGAACCCGTTGTCCCCCTGATTGTTGTGTCATTTGCTGCTGCATTTGTTCGCGCAGCTTGTCCATATCCACCTGGAGAGTAACATCAGCCCCAAGCTTTTCCCTTGCTAAATCAGCCGATTTCTTAGCAGCTGATTGAATGGATAGCCCCGCCAACACCAATACACATATTACAGAAAAGACAACTATTTGAAGCAAGCTCTTTCCTTTTCGAGCTATTACACTAAGTACTGCACGTTTTAAAAAATTCATTCGTCATTCTCCTTTTTCATTTTTTTGAATGGTTATTTAGTCCATGTCAATATTGTGCATCCTAAAGCTGAACTGTTCTTGAATATAAGCTGAAAGTTTCCTGAAAAATGGACACCCCCAAATATTTGCATATTATAATAAGATGGGTTGCAGAAAATGAAAGATACTAGAAATCGTTTTCAAGTGTAATGGAGGTAAAATATTTGAATTCAATTCAAGGAATAAAAATATTACTAGTGGATGATGAACCGAATATTCTACAATTTTTAGAGTTAGGTTTGGCGAATGAGGGATATAAAGTGAAAACAGCAGCAGATGGAATGAGAGCTGTCACAGTGGCTCAGGAATTTCAACCACATGTCGTTATATTAGATGTAATGATGCCAGGAATGGATGGTTTTGAAGTCTGCCGTATGCTCAAAAAGAATGGAGAACAACTATCGATAATTATGCTCACTGCTAAGGATGAAGTTGATGACCGTGTGAAGGGTTTAACGTTGGGAGCTGATGATTATGTCGTCAAGCCGTTCAGCTTCGATGAATTACTTGCACGAATTCATGCCCGCCTGCGCAATCAATTTCCAAATCTATTCGGCGAGGTTATTAATGGCCCTTTTAAGATTAATGACCGGCGAAAGGAAATGGTTTATTATAGCAATGTTTTGCCGTTATCACCGACTGAATATGAACTATTAAAATTCATGGTGATAAATAATGGCATCGTTGTTAGTAAAGGAATGATTCTCGATAAAGTCTGGGGCTACGATTTTCAAGGAGAAGAAAATATCGTTGAAGTTTATGTCCGTTCTTTGCGTGACAAACTGAATGATAAACAACATCAGGTGATCCGAACGATAAGAGGTTCTGGTTATAGGTTGGACTTATCATGATTAAGCGTCAGTTAGAAGTTATTCATAAACTGATATTTCCAAGTTCACTTCGTTATCAGCTTTTGGCGCGGATGTTATTCATTTTGGCAATCATTTTACTCGTAATTGGTGGGCTTCAATATATTGTTATGAAAAACTTTTTATATCAAAATGAGGCAGAAATGTTGAAATCAAAAATGATGTCTCTGCCAAGAGGTCTGATGATGAGGTCAGAATTCCTTCCTCCTGTACAAGATGGAGGAAATCCTGCAGAAGATGGTAATTCACAACCGATCTCAAAATTTTTATTTTTAGAGAATATATCTCTTGCTATTATTGGACCAAATGGTGATTCAATGGACCTATTAGCAGGCCATGGGCTTCCTGCTCCTAAATTGAGCGAAAAAGACTATTCTAGTTTGGTTGAAGACTTATCTATCCATAATGAGAGTGACTATAGAGTGGGAACGGATTTGGAAGGTACGCAACAATTAATGGTGTTCAGATCATTAAGAAACGGGGGATTGTTAGGAGGATCAGACATTGAACCCGAAGGCTTTCTCCAAGTGGGAACAGATTTAAAACAGTTGCAGGATATTTTATGGCAGCAGCTCCTTACTTTTATCATCCTCTCTGCACTTGCTTTAGCTTCCGGTTTTGGTGTGTCTTTTTCCGTTCTTCGAAAAACGCTTATTCCACTGTCTAACATTGTTGATGCTGTAGAGAATACCAATGCAGGAAGCTTATCAGAACGTATTCCTATTCAACAAGGGCAGGAGGAAATTGATCGTTTATCCGATTCTTTTAACGAAATGCTTGAACGACTAGAGAACTCCTTCAGATATGAGCAAGAAACAAAGGAACAAATGCGGCGATTTATTGCTGATGCTTCCCATGAATTGCGGACACCATTGACATCCATCCATGGATTTTTAGAAGTTCTTTTACGTGGGGCTGCCGAACGGCCAGAACAGCTTTATTCTGCATTAAACAGCATGCATGGTGAGTCTAAACGTATTATTAAACTAGTTGAAGACCTGTTATTATTGGCAAAGTTAGATAGGGCACCTGAGTTGCAATTGTCTAAAGTCCATTTAACGGAGCTGGTTCGAGAGATGATACCACAATTGAACGTCCTTGCTGGGAAACGAACCGCATCTTATAATGTGGGTGGAGAAATTTATGGGAATTTTGATTCTGATAAAATCAAACAAGTTATCTTAAACTTATTTCACAATGCGGTTCAACACACTGACCCTGCAACAGGTGAAATTCGTCTCTCCCTCTATATCCACAATAAGCAAGTAGTGTTAAGTGTAGAAGATAACGGCTCCGGAATTCATAAGGAGGATCTTCCCCATATTTTTAATCGTTTCTACCGAATCGATTCATCAAGGACTCGCATGAATGGTGGTGCTGGACTCGGCCTCTCTATTACTAAATCAATCGTGGAAACCCATAATGGGAGGGTTAATATCAGTAGTTCTATTAGAAAGGGAACATGCTTTACCGTTTATCTACCAATAGAAGAATAAAAAAAGTCGTGAATGGAAGGGACATCCCTTCTCTCACGACTTTTTTATCTAACGATTAACTTATCTTTTCTTCATTATTATCATTATTTAATAATGCTCTTTTATTTGTAATTTTAGTAAGATTGTCTCGTTTTAATAAATAGCTAAGATGTTCGAGTGGCATGGAGCCACGGCCTTTTCCGTCATCGAGAGTAAATTGTACGGTTATCCCATTGTTATTAACGATAGTTAGTGAATCAGACGAGTTAAAATTTGTTTTAACCTTTTGTCCTATTTGATACTTCATACCTGCTTCAATTGACATAATAATCTCCTTTTGAATGTAGTATGTATAGTATTCTCTGAATTTTCCATTTCATACAAGAGTTTTCATAACAATGTCAGAGTTGTAAAACGAGTCATCCCAATCAAGATATGATAAACTATCTTTACTAAGTTTAGGAGGTGCGAAAAAAATGAAGAGCTTTAACGAATTACTTGTAAAGCAACGCGATTTCTTTCAAACGGGTAAAACAAAAGATGTAGCATTCAGAATGCAATCTCTATCAAAGTTAAGCACCATGATAAAATCCCATGAAGCAGAAATAATGGCTGCATTGAAAAAAGATTTGAACAAAAGTGAATTCGAAGCGTATATGTCTGAGATTGGAATTCTGTTAGAAGAAATTCGTTTTTCACTCAAGAATATTAAGAAATGGTCTAGACCGCAGAAAGTAAAATCAGCCCTCGCACAAGTTGGTTCTAAAAGCTTTATTTACCCTGAACCCTATGGTGTGGCATTAATCATTTCCCCATGGAATTATCCCATACAGTTAACTTTTTCTCCTCTCATCGGTGCGATCGCTGCAGGGAATTGCGCTGTACTAAAGCCATCTGAGCTAACACCTGAAACCTCTAAGCTTATGGCAGAACTAATCGAAAATACCTTCCCTTCTGAGTATATTACAGTCCTTCAAGGTGATGCAGAAACCACACAGGTACTATTAATGGAAAAATTCGATTCAATCTTTTTTACTGGAAGTGTCACCGTAGGAAAAGTGATTATGGAAGCTGCAGCTAAACATTTAACACCAGTCACTCTGGAATTAGGCGGTAAAAGTCCCTGTATCGTCCATAAGGATGCAAATCTTAAATTAGCGGCAAAGCGGATTGCTTGGGGGAAGTTTATTAACGCTGGACAAACATGTGTGGCACCTGATTACCTCTATATACATCGTGCTGTGAGGGATAAATTCATCCATTCTCTAAAGGAAGCGATTACGGAGATATATAGTGATGATGTATTTAAAAGCGGAAAATTCACTAGGATCGTTAGTGACCGCCACTTTAAGCGCCTGGTTACATTTTTAGAGGATGGAAAAATTATTCATGGCGGTCGACATCATTCTGATTTATTAACCATTGAGCCAACGGTTCTTAGTGAGGTTACATGGGAAGATCCAGTGATGCAGGAGGAAATCTTCGGTCCCATCCTTCCTATTTTTGAATTTGAAAATGAAATAGCCATGATTAACAAAATAAATGAACTTCCGAAACCATTAGCGCTTTATATTTTCTCCGAAAGCATGGATTTCCAGCAAACAATATTAAATAAAATCTCATTTGGCGGTGGCTGTATTAATGATACGGTTTACCATCTTAGCTCACCCTATCTTCCTTTTGGTGGAGTCGGTGAAAGTGGAATGGGAGCCTATCATGGTAAAGGGAGTTTTGATGTCTTTTCCCATCAAAAAGGTGTCCTAAAACAAACAACTTCCTTTGACCTGCCACTGCGGTATCCACACCGAAAAAATGCATTAAAACAGCTTAAGCGTTTTATTAAGTAGGTGAATAATTAAGCCTTGCAGATAGGATTCTGCAAGGCATTTTTTATTTATTACAATACCAGTGTCATTGCATTTTTATAGATACTGTTCCATGATTAACATGAAATTCTAAAATTGTCGTAAATTATTCAAAAATTTTGCAGGATTTTGTCGGTAAATAGTGGAATATAGTAATAGATACATATTAAGGAGGAAGATACATGAAAAAGATTCTATCATTGTTATGTGGAAGTTTGATTGTTTTGTTAATGTTTGCTGCTCCTGGGAATGTAGCATTGGCACACGAAGGAGATGGCGGTTGCGGTTGTGAGACTGAGGAAATCACCGGTGCTGAAAAGAACAAAATCGTTTCAGATTTATTAAAATCAGATGAATTGAAGAATGCTAAAAAAGGTTTAATGGAAGTAGGTTTTAAATGGAATGGAGTTGGAAATGTCGAGGTTGTCTATAATATTACATGGGACATTATGATGGTTGGTATTCCAGTAATTTATCAGGATGACACGATTTGGACAGCAACATTTTTTGATGGAGTATTAATGGGTGTGGCTCCACCCGAGAATAATTAATTAAGTAAGAAAGCTGGCAAATCGCCAGCTTTTTTATTTCTATTCCTCTTCCTCATCCATCAATTCATCAAATGCCGCGGAAACCTTCTCAAATTCCTCGTCGCTTTCGATTGCCTGCAAATCACCTTCTGCATCTACCGTTAAAAAGAAGATATCAATATCGTCTTCGGTTTCTTCTTTAATATCGTCAACAAAACCAACAGCAACGTAATCTTTGCTTTCTATCGTGATGGCAGCTAGTACCTCAACTTCTTGTTCCTGATCTGTCTCGTCACTGATTGTAAATAATTCGCCTACTTCAACTTTAGCCATGTAACATTCTCCTCTCTAATAAAATAAGCATATTCATTCAATCAGTATCCCTAAAAATGATAGAAATAATCCTTGAAATTTACTTATTTTTGCTCCATTACTTTAATAAACTCACGCAAATAATCCGGTAGGTCAGGCGGACGCCGGCTAGAAACGAGATGTCCGTCAACAACGACAGGTTCATCCAGCCAAACCGCACCGGCATTTTCCATATCATCCTTTATCCCAGGCGTGCTTGTTACTTTTTTGCCCTGTAAAATCTTCGCAGAAATTAATACCCAGCCCGCATGGCAAATTTGCCCAATAGGCTTTTTGTTTTCTTCGAAATATTGAACTAGTGAAATCACTTCAGGAAAGCGGCGAATCTTATCCGGTGCCCAGCCGCCAGGCACCAAAATAGCATCATAATCTTCTCCGTTAATATCACCAAAAGAATAATCCGATTTTGCCGGCACACCATATTTTCCTATGTATTCTTCCTGAGCCTTCTCACCTGCTAAGTGAACAACCGCTCCCTCTTCTTTTAATCTGAGAATCGGATACCACAGCTCGAGGTCTTCAAAATCATGATGGACAAGACTAACCACTTTTTTACCATTCAAACGCATGATTGTTTCCTCCTCCTTCCTTGCTATTATTACATACAATGTGACAACCTACAAAAAAACACCACTTATATAACCTCAAGTGGTGTCACTTTTAAATTACATCCATCCAAAAAAGCGAACAGTTTGGGTAATAATCAATGGTACAAGAATCGCGATGACAGTTGGAATAAGGAAGGATAGGAAGGTCCATTTCTTACTTTTTGTTTCTTTATAAATATTAAGAAGGGTGGTACCGCAAGGATAATGAAGGAGAGAAAATAACATCATGTTTAATGCAGTCAGCCATGTCCAGCCATGATCTAGGAAAATTTGCTTTAAATCAACGAGGCTATCTACTTCGGTAAGTGATCCAGTTGATAAATATCCCATCAATAGAATAGGTAAGACAATTTCATTTGCTGGTAAGCCTAAAATAAACGCGAGCATGATATAACCATCCAGGCCAAGCAATTGACCAAAGGGGTCTAAAAACTCAACTGCATACATTAATATACTTGTATCCCCAATGTAAACATTCGCAAATATCCAAGTTAAGATCGCTGCAGGTGCTGCTACTTTCACGGCGCGCATCAATACAGACCACGATTTTGTTATGGAAGAGCGAATGACAGTATCAAAGATCTTGGGTTTTCGATAGGGTGGCAATTCTAAAGTATAATGGGAAGGGATACCCTTAAGCGCTGTTTTTGAAAGTATCCATGAGACGAAAAAAGTAACGATGATTCCAAATAATACAATCCCAACGATGACCCCTGTGGTAATAAGCGATTTTAGTCCACCGGTGAAGTTTGCTGCCATAAATAGCGAGGCTAATACAATCAAAGTCCCCCATCGACCATTACATGGCACAAAATTATTTGTCAATATCGCCAGCATTCGCTCTCTTGGCGATTCGATAATTCTTGTTGAAAGGACAGCTGCTGCGTTACAACCAAAGCCCATTGCCATCGTTAACGACTGCTTTCCATGTGCACCGACCCTCTTAAAGAGACGATCCATATTAAAGGCAACTCGCGGAAGATATCCATAATTTTCTAAAAGTGCAAAAGACGGAAAGAAAATCGCCATCGGCGGTAGCATGACACTGATTACCCAGGTCGTTCCCCGATACAAACCAAGAACAAGCATTCCGTGTAACCAATCTGGAGTTCTAATTAGTTCAAAAAATGATGTTAAATACTTTTCTAAAGAACCGAAAAACTCCGCCAACATGGAAGAAGGAATATTCGCGCCTGCAATCGTTAAATAAAACAAAACACCTAACATCGTAAGCATAATCGGAAACCCGAAAATAGGTGAGGTAAAAATGGCATCTAGTTTTTCTGTCCGTGTATCTCGTTTCGAATTGGAATAGATGATTCCATCCTTGCATAGACGATTGCTTCGATCATAAAGCTGCTGGACGATGTCATCTCTTAGCTTGGCCGTGGATAGTTGTTGTGCCTCTGCATAAAGCTGCTGAATACCCATTCCTATTCCCCCTCCTGAACGAATCGTTTACTGAGTTCCTCTAATAATGTCTCATCACCATCTAGCAATCTTAAAGATACCCAACGAGCAGATAAATGACTACCAATAAGTTCACTTACTTTTGGTTCAATTTTTTTTATTTGCTCTTCGATTTCGACAGGATAGGTCGTCTGAACAGGATTGCATTCAATTGCCCCTGTTAGGATCCGATCAATGGTATCTAGAAGCATCGGAAACCCCTTTTTGTTTCTAGCTGAAATCTTGATTACAGGTACGCCCAATCTATTAGTAAGCAGACGCTCATTTATGACAATACCTTGTTTATCCGCTTCGTCAATTAAGTTGATACAAATGACTACGTTCCTCGTCATTTCTAATACTTGCAATGCGAGATTGAAATTTCGCTCCATGGACGTGGCATCAAGCACAACAAGGGTAACATCCGGTTTGTCAAATACAATATAATTCCTTGCAACCTCTTCATCGGTTGAATTAGAAAAAAGCGAATAGGTTCCCGGCAAGTCAAACAACTGAAAGGTTTTTCCCTTATGTTGTACGTTTCCTTGTGCTAAAGAAACTGTTTTTCCAGCCCAATTTCCCGTATGTTGCCTAAGTCCAGTTAATGCATTAAACAGGGTGCTTTTACCCGTGTTCGGGTTCCCTGCTAAAGCAATTCGATATTCATTCCCCATTGAGCAACAACTCCCCTTCTATTTTCGAACTTTCCTCTTTTCTGAGCGCAATGGTTGTTTGGCTAACCCGAAAGGCGATTGGGTCTCCTAAAGGGCTTTTACGGATGACTTCGACTATGGCACCAACGACAAATCCCAAATCTAATAATCTTCTTCTCATCACACCGTCCAGATTCAGCGAAGTAATTCGAATAAAATTTCCCTTTTCGCCATTTACGAGTTTAATCATTTTTGAAACGTCCATCTCTCTTTCCCTCCTTTCAATTTTTTTCCTTTATGCAACTTTTTCAAATTATATGTAAAAATTAAACTTTTGTGTTTCTTTTTCAAAAAAAAAAAATAACTGCCTACTTAGTGGCAGCTAATTACTGTTATACGAAGATCACCTATTTTTTAAGTCAAAACTTCTCGTAAAACAATTCCTAATGTAATTCCCATAAACATAGAAGTAAGCGTGCCTAAGAGGAAATACTCCGCCCAATTTCGATCATCCATTTGTTTAAACCTGGCGATCGATTTAGCCGCAACAATAAACCCTATCGCGGGATAGGCACTATAAAAAGTCAATAATAAAACTAGCAATCTCTCAATATAGCCAATTATTTTACCACGTGAAAGATCGTGTTTTGTAAACAGAGTATACTGGTATTCTTCAGTAAGGCCAGTTTTCCCCATTACGACATTAGTCATTTGTGCCTCATTGCGTTCATTTTTAAAAGAATATTTACCTTCAAATGTTAAAAGCTGATTTGGCAATGTTCCCAAAAGGATTCTGATTATATGGCCACTTACCGTTGTCGCTAATATGATGATAATCATGATAAATAGAATGGTATGAACGATGCTGATTTCTTGGTGATTATGCAATAAATCAACGATTCTATTTAAATCAAAGTCAAAAAATAAATAACCTGTAAGTATAATTGCACCAAGATGAAGTAACTGATCAAGGAAAAAGAAACTAAGCCGTTTCAAGTTCTCTTCGTTATTAATTTTTATTGAATCAAGAAGCTTTATTTTTCCGATGTCGATGACGAAATGAGTAAATACGATAAAGAGAAATGGTAAGAGTAGATGATTTGCGATATATTCAAATTGATAAGACAGCATCCAAAAACCCGTCAAAACCAAAGCATTCATCAAACCATGATGCACCATGTGTTTCTTGATGTTTTTTAGCTTTGCCTTTACCATATTATCTGTTTGCAAGTAGAAGTCGGCAATCAGGTGTGCCAGAATTAGACATAATATAAGCATTGGCTCTCCTCTCACTACATATTACTGCTCCGTTCTCATTTTCTCTTTTAAATGATTCCTTATAGAATCGATTAACTTTTTACTGTTTTCATTTGGAATAGTGTCCTTTCCAAAATATGATTTTTCCTGAAGCGAATTTAGCATCGTAATCATTTCATTAAAGGTATCGAGAATGTCTTCCGTTTTCCCCTTTTTATAATGGCTTGAGATGGTTGGCGGTGTTTTACCGAGCAGTTTCCCCACCACTTTTTGCTGCTGGAAAATTAGATAAAGCGAACATACTGCCTTCTGAATATCTGTTTGTTCTTTTATCAAGTTCTGTTGCAATTTTATTATTGTATTCATTAAGGTCTCGAACTCAAATCTAAACTGATGATAGGACAATTGGCTGCTATTTTCACTTGGATAAAATTGATCCAGTTCAAATTTAAATGGAGACCTAATTTGTTCTTGCTTTAACAAATCATTTGCGTATCTTGCTTGCTTAATTAATGGATGTATCCATTTTTCAACATCAACTTCAGCTAAGTTTTTGTCAATATCACCGAAAGATAAGCCAAAATAGGGCTTATGATCTGTATACTTCCATATTTGGCTTATATAAAAAGCAATGATATAAGCAGTCGAGTAGCCGCCACCAATAAAAATTATCTCATCTCCTGAACGATGTTTTACTTTAATGGGCCCGAACTCCTCCGTCCAACTAGTCATCCAACTAACTAACTCATCCAAATAGATCGATAATTCCTCACCGTTATCTTCTAATGACGAATTACTAACATCCATGATAAAAAGCGAAATTGGATTTTGCATATGTATCTCCTTAAATTTATATAAAATTAGATTCTTTACTCTAATTTTATATAAATTAGAGTAAAGAATCAAACTTATTATCCATTCGACTGTTCATAAAATAGCGATTTATATGTTAAAGGACTGTATATTGACGCCATTCCTGAGGAAGAAGCGACTGATATTGCTGTTGTAAAAATCGATCATCGATGAGGACGATGGTGCCATGATCGTTTTCTGAACGAATTAGCCTTCCCCCTGCCTGCAAGACCTTATTCATTCCAGGGTACACATAAGCATAATCATATCCATTCTTATCTTGCTTGGTGAAATGGTCTTTGATAAGATTACGTTCAAAGCATAGCTGGGGCAAGCCTACCCCAACAACAACAACTCCATTTAATCGATCACCAATTAAATCGACCCCTTCGGAAAAAATTCCGCCTAGTACGGCAAAACCTAATAAGGTTTCTTTTTGACCTGACTTAAAAGATTCTAAAAATGACTCTCTTTCTTCCTCGGTCATTCCCGTTGCTTGTACAATTGTTTGGATATCAGGATTTTCTTGAATAAACGGTTCGTAAACCGTTAGTAAATATTGATACGATGGAAAAAAGATTAAAAAATTCCCTGGACGATTTTTTATCATGGCCTGAATCATGGAGACAATGGCATCTTTCGTTCGGTCTCTATCTCGAAAACGAGTTGACAAGGGTTTGATAAAGACATCCGTTTGCTCTGCTGAGAAAGGAGAAGGAATGGAAAGGCAGTAATCATCCTCTTCCCCGCCCAAAATATCCTGGTAATAGGGCAGTGGAGCAAGGGTTGCAGAAAAAAATATTTTCGAACGATACCCCTTCCCCATTTGTTTGAGCAGCTTAGACGGGTCGATACAAAATAGTTTGATGGTTAGCTCATTTCTCATCTTTTCCCCATAAATTACGTAGTGGTCATCGAATAGCTCAACCATTTTCAAAAAGGTATTAACCATAAAGTAGGCTTCCAACAGATTGGGTGTGGATGCTAATTGCAATACCGGCTCGGCATCCTCTTTAAATTGAATCAGCAGCTCAATAAATTCATCATCCAGCTTCTCCAAAGTAAACTCATTTGACTCTTCTTTCGCTTTTTTCAAGGCAATGAACCATGAATTCAGCTTACTCGCACGGTCATAAATTTCTTTATTTGCGCCTTTGAAGTCTTTTTTTAATTGGAGAAACAGCTCTTTATTTAACGAAGCGGAGAACATCTCTCTCCCTCGATCTACTAGATTATGGGCTTCATCAACTAGTAAAGCGGTAGACTTTTTCTGCTCTTCAAATAGTCGTTTCAAGGACACACGCGGGTCGAAAATATAATTGTAATCACAAATGACCGCATCTGCTACGTAAGCAAGGTCTATAGAAAACTCAAATGGACATACCGTATGTTTTCGAGCATATGTTTCAATAACATCTCGAGTCATCGCCTGTTCATTTGTTAAGATATCAAGGACCGCCCCATTAATTCGATCATAATAGCCATCGGCAAATTCACAATGCTCCTTCTGACATATCGTCTCATCCTTAAAACAAACCTTATCCCTCGCGGTAATCGTTAGAGATTTCATCGAGAGTCCGCACTTGCTCATCCGATCAAAGGCTTCTTCAGCTGTTGTTCTGGTGATTGTTTTCGCAGTGAGGTAGAAAATTCGATTAAGTTCTCCTTCTCCTACCGCCTTTACCGCTGGGAAGAGTGTGGACATTGTCTTGCCTATCCCTGTAGGAGCTTTTACAAACAGGTTTTTTTGTTCCGTAATCGTTTTGTACACCCCACCCGCTAACCTTCGTTGGCCCTCACGATATTGCTGAAAAGGAAAGGCCAATTCTTTGCTCGTTTGATTTCGCTTGATTCGGTGTTCGGCCTGGACGATTGCATAAGGGGCATAGCCTTTCATTACATCGAAAACGAACAACTCTAATTCTGAGAGTGAGAAAGTCTTTTTCAAATATCTTTTCTCTTCTGTTTCAACTTGTACATATGTTAGCTGGACATCCATTTCTTTTAGTTCATTGTCGACTAGATACATATAGGCATACATTTTCGCTTGCGCCCAGTGAACGGGATACCCTTCAGGTTCTAAATAGTCAAACGGCTGAGAAGTGGACTTAATTTCATCAATCATCACGTTGCCATCACGAAACAAAAGTCCATCACATCTGCCGTCAATTTTATATATGAGATTTTCATAGGGAATTTCTGCACGAAGATAGACCTCTTTTTGGTCATTTTCTTGATACGTTTTCTGGATTTTTTGATGAATTCTCGTACCATCCAAAAGGCTGGTTTGCGAACGGAACCGCGCATCAATACTTCCAGTGTTAAATACATATTCAACAAGCGTTCTAACCGATATTGGTACTTCAAGAGACATCAAAATCACCTACTTAACTAAGAGAATGTATGTTTGTATTAATTTATTATAACAGAAAGCTAGTCGTGATATACAAGAAAATGGGCTGACCATTATTATGGCCAACCCTAGGAAAACCTTACCTATGCTCGAATTTGTCCTGTACCTTGAACAATTGCTTTTGTTGTCGTAATCGCCCTAAGACCCATTGGTCCGCGCGCATGTAACTTTTGGGTGCTAATGCCAATTTCAGCCCCGTAGCCAAATTGCTCCCCATCCGTAAACCGAGTAGATGCGTTATGATAAACCACCGCTGCATCGACTGCCTGGAAAAATAAACGGACGTTTTGATCGTTTTCACTAATAATTGCTTCTGAATGCTTCGTCCCATACTCATCAATATGGTGAATGGCTTCTTTTACATCCCCCACTAATTTCACTGCTAATGTGGCTGATAAGTATTCTGTGTGCCAATCTTCCTCTATCGCCTGTTTGACAAAGGAATAAGCGGCAGCTAACTTTTCATCGCCCCGCAATTCAACTCCCTTTTCATTGAGCGAGTGCAGCAATTCTGAAATGTAAGGCCACTCTTCATGAATGAGCAAGGTTTCAGCAGCATTACATACAGACGGACGGTGCATTTTTGCATTTATAGCAATATTGATTGCCATTTGCTTCTCTGCCGTTTCATCGACAAAAACATGACAGTTACCGACACCCGTTTCAAGCACTGGCACAGTCGCATTTTGAATAACCGTTTGAATTAATCCCGCACCGCCTCTTGGGATTAGGACGTCAAGGTATTGATTTAGTTTAAACATTTGTGCTGCCGTTTCCCTGCTTGTATCTTCCAATAACTGCACGGCATCTACAGGAATTTCACTTTCACTAAGGGCTGCTTGCATCACTTGAACTAGAGCCTTATTTGAATGCAGCGCGGAGGTGCTGCCTCTTAACAACACAGCATTCCCTGCCTTCAAGCAAAGACTTCCCGCATCCACAGTAACATTCGGACGGGCTTCATACACCATACCGATGACACCAAGGGGAACACGAACCGTTTGAATTTGCAGTCCATTTGGTCGTTCCCATGCGTCAACCGTTTCACCGATTGGATCTTCAAGCTTAATTAATTGACTGATCGCATCGGCTATTTGATCGATCCTTTCACCTGTAAGAAGCAGCCTATCCAATAGCGACTCGGATATCCCCTTATCCTTACCGGCTTGAATGTCCTTTGCGTTTTCTTTTAAAATAAACTCTTTTTCATTCAGAAGCTGATCGGCCATTTTAGCCAACGCCTCGTTTTTTTCTTCTGACGTAAGCATCGCCATTGTTTTTGCCGCTTTACTTAGTTTAATTGCCTTTTCAATTAGTTCACTCATTCGTATCACTCCTCCTCAATTTGTACCCAATTATCACGATGGATCACTTCTGCTCGCTGATTGATTGAAAACAGCTTCGATTCCTCACTTGGCAACCCCTTCACAAGCTGTAAATCTTTAGAGGAATAAAATATTTGACCCTTACCAACCATTCTTCCTTTTTGGTTATGAACGGCAACCACATCCATGGCGTTAAACTCGCCAACTACATCCGTAACACCTACTGGAAGTAGGCTTTTTCCATTTAACACAATGGCTTTCTCTGCTCCTTCATCAATTTCAACAACGCCTCCCACTTGGGAGTGAAAGGCAATCCATTGCTTTTTCATTTGCATTTGTGTCTGGAACGAGCCGCCAATATATGTTCCATCGCCCTTACCCGTTAATATATCAACAAGTTTTTCTTTACCGCTTCCGGTCCCAACAAATACGCTGACTCCCATGGAAAGAGCCTTTTTCGCTGCGAGGAGCTTGGATTTCATTCCTCCCGTGCCAACGGCAGATCCACTGTCTCCAGCTACCCCAAGAAGATCCTCGGAAACTCTCGGGATAAAATGATATTTTTTAGCATCCTTCGAAAGTTTCGGATTGCCGTCATACAGTCCATTCACATCTGTCAAAATAATTAAGGCGTTGGCATGTAAAAACCCACTAACAAGTGCTGACAGCATGTCGTTGTCACCGAAGGTTAATTCCTCAATCGAAACTGAATCATTTTCGTTAATAATCGGAATCACTCCGCGCTGAAGCAGTTCCGTCATGGTATTGTGGAGATTGTGAAACCGCTCGAGACTGTAAAAATCCTGTCTTGTCAGCAGAATTTGTGCCGGAACCATACCAAACTCTTTAAATTGATAAATATAATGCTGCATTAGCAATCCCTGGCCAACCGCAGCAGCGGCTTGTTTCCCAGCAACCGTCTGTGGGCGACTTGGATATCCGAGCTCACTGAAACCTGCGGCCACTGCCCCTGATGAAATAAGGATGACATCATGCCCTTGTTTCTTTAAATAGGCAAGTGCCTCAATATGTTCGTACATTTTCTCATCTGAAATTGCCCCTGACGTATCTGTTAAGGAACTGCTTCCAATTTTCACAACCACAAGCTGCTTTTTCATCTCAATCGTACCTTTCTTTTGGAAAATAAAATAAAAAACGACCCATCTGTCCTATATTAAAGGACGGAAGAGTCGTTTTCCGCGGTACCACCTTCATTGATGCTAAAAGCATCCACTTTGAACCCGTAACGAGGGTGACGGCTTATGTTTGCATAAGCAGCTTAAAAGGGCAGGTTCAATCTCTTTGGGGTGAGAAACCTTCCAGCCAATGGGTTTCACTCTCTAGCACCTTTCCAAGACTTACTATTCCCAATACCATTTCCGATTTTCTAATTTCTTTGATTATCCTCAGAAATTCGCAAACTGTCAAGGTTGTTTTTTGAAAATTCGCTTTTATTTTCTCCATAAACAAGGATTTTCCATCATATAGATAGAATAGTGATGAAAAAAGGAGTTGCCTGCATGGGAATTAATGAGAAAAATCGATTGTGGATTTACGCAATCATTGGAATGCTAACCACTGTTGTTGTCCTGTCATTTGCCAGACTTTCATACGGGGTCATCCTCCCCTTTATGAAAGACGGATTACAGATTAGCTATAAGGAAGCGGGATACCTAGGGACTGTTACGTCTTTCGGTTACTTAAGCACGCTAATTTTTGCTGGGATTCTCGCTAGCAAATGGGGCGGAAAAAGGACGGTTTTACTAGGAATCTCTCTTGTAACGATGGGTCTTATTGGACTTACTTTTACCCCATCCTATTGGGTAACCATGATATTTATGCTGTTATTAGGGGTTGGGACTTCCTTTACATACACACCGTTCATTTCCTTACTTGTCGGCTGGTTTCCGACTAAAAAAGGGCTGGTGATTGGCTTCGCCACAAGCGGCTCAGGAATTGGGATACTTTTTTCTGGGATGCTTGTACCCTTTTTAGGTTCCATTAACAGTGAAATCGGTTGGAGATTCGCTTGGGGGATCTTTGCCATCATTAGTTTAGGTGTTTTGACGGTAACCTATTTAATTATTAAAAATCCGCCATCTGTATTACCTTCAAAATATAGTGCCAAACAAACACCTCCAATGGAAATCTATAAAAATCGTAAAGTTATCCATGTCGGCTTGATCTACGGAATTATAGGGGTTACCTATATTATTCAGATGATATTTATCATGAGTTATATGGTTGATTCGGGAATAAGTTCAAAATTAGCAGGTCAATTAATTGCTATAAACGGGATATTATCGATTTTCAGCGGACCAATCTGGGGGCTGATTTCAGATAAAGTTGGACGGCGAATTTCATTAATTCTAACAATGAGTCTAACGATGGTTTCAATGTTCATACCAGTTTTCATGCCTACCCTTCTAGGATTTTCACTGCATATTGTGATTTTGAGCAGTACAACAACTGGACTCTTTACGTTAACCCAAGCCTCAAGTATGGACCATGTGAAACCTGCAGATATGCCGTTAGCATTTAGTTATGTCACCTTTTATTTTGCTGTAGGTCAATTAATCGGTCCAGCCATCGCTGGTTGGCTTATAGAGGATTGGGGCGGTTTTAAAAGCGCCTTTCTATTTTCCTCCATTATTTTAGCGATTGGACTATTTCTAACAATAAAGCTGAAAAATTCTGAGCAACCACAGCCCGCCATCCAGAAAGAGCTAAGTAAGGGATTGACACAATCATGATAATGACAAAGCGTTATCCTGTATCGGACTTTCACAAAAATTGTTTTTTACCTAAAAAATATTAAGGAATATGGATTTAATCCTCAAGACCGCTTCTTAAAGACAAATCCCTCCTGCAGAACATGGGTTTTGTCCTCAAGTCCGCTTCTTAAAGACAAATCCCTCCTGCAGAACATGGGTTTTGTCCACAAGACCGCTTCTTAAAGACAAATCCCTTCTGCAGAACATGCGTTTTGTCCACAAGACCGCTTCTTAAAGACAAATCCCTCCTGCAGAACATGGGTTTTGTCCACAAGACCGCTTCTTAAAGACAAATCCCTTCTGCAGAACATGCGTTTTGTCCTCAAGACCGCTTCTTAAAGACAAATCCCTTCTGCAGAACATGTGTTTTGTCCTTAAGACCGCTCAATCATACACAATTTGAAGATCATTTGAATTTGCTTTTTATATGTTTGCGATAGGAAACAAAATCCGTCACACTAACCTGTGTTTTGTTTTTTGTGTTTTCAATCACCCACAACAAACTGACTTGCTACATATTCAGCAACTTTCTCTGAATCAAGCCTTGTCGCGATGTAAGGAGGGTGAATTCCTTTTGCACCTTCTAATGGCAACCCCAACCACAAAAGCTGCTGGTCGATAATAATTAATGGAGCCGGGAAGCTTTCCTCCAACAAATAATCTGGTCTCAACTCCGACCAAGTATTCCCACTAGTGATAATGGTTAACTTTACATCCTTCTTTCGATTTTGAAGGACTGCCTTCCAAGGATCTGACAGGATTGTATGTTCTGGTAAGGAGAGAACGACGGACGAACGGGCTAATTCAATATCCTGGAATACCATTTCTAGTTTGCGTGCATAAATCCACTGCAGTCGCGGAAGCTGATTCTTAACCCAACTGCCGATCTCCTTCATCTTAACAGTTTGATGATGCTTCTCCTGATGCTCGACAAGCTGTCTAAGTGTTTTTCGGTTATAGACATGCTTTCGGATAAACGATTGATTACTAATGTTGATGAACTTCCCCTTTGTCCTTGTAATTGCTACATTAATAAGCCGTTCGCTGTCTTTTCCAATAAGTAGCATGCCTGCTCGCTCCTGGGGCTCACTGTCCACGGTATCGAACACCATTACATCCCGCTCACTTCCCTGAAACCTGTGAACGGTCGCAGATATAATATCAGCGGTTGATAATTCTTTTTCATATATATCCTGAAGTAATAACTCCATCAAGTTGGCTTGCGCACGATAAGGTGTCACATAACCAATCGACCTGGCACCATCTAAATAAGCTTCGTGAATACATTGAAAGGATAATAGTAGCTGCCCAAGATTCAATCTCGAGTGAGTGGTTCGTTCATTTAGACAAAAGGCGCCCGTAAAGCTTGTATCCAAAAGAATCGCTGCCCGACCTGGAAACGGTGCACGTTCGACAATACGGTTTCTACTTTTCAAAACACTTTCATGATCACCTACTAGAGAATGATAGATATAATGATTGGTGAATGCTGAAATATCCGGATGCATTCTCCTTTGTTCTTTAAGTAAATAAAGATGGGGATGAAGTTTTCCCTTCTCGACCCAATCAACAACACCCGCACGATGAAAAATATCCTCCTTAAGCCATTTAGAAACTAAGGAATCTCGGGAAGAGGCGATCGGCGGTAATTGTTTAAAGTCACCGCAAATGATAACTCTTTTTCCAAGTGTCGCAGCAAATGCTGCTTGAGGAACATAGGCCATGCTTGCTTCATCAAGGATAACGACATCGTATTCCTTTGTATAAATAGCAGAATCATTAGCGGCTTTTGCAAGAGTGGCTCCAACCACCAATGCCTCATCTACAAATTGGATTTCTTTTTGCCTGATTTTCTCAAGCACCCTGGCAATCTTCGTCTCAAGCTCTAGTAATTGTGTGGAATCCCTTTTACTGAACGAACGGGCTAGATCTTGCTTTAGGCCCCTCCTTTCTTCGATTAATTTCTCTTTGTCTTCAGCAAGCAGCGGTTCTTGTTTCTGGAGCAGCTGACTAGTAGTAAGCGCATCATGACTGGCAATTGCCTCACCCGTATTAAAACCATAACGAAGAACGTCCCCTTCACGGAAACGGTTCTTCTTTTTAATAAAATCAGTGATTTCACTCACCAAGACATCAACGGCTTGGTTACTATGGGATAAAATTAACACCCGTTTATCTTGAAAATATTTATTTGCTGCTACACGTGCAAGTGTATAGGTTTTACCTGTTCCAGGAGGTCCCCAAACAAAAGTCACGGGATTGTACTTTGACCGCAGCACCAACTCATGGACACTGCTTTTTACCTTTTCTGCCGGATACTTGGATGGCATCGATGGGTTCATTAATCGTTTAACCCGCAAACGTTTTTGTTTATTCTTTTTGACATCATCAAACCTCTCAATTAGCTGTTCAAGAAGTTCCCATGGGTCATGAAATAAATAGGCTTCTTGAATTAAATCACCAAATGATTGGTCAATAGTAAGGATCACACTTTTACCTTCTGATGATAGTACTCGCCCGCTTTGTTTAAGCCCGCCCCATTCAAGCCTGATGGTAGAACCAACTGGAATTTTCACTGAAATCGCCGTATCAAAAAAATACGTAAAAGATCCATCATCTGACAGCAATCGGCCATTCCTGACAATGAATTTATTACTGCCGTATTTTTTCAAATGCTGTATTTCATTTTGCAGTGCCTGTTGCCATTCATTTATATACATTATTGTAGTGGTCATTCGTACTCTTCCTTCAATGGATTAACTGCTAATACTATAGCACAAAAAAACATCCGGTCCGAATTGGAGCGAATGCTTTTTATTTTAAATAGTCTTAAATTGAAACATCCCCAATAGAAAAGGAGCAATTCAATACATCGGATAGTTTGGCTAAGGTTGAAATTTGTACATCAAGCTCGCCTGCTTCAATTAATGAAAGAGTATCAATGCTTATCCCAGAAACGAGTGCAAGCTTTTCCAGTTCCATTTCTCGATTCGTTCTAATTTTCTTGAGCTGGTGTCCGATATTGTCCATTTTCAACACTCCTTAAATATGTAAGCGATTACAATATGATAATATTAGTATAGTGAATCATCGAAACATTTACAACCTTTTTAATAGAAAAAAGGTTGGGGTTTTCACATAATTACTATATGAAAAACCCAACACCTACACTTCGTTTAATAACCAGTTTAATAACCAGTTCCCTGACCGCCCGTGATAATCGCAATACTTGAACTTGCACCAATTCTTGTTGCACCCGCTTGGATTAACTTTCTGGCCGTATCTAAATCTCTTACACATGCAGAAGCTTTTACGCCCATTTCTGGTCCGACCGCTTCACGCATAAGCTTGATATCCTCTGCAGTGGCACAGCCTGGTCCAAACCCGGTAGACGTTTTTACAAAGTCCGCACCAGCCATTTTTGCTAGAATACAAGCCTTTTTCTTTTCTTCAATTTCTAGTAAACCTGTCTCAAGAATGACTTTAACTGGCGCATGGCCTTTTGCCGCTAGTACAACACCTTCAATATCTTTTTTAACGGTTTCAAAGTCACCTGATTTAAGCGCGCCAACGTTAATAACCATGTCGATTTCCGTGGCACCATTTGCAATTGCATCACGTGTTTCAGCACTTTTTACAAACGTACTAGTCGCACCCAACGGGAAGCCAACAACAGTTGTCACACCGACACCTGAGCCCTTTAATTCTTTAGCAGCAGTTGAAACCCAGTAAGGATTTACGCAAACCGTTGCAAACTTATGCTCTCTTGCTTCTTCACATAGTTTAATAATTTGGGCATGACTTGCTTCTGGTTTTAATAGTGTATGGTCAATCATTCTCGCCACAGCAGGTCCAGTAATGATAGTAGAAGCGGATCCTTCTTTATAGGTAACATTACCGTTAGCTACCGGTTTTGCTGTCGTTAGTTCTTCTTTATTTGTTAATTGTTGTAAAATTTGATTGGTAATTTGTTCTACTAATGCTTCGATTTGCATCTATGTTCACCTCAGATTTATTATAATCGGTCAACGATCCCTGCAATCACTGCATCAAAGGATCCCTTTGGGTCACCTAGGATGTCTCTTGCGGATCCACCTTCTTCTAAAATTAGAACATAGTCGCCAACCCCGGCTTGAAAACGATCAAACGCAATCATTGCATCACCGTATTCTTTTCCTGATGCATCGACAGGGATGACAACCATGAGCTTTTTATTTTGATGACTTGGTGTTTTAATCGTTGAAACGACATTCCCAACGACCTTCGCTAGTTTCATTATTTTACTGCTGGAAGAATTTTTTCGATATCTGAGTGTGGTCTTGGGATGACATGAACAGATAAGAATTCGCCCACACGTTGTGCAGCATCTGCACCTGCTTCTGTAGCTGCTTTAACGGCACCAACATCACCGCGAACCATAACTGTGATTAAACCGCCGCCAACGTTCACTTTACCTAATAAAGAAACATTTGCTGCCTTCATCATTGCGTCTGCTGCCTCAATTGCACCTACTAGACCTTTTGTCTCGATCATTCCTAATGCGTTGCTCATTTATTTTTCCTCCATTCGTTTAGTCACATTATAATAGTCAATAATCCCTAATATCCCGGCATCAGAAGCTACCATTTCTCTATCGAGGGATAAGGAAGACTCGCGGCTCTTTGCCAGATAAACAAGCTCCCCTTCTCCTGACTGTCCGATTGTATCTATAGCCACAAGTGGTTTTCCTTTATCCTGCAAATCTTTATCTACCGGTTGGACAATAAGCAGCTTCAGCCCTTTTAAATTGTCATCCTTATGTGTACAGACTATATTCCCAATCACTTTGGCTACAAACATTTTCTAAAACCTGCCTAAGCGATGTAAGAACCGACTTTCAATTTCCATCATTTTTGTTACCCGGCGATCATGGCGGCCGCCGGCATACTCTGTTTCTAACCAGGTTTTCACCAATTGCTTGGCAAGGCCTTCACCAATAAATTGTCCGCCGATTGATAACACATTGGCATTATTATGCTCTTTGCTATTTATAACCGAGGATAAATCCCAGCAGACAGCAGCGCGTACGCCAGGTATTTTATTTAATACCATTCCGCTGCCGATGCCGACTCCATCAATCATGATGCCAACATATTGATCATTCGTCGCAACCGTTTCTCCTACAAGGAAGGCAATATCCGGATAATCCACAGATTCATTCGCCTGACAGCCAAAATCAAGATATTCAATCCCAAGTTCTGTTAAGTATTTCTTTATTGTTTCTTTTAATTGGTATCCACCATGGTCACTGCCAATCGCAACTTTTTTCATAGGTTTTGTTCTCCTTTGGCAAATGCAGCGATAATCTCATCAAAAGGCTTGGCTTTCAAGCTTGCACCACCAACGAGTACACCATCAATATCTTCCATGGCGTAAAAGTCAGCTGCATTTTTTTCATTCACAGATCCACCATATAAAATCGAGATAGTATCTGCGTCTTGACCCATTATTTGGGTGATTACTGAGCGGATATAAGCATGTGATTGCTGTGCCAGCTCAGGTGAGGCTGATTGCCCTGTACCAATTGCCCAAACCGGCTCGTATGCAATAATAAACTGGCTCGAATCTATTTCCTTTAAGGCACCGAACAGCTGGGTTTTCAAAACCTGTTCCGTTTGTAGCAGGTTCTTCTCTTCGAGCGTTTCGCCGATGCAAACAATTGGGGTGAGTCCTGACTTGATTGCCTGCTTCACCTTCATATTGATCATCTCATCATTTTCACCTGCATATTGGCGTCTTTCAGAATGGCCGATAATCACATACTCACAGCCCATTTCCTGCAACATGCTTGTTGATGTTTCTCCCGTGTAAGCTCCTCTATCCGCCCAATGAACATTTTGTCCGCCTAAGGCAATGGACTTCTTTTGCTGTTTAATCAAAAGCTGGGCTGGATAAAGCAGATGTGTCGGTGGACACACAACGACTGACACGTTGTTACTGCTGTTTATTTCCTGGAAAAATTCAGCCGTTCCAGAAAAGTTGTTATTCATTTTCCAATTGCCTACTACATAGGTTTGTCGATCCTTCTGGAGCTGCAGCCCGCCTAGTGCTTGGCCAATAGTATCTCTAACTAGATTTTTAATATAATTTTCAATGGAATGTTCCATCTTCGTTCACCTTATTCAGCTTTCGGTAAAATTCCATCTACCTCAAGGTTTGGACGTGGAATCACGTGTACAGAAAGAAGTGTTCCCACACGTTGTGCTGCTTCTGCGCCAGCTTCCGTAGCCGCTTTTACTGCACCAACATCACCACGTACCATAACTGTTACAAGACCTGCACCAACAAATTCTCTGCCTACTAAAGTTACATTTGCTGCTTTTACCATTGCATCGGCCGCTTCAATTGCACCTACTAAACCTTTTGTTTCGATCATTCCTAATGCTTCTTGACTCATTTTATTTCCTCCTCTTGGGTTCGCTAATTTGGTTGTTTCTTGTTTTTTCTTTTTTTTCACTGTTTGCTTTTCTTCTTTTGAGTTAACCAATGAAATGCACCTACTAAATTATTCTTAATCCATCTACTAAAACGCAGCGTCTCTGACGAGTAAAGGTTTTAGCACTGGTTAATCCTTCACCAGTTGGACCAGCGATTGTGAGAGTCGTAAAGCCTTCACTTTCATAGCCTAAGCCAGCTACTGACGGTCCATTTTTCACAAAAATAGTTGCTTGAATTTCTTGAGCCATTTTTGTTAAATTAGTGATATTTTGTGAATGCATAATGGCTGTATGCCGATTACCCTTTTCAGCAATGACGGCCAGTTCAATAGCAACATCGACGTTAGGTACTCTAACGATTGGTAAAATTGGCATTAACATCTCTGTCATCACCAAAGGGTGATCCTTTGTTGTTTCAGCAATAATCAGCTTTACAGTTGGGCTAGCTTGAATGCCGGCAGCCTGTAGTAGGACGTGTGCATCTTTCCCAATGAAATCTCTGTTCGGATAAAACTTATCATTTTTTTTCGTGAGTACTTTGTCGAGCAATTTTTCTAATTGGAAGCCTTTTAGCTCAATCGCGCCATTCTTCACCATTTCAGCCTTTAGGGCATTTGCTACCTTCTCAACAACAAATACTTCTTTTTCAGCGGTACAGAGGACATTGTTGTCAAAGCTTGCGCCCGTTACAATATCTGCTGCAGCCTTTGGAAGGATTGCTGTCTCATCAACAACGACAGGAGGATTACCCGGACCGGCTGCAATGACTTTTTTTCCAACCGCCATCGCTGCCTTTACGACTGGACCGCCTCCAGTTACGACAAGAGCATTGACACTTGGGTGGTTCATGACTTGTGCAGATGTTTCTAGGTTTGGACTCTGCACCGACGTTAGGGCGTTCTCAGGTCCGCCTGCAGCGACGATTGCCTGATTTAATAGCTGTAAGGTTTTAATCGAAACACGCTTCGCACTTGGATGTGGATTATAAACCACGGTATTGCCCGCTGCAATCAGCGATATCGAATTGTTGATAACGGTTGCAGCTGGGTTGGTGGATGGTGTAATCGAACCAAATACACCAATTGGTGCATACTCTACAAGGGTAAGACCATCATCACCTGAATAGGCTGTGCTGATTAAGTCTTCTACTCCTGGTGTTTTATTTGTAGCAAGCAGGATTTTAGCAATCTTATCAGCCACTCGGCCTAACTTTGTTTCTTCGACGGCGAGTTCAGCTAATTCCTTCGCATGCTCGCGACTTACTTCACGCATATTTTCAATCATTTGTCTTCTCGCAGCTACTGGGAGCTTGCGCAGCTTGTCCCATGCTACACGGGCTGCTGCGGCAGCTTCATCAACCGAGGAAAACACGCCATTCCCTAAGCTGACATCGTTCAAGGTAGCAACAGGACTTACAGCGTTTTGAGTTTGACCTATCTGCTGCAGCACTTGTTCAACCATTTTTTTAATATCTGTTTCATTTATTTGCAAGGTTAGTTACCTCCTTTTTTAAAGGTCAAGGTCCCTTGTATCTCAATTTGATCGACAATTCCTACGATTGCCGCATCAACGGGAACACCGTTTGTAATTTCTGTTTGTCTTGCTGAACTTCCGCTAACAAGTAAAACCACTTCCCCGACACCTGAACCAACAGTATCGATGGCGACGATTGGTTTGCCATCTTCTTCGATACTTCTCATATCAAGTGGTTGTACAATCAGGAGTTTTTTCCCCTTTAACTTTTCTGCCTTTGTAGTTGAGACAATCGATCCAACCACTTTACAAATAATCATTGGCTACCCTCCTTTCGAGGATTGCTTAATTTGAATTTTCATGTCCCTAGCCAAATCCTTGGCTGCTGGTGTTACCTGACTTTTCAATGGTACAAAAATTTCCGTCAATCCATCGCGATGGGCTTTTTCGATATGTTTTTCGAGAATAAGCGCTTTCTTTTCCTCGTAAGCGATCATTTGCTGTTCCACATTTTTTGAAAGTTTACTCAACGGTACCCAGCTCACCCGATCAGTAAGGATCTGTTTTATGTAAGATTGTATTCGTTCCTTCACTGTGTGAGTTGCATGGATCAGTTGATAAACAGTTAGTTCGATATTATTGTTAGCGATTACAATTGGCTTACCAAGCATTTGATACTGAATGGCAAACCAGACAGCTAACTCATCATCAATCGTTAAAGCAAGCTTGGATAACAACCGATAGGATGCTGACGGAACGACGAGGACTGATGTGTTTTCAATAATCGAAACCAAATCCCTCTGCTCGGTCTCCTCTAGTAAAACATAAGATTTTCCATCTAGTTGTGGAGGAACGGGTAGCCATTCACTCGTTAATAGTAAGGTGGCTTCGTAAGCATCAAGTAACGGAGTAATCGCTTCCAAAACTTCTAATGGATTAGAAGATTGATAGCCTAATAATATCGCGATGGATTGGTTCTTACTTTTTAGCTGTTCCTGTAGGTAGGCTTCAACGACCTGCTGCACAAGCAGTTTGACCTTTGCTTTTACATCCATGCCATCAGCCCCTTTTACTCTCTACAGCGACAATTTCACCAAGTTGTCCATTTTTAATATTCGCCGCATTTGCTTCATCTAAATCTAAGTGCATTTCTAACTTGTATTTTGATGAGATCCGAATAAGCACATTTGAAAAAATAACCCCACGCTCACCATCGACTTTCACCTGAACATGATCACCATCATGTACTCCAAAGGCTTCTCCATCAATCGTATGCATATGAATGTGGCGTGCAGCACAGATTAAACCCTCCTCAATAGTGACTTGCCCACGCGGACCTTGAATCGTTATCGCTTCTGATCCTTTAATATCACCAGAGGTCCGAATTGGAGGCTTCACACCTAAGGAAAAACCATCGAATAATGATATCTCTGCCTGGGTGCTCCCCCTAGCTGGTCCTAGCACACGAACATTGGCTATCTTCCCTTTTGGTCCGATAAGTGTAACGGTTTCCTTCGCGGCAAACTGATTGGGCTGCGATAAATCCTTAAGTTTATTTAACTTATACCCGCGCCCAAATAACCTCTCCACATGCTCTGGTGATAAATGAATGTGGCGGTTAGATGCTGCAATTGGAACCTTTTTCGATTGCTGAAGTGTGTTCCTTACAATCTCTTGAACGATTTCTCTAATTGCTTCTTTATTCATGGATTTTCATCACCCCCCATATCGAGCAGAGCCTTCGCTGTATACTGATCGGTAATGAGAACATTTGCATGGCTACCGCAAAGTGCACCATAAATTCCATCTACTTTGGTGTTTCCACCGGCAATAAGGATTCCGTATTCCTTTCCAGCTAATTCCGAGAGTTCAATCCCAATCGTGCGATCATTTAGAGCTTGATGGCTTATCCGCCCTTGAATGTCAATAAATCGAGAACATATATCGCCAACTGTTCCATTTGACTTGAGTGTTTCAATATCACTGTCTAAAAAGTAGCCTGCATTCATCAGAGTAGATTGTTCTCCGGGTTCACCTACTGTGAAAATGGCGATATTTGCTTTTTTGCCCAACTCCAATACTTTTTTCACATGTCGATCAGCGATAATGGCTTGCTTGACAACAATATGATCGACCACCGCAGGAACCGGTAGGAAGTGTGGTGTCGTATGAAAAGCATTCGCTAGACCGTTAATAATTTCTGATGAATATGTATTTGATTCTGAGTAGCTCACCCCACCATTTAACTGGACAACTGTAACATCTTTTACATTCTTTGGTTGTATTTTTTTCACTAGATGATATAAAGTTGTCCCCCAGGTAATCCCAATCGTGTCTTCATTTTGGACAATGTCATATAAGTAATCCGCAGCAACCTCACCAAGTTTTTCTTTGATTAGGCTATCCACATATTCGGGAATAGGTGCAACAATACAATGCTTTAACTGGAATTTTCCCTTTAATTGCATCGCAATTTGCTGTACATCCTCTGCTGGATTAATGATTTTAATATGAACAACGCCTTCTTCCACTGCTTGCATGAGAAGCCTGGAGACGGTGGGGCGGGAAATACCTAACCTCTTCGCGATTTCTTGTTGACTGTAGTCTAATTGGTAGTACATCTTAGCCACTTCAACTAATCGTGAAATTCTTTCATCCGCCATTGTACAATCACCTAATTTTAGAAAAATATGAAAATAGAAAACGGTTACATCTTTGTGCTAAAAAAAAGCATACATCTGTTCAACACCTATTATGTAGTAATGAAATTATGTAAAGTAGCGATGAACATTTGTTAATTTTATTATAACTCACACTACAATTCTGTCAATCACCTAAAACACAAAATTCCGACATTTATTTTTATAATTGTCTGTTGATTGGAGCTCCAGGCACTTCGCTTTCCGCTCCAATCAACAGAGTTTATAAACAGGTTTTATCAAGTATTTTCCATAATATATTTTTATAATCAAATAAACAAAAGAGAACACTTACCATTTACATTTTGTAAATGATAAGTGTTCTTTCTGTAAGGTTAAATTATTTCTTTTAGCGAATCTGTTAATGTCTTGATAACAAACTGCAGGTCCTCTTCTTTAATGTTTAATGGGGGTGATAAGGCTAATACATTGTTGAAACCTGCGACCGTTGCTCCATTCTTGCCAATGATTAAACCCTTTTGCTTGCAGCTTGCAATCACTTGATTGACAGGGGCGACGTCCAATGGCTCCTTTGTCTCCTTGTCCTTGACTAATTCAATCCCGATTAATAGGCCCTTCCCTCTGACATCTCCTACATACGGATGGTCTTTCAGCAGGTTGGTTAAATCAGTTAATGCTTGCTTCCCTAAATCACGTGACCGATCATATAAATTCTCTGACTCCATGATCTCGATATTTTTTAGCGCCAGGGCACAGGCGGCAGGATTCCCGCCAAACGTGTTCACATGACGGAAATAATCATATTCCTCCGTCCCTTTAAAGACCTCATAAATATCTCTTCGGACAGCAGTAGCTGAAAGTGGCAAGTAGGCACTGGTTATACCCTTTGCCATCGTGATGATATCTGGTTTTACATCATAATTCATAAACCCGAATGGTTTTCCTGTGCGTCCAAAACCGCAGATTACTTCATCTGCAATAAGTAGCGCACCATGTTTCTCACAAACCTCTTTTGCTGCTTTCATATAGCCATCAGGTGGAATCAATATTCCGCCTCCAGTAATGATGGGTTCCATAATCATCGCGGCAATCGTTTCGCTCAGCTCCCAGGTCATCAGCCGATCAATGTCCTTTACAGAGGACAATTCTTTTGGATCGGTTACATTTGTATCATCACGATAGGAATCAGGTGGTGCCACATGAAGAAAGCCAGGTGCCAACGGCTCGTATTTATACTTTCTTTGTGCTTGACCTGTAGCTGCTAAAGCACCTATCGAGTTCCCGTGATAACCGCGGTAACGTGAAACAATCTTGTATCGACCATGTTCACCCTTTTGCTGATGGTATTGGCGAACAATTTTAAATGCAGTTTCGTTTGCTTCAGAGCCGCTATTTGAGAAAAAGATGACATATTCATCGCCCAGCATCTCATTTAATTTTTCTGCTAGTTTGATAGCAGGAGCATGACTTTGTGTCAATGGAAAATAAGCCATTTCCTTCAATTGCTCATATGCTGCGTCTGCAAGCTCGGTCCGACCGTATCCAACATTTACACACCATAAACCTGCCATTGCATCTAAGTAACGGTTTCCATCTGCATCGGTTATCCAAGAACCCTCCGCCTTTGCAGCGACAATTGTAGCCTTTGGATTATAAGGCTTCATCGAATGCCAAAGATACTTTTCATCCTGTTCCAATAGTTTTTCCTGAGAACGACTTGTTTGGACCATTCCCCATTCACCCCTTTATATATTCCTATGCGTCAAAACGAGAGGTAATCATTTTTTTGCGGGTAAAAAAGTTTAATCCATCTTTACCGTTCACATGAAGATCACCGTAGAAGGAATCCTTCCAGCCAGAGAATGGGAAGAAGGCCATTGTTGCTGGTACACCAACATTTATGCCGAGCATACCTGCATCTGCTTCTTCGCGGAACTGACGGATGGCTTTCGCATTGTTGGTATAGATGGTAGCCCCGTTGCCATACCTAGATTTTCTAATATACTCCAACCCTTCATCTAAATCGGCAGCCCTCAAAAGACTTAGGACAGGTGCAAAGATTTCATCCTTAGCAATGGTCATGTCAGGACGAACATGATCAAAAATAGTAGCCCCAAGGAAATTCCCATTCGGATTATCATCCATTTCCGAGCGACCATCTCGGATTAATTCCGCACCTTCTACAATGCCTTTTTCGATATAACTTAAAGCTTTTTCACGATGCTCTTTTCGGATGACCGCTGTTAATAACACCTCATCATCCATCCCGTTTCCGATAACTAATTCATCTGCTCTGCGCTTTACCGCCTTCACAAATGGCTCATTATCACCAACGACGACAACGGCACTGCATGCCATACAGCGCTGTCCAGCACTGCCAAAGGTGGAACTAATCACATGCTGGACGGCCTTTTCGATATCAGCGTCAGGCATGACAATATGATGGTTTTTTGCACCGGAAAGTGCTTGAACTCGCTTCCCTTTGGCGGCAGCACGTTCGTATACGTACTTTGCGACAGGCTGAGAACCTACAAACGAGATAGCTGCAATGTCCTCATGATCTAGCAAGCCATTTACGACATCATGGGCACCGTGAACAATATTTAGTACTCCTGGAGGCGCACCTGCTTCAAGGAACAATTCCGCTAATCGATTGGCCAATATCGGTGTTCTTTCTGACGGCTTTAATACAAACGTATTTCCACATGCGACCGCTAAAGGAAACATCCATAGAGGAACCATCATAGGAAAGTTAAATGGAGTGATCCCGCCGACAACACCTAACGGATAACGAAACATTTCAGAATCAATATCTTCTGCAATTCCCGATAATGTTTCCCCCATCATTAAGGTCGGTGCACCTGAAGCAAATTCCACACACTCAATCCCCCGCTGAACCTCCCCATACGCTTCCTTATAAGCCTTACCATTTTCCTCGACAATTAACTGCGCTAACTTCTCATGATTTTCTATTAACAGGTAGTGATATTTAAATAGGATTCTAGCACGTTTCGGAACAGGAATCTTTTTCCATTTTATAAAAGCTTCCTTTGCTGCTGAAACCGCAAGATCAACATCTTCCTTCGATGAAATTGGCACGCGGGTCAATAATTCGTTCGTTGCCGGATTAGGTACATCAAGCGTTAGTCCGCTGTTTGAACTGACCCATTTACCATTAATAAAATTTTTCAGAACCGTTGTTTCACTTTTCGTAACACTCATCTTTTGACCTCCCTATTCTCATAAATCTAGATATATTAATTATCGTTTATTTTTAAAAGGCTTTCATTAGACATACCGTAAAATGACTGGCGGTATTTCCTCCACAGGATGAACATGATTAATTATTCTTTTACACTTACCTTATATTCCTGCCTGATTAAAGCGGGTGAGGAATAATCTGTTATCAGGAGGATAAATTCAAGTGCTACCCGTTTTTCATGCTCCATAAAATCTTTACCGAGCAGGTTTTCAATTTTTTGGAGCCGATGATAAAGAGTTTGCCTGACAATAAAAAGCTTGTTCGCTGTTTCTTGTTTTGATCCGTTACACTCTAAATACATCTTCAATGTCTCTAACAGCTTGCCATTATACTTCTGGTCATTTTCAATCAACGGCTGAAGGTACTCAATGACAAGTTCTTGTAAATCCATATGCCTACTCATTTGTGAAATGAGACGATATAAATGTAAATCTTCGTAAAAATGATAGGTTTCCTTCTTTGACATTTCTTGTTGGATGCGCAGCGTTTCCTTTGCTGTTTGATAGCTTTTATGTACATCCGTTAATTGATCAATAAACTTACCAGCAGCAATGAGAGTTTTGGATGAACTTTTATTCCTCATAAATGTCGAGGCCTTTATCTCTTCAATTGCTTTTATCATTCGGTCCTTCATACTCTTTTTCGAACGCTGGTTTAATAAGATGAAAATAATTTCATTCCTCTTCTCGACGGAAAAAACTGCAAAACCTTGCTGTTCGAGAACAGACCGGAATAATAGTTTTATATAGGTAACATCTTGGTTAGACTTCCCTTTAAACGACATTAACTTCGTAAGTAAAACGACAGCCTCAGTGATTTTCGTTTTAATCCCGTATTCACTTAAGTATTCAATAATACTGTCGAGAGAATGTTCTCCATCAAACCAGCCGTGAAGCCATTCAAACTCTTCCACTCTCTTTTTTTCCTCTACATATAAATCTCTTAATAAATGTTGGGCTAATGCCGTTGAGGTTCGATCCAGGATCAAAAGATCAAATTCACTAATCGCAATCTCCCGTGAATAAATCGTTAATTCAGCATACTCAGCGCCAAACAAGTGGATGGGTGAAAGTGCAAAGTGATCATTTTTTTCTACTTTTGCTTTCTCCAGCCGCTCCAGGATGATGTTTTGTTCCGAAGGACTTATTTCCGGTGTGAATTCATATTCCTGATCCTTTAAACGGAAGATGATTTGCACTTCCAATGCGGAAAAGATAAATTGCAGGATATCTTCATAGGATTCAATCGTTAGAAGCTGCTTGTTTAAGCTTTGCGAATAGTTTTCCAGCTCGGTAATTTTCTGGTATTGCCTGTTAATAATTAAGGAGTGAATATCCTGCGTGATATCAACAAAAGGGACCTCCTTCTGGAAGACAATAATTGGAAACTGATGTTGATTGGCTATCATTATCACTTCTTCAGGAATTTTTGACATATAAGTTCCCATCTCAAGACAAAGTCCGGCAGCCTGATGTTCAATTAATTGCTCAATCATGGAAATGAATAAATCCTCCTTATCCTTCCAAGCTACTCCAGTCGATAAGATGAGCTCATTTCCGTTTAAGAGATTACGAATATTGGTTACCTCGACAATATGAACCCATTTGACAATCCGCTTGAGCCCCTCAGCACCAGCAATAACGACAGCTTTATCAAAATGATTTCTGTTTAATATATCAGCAACCTTTAATTGTAAAAGTTCTTTCATTTTTTAGCTCCCTTGTAAAATACATGATTTTGAAAAAGGATTGGCGTGTAAACCAATCCTTTTTTAACCATTTAAAAAACTACTTTACTCCGAGATTCTGATTCACTAGTAAGCTAGAAAAATATTTTCTTCCATTTGCTGTTCCGACAGTCAGTGTCTCTTTTTCATTATTTTCAGTGTGAACAAATTCAATTGTGGCACCATCTAGGTGTTCAAGGATACTATTAAAGCGGTAGCCCTTTTGTATAAAAAAGTCAATTTTATCTCTTTCATTAAGATATTGCTGATAATCAGACATTCGTACCCTCCTGTCTATTATACTTTTATCGTATTGGAAGCATCCTCAAAAACTGTTTCACTTTCTTCTTCAATAATCCAGTCACGGCCAACGGAAATACCTAAATACTTTTCATCACTAGGATTTTCTATTTCAGCCTGCGGATATTTATTAAACCACCAATACTTTGCGAGAACATAATAGAGTCCCGCACCAATGATAAACCCTACTAAAAAGCCATATTCTGGCACGAAGTAAGAGGCAGCACCGCCAATAATCCAGGCAATAAAACCTGCTAGGTTAATCCCGCCCATGTATCTAAATTGACCGTTGTCTTCGTATAGGTCTAGTACATTTACACGTCTTTTACGTATTAAATAATAATCCGCAAAAAGTATACCGACAATCGCCGCTAAAATACCACCGACAAAGAGTAAAACCTGGATGATAATATCAAACAATTGCCATGGTTGTACGACAGTACCGACGATCCCTGCTGTAATTACCCCTGCCCAAAATGGAAACCTTGGTCCGCCTACATTTGAGAAAATGGTTGCAGCTGGCACGACATTTGCCGCTGTATTGGTAGACCATTGTGCTAAGACAATCATCAACAATAACACTCCAAGGACAAATCCATTTGCTGACCCTTGTAGAGCAACAATTGGATCTGCATTCAATACCGCCGTATAGGCGACAGCACCAATAATAATCATAAAGGTCTGGGTTAAGGGCATGGCAACCATATTGCCAATTAAGGAACCCTTATTTCGTTTAAACCAGTTCTTTTCGTTTAATGGTGCTTTAATAAATCGCGAAATGCTAGGAATGTCGGCACCCAGAGTCGCCCAAAAGCCCATATTACTGAAAATGACCACTAAAAAGGCCGTAAATGCCGCACCGCCAGTAACTGGGGATTCTACCCAACTCCATACATCTCTTCCCGCAGCTTGAGCCGTATCAGATAAGGAAATATACATCCAAACCGAAATTAAGATGATTATCGGAGCGGCTAAATCGGCAAACCGTTCAATTGACTTGATCCCTAATGACGTATTAATCAATTGAACGGCGGCAAAGATGAGGTAACAAATAAACCAATTATCAAATCCAAATAACATATTTAAGATTCCATTCATTGCTGTTGATCCAAAGTAAGTATTTACACCGAACCACATGGATGCAGTAATACCACGTGTAACTGAAGGAATATGGGTACCAATCGTGCCAAACGGTGCCCTCATATAGACTGGAAAGGATAAGCCATGTTCAATTCCAATATCGGCAATCAATGAGATGAAAAATCCAATGGCTAAACAGCCAATTACCGTTGCTAGGATGACCATCGGCAGCGGTAAGGAAATGACCCCCGCACCACCGATGGCAAATGTCGCAAGTACTACCACCATCCCGACCCACATGAACGAAAATCCTAACGAAGAGATTTTCCTATCCTTTTGTTGAATCGGCAACAAATCAGAAGACTTTAAATGGCTTTTTTTCATATGAACACTCCTTTTTCGGTTTAATTAAATAGAATTTATTTTCCAAAATCCAAATAACCGACAGCAGTAAAGCTTTTCAAAACGGAATTGCTTGGCAGGAGTTGTTCAATTATGAAATTGTGTACTTTGCAGCAAATATTAAATGGATAAGGTTTCACTTTGGGTTAATGACGGATTCTTGCTGTATTTTGCCCGTTTTAAGTATTGACCAGTGCCGGGTTTCCCTACAAATTTCTTATCACGAACAACAAATTCTCCGCGTGATAAGACGGAAACAGGCTCACCGGTTACTTTCATCCCTTCAAAGGCATTGTAATCGACGGCCATATGATGGGTTTCAGCAGATATGACACGTTCGACACTAGGATCAAAAATAACAATGTCGGCATCAGATCCGACTGCAATCGTACCCTTCTGTGGGAATAGACCGAATAATTTAGCGCTGCGAGTGGAGGTAAGGTCAACAAACTGATTCAAGCTGATTCGTCCTTTTTTCACCCCTTCTGAGAAAAGCATCGATAGCCGGTCCTCGATGATCGGTCCGCCATTTGGAATCTTAGTAAAATCATCCCGCCCTAAATCCTTTTGTCCCTTAAAATCGAACGAGCATTGATCAGATCCAATCGTTTGCAGCTGACCGCTTTTTAAGGCATTCCAAAGTACTTTCTGATTCCATTTTTCTCTTAATGGCGGTGACCAAACATATTTTGCCCCTTCAAAATTTGGTCTTTCTAGATAGGTTTGATCGAGGACTAAATATTGCGGACAGGTTTCTCCCCAGACATCAAACCCCTTGCTTCGTGCCTCGGTAATTTTTTCAACCGCATCGGCACAGGATACATGTACAACATATAATTGTGAGTTTGCTAGTCCTGTTAACTTTGCCGCCCGGCCTGTTGCTTCCCCTTCCAGCTCCGCTGGTCTTGTTAATGCATGATAAATCGGGTCTGTATTGCCCTCAGCCAGTGCTTTTTTCGTTAAGTAATCAATCACATCGCCATTTTCTGCATGGACCATCACTAAGGCACCATGTTCCTTTGCCGAAATGAGCGTGCGGAAAAGGGTTTCATCATCGGCCTGAAAGACATTCTTGTAGGCCATAAATACTTTAAATGAAGTTATTCCTTCCTCGTTAATCACATATGGGAGCTCATTTAAGACAGCTTCATTTATCTCTGCAATCATTAAGTGGAAACCATAGTCAATGACAGCTTTTTCCTTTGATTTATCATGCCAGGTTTTAATCGCATTCTTTAACGGTTCGCCTTTATTGGTTAAACAAAAATCAATAACGGTCGTAGTACCGCCAAAAGCCGCTGCCATCGTTCCTGTCTCAAAATCATCCCTCGTCACCGTTCCGCCAAAAGGCATATCCAAATGGGTGTGCGGGTCGATGCCGCCTGGAATAACTAAGCAGCCATTAGCATCGATAACCTCTGCACCTGCCGCTGATAGATTTGTGCCAATCTGCGTCACTTTTCCATCTTCAATCAAAATTTCTGCTTGATACGTGTCGGAAGCGGTCACAATCGTTCCATTCTTAATCAGTTTCTTCAAAAGATCATCTCCTTCATTATTTGATGCTATCTGCTTTACATTCTGTAGCCACGCTTAGTGCTGCTTGACGTTCGTTCCAGGTCATTGGTGCCAGCTCTCTGGCAGCTTCAACCATATCAATCGCGCCATCCACCGGACAGACGATGGAACATAAGTTACAGCCCACACAATCTTCTTCCCGTACTTTCAGATAACCCTTCCCATTCTTGTCAGTCAGCATATCAATACATTGGTGGGAGGTATCCTCACAGGCGATATGACACTTATTACAATTGATACATACATCCGTATTGATTTTTGCCACAATATTATAGTTAAGATCGAGATTGCCCCAGTCCGAATATCTCTGAACAGATTTACCGATAATATCCGAAACAGCAGAGATTCCCTTTGCATCTAAATAATTATTAAGGCCATCAATCATATCCTCGACAATCCGGAAGCCATGATGCATCGCAGCGGTACAGATTTGTACTCCAGTTGCACCCATAAGCATAAATTCAACCGCATCCTGCCAGTTTGAGATGCCACCAATACCAGAGATTGGAACATTGATATTCGCATGTCTGGCACATTCTGCTACCATATTTAAGGCAATTGGCTTCACAGCAGGCCCGCAATATCCCCCATGTGCCCCTTTCCCTGCCACATGCGGAATTGTATTCCAGGAGTCAAGGTCGACTCCCATCAAACTATTAATAGTATTAATCATACTTATAGCATCTGCTCCGCCATTACATGCAGCTTCGGCGGTTGCTGTGATATCGGTTATGTTTGGCGTTAATTTTACAATCACAGGTGTTTTGGCCACTTCTTTTACCCAAAAGGTTTGGCGTTCAACAAGCGCAGGTACTTGCCCCGAAGCAGAACCCATTCCCCGCTCAGCCATTCCATGTGGGCAGCCAAAATTCAGCTCGAGCCCGTCAACACCAACATCCTCCACCCGCTTAACAATTTCATGCCACTTTTCCTGCTTTGGTTCCACCATTAATGAGGCAATAATCGCATGGTTTGGAAACCGTTTTTTCGTTTCATATATTTCTTTAAGATTTACATCTAAAGGTCGATCGGTTATCAATTCAATATTGTTAAAGCCTGCCACCCTTTGTCCGTTAAAACTGACTGCCGCAAACCGCGACGAAACATTCAAAATCGGATCGCCTAGAGTCTTCCACACTGCCCCACCCCAACCAGCTTCAAATGCTCTCTGAACCTGGTATCCTGAATTGGTAGGAGGTGCAGAGGCCAGCCAGAATGGGTTAGGAGATTTTATTCCTGCAAGATTGATAGATAAATCAGCCATCTCTACTTCTCCCCTTTGTTATTTTAAATTTTTTAGTAAACGCTTACATTATTATTATCCGCCTGTAAATTCACTAAAAACTTTATACGGTTTCTACGGCAGTGAATTGTTTATGAATGCTATAGGCAGCTAGCTTTCCTTGCTGTGCCGCAGTAACAACCATTGCGTCGCCTTTTCCTTTGCCAAATACAACATCGCCGCAAGCAAATATTTTGGGATTAGAAGTTTGATAGTTTTCTTGATTAACTTGGACTACTCCACTTTCATGATGAAGCCCAATTGCCTCAATTAGTTCAAGATGCCTCGTTTGCCCAATCGCTTTGATCACAGCATCAACTGGAAGGGTGTATTCCGAGCCTTCAATCACCTCTGGTTTCCTGCGTCCATCTTTATCAGGTTCACCCAGTTTCATTTTGAGACATTCAATCCCCGTTACCTTACCGTTTTTATCTCCGATAATTCTCTTTGGAGAAGTTAACCACCGAAACTCAACGCCATCTTGTTTTGCAAATTCATACTCAAAGTCATACGCCGTCATTTCTTCTTCTGTTCTCCGGTATAAAATTTTTACATTTTCTGCCCCTAAACGAACAGAACAGGTTGCACCATCAATTGCGGTATTTCCAGCACCGATTACAACTGCACGCTTCCCGATAAAATCGTTCGAAAATTGACCGCTTTTTGTTTCTTTTACAAATTCAATCGCATCGTAAACACCCGCCAGTTCCTCTCCCTCAATCCCTAAGTTTGGAACCTCTGACATGCCAACGGCAAGTACAATCCGATCAAAGTGCTCTGTTAAGTATTCAATAGAAACATCTCTTCCAACCAATGTGTTTGTTTTAATCGTGACATTAAGCTTTTCAACCTGTGCCACTTCCCAGTAGGAAATATACTGCGGCAGACGAAAGGAAACTATTCCATAGGTATTTAGGCCACCAGCCTTCTCGGCCGCCTCATAGATCGTTACCTCATAGCCAAATCTGGCTAATTCTCTTGCTGCTGATAATCCAGCAGGACCTCCGCCAATTACCGCAACTTTCTTCCCGTTAGGGGTTCCCGGTTGAAAAAGTGTCTGTTCATTTTTTATCGCCCAATCTGTTGCATATCTTTGGAGATTACCAATTGGGATTGGTTTGGTTGAATGGTTTAAGACACAGGCTCCCTCACAAAGTTCTTCTGTCGGGCATACGCGGGCGCAACTGGCACCAACTGGGTTCGAAGACATAATTGTTTTCGCAGAGCCTAATAAATTTCCTGAGGCAATTTTTTTAATAAAGGTGGGGATATCTATTCCCGTTGGACAGGCTTGAATACATGGGGCGTCGTAACAATATAGGCATCGATTGGATTCCTCCAAGGCCTCTTGATTGGTAAGTGCTGGTTCAACCTCTTGAAAATTCTTCATAATATCGGTAAATGAAATGCGTTGGATTTTTTCCAAAAAGAACCCCCCTTTTCCAAAATACAAATCCATTTTTCATTACTAGTAAAAGTTAACTATGTACCCTACCTCCTTAACTACTTTAAAATAGCAGATAATTCTGCATCTTATTTCTATTTTACAGGCGAGAAAAATTCATAGCATTATACAATCTGTAAAATAATGCAGGCGATGAACTGCCCACTATGTAACATATAATCCTTCTTGGGTGAGTTATTAAGAATATGTGGATCTTGTACAATTTTTTGAGTCTTTTTCAAACTTACCACAATGAAACAGAATATTTTGTAAAATGGAGGGATAATCTAACATGGTTTTTTTCGACATTAGAAAAAAAGTTGACGAATAGGGGGGATTTGTACCTTATTAAGGGGGTTTCTTTAAGGGGGATGATTAATTTGAAATAGTACTATTAAAATCTGCTGTCTGAGGATTCCTATTGGACAATTCTTTGTGTGTCCTCTGGGGTATTGTCTATTAGCTTCTTTCATAAAGACATTCTCTGAATTCCTTGTTGGGTTTTTGTCTTTAAGGGGGTTTATTAAAGACATTACATCCGTTTCCTTGGTGGGTTTTGTCTTTAAGAGGGCTTATTAAAGACATTTCATTCGTTTCCTTGGTGGGTTTTGTCTTTAAGAGGGCTTATTAAAGACATTTCATTCGTTTCCTTGGTGGGTTTTGTCTTTAAGAGAGCTTATTAAAGACATTTCATTCGTTTCCTTGGTGGGTTTTGTCTTTAAGAGGGCTTATTAAAGACATTTCATTCGTTTCCTTGGTGGGTTTTGTCTTTAAGAGGACTTATTAAAGACATTTCAACAACTTCCTTGTTGGGCTTTGTTTTTAAAAGCTTCTCTATTGGACATTTCCTTGAGTGTCCTCGAAGGGCTTTGTCCAATAGAGAAGTTAATTTTTCCGATTTAGAATTGTTTACGGTACCAGGCTGCAGCTGCTTTTACCTCTTGAAACGTCAGTTGATGACCATTGTTTTCCCAGTGTAATTCTACATTTGCATTCGCACTAGACAAAAGTGTTTTTAATTCCTCAGACTCTGAAGCCGGACAAATCGGATCATTCGTTCCTGCAGCAATAAACACAGCCTTTCCAGTTAAGTCCGGTAAATCAATTCCTCTTCTTGGAACCATTGGATGGTGCAAAATTGCTCCTTTTAGGGCATCTTGGTAATGGAACAGCAAGCTTGCAGCAATGTTGGCTCCGTTTGAATAGCCAACGGCAACGATATTATTTCGATCAAACTCATATTTTTGAGAAGCTTCGTCAAGAAAATCAGATAATTCTTTCGTGCGGAATACTAAGTCCTCTTCGTCAAAAACACCTTCTGCTAACCTTCGAAAAAATCGTGGCATTCCATTTTCTAAAACATTGCCGCGAACACTTAGGATGGACGCATCTTGGTCAATTTCCCCTGCAAGCGGTAATAAATCTTGTTCTGTACCACCTGTTCCATGCAGCAATAGTAATGTTGGTCTGGCTAGGTCTTTTCCTTTTTGAAAAATATGTTTCATTTTATTTCTCCTTCCTTTGTGGGTTTCTATTTAATGAATGAGACTTATTTCTTTATGATTGCAATAATAGACGAAATTTATTTTACAGTGTGTACAGTCTTTCATAAAGATATCTCGAATTCAAGATAATAATAGTACAAGCGAAATTAATTGTCAACAATAGACACTTTGTACATTCGGACAACCTTTCCTCTTTTTCTTCCTGGGCCTACTGAAATCACCTTCTATTCGGATAATCCTCATCTAGAACGCCCAACCATCCGTTCGATTTCATGAGAATGATAGACATGAAAACCAGTCTTACTTGACAAAGCAATTGTAGCCATTGCCTCAGCTATCCTTTTTGCTTGAATGGACCGATACGGGCGCAAAGGTCCTACCATGATAGGATTAAATAATACACTAACTTTCTCTGCAATTTTTTCTCCGAGTCGGTGCTCTTTCCTTTCTCCTACTAGTAAAGATGGGCGGAAGATATGTACAGAGGTCAATTCTAACTTTCTAAGCGCCTCTTCCAACTCGCCTTTGACTTGACTATAAAAGAATAGCGATTTCGAACTTGCTCCCATGGCTGTAATGATGAGGTAGTTTTGAACACCAAACTTTTTTGCCAATTTTGCTGCCTCAATGGGATATTGATAATCGACTTTACGAAACGCCTCTTTCGTCTTCGCTTTTTTTATCGTAGTTCCTAAACAACAGAATATATCGGTAACTTGAAATAAATCTTCGTATTTATCTAGTTTATCAAAATTTACCACATGCTGTTCACATAGCTTATCCTTAATTGTTAATGGTTTCCTAACTAGTAAATGGATTTTGGCATAGTTCTCTTCTTGAAGAAGGACGTTAACTAAGTCCGTTCCAACCAACCCGCTCGCACCTAGAATAAGTGCCGTTTTATTACTTTTATTCACGAAGAATGCCCCTTTTCTCTTTAAATAATCCCATTTTATCACTAACGAAAACTAATAATTAATTAATTTTTTCGATCATGTCTTCCATTGTGTCTTTACTCATTGGTCCCACAAGTTTTTGCTGAATAATCCCTTCCGAATCAATGAAATAAGTTGTCGGAATGGTAATCGCCTGATACGTATCCCCTACACTTCCATCAGCATCCATTAAAACAGGAAAGGATAACCCATAATTCTTCATAAAAGCACGAACATTACTCTCATCTGATTCACTTGATGTTAAATTGACAGCCAAAATAACTACATTGTTAGTTTTATTTTCTTTATAAAATTTCTCCATATGAGGCATCTCGGCCTTACATGGCGGGCACCATGTTGCCCAAAAGTTTAAAATAACCTTTTTTCCTTTGTAATCAGAAAGCTTAGCTTCTCCATTGATTGTCTCAAGAGTAAAATCAACCGCTTTTTTTCCTTTTTGAATACCCGTTTGGACATTTGCATTAGCTTCGGCAGATTGTGTTTTAGTTTGGTGCTCATATACGGCCCAACCAAGAAGCCCGGATAGGACTGCCATGATCGTAACATTCTTCAACACTTGAATGCTTTTATTTTTTAAAAGCCACCAAATTAACACGAAGATTGGAATCAGTAAATAGAAGAAATGATGCCATTCTTGATTCATTATTAGAAATAGTAAATGGTAGACGGAAAAAGAATAAAGCACATATAAACCGTATGTTTGGACTTTGGTCTGAAAGAGTATCTCCAGCTTTCGTGTCCCCCAGAAGTACACCGCGCTTGCAATAATTACAGCAAGCCAAAAGCCGATTTTTCCCCCTGTAAAATACAAGAGTGACAATGGACTGTTGATGACAAGATTAGGCTGAAGAAGAATCAGGCTTAGCTTTAACGTAATAAATCCCATAAGTAGACTATTAGATATTACGTCTAACAAAACAGAAGTATTTTTTTGTATTTTTAAAAGGATGTAACTTACCAATAAAGCAACAGCTAGGATGATCCATTTACTAGCAATCGACCGATAGTAATAAAATCCATAAAACCCTTCTTTCATAAAAAAAAGACTATACCAGAAGTATAGCCTTAAAAGAGATGTAGTTGTAATCTAATTTGGATTACTCCTACGGTCTTTTAGCAATCATTTCAATTTCAACTTCTGCACCAAGCGGCAGTGCTAGAACAGCAACACATGTCCGTGCAGGGAAAGGCTGCGAAAATTGCTTTTCATATACCGCATTCATCGCGCTAAAATTCCCCATATCTGTTAAATATACATTTACCTTTACCACATCATCAGGGGTAAGGTTCGCTTCCTTCAAAACCGCAAATAAGTTATCAAAGCATTGCTGCGTTTGTGCTCCGATGTCACCAGTTTTGATTTCATCTGATGCTGAGTTCATCGGTGTTTGACCTGATAAATAAACTAGTTCGCCTGCATCTACAGCATGTGAGTATGGTCCTGCTGATTTCGTTCCTTTTGCATTGTAAGCTTTTCTTGCCATGTTAATCCCCCGCAGTTCTCATTATTATTTCTTTACAAAATATCTTTCACCCAGAATTTCCTTACCTTCATAACAACTAGGTGATAGCTCTTTTTCAAATAGAGCGTTAATATCCGTTTGCTCAATATCATACATTACTTCAATCTCTTTTGAAAATAATAGCTTTTCTTTCTCAAGCAGGATAGAAAGTGAGGGTTGTTGTTTCGGTTGAAGCTCCTCTATATTCAGAACCTGTTTTAACCCAGCAACATAGTTCACCATTGGGCGAGCACCGACAATTTTTACCCCTTTGTTTTCCTCGTTAACCATGATAATCGTTGGAAATCCCCTTACACCTAAGCTTGCGGCAAGTGAAAAATCTTCATTTAATAATTGCTGCCCGCTTGGCAGGTTAGCTTCCCTTACAATTGCTTCCCCATCCAACCCAAGGGTATTCACCATTTCAATTAAAACAGAATCATCAGCAATATTTTGGTTAAATGCGAAAACAGCTTCACGTGCACGGCGTAAAAATACACTTGCTAAAGCATCATTTTGTTTTTGAATAACCTTAAATACACGAGAAGGTGGATACGAAGAGTGGACAGGATTGTCAAACCAAAGAGTCCCATCAATCGGCATGCGTGTTTGTTCTCCCACTTCTCTCCAGTGTCCAGCAACATCCGATGGTTGGTTAATTCCGTTTGCCGGATCGACCGGACCGCCACTCCATTTTTCTAACAACCCCCCCATAACAGTTCTAAAGGTAAAATATTCACCATATTGCTCCACAAACCGGCGAAGCACTGGCTCCAGTGCCCAACAATGAGAACAGATTGGGTCTGTTACATAATAAAGGTCAATTGTTTTCTTTGGTTTATTAAAATCGATGACCTCCATTTCATCCTCTCCGGCTACCCCACATACTCCAGTTTCTACGTCACAAATCATATTATTTTTCATCAATTTAATTCTCCTCACTTTCTTTTGAAATTGATACATCCAAATAGCTTAGTGCCCATTCTTGAATGGGTTTTAGACTATTCGCTAGTGATATCCCTTTTTCTGTTAGTTTGTAAGAAATGGTTACGGGTGAACCAGATTCTACCCACTTTTTGACCAATCCATCTTCTGCAAGCTCGGAAAGCTTCAGTGATAGTGCTCTAGAAGTAATTCCCGTTATATCACGCTTTAAATCTGAAAAACGTGCGGTATGGTTCTCGCATAACGACAAGTAATGGATGAGTTGACCATTCCACTTTTTACCGAGGATTTGAAAAGCAGCTTCAATATAGGGACATATCTTCATTCCTTACCACCATCCTTATATACATAGTATATCATGTATAAAAAATATATCAAGTATAAAATATATACAATTTTCAATTTGTAACAATTACTCCAATAACTTTTTCAAAAGCAATGACTTCATATTCACCTGTCCTTACCTCCAGACGCAGCTGGTGCTTAATTGGATCAAGGGAATGGATACGTCCAATCATCTCCGTAGTAAATCCTTCCTCCCATACCGAAACCCTTACCAAAAGCTTATATTCCTTTGCGTAGTTGATTTGCCGATCGAACTCCTCTGCTTCGTACTCATCAATTAATGGTTTTGCTTTTCGTTCCTGATCCTTAAACATGGCACGAGTCATCTCAAATCCTAGCGGCATAAATGAAGCTGGCCGCCATTTTAATTTCCCTCTATCACGAATACCCATATGCATCACTCCTCCCTTTTCATTATATACAAACATACGTTCTATATGTATGAAAAATAAAAACGCCTGAACTGGCGCTTACATTTGGAAGATGTGATTATGCAGTGAGATTTCCTTTAAAGAAAATCCACTGCTTTAGTCACAAAAAATTTACCCTTAAATATCATTTGAACGATAATAGTATATTTTCCCATTTTTCAATTCACTAGCTACTTCTCCAATCGATTCAAGATAAAGAAACCTTGTGATTGTTGCCAATAATGGGGCGAAAAACTTTTTTGGATCTAGAGTTCCGTATATTTCTTGGCAAACCTGCCAGGATGTTTTTTCTGCGTTTTTTACAGAAGCAACGAGCTGCTGTAAGCGATGTTGGTGTCCTGAGATCATTTCATCTATCCGATCATTCAGGTTGTAAATCAGATCACCGTGACCAGGCAGGGCAATTTTAGAAGAATACGCTTTTAAACGTTCCAAGGAAGCAATATTATCTTTAATTGGATTCACGTCATGTTCAGACCAAACGGCTATGATCGGAGCTAATCCCGCAAGTACATGGTCACCGGTAACCATCACCTGCTCCCTTTGACTGTAAAAGCAGAAATGGTCCGATGAATGCCCTGGTGTCCAGATCGTTTCGTATGTATCATTTCCTATCCTGATATGCTCCTGATTATCAAATAGTCCATCTGGTTCAAATTCAAAGGCATCTGCTTCAGGATTTTCCATCTTCACAGGAAGTTCAGGTCCATCATGCTTCAGAAATAAGTTTCTCATCCAGTCTGGATTTGTATTGTTTCGTTTTCTTTGAATTTCTTTATATCCTAAACTAGAAATATAGACAGGTACCTGATGCTTTTCCTGAAACCATCTAGCAAGTCCAATATGGTCGGGATGGGCATGTGATAACACTAATTTTTCAACTGTGATTCCTGATGCTATGGTTTGCTCCCATAAAGCTTGGGATTCCGCTGACGCACTACCTGTATCAACAACAGTGAAGCCGTTATCCCCTTTGAAAAGAAAACTGTTCATTTCATACATTCCGAATGGATAACGAACCTTGAGCTGATAGATGTCCTCCGTGACCTTTAATAGCTTTGGGTACTGGTCTGAATTAGATTTCTCGGGTTTATTCATAAAAAACTTCCTTTACCTAGATAGTTAATTTCATATTGCTAAGTTATTTCTTGATAACTGGTTGTGATCTAGTTTATACGTTTTATTTTTGTAAAAAAAACGCCGTATTTTGTATACAGCGTTTTTTGCTATTTTCTAATATTATGAATAGGATTTTTCAAGAAGGTTCTCTCTAGCAGCTATGTACTCTTGCTGAAGTTTGTTTATGAATGCGGCTGCGGTAGTGACTTCGTTAATCGCACCAATGCCCTGACCGCATCCCCAGATATCCTTCCACGCCTTTGCCTCTGTTCCAAAATCCATCTTTGATGGGTCGCTTTGAGGAAGTGCGTTTGGATCCAACCCTGCTGCTCGAATAGATGGAGCTAGATAGTTCCCTTCCACGCCTGTGAATAGATTACTATAAACAATATCATCAGAAGTACAATCAACAATTGCTTGCTTATACTCGTCAACAGCATTCGCTTCATGTGTGGCAATGAACGGCGAACCGATATAAGCAAAATCCGCCCCCATCGCTTGGGCAGCGAGGACGCCGCTTCCGGTAGCAATAGATCCAGACAAGGCAAGCGGTCCGTCAAACCATTGACGGATTTCTTGAACTAATGCAAACGGGCTCTTCACACCCGCATGACCACCAGCACCTGTGGCAACGGCAATCAAACCATCTGCTCCTTTATCAATGGCCTTGTGCGCGAACTTGTTGTTTATCACATCGTGAAATACTGTTCCTCCATAGCTATGTGCAGCGATGTTTATTTCCTCCCGAGCCCCAAGGGACGTAATGATAATAGGAACTTTGTACTTCACACACATTTCCATATCCTGCTCTAACCTTGTATTGGACCTGTGCACAATCTGGTTAATCGCGAATGGAGCGGCAGGCCGATCTGGATTCTTTGCGTTGTAAGAAGCGAGCGCCTCAGTAATTTCTGCCAACCATTCGTCGAGCATTGATGCAGGCCTAGCATTAAGTGCAGGCATTGACCCAACAATCCCAGCCTTACATTGCTCAATCACTAACTTTGGACTACTAATGATGAACATTGGTGAGCCGATTACAGGAATTCGCAAATCTTTAAGTATTGACGGAATTTTTGCCATGTCGTGTATGTTCCTCCATTCATGCGCATAAGCGCAAAATAATATGATAAGATTAACTACTTATCTTAAAATTTACTATATTTCCAAGAGCCGCGTCAAACTATTTATCTGAAATTTCAAAATTCTACCGGCGTAATCGGTCCATTAAATCAAGCCTTTATTTATTAGTATTTCAATCTTCTCTTTTGGGACACTTCGAAGTAAGTCTCCATTTGAAACGTCAATTGCCTCCCAATCTGAGTAAACGACAAAGTCCTCAGTTAATGGTAGAATCTCGTTCCAATTAAATGTATTTAATTCTTTAGCGACTTCAAATCTAAGTGTTTGGCATGCTTCCCAGCTTTCTTCCCATTCTTCATCTCCAAATAATTCAACTAGTGCTTCTTGCTTTTTTAGAAATGAAGAATTGTTATCTATACCCGTTTGATATTCAACTGGCATCTCACCTGAATTCCATATACTGTACTTATCTTCAATGCCATATTCTTCGATAATCTTTTTTCTAAAGGATTCAATTCCTACTGTAATCAGTCCAAGCACAGGTTCATAGTCAGTTCCAAGCAATGATAGGTAACAAACCTTGTCTTCTTCATCTAACCTGATATTCCTCACCGCATTGGGTATTTCCCTTATGAGAATTTGTTTCAATTCTTCAATTAACTGATCCCTCTCCATATTTTACCTCCTATAACGATTATAATTAATAATTCGCGAGTTTATATAAAATTCCTGCTTTGCTTCACTCCCAAATTTAAAAGGCCCCATCCCCATTTGGAATGGCACCTTCGTCGATTTAAATACAAGTGATAAAATGTAACCGGAAAATCCTCGGGTGACTTTCACCATTAAGAAGTTTTCTCCTTTTTTTGCAAAAGCACAGCTGCAATGACAATAACCCCTTTAAATGCTTCCCTTAAAAATGGTGGAACACCGAATAGGTTCAATAGATTGTTCATGACGGCGATGATTAACATTCCATAGACGGTACCAAGGATAAAACCTCTCCCGCCCATCATGCTGGTTCCGCCAACCGCTGCTGCAGCAATTGCATCCATTTCCATTCCTCTACCAGCATTAGAAAAGTCCATCGAACCAATACGAGAAACTTGAATAATCGCTGCAATCGAGACAAGGAGTCCCATCAGTGCGTACACACGAAGCTTGACTTTGTCGACATTAACACCAGAAAGTTTCGCAGCCCTTTCATTCGATCCAACAGCAATAATCTGACGTCCAAAGGTCGTTCGCTTGGATACATAGTAAAGAATATAGGCAATGACAGCCCAATAAATAATTGGCATAATCATAAAATTTCCTATTTTAAAACTAGCAATCTGTAAAAACTCCATCGGAACAGTCGTGTTATAGCCCTGTGTAAAATGCTGTGTCACACTTCTAAAAATCATCATTGCACCTAATGTAGCAATAAATGGCGGTACCTTACCTTTGGTAACGGTGACGCCTATTAATGACCCTAGCAGATAACCAAGCAGCATCACGAATATAATCGTGACAATAAAGGCAGGTATTCCTGTCAATCCCCACATGCCTAAGAGTCCTTTGGTACCCGTGTCGAGAAGGAGCATCGAGAAAGCACCTGTAGCAACCAATGTGGAACCAACAGCTAAATCAATACCTCCTGTCATAATGACAAAAGTCATGCCCAAAGCAACAATTCCAGTACCCGCGTTATTCCTTAGAATGTTAAACCAGTTGTTTGTCCAGGATTGAAACCAGCTGCCAATTGAATCATAATCAAATCCCAAAACCAATGTTTGTAAAATAATCATAATGATAAGTGCAATCGCCGTACTAAACAGAGGTTCGTTTGACCATTTATATTTGAACCAATCAAAAAAGCTTCTATTATTTTTCAAAGTGGCCTTATCCATAATTGGTTTTCTCTCCCTTACTTACGATAGTTGCCCTCCCGTTGCAAGGCTCATGATCGTATGCTCATTCATTGCCTCTAAAGCAACTTCGCCTTGAATGACACCATGATACATAACCAGCGCCCTGTCACATACACGGATAATTTCCTGTGCTTCACTAGATAGGACAACCACGGCAATGTTTTCATCTGCAAGCTTCAAAATGATATCATAGATATCTTCCTTCGCACCGACATCGACACCTTGGGTAGGGTTGTCTAAGATGAGCAGTTTAGGACTAGTAGCTAACCATTTGGCTAAAACAACCTTCTGTTGGTTTCCACCGGAAAGACTAGTGATGCTGTCGGTAAGCTTCCCCATCTTTAATTTTAATACTTTGCTTTGTTCCCTAAAGGTCTCCTCGTGCTTTTGCTTATTAATAATCCCTTTCTTAGAAAATTTCGGCCAGGTAACAATCGAAGCATTTTCCATGATATTCATATCCTTGATGATGGCATTTTCCTTCCGATTACGGGGAAGGTACGCAATTCCTTCATTTATTGCCTGAGTCGTACTTTTTATCGATACTACTTTTCCATTCAAGAATATTTTTCCAGATGAAACCTTCTCAGCTCCGAAAATGGATTGAAAGAGCTCACTTCGACCATCACCTAGAAGCCCCGTAACTCCAACGATTTCTCCCGACTTAATTGAGAAGCTAATATCCCGAAACACATGATAGTATGTAAATCCCTCTACGCGTAAAATCTCTTTACCTAGTTTTTTCTCCCTAAGTAACGGATCTGTTCTTACGTCATAGCCGACCATAAAACGGGCGAGGTCCTTACTCGTTACTTCGCTGACATTTCCTTGTGCCACTAGGTTCCCATCTCGAAGCACGACGTATCGAGTGCAAAATTGCATAACTTCATTTAATTTGTGAGAGATAAAAATAATTCCCACGTTGTGGTCTTTCAACGTTTTCATCATTTTAAATACGCGTTCCGTTTCCTGGTCTGTTAAGGAGGTAGTAGGCTCATCCATAATGATGATGGAAGCATTCGTCATCATCGCGCGACAGATTTCAACGATCTGTTTATAGGAGGAATCAAGGTCGCGGACCATTGTTTTTGGATTTAGATCTACGTCCATTTGCTTAAACATCTTTATGGTTTCTTGATGCATTCTTTCTAGATCGAGGCTCCCTCTTTTCGTTTTAAGCTCTCTTCCTAAAAACATATTTTCATAAATTGGTAGATCATTAATTAAATTCAGTTCCTGATGGATGAAGGCAATTCCCGCTTCCTGTGATTGTGAGGGGGCGTGGAAAACCACTTGCTTCCCATCTATGTTGATCGAACCTGAGTCTGTTGGCTGAACTCCGCCGAGGATGTTCATTAGTGTTGATTTACCAGCACCATTTTCACCAAGTAATGCACAAATTTCTCCGCCTTTAATCATAAATGATACGTCTTTGAGAACATCATTACTTCCGAATGACTTTCTGATATTTTTCATTTCGATTATCATGTAATCACTTCCACAGTTTTGATTGAAAGAGAGGCTATAGCTGTGCCATACCCCCTCTTTTATTGTTATTTTTTTATTTGTCACAATTAAACAAGTATGTTGATTTCCGCTCCAGGGGCTTCGCTTTCCGCGGGCGTGCCGGGGAGCCTCCTCGGCGCTTAAGCGTCTGTGGGGTCTCCCCAGCCCCTTACTCCCGCAGGACATTGTATAATCTTCCGTGATTTTGCACCGCACGAAGGAAATGCGATAGCATTTTCGAGGAGTCCTTCGCCCCTTCCGCTCCAATCAACATTGTTATTAAATCAATTATGACATTATAAACAAAGCCTCTATTTTATAAAATATATAACCTAATACGGTGAGTTAGCGTCTATGAATTCTTTATAGTTGTCTCTGTCTACTACTGTTGTCGGTATGATGGTTACTTCTTCAACTTTTTCCCCTTTTAATACTTTAAGTGCTACGTCAACTGCGTCTTTAACCATAGCTGGGCTATATAGAGCAGATTGAATCCAGATATCCTGATTTTCTGGCATCATATTAAAATATTCCTGCATACCACCACCGCCAGTGACTACCTTAATATCTGTTCTGCCAGCTTCTTTTATTGCTTGTAATACACCGATGGAAGTTTCGTCGTCCATGGAGTATACGGCATCAATTTGTGCATTACTTGTTAAGATATCTGCAAAGTCCTTCAAGCCATCTTCACGTGTAAACTGTGTGGCATAAGTCTGAAACTTCATATTAGGTGCAATTTTTTCTATTGTCTCAACAAAGCCTTTCTTTCTTAATTCTGAAACGGAACCAGCAGTAGGTACCTCAAGGATCACTACATTCCCTTCTTTACCGATTTTGTCTACAATATAGTTGGCTCCTTGAATCCCCATGTCCTCGTTGTCTCCAGATACACGGTAAACACCCTCCGCGTTGATAGCGATATCAAAGTTTATTACCTCGATACCTTCATCCAATGCTCTTTTAATTGGCACTTCCATTCCTTCCCATTGTGGAAAGGCTACAATGGCATCTGCTCCCCAGGTCATCAAATCATCTAATTGCGCCGTCATTTCTGAAGCATTCGTACTTGTTTGAATCTGGTAATCAATCTCATTCGATAGTTCTTTGGCACGAGCTTCTGCATGGTAGGCAACTGCCGCAACCCAGCCATGTGTAACAGCCGGTGCAAGAATACCGATTTTTTTCTTAACCTTATCCTTATCATTTCCTTTGTCTGAATCAGAATCACCAGTTGTCTCTGCACCACACGCGCTAAGTATTGGTACCATAATCAATACGAGAAACAAAAACAGTTTAAAAGCCTTTTTCATTAAAAATGACCCCCTTTTTATATAACTAGTAATCTATTAAAGATTAAAATTAAAACCGTAGCCAAATTACGTAACAAACGCTTTTATTTTTACGTCCCTATTTCTCTGAACAATATTCTAAACTCGAATTTGTTTTCCAGTTTCTAAGGAATTCTCGATCGCTTTTAATAACTTAAGGGTATATACTACGTCATCTAACGGAATCACGAGGTTATCTGTGTTATTTTCGATGCAATTCACAAAATAGGAGAGTTCATTTTGAAAGGCATTCCCTTTATCCATTTCAATCGAAGACTTTTTCTGATTAGCATAATAGATAAACTGATTATTGCTTTCTTCTATATTCTCAATATTTTCACCAGCAGCAACCGTTAATTCAAGCGCACTTTTGGCCGTTTGTGCCCTAAAGGCGAAAGTAAAAGGATACCCCATCGGCATTCTTTGCGAAGCTTCTACGAAGGCCTTACTATTATTTTTAAATGAAAGTGTTGTCATCACATGATCCCAAGCGCCGTACCTGTTTTTGTTTCCAACAGCATAAACAGAATCAACCTCACCGAGTAAATAATAGACGAAATCAATATCATGATTGTGGAGATCATATAACGCGCCACCACTTTTTTCCGGGTCTTGAAACCAACTGCTCCATGTGGGTGGCTGACCTAATCGTTTGGCATGAACGATTTCAATATCTTTTAATTTATCCGTTAAACTATAGGCTTTTATTACCTCATATTCCGGCCAAAATCTAAGGACATTCCCAACAAATAACTTCACTTTATTTTTATTCACGGCCTGAATGATTCGATGGGCTGATTCCACCGTTAAAGATAATGGTTTTTCACAAATGATATGTTTTCCGGCGTTTGCTGCCTTGATAATATATTCTTCATGTAAAAAGGTAGGTAAGCAGATATCAATGATGTCTATTTCATCATTCCTTAATAGATCATCATATTCCGTCACAAAGGAGCCATTGTATTGGCTTGTTATTTCTCGATCTTTCTCTTCCCTTCTCGTACATATAGCAATGACCTGGCCATTTTTAATAGGATGATACGCCTCTAAATGCGTCAGACCGATAAACCCTAAACCTACTAGACCAATATTCTGCATATATCCTCCATTCAACCGCTATGAACCAATTATTGTTGAAAGATAGTTGTAAGACTTTACTACACTATTGTTTACTTCTTCAAGATTTGCTGGTCCTGCTGATGTAAACTCAATCTCTACACTAATTGGGCCCTTGTAATCTGCTTTCTTAAGCGTTTCAAATAGTCTGGGAAAATCGAGATTTCCATCACCGATTGCGGGAAAATTCCATTCATTATAGGCACCCGCCTTATCCTTCAAGTGGATAAATTCAACGCAATCAACAGATGCTTCTAAATCCTCATAAGGTAATGTATTACCGTGGAAAATTACATTAGCTGTGTCATAATTTATTTTGACTCGATTATTTAGTGATTGCGCCAGTTTTTTTAAAGATGAACCTGTTGCATAGTTATTTCCGTGTGTTTCAAGGACAAGTACCTTATTTAACTTCTCACATTTTTCGATGATCGGTTCTAAGTTCCTTGCTAATATGGCTTCATCTTCAATCACATCTGTATCGTTATGGGCATCACCAGTTGCGGTAATAACAAACCTACAATCAAATTCCATAGCCAAATCAATACTTTTCAATAGATTAGTAATTCCTTCCTCGTTCATCACATTACTGTGTGCACCAATCCCGACACATTTCATCCCGTACTCCCGAAGCAATGTCTTTATTTCATTAAGCTGTTCTGGCGACATATCTGGTAAAACATGTGCAGTATGGTCCTTGACAGCGGCTAATTCAATCTGCTTGAATCCAGCTTTACTTGCTCCTTTTACTGCATCCTCTAAAGAAAAACCATGGTACGTATTCGAATTGATCGTTAGCTGTTGTAACATACCAAACCTCCCGTCAAATATGTAATCCGTTACAAATAATTAGAAATGAAAAGCACGAAAATATACTCATGGATAGTTCATTATATTTAGACTACTAAAGTTATATTCAGGGCGACCATTAAAAATATTTTCAGAGCTTAATAGCTGATAGAACGCAAAGGGGACTTTTCCCTATCCTTTAGGAACCAGCGAGTATTTTCTCTATTACCCTAAGAGTTAGAAGGGCTTGCTGGCCCGTGACCATTGGTTCTTCATCATTAATAATGGATGAGATAAATGAATCTATTACGCCACTATTTGTTTGATTATCATTCGTTTGGATTGGCTCTAGTTGATAGTTGGTAACTTCTCCATCATTCCTTTCGATAATGAGCTGATATTTAGGATGATGGTAGATTTTAATCACCCCTTTTTGACAATAAATGGTCGTTGAATTATCTTCTGAACCGTAATAGGTCCACGAAAATGATGCTGTTCCTAATCGGCCTTTTTTTGTCTTTAATGCACAAACAACATTGTCGCAAACCTCAATTGGATGTCCATTTTCATCCACTTTATCCAATGCACCAGTGTAAGCATGCACATCTGTAATTTCATCGTCCAATAAATAATGAATGAGATCAATTTTATGAATCCCCAAATCACCAGCAACACCAGAGTGAGAGCGTTCCTTTTTAAAAAACCAAGTCGTATTCGATTTGTTTACTCCCCAACTTTCAGGTCCTTGGTGTCCAAAAGAAGTTTTGAAGGTTAGCACCTCGCCTAATTCTTTTTTATCAATCAGTTCCTTTGCTTTTTGGTGAGCTTTTGAGAATCGCTGGTTATGGCCAACCATCAATTTCTTTCCTGATTTGGCTTGGGCTACAAGAATTTCCTCGGCATATTTTACATTGATTGCTAAAGGCTTTTCACATAAAACATGCTTCCCGTGTAACAAGGCATTAGAGGTATTTATATGATGGGCTTCATTTGATGAACAATCGCTGATCGCCACAATCCTAGGATCGTTATATAGTTCTTCCACGGTCTTCACCGCACGGCCGCCAAATTCCTTTGCAAGTGCCTCAGCTCTTTCTGCATTCCGGTCAAAAAAAACGATTTCATCTACATTCGGATTTGCCTTATACTCTGGTGCATGGCGGAATTTCGTGATTGAACCACACCCGATAATTCCTACCTTTATTCCCATTGAACATACCTCCTTTTAACATTTTCAGGATACTACCCCATTGTTGACTCACGAATGACTAATTCATGATCCAATAAAATACTTTCCACATTGTTCCCGCTTATTCGATTAATCAACATATTTGCTGCTGTACATCCCATTTTATACATGGGCTGTGATACCGTGGTTAGTGTTGGATTTGTCATGTTTGAAAAGCTAATTTTATCAAAGCCTACGATTGCCATATCATCTGGGACATGTAAACCACTTGCGTTTATCTCTTTTAATGCTCCGATTGCTAAAGTATCGGAAACAGCAAAAACTGCTGATGGTTTTTGATTTAATTGCAGCAGCATTCTCATTGCTTGAACGCCATCCTGAAAATCCAATTGTTTTGTGTGATAAATCATTTCTTCCCGGATAGGAAGGTCAAACTCTCTCAATGCCCTTTCATATCCCCTTCTCCGTTGGCGGGCATATAAAAACTTTTCGTCAGAATTGATCAACGCTATTTTTTTGTTGCCTAATTTAATCAAATGTTTAACGGCATGGTACGCGGCTAGTTCATTATCAATGGTGACGTAAGGTATACTACCGCCTTCTACATATTCACTGCATAGAATAACTGGATGTTTCTCAGCCAAATCGTTTAGTTTTTTCATATTTACCGCTGGGTCCATCGAAATGACCCCATCAGCCAGTTTATTTTTTATCATATTAAAATAAATATTTTCTCGCTGTGGATTGGAGTCTGTTTCACCAAGAAGAATATTATAATTGTTTGCAATAGCCGTATTTTGGATTCCATTAATAACTTCTGTGTAAAAGGGATTGGATATACTTGGAATTAACACGATTAGAAGTCGGCTTTCAGAGTTTCTAAGGTTTCGACCTAACATACTAGGTTCATAGTTCAAAACTTTTATTGCATTTTCAACCTTCAGTCTGGTTTTCGGAGCTACTGACTCAGCATGATTGATGACCCTTGAAACCGTAGCAACTGAAACACCCGCCTTTTGTGCCACCTGTTGAATATTTGCCATGTTACTTCCTACTTTCAGGTATGTTTATTAAAAAAAATTGTAATCGATTACAAGAATGTTTGAGTAATTCTTTCGTACCATTCACCACAAAACCAATATATTACGAACTTTGTTTATTTATTCTGAGTTTTTATTCGTTAACATATAATGTAATGGATTACATAATGTTTTAGGGAGGTATTCTTATGAAGTTAGGGGTATTTACGGTTTTATTTTCAGAAAAAACACTAGATGGGATGTTAGATCATGTAGCCTCAAAAGGCATCGAAGCGGTTGAATTGGGTACGGGCGGTTATCCTGGAGATGCCCATTGTAAGATAGATGAATTATTAGAGGATGAAAATAAACAGGTAGATTTTTTGAATAAGATTACTAGCAGAGGTTTGACTGTTAGTGCATTAAGCTGCCATTCAAACCCTCTTCATCCTCAAAGGCAGATTTCTGAGGATGCGGATGAATGTTTCAAAAAAACGGTAAAACTAGCTAATAAACTTGGAATTCCGGTAGTAAATACCTTTTCTGGTTGCCCAGGTGACCATGAAAATGCTAAATACCCGAACTGGCCAATAGCCACATGGCCCAATGATTACCAAGAGATTTTGAAATGGCAGTGGGAAGAAAAAATCATTCCTTATTGGAAGGAAAAAGCAAAATTTGCTGAAAAACATAATGTGAAAATTGGACTTGAATTGCATGGCGGATTTTCCGTACATACACCAGGCACGTTACTGCGCCTAAGAAAAGCCTGCGGGGAAGCAATTGGTGCAAACCTTGACCCGAGCCATTTATGGTGGCAAGGTATTGATCCAGTTGAAGCAATCAAAATTTTAGGTCGTGAAAATGCGATCCACCATTTCCATGCGAAGGACTCCATCATCGATCAACCAAATATGAATCGAAACGGGTTAACAGATATGACCCCGTACAATGATATGAAAAATCGAGCTTGGTATTTCCGGACAGTTGGGTTTGGACACGACTCAAAGGTTTGGGCGGATATCATTAGCACCCTCCGCCTTTATGGCTATGATTATGTAGTCAGCATCGAGCATGAAGACGGATTAATGTCGATTGATGAAGGATTTACCAAAGCTATTCAAACGCTTATGCCTGTTATGGTGAAAGAATCTGTTGGGGATATGTGGTGGACTTAATAGTGAACGACATTTCTATTGCTGGCTAAACACGTTTTGTCGTTCATCCGGCTTATGACCGACTTTCCAACTGCCGACTTACCGGGGTTTGTCGTTCATCACTCTTATGAATGACTTTTCTATTGCTGGCTGAGCACGTTTTACCGTTCATCGACCTTATGAACGACTTTTCAACAAATACGGAACTTGGTTTTGTCGTTCATCCCAATAGCAACAACACCTCAAAACGCCAGATACCCTCGAGGAATCTGGCGTTTCGATAGAACATTAATTAACTAATATCTTTTGATCTGGTGTATTCATTTGAGTCACATATCCAATCGAGTATGGATTGGTTTCTATATTGGAGAATTTATGTTAGGATTTATATAATTATAATTTTCATAACATTTTGATAAATAAAGCGTATTGGGGTAGTTAACATGCATACTTCTAGACCACGATTGTGGACAAAAGATTTTATTATAATATCGTTTGCCTCTTTCCTTCTTGGTCTGATATTTTTCCTAACCATGTCAACGTTAGTTGTATATGCGATTGAAGAGTTCAACGCATCCCAGAGCAAAGCAGGACTTTCTGCTAGTATTTTGATAATCGGCAGTATACTTGCACGTGTCTTTACCGGGAAGTATCTTGAAATCGTTGGACGAAAAAAGCTACTATACATTGGCATCATTTTATCCTTTGTCGCAAACCTCCTTTACTTTCCTGCATCCAACTTGAATATTTTAATTATTGTACGATTTTTTCATGGCGCCGTCTTAGGGATTACCTTAACCGTATTACAAACTTCCGTTATGAACCTTATCCCTATTTCGCGAAGGGGAGAAGGAATCAGTTATTATTCCTTAAGTTTTATCCTTGCCACAGCCATTGGCCCCTTTCTCGGTGTTTTCATCACTCAATATTCAAATATGAGTACGATTTTTATTGTTTGTTCGGTTTTTTCAGCCATTAGTGTGATTCTATCCCTATTTGTTTCCATTCCTGAAGTGAAGCTAACAAAAGAACAACTTAAGGATTTGCGCGGCTTTCACATAAAAGATTTCTTTGAGAAAAAAGCATTGCCTATATCTTTATTAACTGGTATCTTTGGTTTCTCGTATTCAAGCATCCTTTCCTTTCTTGCTCCCTATTCAATCGAAATTCAATTAATGTCTGCTGCAAGCTTCTTTTTCATTGTCTACTCTTTCTTTGTACTGATTTCCAGACCATTTACAGGTGTAATACTGGACTTAAAAGGCGACAACATCGTTATGTTTCCAGCCATTCTCTTCTTTTCGGCGGGATTATTTATTATCAGTCAAGCTGGGAACGGAATTACATTATTATTAGCCGGAGCATTCATCGGACTTGGGTATGGAAACTTACAATCGGCTGCCCAAGCCATTGTCATAAAAAATTCACCTTCACATCGTGTCGGACTTGCAACTTCCACCTTTTTTATCTGTGTAGAAGGAGGCATGGGGATTGGTCCCTTTTTACTTGGTTATCTCCTTCCAATCACCGGATACCGGAATATGTATATCATACTGGGAATAATCGTGCTGGTTTGTATCGTTTTATATTATTTCTTGCATGGAAAAAAGAAAGCATTTGATCAACAAATCTCCCATGTGAATGTCAAACATGAAAGTTAATTTCAAACCTATAAAAGTGATAGGCACCAACGGTGCCTGTCACTTTTTTGTATTTATTTCTGTTCAAATTCAGGGTAGTAAAATTTACCTATTTATATGGTTTGTCCACACGAAAGTATTACAGTTTGAATTTTATAAATAGGGACAGGAAGGAGGGATTTGACAAATGAACCAATTTCTAAATTATTTAATGAATGGACAGCTTTTTCCAATCGGTGCTTCTAGGTATCTGAAGACTCAATTCTTTCATCCCCTTCCTTTAAAAAATAATCTTATAAAGGAGATGTAGTTTTGGCAATAACTACACAACGTTTAATCGTCGGGTTTTACCCAAATGTAAATAAGGAAGAACGTGAAGAAATCCACTATAATATGGGAGCAACTTTAGTCCAAGAAATTAAAGAATTAAATGCCCATGTTGTAAGTGTACCATTGGAAAATGTTGATCAATATTTAGCCCAATATGCAACCAACGCAAAAATTCGCTATGTTGAAATAGATCGAATTGCTCACGCAACAGGTCTTTGTAGAATTATTCCTAATGATCCTAGTTTCGATTTACAATGGGGTCTTGAAAAAATAAATGCACCTGAGGCATGGTGCAGGGCAGTAATTACACCAGCAAATATCAATATAGCAATTCTTGATACAGGAATTGACCAAGATCATCCAGACTTAGTTGCGAGAATTGCTAGAAATGTCAATTTCACCACTTCACCAACGGTTGATGATCTTTTTGGTCATGGTACTCATGTAGCTGGGATTGCTGGAGCCATTACAAATAATCTTGTAAATGGTGCTGGGACAAGCTTTAATTCAGGAAACCTCTGGAATTTGAAAGTATTAGGTGATGATGGTTTTGGATTATTTAGTTGGATTGCAGCTGGAATTGTTGATGCAACAAATGCGGGAGCACATGTCATCAATATGAGCCTTGGTGGAGCAGATGGGTCGATAATGCTAGAAGACGCAGTAAACTTCGCATGGAATAATGGAGTAGTAATCGTTGCTTCAGCAGGCAATGATAATACGAACGTACCAGAGTTTCCTGCCGCTTATGTAAATGTGATAAGTGTCGCTGCAACGGATGAGGACGACCAAAAAGCCTCCTTTTCAAATTTCGGAGATGGAGTTGATGTTGCTGCTCCAGGTGTTGGCATCTACTCTACATGTCCGAATCATACAAATTCTATTGGGTGCATGAATTTTGGTCCGTTAAATGGAACATCAATGGCTTCTCCATTTGTAGCAGGTCTTGCCGCTTTGATAAGAGCCACATTTCCGTTATTAAGTAATCAAATAATAAGACAAGCAATAGAATCATCTACAGATGAAGTGCCTGGTTCAGGAGTATTATATCAATTTGGAAGAATCAATGCTGAAGCAGCCATGATTGCGTCTGAAACGGTATTATAAGAATAACAAACTGATAATTTTCCAGACTTAAATATTCTTTATAAGAGTACCCACTAGCGAAACGGATTTTTTTTAAGGATTATCTAACTCTCAAACTATTGCTATAAGAGATTTTTTTGTTCACACATATGATGAATATTATGCCGAAACTAGTGAGGAGTAGTAGTGTATGGGTGCTTTTGTAGGAAAATGGACAAAACATAAATTTCTGCTAAAAGAGAACGAGTTAGCTACTAATCTGCCTGAAACCCGCTTACTAAGGAAAAGTACTTTTCATGAGTTACTAGATAAGTATGGAGAAGTAATCCTTAAACCGAGCCGTGGCTTTCACGGAAAGGGAGTTATACTGGTTTCTACCTTAGGGAGTGAAAAATATTCCACCCACATAGGCAACAAGAAAATCATTCTTGAAGGTAAGCAGAAAGCCTACGATTTTTTAAGGGAAACAATTTCACGGCAAAAAAAATATATCGTGCAACAAAAGATAGTGTTAGCTAGTATTAATAATTCCCCTTTTGATATCCGAGTGATGGTACAGCGAAAAAGAAAATCGAATGAATGGAAGATAACTGGAAAGCTTGCCAAGGTGGCAGCAAGAGGTTATTTTACTACGAATACTGCACAGGCCGTCTTGCCTGTAATCGAAGCCCTCGATAGTTCTAGGATAAAACTTCTAAATGCTGATTTAGTAATAAAGGAAATTGATCAAGTTTCATTATTAACAGCAAACCATCTTATGAAATATTATCCCTCTCAGCGTACATTCGGATTGGATATTGGAATAGATGTTTATGGAAAAGTGTGGATTATTGAAGCGAATTTAACTCCTGGCATTTCTATGTTTAATAAGCTTGAGGACAAAAGTGCTTATAAACTGATGAGATGGTTTCGAAAAGGTTAAAGCAAAAAAACACCAGGAATCATCCAATTTTATGGATGTTTTCTGGTGTCTTTTTCATTATTGCTTTACTGGTTCAGGATAGTCAAATCCTTTTGTATCCACTTTTACGGTTTTCATCTTCTGTTCTTCGACTGGCAAATCTTGAGCACCACGTTCAGTAGCAACGATAGCATCAACGACTTCCAATCCCTCAACTACTTTACCAAAAGCAGCATATTCTCCATCAAGATGCGTTGAGTCTTTGTGCATGATAAAAAATTGGGAGCCAGCAGAATTCGGATCTTGGGATCGTGCCATGGAGAGAACTCCACGCTCGTGTTTTAAGGTATTATCAAACCCATTGGCTGAAAATTCACCTGGAATAGAATAATCTGGTCCACCCGTTCCGTTTCCTGCTGGGTCACCACCTTGAATCATAAACTCAGGAATCACTCGGTGGAAAATTAACCCATCATAAAAACCTTTTTCAATTAACGATACAAAGTTAGCAACAGTATTGGGTGCAATCTCAGGATATAATTCGATTTTGATTTCTTCATCATTATCCATTGTAATCGTGACGGTTGGATTTTCTTCAACCTTCGACGGGTAATCTGAATTCACAGCTGGCTTTTCATCCGAATTCCCTGATTTTTTGTCCGTTGACTGTTCCTTTTCTGCGTCTGTGCCACAGCCAGCCAACATCAATACTGCTAATAAAGCTACAAAAATGAATTGAAATGCTTTTTTGCTTACTAACATATTTCCCATCATACCTCCTGAAAAATCGGGGCACTTACCCCGGTGTGCTATAACTTTTGTTTACTGAGGATAACCCCAATTCCCACAATTTATTCTACTATATTGTTCAATGCATTGGTAGTAATTACCCAAACAAAAGACTTGGCACCGGAACTGCACTTTCCATTTAACCGCCTTCTCCCAGTAGAGGATCATGATTTTTAATAATCGGCGGAAAGATAGCGGGGTGAAGGATACTTGCTATCTTGTTTAAACCAAGTAATAGTCTAGGTGATGGTCTACAAAATAATTCTTCCTCTAATATATACAACTGATTATTTTTAATGGCCTCCATTTGCATAGAATCTGGACGTTTTAGGATGACTTTTGGATTAACTTTTTCCGTTTGTACACCAACCCATATAATACACATAACATCAGGATTTCTTTTTTTAACTTCCTCCCAATCTGTTTGGACACTGGCTTGAGCCTTATCTTGGAAAACATTCTTCCCTCCTGCAAGCTCACTAATTTCTGTTAACCAATTGGTAGCACCTGGTGTAAAAATTGGTTTTGCCCACCATTCCCAATAAATCGTTTTCGGCTTTTCTACTTGCTTGGACAATGATTGGTAGGTTTCAAGTAGTTGATTGTATTTCTCGTATACAAGTTTTGCTCTCTCATTGGTATTCGTCGCTTCTCCGACAACCAAAAGGCTCTCTCCAACCTCTGTTAATGTCTTTGGATTTGGGACGATGATATAGGGTATATTTCTCTTCTTCAGCTCTTCGATATTTCGCTCCATTCCAGGTACAGAAAGAGAGGCTAACACTAAGTCAGGCTGCAGCTGTTCAACTTTGTCCATATCAATATTCAAATCCGGACCGAGCCTTGGTAATCTCTGAATAGCCTCTGGCCAATCGGAGAAGTCATCCACACCTTTTAGCGAAGAGGTTAAACCTAAGTAAGCGACTAATTCCGTATTACTTGGACAAATGGAAATTAATTTCATCTATAAAACCTCCCTATTTTGCCGTCTAAATAAATAATTATTTCAGACTCCTCGATAATCCATTCCAGACATAGACTACTTGATCTGAAAGCTGTGCTGCATCCTGGGCAATCCAACCTGCAATATCTCTAAGCCTTCTATCCTTCTTTTGAAGCGGGACAATTCCCTTCCCCATTTCTAAAATAATTAAAACAATTTTACTTTTTCTTCTTTGCTCCTCTTCGAGCAGTGTTTGAAATAGAACTTTATATACGCTTCGAATGTCGTCATTGTTTTCACTAGTGGTAAGCTCATCCGCAATCCATTTTTCCCAGCCCTCGATCACTAATGTTGTCCCATGAAGCCAGTGGGTTTCCCAATCCTCTAATCGATCTCCTTGATAGGCAGATACCCAGCTACATAATACATTCGTTTCCTTTACTATTTTCCTTTTTCCTGAGAAGGCACCGCCAATAACGAGTTGCATACCCATTCCTCCTTTTGCCTTAGTAAGGTGAGTCGAATCCCCTGACCATGGGAAACGGATAGATCCCAAAAAGACATCGACGGTACAAACCGCGAGACAAGATAGCGGATAACGCCACCATGGGTCATTAGTAGAAATTGCTTTTTCCCATGTGGAGTGGTTTCCATACTCTGTTTAAATAAGTCCTGCAAAAAGGAATCCAATCTGTTTTTGAATGCATCAGATGACTCTCCATTTGGTATCGAGCCGTGCTCCCAATTATCAAGCCAATCCTGATACGTTTTCTCGTCTTTTAACTCGTTGTACGTTTTTCCCTCCCAGTCGCCAAAGTTTAATTCTCGTAATCTAGCATCGACAGAAATGGGTGCGGGAATGTTTAAATATGCTAAGGTTTCCTGACAACGACGTAAATCACTTGTAAAGGCATGGTCAAAACGTTGTGCCGTCAACTCTTTTTGAAGCTTTTCAAGCTGATCGAGTTCGCTATTTATTATGCTTCGATCCGTATGTCCTAAATACCTTTTCTGCTGATTCCAATCGGTTATCCCATGACGAACGAGAAATAAATCCATGTCAACGCAAGTCCCCATAATTCGCCTCCCTCAATTGCTGTACCTATTAAATCTCCATTTGATCCTTTAAATAGTTGTTTTACCCACGCTCCAAATATTCCAATAAATAAAATGTAACCTGGCAGTAAAAAGAGGAGGTCACGAAAGAAGCATAATGGGACCAATACTGAAATAACGGCATACAAACAATCCTTTTGATTTACATTCCTCTTCCATTCCCATGCCAAGCCCTGTTGCTTTGCAGTAGGTAGATTAATCATTAAAACAACCGCTCCTAACCGGGAAAAAGCGAGAATGAAAATAAACGAATACAGAGGAATAACTGATTGTAACAAAAAATAAATTATCAGCGTCTTCCATGCTAGTAAAAACAGGAGGGCAATAACTCCAAAGCTTCCTACATGGGAATCTTTCATAATCTCCCACTTTCTTTCAAGCGGAGCATTTGAGCCTACTGAATCTGCGACATCCATCCAGCCATCTAGGTGGAGTCCCCCTGTTAACCATACCCATAAGGAAAGAATAAGAAAGGTCATAACAGCTAAAGGAAGATAGGATTCTAGTGACCATGCAATAGCAGTGAGGATGGAGCCAAGTACCGCTCCGACAAGCGGATAACTTCTGATTGCCCATCTACTTGTCGTTTTATTCCAAGGGCTTTGAAGGGGAATGGGGATCCGTGTCAGAAATTGGATAGCAAGTATAAAGCCAAAGCCTATTTGCTTCATCACCTATCCCCCTTCCAATAAGTTGAAATCCCTGCCTGAACCTCCACTACTAGCTCTGATTGCTCGACAATCGTTTGATGCAGGCGCTGTAAAGAATAGATATAGGTAAGCACCACTTCATCCGAAAAGGGAATCCCTTCATTCACATCATTGGAAACAATTAACAAGTGAAATTCCCTTTCACGTGCCAGGCTTAACCAGCCGTTGACGGCCATTTCCGCCTTTTCTAAACTGTATTCCCACTCAAACAAGACATTACTTAACCATATGGTTAAACAATCTATGAGAATAACATCCTGTTTTTTGCAGGTTGAAAGAATCCGTTCAAGATCAAAGGACTCTTCAATCGTTTTCCATACCTTTCCTCTGTCTTGCTGATGAATTTCAATGCGTTCGACCATCTCCTCATCACTTTTTTTCGCAGTAGCAATGTAATAAAGAGAACCTCTTTGATTCTCCTCGTTGCCTTGGTTATATAATGAAAGAGCCGTTTGCTCGGAAAAATGACTTTTACCAGACCGCGCACCACCAGATATAAAGATAATCATGATTCCTCTCTCCACTTTTGGAGAATAGCTACCAATCGTTGATTCTCTTCCTTTGACCTGATCGCAAACCGTAGGAACTCCCCCTTTAGACCTTTAAAATTTTGCGAATGTCGTGGTAAGATTCCGTGTTTTACTAAAAAATAAAAAAGCTCCTCTGTTCGGTTTGGTTCCTTCTTATCTTGTAAAAGGTAAAAGTTTACCTGTGTCGGGGAAAGATAAAAATCCATTGTTTGTAACACCTCAAATAAGTACTCGGATTGTTCACGAAGCCACACTTTTGTATTCTCGACAAAGTGTCGATCTTCTAGTAGTTTTGGAACAACAGCATCCACTAGCGAGTTTATACTCCATGGAATTTGTTCATTTTTCAAAACGCGTATGATGGTTGGATGTGCCATCAGATAGCCAATTCTTAGCCCAGGGATGGTATACATTTTTGTTAACGAACGTAATAATATTAAATTTGGGTAAGAAGCTAACCATGTCGATAGGCTGGGAGTGGAGGCTGGCAGAAAATCGACAAAGGCTTCATCCACCACTACATATGTACCTGTTTTTTTACCTTCCGTTACCAACAGCTGCAAATCCTTTACAGCGATAACCGTCCCTGTCGGGTTATTGGGACGACAAAGGAAAATAACATCCTTCTCCTTTAGCTTTTCTCGAATAACGGGCATTGGTAAGGTAAATCCGTTTGTTTGCTCATAAAAAACATCTTCCACCTTGATATGGTAGTGCTTGCACGCGCGTTCATATTCCACGAAAGTTGGCTGAACAATCAGGGCTTTTCCTTTTTCGAAAAATTTTGCGACCAAGAAAATAGCCTCTGCTCCTCCATTTGTTAAAAGGATGCTGTCCTGTTCGATCCCTTCATGATTCGCAACTGCTGCGCTGCTTTTGGAATATGACGGGTCTGGATAACGGGTAACGGTCTCATAAACATTCGTTAATGTCTCCTTTAACCAGGAAGGTGGACCTAATGGGTTTAAATTCGCACTAAAATCGAGTAATTCCTCATTTAAATTTATATCTAAAAGTTGTTTTATAGATTCTGACTGTCCACCATGATTGGGCCACTTCATCATTTCACCTCATTTTAACTATCTAACCAATAGGAGGGAACATATACCGATAACAAGAAATACCATCCATCCTCCATGCATATATACGATGGCTTTTTCGATATCAGAAAGCAAAAACCCCCTTAATGGATCGCCCATTGTTGCCCTTACTGACTTTTTCCCGCGATAATAATTTATTCCACCTAACTGGATTCCGATTAAGCCGGCTACCATCGCCTCTGACCATCCGCTATTTGGACTTGGGTGTTTCCTAGCATCCCTCCAAGTGATTTTCCAGCCATTTCTCATTTTTGATCCTTTTATGACAAAGGCCGCAAGCCACATCGAATAGGCAGTGATTCTAGCAGGTAGCCAATTAGCAAGATCGTCAAGTTTTGCTGACGCCCACCCAAAATCCATATATCTGTCATTTTTATATCCCACCATCGAATCTAATGTATTAATGGCACGGTAAGCTAGCGCAAGTGGTGCTCCGCCAATGATTGCCCAGAATAATGGTGCGGTTATGCCATCGACTGTATTTTCGGCCACCGTCTCCACTGTTCCTCTTATCATTTCACTCTCTGATAAGCTCTCCGTATCACGCCCGACAATCATACTTAGCTTGCTCCTGGCTTCGACTAAATTCCCTTTTTCCAAAGGGTGCAGGACACTTTTAGCGGCAGACGAAAGTCCTTTTGCCGCTATTGTTGTTGAAATTAGATAAATCTCGATCAAGAGACCAACAACCCAATGCAAGTGATAGACGAGAAAGAGAAGAGCTTGGGTGATAACAAAAACAAAGGAAACGACGGTTATCGTAAGAGCGATTCCTTTTCTTTTTCTATTTTCACCGTTATTCCAGCTTTTCTCTAAATATGTAATCAGTTTCCCCATTAGGATGACAGGGTGTGGAAACAGTCGGGGGTCTCCAATCCACAAGTCTACTAGAATAGCAGCAACTATGATAAATACTGGATCCTGTAAAAAACTCATTGGTTCTGTCCTTGCTGGAAATCTGTCATTAATTGATATATTCGTTCCAACTGAATGTTTTCTCGAACCACTTTGGCTAATAAATCAAAGCCGTCTTCCCTTTTCTGGGCAAACGAGGCGCGATGATAAATCGGTTCTAACCTTTTTTTTGACCTGATTTCATTAAGAACAACCTCTCGCAATTGATCATTATGAAAGATACCGTGAAAATAAGTGCCAATTAGTTGCTTGTCCTCTGTGACTGTTCCTTCGCTTCGATCTGAAAGCTGAATAAAAGGGCTACACTCTTCTTCATAAAATGACTCACCCATATGAATCTCAAATCCTGTTACTGGAATCTGTTCCTCCCCAAAGCGAGCCATTCCTTCAGAGTGGGTCGTTGTCTTATTTTGAGTCATCAGGGTTTTCATTGGTATCAGTCCTAATCCCTCTGCCACCAAGTAGGAGGATTCAATTTTTTCCTTATCCTCGATGCTCGTCCCTAACATTTGATAGCCACCACAAATACCAACGATCATCGTATCCGTTTGTGCTAAATCAAGGATTCGATTGGCTAAACCTGATCTATGTAAAAACATCATATCCTCAATTGTATTTTTACTTCCAGGTAAAATAAGTAAATCCGGATTCCCTACCTCTTCTGCTTTTCGAACAAAACGAACATGACAATCCTTTTCCTCGAACAATGGATCGATATCGGTAAAATTAGATATCCTTGGATGACGGATGACAGCAATATCTATGTCCTTTGAAGTATCCATTTTTGACGTATAGCTATCTAAAACAACGGAATCCTCTGCTTCAATAAATAGATCATCAATATAGGGGACAACTCCCAGAATCGGAACCCCGGTATATTCCTCAAACCAAGTTAATCCTGGCTGTAATAGGGATACATCCCCTCTGAACTTATTAATGATGACACCGATGACTCTTTGTCGATCATCCGGTTCTAGGAGCTGTAAGGTTCCAACTAAACTAGCAAAAACTCCTCCTTTTTCAATATCCCCAACTAGAATCACCGGTGCGTTAGCAATTTGTGCTACTTGCATATTTACAAGCTCACGATCATTTAAATTAATCTCAGCAGGACTACCTGCTCCTTCAATGACAATACGCTCATAGCTAGTAGACAATTTATCATAGGATTCTCTAATTAACTTTAAGCCTTGTTGAAAAAAATCCTCTCGATATTCCCCAGCCTTCATGTTTTTAAAGGGCTCCCCGTGAACAACGATTTGTGATTCGTAGTTTCCACTTGGCTTTATTAAAATGGGATTCATATCGGTTGTCGCAATAATACCAGCAGCCTCCGCCTGAACTCCTTGGGCCCGACCGATTTCTTTGCCATCCAAGGTAATATAGGAATTCAAAGCCATGTTTTGTGATTTAAATGGAGCGGTTTTAAAACCATCCTGAACAAATATCCGGCATAAAGCAGTCACAATCGCACTCTTTCCAGCATCTGAATGGGTACCTTGAATCATTAGCGGCACAGCCTTTTCCATACACAGTAACTCCTCACTTTTCACTCAGGTGCTAGCAGACCAACACTGCTACCATCCTTAAAATTCGATCCCTTTTACAGCAGGTATACCCTCATCGTAGTAATGCTTTTCCGCTTCAATCACAGAAACGAGATCCGCGATTTCTTTTATTTCCTGCTTCGCATCCCTTCCCGTAATACAGAGATGGACATGGGGAGGTTTATTTTTAATTAATTCAAGGACTTCTTTTAAAGGCAAAACATCGTCGATGGGAAAGGTGTCAATCGCTAAGGCATTGTTAAGTTCATCTAAAATGACTAAATCGTATTCTCCGCTCATCACAGCATCCTTTGCCTTTGGCCAGCCAATCCTTAACGCTTCTCTATGCTCCTCTGGCGTCTTAGTCCAAGTAAAGCCGATGCCAAGCTGGACCATCTCAACACCCAGTTTTTTCAATGCAATTTGTTCTCCATAGGAACGCTGAGGTGATTTAATAAACTGAAAAATCCTCACGTTAAACCCTCTGCCTACACTTCTTAGTGCTAATCCTAAGGCAGATGTTGTTTTCCCTTTTCCATGACCTGTATACACAAGTGTTAAGCCTTTTTTCTTCTCACTTTCTTGTCCCATATTATGGACCTCCTCTGTTTTGTGAAAGTTCTGTTAAACTTGCCTGTTGATTTCCGCTCCAGGCGCTCCAATCAACATAGTTATTAAATCAACAATGTCCTTTAATAAGCAGTTGTGAAAGTAGTTTAACTTTTATTTGAAATTCCTGCTGAATCAAATGTGGCCATTTCTTTTAGCATCAATGTAGCTGATTGAATAATCGGATAGGCAATCGCGGCACCCGTACCTTCTCCTAGTCTGAGTCCCAAATCAAGGATTGGTTTCTTGCCTAATAATGAAATCGCCAATTGATGTCCTGGTTCAACGGATTGGTGCGTCACAATCATATAATCAGCGCTATTCGGAGAAATCTCTTTGGCAAGTAATCCTGCGATTGTACAAATAAATCCATCCAAAAGGATCGGTACTCGATAGCTTGCCGCAGCAAGCATGGCCCCTGCCATCCCGGCAATCTCCAGTCCCCCAACCTTACTAATAATATCGATAGGGTCCTCTGGATTGGGGTTTCTTACTTGAAGTGACTGCTTGATAACATCTACCTTATGTAACAAGGTTTCTTGTGAAATACCCGTTCCATTACCAACCAATGAAGCAACGTCGCTATTACTAAGAACAGCCAAGATCGCACTACTTGATGACGTGTTTCCGATCCCCATCTCACCTAGAATCAGACATTGGCAACCTTTGTTTAACATGTCCAATCCTTGCTCATAGCCTACGGCGATGGCGTTTTCTGCCTCTTCACGGGTCATAGCATCCTCCCGATAAAAATTGGCCGTACCATATCGAATCTTTTGATTGATTAAACTAGGATGTTCAATAACTTGGGCAACCCCAATGTCTATGATGTTGAGGAAGGCACCTATCTGTCTACTAAAAACATTTATCCCTGCCCCGCCACTTAAAAAGTTACGTACCATCTGCTCTGTCACGGCTTGCGGATAGGAGGAGACCCCCTCTTCCGTGATGCCATGATCAGCAGCAAAAACAAGGACACCTGGAGGGTCTATACTTGGGAAGGCTTCATTTTTCATTTCAGCCAATTCAATCGCGATTTCCTCTAATCTTCCTAGACTTCCTACTGGTTTTGTTAATGTATTGATATAGTCAGAGACTTGTTTCCCGATTTCCTTATTTACTTTTGGAACGGAATAGACCTGTTGACTCATCTTGTTAACCCCCTCGTTGATTTATACTCTACGCATTTTTCAATCCAATTCTCGACCATTTCAGGACATGAACCAAAGTGAAAATGAGTATACCCGGCAACTACATTGTTAATTATATAGCCTTCTTTACTAACTCCTCGCATCCCTTTCGTTTCATAGGCATACGGGACATCCTCATTAGCAGCCTGAAAGGAGGAGTAATGAAATTCATGCCCTCTTGCGGTTAGGCTGTTGAGAAGAAAATTGTCATTTTGACTAGTAATCTCTCTGTACCCTAAAGCTGCTAAATGGGACTGCATGCGGACGCTCCCAGGAATGACACCGACCATTTTGTACTTTTTCTCTTTCGTCGTTTCAATCGACTCCGTTAAGTACATGAACCCTCCACATTCTGCAAGTGTAGGAATTCCACTTTCAATCAACCTCTTCACTGAACGCTTTACTATTACATTCCCTTCCAGAACCTGGGCGAATTCTTCCGGAAAGCCTCCGCCTAGATAAAGGCCATCTACATCTTCAGGTAACTCTTCATCCTCCAGTGGCGAAAAATAAACGATTTCAGCACCGTTTGCTTCTAGTATTTCTAGATTCTCAGGATAATAGAAATTAAAGGCTTGGTCCTTTGCAACGGCAATTTTGACGACAGTTTCTTTCTTTGTATGAAAAATTGAAGATTCATTGTTCACCAGTAATGGTTCAGCCGTTGCTAACTCAAGGAGTTTATCTATATTTATTGTCTCACGGACCAATTCACCTAATTGATCAAAAAACGGATCCAATTCTCCTCTTTCAATCGAAGGAATAAGACCAAGATGTCTTTCTGGGATCTCAATCTCTAGCTCCCTCTTCAAATAACCGATAACAGGAACGTGGCATTCCTGTTCAATCGCCTTTTTTACGAGTTGAAAGTGACCTTCGCTCCCTACTTTATTTGCAATGACCCCGACAATATTGGGTCCTTCTGCAAACAGTTGAAAACCCTTAACAATAGCAGCTGCACTTCGAGCCATACTTTCACAATTAACCACCAGCAAAACGGGGCTTTTGGTGAGCATACTTATCTCAGCCGTACTTCCCTCATTTGTTTCTGGATTTTTTCCATCAAAAAAGCCCATCACTCCTTCGATTATTGAAATATCAGCACCATGACTTCCATGAGTGAAAATATCCAAAACTCTGTCATGTGTGAGCATCCAGCTATCTAAATTACGAGAAGCTCGATTGGTTACCGCTGTATGGTAGGAAGGATCGATATAGTCAGGTCCGCATTTAAATCCTTGGACGGTGAGTCCCGACTTTTTTAAGGCAGACATTAATCCGATGGTAAGGGTTGTCTTTCCGACACCGCTTCCCGTGCCGGCGATTACAATTCGTCGTTCTGTCACACTCATCTCCACCTTTTTCATAAAAATAATAGCTTACCTCGTAACACCTACCCTTTCAGAGGTAGTACGATACCCTTCTTCATGAACCCTTTTTAAATATTTTTTGAGAGCTTCCTGTGTTGCTTGATAGACTATTTGGCCAATTCCTCTTCCTACAATGGTTCCAGATCCAGCGTATGGTGTTTTTTCACCTTGCTGTGTTAGGCCAACTACGAGGGAATCTGTGGATGTTCCTGTAGCCAATGTATGGGATTCTGGATCTACTATCTTTAGATCGTGCAAGGCTTTTACTTTTGCTTCGGTAGCAGACATATACCCGTTTACAAGGGCACCATCCGTAAAATGAGCATCGATGAATACCATCGTGTTAATCGTCCCAACTGTTTGGACAGCATCTATAAATGACCTCTTTGTTATATCAACAGCATTTCCTACCCCTGCTGTTACAATTGCTACCATCTGGATTCCTTCTACTTCCTTTTTTACAATAACGACATCCTCAAGCATGACAGCCGTCATCATACCAACTGCTTGCACATAAGGAATAGAGTAATCAGTCATCCAGGATTGCAAATCCTTTTTTGGCTCTGATCCATTGTAATTTCTATCCACATGGAAATTACAAACATGCTTTACCCACTGAATTCCGTCACCGATTACCCCATTGGATATGGTTCGTAACGGTTGTTCAAATTGAATATGAAAATAGTTCTTTGTCTGTTTAATCCGATAAGAATTTTCAAAATCTAAAGGAAAACTAGATTTGGTATAGCTTGGTGTCATAAGAAGCTGTGGCTTTGGAAGCGTTGGATGTGAACCAGGCGTCACCTCCACCTCATAGACCTTTCTTAATTGATCCGCTTTTCTTAATATGTCTACATTTCCAACTTCTAAAAAGCTGCCATTATGAAGCAAGGCAATCCGATTGGCATAGAGCGATGCCACATTTAAGTCATGGAGGATAGCAAAGATGGTTAAACCCATACTTTGCTGTCGGTCCTTAAGTAAATCGAGCATTTGGAAGGTATGTTTGATATCAAGATGATTGGTGGGTTCATCTAATAGTAATATTTCAGGCTCTTGCGCTAATGCTTTCGCCAACAACACCCGTTGCTTTTCGCCACCACTAAGCATCCGGAAGGGAGTGGTCTTAAAGTGATGGGTATTTGTAAGTTCCATCACCTCTCTCATTACATCCAAATCTTTTTTCGAAAGCTGCTTTAGCAGCCCCTTTTGATGGGGATAGCGACCGAGACTGACGATTTCTTCCACGGTGTAATCAAATGAAACTTGAGCTTCCTGTGTGAGAACAGCGACTTTTTTTGCTTTCTCAAGCTTTGACAGAGTGGATATTTCTTTTCCAGAAAGAGAAATCTTCCCTTCAGTAATCGGTAACTGACCGGTAATAAGCTTAAAAAGGGTTGTCTTTCCACTGCCATTTGGTCCAAGAAGGGCAAAGAATTCACCTTGTTCAATCTCAACATCGACACCATTAATAATTGGAGGATAAGTGTGCCCACCCTTCAAACCTTGAACATTAATCATCTTCTATCCCCTCCGTCCCACTCTTTCTCTAATCAATAATAGTGCGAAGACTGGTGCACCGATCAATGCGGTAATAACGCCAATCGGTAATTCCTTTGGAGCAATAATTGTTCTCGAAACTAAATCAGCTAAAATTAGAAAACCACCGCCAACGAACATCGATAATGGAAGGACATAGCGATGATTCGGGCCGGTTACTAGGCGGACAAGATGTGGAATAACGAGTCCAACAAAGCCAATCGATCCTGATACAGCTACTGCTGCTCCCGTAAGTAAAGAGGCACCAATTAAGATATAGGTTTTCCCTTTTTTTACATCCACACCGATATGATCTGCAGCATCCTCCCCCAGGGCAAGCGCATTTAACTCCCGATAGTGAACGAACAATATAATCGAACCAAGGAGCATAAATGGTACAATCAGCTGGACATGGCTCCATCCTCTCATGCCCACATTTCCATATAACCAATAGATAATTTGTGACATCGAATCTTGATCACTTAATGAAATAATCAAAGACACAATCGCTCCAATAAAGGCACTTACAATTATCCCCGCCAAGATGATGGTTTCAATTGCTAAGCTCCTGCTGCTTAATCGAACAAGGCCAAATACAATAAGCAGTGTTAAAAAGCCACTTAAAATTGCAACGACCGGAAGCGTAAAGTTCCCAATACCAACAATGGTAACTTGAAAAAACAAAACGAAAACGGCACCTAGAGAAGCACCAGAAGACACCCCAATCGTATACGGGTCTGCTAATGGGTTGCGTAAAAGCCCTTGAAAAGCGGAACCCGCTAAAGCAAGGGATGCACCAACACAAAATGCAAGAAGCACTCTTGGCAGACGGATATTCCAAATAATCATTTCTTCATTTCTCGCGATATCTTCAAGCCAGCCAAGGCTCAAGGATTTATCGATGATGATATGTAATATAGTAGAAACTGGGACTTGGACACTACTTATTAATAAGCCAAGGAGGGCTGTACTAAGTACAAACCCACCACTTAGAAGATACAACCAAGCTATTTTATTATTTAAAAATTTCAGGGTAGATAAGTTCCGCAAGTGTCTCGACTCCTTCAATTAAACGAGGACCTGGTCTAGTAACGGTATCGCTATCCACATCAAACACCTGTTGTTTTTTTAGAGCGGGCACTTCCGCCCATCCCTTACGAGCTAATACTTGATCTTTTGGATTTTCTACATAGTATCCATAAGTAGTAATGATGACATCAGGATTTAATTTGACGATCTCTTCCTCCGTCAGTTTTACCCAGCCCTCGTGCTCCTCTGCAGCGTTCGTAGCTTGAATCGATTCGAGCATTTCATGCATAAATGTGTTTGTTCCTGTTGTAAAAATATCTGGTGCCGGTGAAACCTCCACCCAGACTTTCTTTTTATCGGTAATCTCTTCTGCTGCTTTTTCTTTGATGGCACTTAAACGCTGCTTCATATCAGAGATGATTTCGTTTGCTTCTGTCTCACTTCCGGTAGCTGTACCAATCATGTCAATATTTCTATATACATTTTCAAATGAGGTAGCACTTCCAATCACAATCACGTTAATACCAGCATCTTCAAACTGTTGTAGCGTTTCTGGGTGCGTCTTGTAATGATAGTCTGTCACAAGAGCCATATCCGGAAGAAGTGTGAGAACGAGTTCTACATTGATATCCTGTGCCCCTACCTTTTCTTTTTCCAGCGCTTCCGGTGGGTAATTATCGTAATCTGAAACACCAACAATCTGATCACCTAATCCAAGGGCAAAGGCAATCTCTGTACTACTCGTTTGAATGGAAACAATGGTTTCCGGTTTTTCCTCAATTGTCACCTCTCTGCCTGCATCATCTGTAAGGGTAATTGGAAAGGACTGTGCGCTTTTCTTATCGATTTCTTGTTGAGAAACCTCTTTCTCTCCATTTTTTTCATTTTGAGTGGTTTGCTTTTGTGTACCACAACCTACAATGATCACCATACTTACTAGAAAAACAGCACTTAATAAACCCCATTTTTTAAAAAACGCCTTCATTACTTTTCCTCCTTCTCTTTTTGAACACAAAAAAAACGCTTTTCCTGTAGAAAGCGTCGAGTAAAGGCATGTTATCATACTTGTCTAGTAGATAGTATGTATAAACTTGCAATCTTTAATATAAATAATAAAATACCTACAATTAAGAGATTACCTGCACTTTAAACATTCCTTTCCTCGAGGAAGCTTAAACAACATAATAGGCAGGTTTCCTGACTTACGAATCAACGGTTGGTTATTCCTTCCCATGCAATACACACACAGTGGATTTTTTATAACCTTCCTACTCGCTTACAGTGGCGGGACCGTGTTGGACTTTACACCAACTTCCCTCTTAGTCTTACTATTCATTAGGAACAGTAAGAAACCTATTTGTTTAATATTCATTTTTTTGTTTTCTACTAGAGATTATTGCACACCCTTTTTCGTTTGTAAATGAAATAGACTGAAAATTATTTTATTATAACTATTCAGGACTCATTTATCGTCATTAAGTTCTAGTTCAGATATAATTGCATTTTTCACGGTTTGGTTATATTTATTACTGCCAAAAAGGCTAATTAGAATACTTTCCAAAACAAATTTTTTATTCCTCATTCCGAAGAACAGACTTTCCGTTCCTACACTTCCAAGCCTGCGATTCCAAAGCCTCCAGGTCCAGCGTGTGTAGAAATCATCGCGCCTGCTTGAACCCACTTTACATTTTTGAAGCCTGCTTCCTTTGCATTACCTTCCATCCTCTGCTTGATCCCTTCATCAAGTCCAATCGAGTATATTAAGTAAAGTTGTTCTCTATCAATATCATATTGATCTAAGTAATCTTGCATCAGTTTTTCTGTAACGACATCCATTTTCCCGCGGTACTTTTTGGTTGAAACAAGATTTCCGTCAATCAGCTCGATCCGGGGCTTTATTTTTAACAATGCCCCACCGAGATATGCTAAATTACTAACACGCCCTCCTGCTCTTAAAAAATCTAAGCTTCCTGGAACGAATGCAAATCTTGTTTTAGGTATCATTGACTCAATCAAATCAACTAATCGAACAGGTTCTATCGTTGGTTCATTCTCTAATATGGCAACCGCATACATCACAATGGTCATTAATCCGCCAGTTACATTCAAAGCATCAATTAGAAAAATATCCTCCAGCTCTTCTGTTGCAATGATGGCATTTTGAAAGGAAGAAGAGGCCTTTGATGTATAACCAATATGTATAATGATGCAATCAGGATAATCACTTTTTATCTTTGTGAAAAATTCATGGTATTCATGTGAATTTGTCGACGTGGTCGAGGGTATTTTTTTTGTCCGCTCATAATAATCATAGATATCTGTTACAGGTAAAGAACCATCTAAATAATCCTCCCCATCCATGATCACGTGCATCGGAACCACTTTCACATTGTGTTTGTTAGCTAATTCTACCGGTAAATCTGCACCACTCTCTGTCGTCAAAATAATTCTTCTCATAAATCTCCCCCACTTCTATATTAAAAGCCGTTACTTTTAATTATGTATATTAAGTTCTACTCTACTATACATGAAAACGCTATGATTAACTGCATGTTTTCCCCTTTAACTAAATTTCATCATAATGTAAAAAAAAGCTTACTCAAAAGAGTAAGCCTAAGGTCCGATATAAACACTTTCACATGTTCCTGGTTTTGGTTCATAATAACAATGCTGTTTAAATTGACCAGACTGAGGTTGATCGTACCAGGTAGGAGGACATGGTCCATATGGATTAAAATACCAAAGCGAATATTTTGATGGGTGTTCTCTCCAATAATCCAAATTTTGTTTTGCTAATCTTTTTTCAGCAGTTCTCGCTCTTTGATAAAATACATTCCCTTTTTGGACAGCTTCAAAAGAAAAATTTCCTCCTTGTACCTGGAAAATCACATCATTGACTGTTCTTACATCTTTAAAGTCTATACAATCTGCTTTCACACGATTAACAATTACATTTCCCACCATTAACATTCCTTGTTTGCCTTCACCTTCGGCTTCCGCTCTCATCATCCTTGCCATTAAATCAACATCTGAATTTCGGTAATTAACTCTTGGCATTTTTTCACCCCAGAAATATAGTATGAAAAAAAGACTCTTTTAATGTCATTGTTCAAAAATAAGAATGCGAAGTTATCAGTCCAAGCACAAGGCTGTCAGGTTTAAAAAGCTTGTTATATCAATAACAAAGGACTAACAAAATTTGTTAGTCCTTTTTGGTTGCATTACTATTTATTAGGAATTTCGCAGCCATCATCATCACAGACTGTACCATCTTGATTATTTAAAATGGTGATTTCATCCTCTGAAATGATTTTTTCTAGTGCCTGAACAAATGTCTCAGTTGGCTGAGCACCTGTAAGGGCGTATTTTTTATTAATAAGAAAAAACGGGACACCAGTAATCCGGTACTGTTTAGCTGTTTGTTCATCAGCACGAACAGCATCTGCCATCTCATCACTTGCAAGCATTTTTTCTACAGCTTCCCGATTCAAACCAACCTCAGCTGCCAACTCTGTTAAAGTTTGATGATCTCCAATGTGTTTGGATTCAGTAAAATAGGCATGTAAAATTCGTTCGGTCATCTCTTTCATTAATCCTTGTGTTTTTGCAAACATCGTCAAACGGTGAGCATCAAAGGTGTTCGTTAGAATCATTGTATCCATTTGATATTCTAATCCAACTTCCTTTGCCATTTGTACCACGTTCCCCGTATTTACTTTTGCTTGAGCAATACTCATTCCATATTTTCGGGCTAACATTTGGTACATATTTTCTTTTATATCGCGTTCTGCTGTCGGATCCAGCTCGTAGCATCTATATGTTACTTCAATGGGATGGTTAATCTGTTTAATGGCGTCCTCCAGACGCCTTTTGCCAATATAGCAGAATGGTCAAGCAAAATCAGTCCACATTTCAATATGCATAATTTTTCCCTCCAATTTCGTTTTTCTACTTTAGTATAGGGGATAAGTTTGTATTTTACACACGATTTGATTCGTGGCCTCAAGTACACCTAGTTTCTTTGATTATGTAGACAGGATCCCAGAGCAGCTTTATGAAAAATCAGCCCGCGTCTTCTCAGAAGAGGCGGGCTAATTCAAGCTTTAAACTTATACTACAGGAACATTTTTGTTGGCTTCTTGCTCTGGCGTTAATTGTACTTTAGCTGGTGCTGTTTCTTTATAGAAGAATGTTAATAGAAATGCAATTACCCCTGCTGCAGCAGCTACGTATAGTGGTGTTTGAATACCATAAATGTCTGCTAAGCGCCCGTTAATCATTGGATTTAAGAAACCACCGAAGAACTCACCAACACCGATCGTTAACCCTACTGCAAGACCTGAGTATTGCAATGGAGCAGACTCAACAGGAATAACAGACATAGACATACCAATTACTCCTGAACCAGCTGAACCGATGAATAAAAGAAGCATCATTAAAGGTATGGAATCTACAAATACGATTGACAGCGGTACAAGAATTAACAACAATCCAGAAAGGGAAGAAGCTGGTTTACGGCCAGTACGCTCTGAAAGCGTTGGAATCAAGAAACCGAAGATGGCATAACCAACCCCGAATGATGCCATAACGAAACTCATGGTTGTATCAGATAAACCTTTTGCTTGTACTAAATAGGTTGGGCCAAAAATTTGGAATGCCATAAGCACTGTCATCACTAAGCTAAAAACAATAACGGATAACCAAATATTACGGTGTTTAAGAACATCTTTTATCTTCACTTTTTCAGATGATTTTGTTTCATGCATAAAATGGAACTTCGCTGGGTCTGGATTTTTCACTTGTTTTAAAATGAAGAAACTTAAAATAAGCCCAGGAATAATCGTTAAATAAAACGCAATATGCCAGTCGAATTTTGTTGCTAAACCAACGAGTAATACAGGCGCCAAAATGCTTCCGAATAATGCATTACTTGTGTTCATTGTGAAGCCTAGGTTGAACCCGCGGCGACGCTCTGAAGATTCCATTGCTAAAATGGATTGTGTCTGAGGAATCAGCGGACCTTCTACTATACCCATTAATAGACGTAGCACGAATAACATAATGAATGTTTGTGCCAAACCATGCATTAATGAAACGAAGGAAAATAATAAAACTAAAACGGCTAACATGGCTTTCTTACTTTTCACTTTATCCGAGATAAAACCGCCTAACGGACCAGACACTGACCAGGTTAACGCAAGACCTGCACCTAATAATCCTAATTGTGTATAATTTAGTCCTAAATCTACAGAAATCATTGGAAATAGATAGTTAATGGCTAGACGGTCAAAGAATACAAATCCGACTGTGAAGAAAAAGATTAATACTAACTTATTTTCATAACTCCAAAACTTTTTATTTTTCATTAGATAAACACCCCTTTTAAAAATTGGATTTATGTTCTGAATATTGAGAATATTTTTGGTAACTCTATCCTATTTCACCCTGATTTTTTGACATACAGTAATACTATTTGTCTTTAAAAACCCTTATTAAAGACAAATCTTTACTTGTCTTACCGTGTTTTGTCTTTAAGAACCCTTATTGAGGACAAATCCTTATTTGTTTTGTCTTTAAGAACCCTTATTAAGGACAAATCCTTATTTGTCTTAAAGTGTTTTGTCTTTAAGAACCCTTATTGAGGACAAATCCTTATTTGTCTTAAAGTGTTTTGTCTTTAAGAACCCTTATTGAGGACAAATCCTTATTTGTCTTAAAGTGTTTTGTCTTTAAGAACCCTTATTGAGGACAAATCCTTATTTGTCTTAAAGTGTTTTGTCTTTAAGAACCCTTATTAAAGACAAATCCTCCATTTACTTACCGTGTTTTGTCTTTAAGAACCCTTATTAAGGACAAACCTTTAGTTGTTGTATCAAGATTTGTCCCCAAGTATAATTTCTTACCGAATTAACAACAGAAATTAAAGGAGCTTAGAATTTAAAAATTCAGCTGTACGTTTATAAACGTCTTTGTATTCATCAAGATGGGTAAACTTTCCTAAGAAGCCATGTAGCACCTTCATATCGTTTTGTTTCAACCTGGACACCACATTTTTTTAAGTTCTCTGCAAAGAGTTCCCCTTCATCACGAAATGGGTCATACTCTGCTGTAATGACAAGTGCCGCTGGAAGGTGTTCTAAATTTTCTTCTCGAATCGGTGAAACAAGCGGATGATCCGTATCTACATTTCCTAGCAAATAGAATGAGTTATGTTCAGCTAATTGATCACTTTCTACGAAATAACCCTTTCCATTCTCCACTAGTGATGGGTAACGAAATTCACTGAAGTCGAGGTCAAGGGATGGATAATATAATACCTGTTTCGTAATGGTAAACTCCTTTTTGTCACGGGCCATTAAAGAAACGGCAGCTACTAGGTTTCCACCCGAACTATCCCCTGCAATGGCGAGATTTTTCCCATCCCATTTTAATTCGTCTTTATGTTCTGTCGCCCATTTTGTCACATGATAGCAATCTACTAATGCAGCAGGATATGGGTGTTCAGGAGCAAGTCGGTAATCAATGGATATAACTTTATAGCCGGATTCCTTGCAAATCGGGCGAACAACTTCATCATGACTTTCTAAATTTCCGGTGAAAAATGCGCCGCCATGAAAATACATGAGAAGTGGATACGAATCGGCTTCCTTCGGCGTATAAATTCTTACTAGGATATCTGCTTCAGAAGTCGGAACAGTTCTTTCTTCAACAGCATGGACTTGAACTCGTTTTTCAACAGGTAAAACTGGTGCATTGAACATTTTTCTATGTTCTTCTGGAATGATTTTCGGTTTTGAGTCGGACTGGGGAATAAAATCCAAAATCTTTTTTATCTCGGGATGTACAGGCATTTGCAATAACCTCCGTATTTCAATCCATCCCTTATTTGATCAAAAAGGGACGGAATATTTCAATTCTACTTAATACTCTGAAATTCTTATTCAGAAGTCTTTTCAAAAAATTCTTTTTCTGGGAAAAAAGTTTCTTCCTTGTCATTATGGAATTGGCGAGATAAATTTTGAAATAAATGACAAACTGGTTTTCTTAGACTCTCATACTTTTGTAAAGCTTCTGCAACGGAATCGGCTTCTAGTAAACATTCAGCCAATACTCCTGCATCTTGAATAGCCATATTTGCCCCTTGACCTTGGTTATGAAGCATTGAATGTGCAGCATCCCCAAGCAGAGTGATACAACTATTACTCCACTGATGTACTGGATCAATATCGTATAGTGCACGAACATCCCAATAATCTATATTTTCCGCAATCTTCTGGAGGTCCGGATGGAAGTTCTTTAATTGATTGAGCATGTCTTCTTTGGGTACTTTCGGTCTCCCAGTAGGGTCATCGTGTGGTACGGTAATATCGACGGATACTTGATTCCGATATTTTAGCGGTAACAAATAGATATTGACTTTATCATTTGCGACAATTCTCAGTGTGTCTCCAGTAGCCAAACCATATGTTTCATCCACATTTACAAGAGCCCGATAGGCATGATAATGGTGGAAAACCGGTTGAGCTTGGCTGAAAAATAGCGAACGAGTGAGGGAACGAATCCCATCTGCACCAATGACCAAATCAGCTTCTACTTTGACACCGTTCTCAAACTCAATTACTGCATAATCATCATGGCGAACGATGTCTTTACATTTGTGATTCAAATGGAGGCACTCCGATGGAATTGCATTAATCAACGTGTCGAGACAGTCTGCACGATGAATCAATCTCGCCCATTTTTCATTCGTATCATCTGTTAATGCTGGCCATTGTTCCTTAAGTAATACTTCCGCTTGATCTGAAAGGATCTCTATTTGGACGCTTTTATGGGTTACTCTCTCGATTTCCTCCAAAAGCCCCCATTCCTTGTAATAATTGATGGATGGCGGACGCAAACCGATACCTGCACCTACCTCTGTTATAGCTGGAGCTTGCTCATAAACATTGACATTGAATCCTGCATGCCGTAAAGCTACTGCCGCTGATGCCCCACCAATTCCCCCACCAAGAATAGCAATTCTTAAATTTGACTTTGAATTCATAAATATTTCCCTCCCCAGTTTTATCTAATAAATTTTATAAAAATAAAGTGTGTAATAGGTGCCTCCAAATATTGGTCCTACTTCCCATTACTGTAGCAAACACTAATACAGTTACAAACGTTTAAATTAAATCGCTTTCATTTATGGAATAACAACAACAAACTCCAAAACCTTTTGAGAATGTCACCGGTTCACCGTGAAAGAGAACTTATAATCATCGGATCGATGAATAGCCCTTCTCCAGCCTATGAGTCGATCATTTCGCGTATATAACTTCGTCTCTATGACGAGAATAGGATCGCCATTTTGAACATTCAAAAGCTCTACCTCTTCAGGGTTCGCACAGGATGAAAAGATTTGATGATCACCACGAGAAATGAATATACCTTGTTCGCTCTGAAGGAGTGCGAAGATGCTGTCAACCGTCTCAAGCTCCCGTTTAGTAGGGTGGAAATCCTCCGATACGAATAGATTTGTCTGCGCCCAAACAAGTGGTTTCTCTTTAAGCAAAATTAATCGAGAAATTCTCAAGACCTTATCAGTCGGATCAAGACCAAGATTAGCGCACAGATTCACTGTGGGTAAGACACGATCTATACCTAGTATTTTCGAAGTGCAATCTAAACCTTGATCGCGAAGGAAACCAACTAGTCCTCCTAACTCTAACCCTGGAGGTCGTACGGGAAGATCCTGAACAGGGAAGGTGCCCTTCGCCCGCTCTCGGTAAACATACCCTTCATCTGTTAGCTCCTTCAGTGCCTGACGAACAGGTGCCCGACTCACGTGGAAACGCTGAACGAGATCCTGCTCGGTGCTAAAAGGGCGACCAGATTCACCGTTAGCAGCCTGCAGCTCCTCAATCAATATTTCCTTGATTTGTTTATATAGAGGCACCGATGAGCTACGGTCGATGCTAGGTTTTTTAGCATGCCTAATCATTGTTGTGGAGTGTCTCCTTTTGCAAGCTAGCTGCATGAATCTTAATTGGTGCAGCAGTATGTTCCTGCAGGTATTCGAAGGTAACACCTGGAGCTAGTTCTTGGACGACAAGGCCCTCATCTGTCACATCAATCACCGCAAGGTCTGTATAAATCCGGTCTACACAGCGTGGCGCTGTCAGTGGATACGTACATTCTTCCACGATTTTCGATTCTCCCGTTCTCGTGCAATGCTGCATACAGAGGAAGACACGCTTTGCTCCAACCGTCAAATCCATCGCACCTCCAACACGGCCAAGCGGATCGTTCGGGACCTTCCAACTTGCAAGATCACCGTACATCGAGACTTGAAAGGCGCCAAGTACAGCTGCATCAAGGTGACCGCCGCGGATCATTGCAAAGGAGTCTGATTGTGAGAAGAAGCAGCCACCTGGTTTTAATGTAATTGGTTCCTTACCAGCATTCACAAGGTCCATATCCTCTTCACCCGGTTCTGGTTTTGGCCCGAGCCCAAGAAGACCATTCTCACTATGCAAAATAATTTCCCGGCCTTCAGGAATGACATCAGCCACAAGTGTCGGTATTCCAATTCCAAGATTTACGAACCATCCATCATCTAAGTCTTGAGCTACTCTAGAAGCTAAGTCTATCTTTGACCATCCAACCTTCTGTTTGTCCTTACCCATTTACTTCCACCCGCCCTTCATTCACGGCTTCCAATTTTACTAAACGATGGACAAAGACGCTCGGTGTCGCAATGTTCTCTGGATCCAATCCTCCGACTTCCACAATTTCATCCACCTCGGCAATGGTAATGCGTGCTGCTGTCGCCATGACCGGGTTAAAATTACGCTGTGTCTTATTGTAAACAAGATTCCCCCAGCGATCGGCCTGATGTCCCTTGATAAAAGCGAAGTCACCAGTGATGGCATGCTCTAAGATATGCAAACGGCCATTGAACACACGCGACTCTTTGCCTTCTCCAAGTTCTGTGTGCGCTGCCGTCGGTGTGTAAAAGGCTGGAATCCCTGCACCGCCAGCTCGAATGCGTTCTGCTAATGTTCCTTGCGGAGCAATTTCTAGCTCAATCGTGTTTTTCTGAAGACGTGCAATCAAATCGTCAGCATGCGGACCGACAGGGAAAGAGCAAATGATTTTCTTTACTTGATTATTGCTGATTAGTGCGGCAACACCATCGCTAACCGCACCAATATTATTTGATACAACAGTCAGATTCTTTGCTCCCTGTACAACTAAGGCAGCTATCAGTTGGGATGGCAGTCCGCTTCCCCCAAATCCTCCAACAAGGAGCGTAGCTCCATCGTGTACATCGGCAACGGCCTTGGCAGTATTTTCAAACCTCTTCTGGATCATTTAGATTTTCCTCCTTTCATTTAATATGTGAACCGATAAGTTCTTCATAGTACCCATTCATCGTTACAAAAAACGCACAAGGCAAATTCCTTGGGTCACCTGTATAGCCAATTTCGGTTGCAATTAATCCAAACGGTCCATACAATTCATGCATTTCAGCAGGAATTCCATTCGTTAAATGGCGCTTTACCACATCACTCAAGTTCGCATCCCTATCGAGACTTGCTTGTAATAGGGCTGCTACTTGCTCACCTTCAATTTGAGCACTTTGCATTTCGCCATTGAGATTGCGGAAGGGATGGCCTAAAAATAATCGTTTAGGACGAACTTCTTCTAACAAACGGCGTACACTTTTACGATATAAAGTTGGTTGTTCAATGGTTGGTAAGCCGCTAAAACCACCGTACATTTGTACAGCATCTGCTGCGAATGCCCAATTTAAGCCATCCAATACAAATGATACGGAGCCAATGGAGTGACCTGGCGTTTCAATTACTTTGAACGTGATATCGCCTCCAAGATGGATAGAGTCACCTTCAACAACTTCCATATTTGGTTCAATATTTCCGCCAATATCGGTTGATAACATGGTGATATGTTTTTCCTGGATTGCAGGATCGATGATGTATTTCCCCTGCAGCATTCTGTAATCAGCAATATGTTCATTCCTGTCACGCAATAGCCTAGCTTCTTTTTTTGGAATGACCACTTTAGCGTTTCTCCCTGTTTTTTCCCAAACAGCATATGCACCACCGAGATGATCCACATGACCGTGCGTCAATAAAATCCAACGAATATCTTCTATACGGATACCATGTTCAGCTAAAATTGGCTCAATGTCTTTTGCTGCAGAGACATTTACACCGGTATCAATGATTGCTGGTTCTGGAGCATCCACATAATAGGCAAATGCAGAAATGGGACCAAATTTACATTCAATCGGTATCACTCGAACAGCACTTGTCATGTTTTCCACCCCCTTACTTCGTTTGTGTAATATCAAATTGTTTAGGAATTACCGGCAAAACCAAACGTGATCGATGCTCACTATCACGATAGATTTTGTGTGTTGTGGCACGTCCGCTTGGCAGGTGATAGCTATCAGGCGGCAATAATTTTGCATCCTCCCCATCGAGTGGTTCGTTACATGCAAGTTCTAATTCCATCTGATGTCCTGGCTTAATTAAGAATGAGAATGGATATAAGCGAATCGCATACTCGTTAATTGCTCCAGGTGTTACTGGTACCGCACGGGTATGAGGATGCCAAGGCTCTCCATTGGTTGATTTTTCTTCATTTAATTCACGATGGGAGGCTTTTAAATAACCTGATGTCATTAACGTCCGTTTGCCAAATGGATTAACATCATAAAGCTTGGCAATGAAATTTGTATCCTCTGTATCGATTTCTGCATGAATAATTAATGCCCCTGTCCCAGTCATTTCTACTGGCTCGAGGAATTTATCACTCGTCCATTTAATCTTTTCTGACGTGGTTGTTACGGTTAATGGTGCTTGGTAGAAGCCATCTGGATGGGCATATTTAGATGGTAACGGCTCGGACTTTTCGCTAATTTTATGGCGAGGACGCAAGTAGAACTCTTTCTTTTCCTCGTATGGCAATGGCCAATGATCTTCCTTGCGCCATTTGTTTGAACCTTCTACAGAGAACTGAACGGTTGGCTCATCCATAATTCCATTTTCAATGCCTTTTAACCAGTAATCATACCAACGGAACATTTCGTCATGATTTTCATGGAATGGACGCTCTAACATCGGCGGAAGCGCTTGGATATCAAGCTTTTTTATACCTGAAACTTTGTGGAAGCATTCGATAGTGCCTTCAATGTTCCAACCACGGCCCCATTTTGCTTGGAAGTAAGTGGGGATTTGTACTTTATGTGCCACTTGTATCGCACTGTTTTCTTGCCAGAATGGTCCATCAAGTGGATTTAATAAGTAATCCATCCATAATTCATGACGATCCTGATAATGTAAAAGGTGAACGAAATCTGACCAATGGGCGATATCCGGGTCATTTAACCGCTCAAGTGTCTTTTCTTTGAGCTCCTCTGGCGAAAAAACTTTCGAACTCTTACTAGCTACGTTATTAAAGGCGTTACCGCTGTCGCCACCGCGACCTTCACGAGAAGCACGAGGCATTAACCACATAATCCCGCCATGATAGCAAAGTTCATAAAGATCGAAGTGTCCTCCGTTAGCGAAGATTGCTTTTAAGTGGGGCGGCTGCTCCGCTGCACCTAAAATTTGAACCGAGGCAAAGTATGAAATACCGATCATCCCGATGTTACCATCGCACCAATCCTGCTCAGCCATCCATTCAACGAGGTCGTAGATATCTTTACCGTCGCCATGACCGCCTGAATTGTAGTTACCGCACATTTCACCTTCTGAGTGACCTGTACCGCGTACGTCCGCGATAATATGCGCATAGCCATGTTCAACAACGGCACGGATATCGCCAGCTTCAATCGCACCATTCCACAGATGGCTTGGTCGCGCTTGCGGCGGCAGTGTTAGCGCTTGTGCTTGCAGTTCCTTCCCATACGGACTAATCGCAAGCAACGCTGGGATTTTTTCTGCTCCGTCTGGAAGGTAGATATCCGCAGCGATATGTACGCCATCACGCATTGGAATGCGTACGTTCTTAATGATTCTCATATTATTCGCTCCTCTCTTTGAGTAATTCTAAGTATGTTAAAATTTATCAAACTATTAATTTGTGCTTAATAACCTTTAATAGGAGTAAAGCATGGTATAAACGGACCTGGATGATCTTGGTCGCCGCTTTGCTTGAAGGCCACTTTTACCTTTTGATTAATGTGCACTGTATCGAGATCACAGTCGACGATATTGGTCATCATTCTGGGACCTTCATCGAGTTCAACGAAGGCGATGGCATATGGGACGCCTCTCCGCATCACACTATAGGTGTAAATACTGCCCGTGCCGATGGCTTCTACCCAACTTGTTTTGTCACTGCTACAAAATGGGCATAACACCCGCGGGTAATAGTGATACTCTCGACAAGAATCACACTGTTTGATAAGGAGTCTTCCTTCTGCCGCAGCATCCCAATATTCTTTATGTTCTGGATGAATCTCAGGGACCGTCATCATTCTATCTTGATAGGTAGTTCCCATTCTTTACACCCTCTCCATAATAAGTGTGCTACTGCCGTGACGGCTTGCTAGTCCACCACCCGTACCGTGAGCTAACGCGAGATCACAATTTTCCACCTGGACTTGCGGGTGTGCCTCGCCGCGTAGCTGGCGAACAGCCTCGATTACTTTTACGATGCCGCCTCGACTTGCTGGATGATTGTTATTCAACCCGCCGCCGTCTGTATTAATCGGTAGCTTGCCAATACCTGAAATCAGGTTCCCATCAGCGACAAACCTGCCGCCCTCACCCTTTTTACAAAATCCTAGATCTTCCAGCTGCATCAGCACCGTAATGGTGAAGCTATCATAAATGGACGCATATTTAATATCTTGAGGTGTAACCCCAGCCTCCTTAAAGGCTCTTGGCCCTGACCAAATAGCGCCTGAATACGTCAGGTCGGTTTTGCCGCCAAGTAATCCTTTCGGCGCTTCGCCTGCGCCCACCACTCGGACAAGTGGACGTTTCAGACTTTTGGCAATCTCAGGACTAACTACTACTAATGCACCGCCGCCATCACTTACAACACAGCAATCCAATCGGTGTAAGGGATCAGCAATCATCGGGGAAGTAAGCACGTCTTCCACAGTTACTAAATCGCGGAGCATGGCATTGGGATTGTATTGTGCATGATGCGTTGCTGCCACCTTGACCCACGCTAATTGCTCGCTAGTCGTGCCGTATTCATGCATATGTCGCATCGTAGCCATGGCATATTCGTTCACAGCTGTTGGTCCAAATGGGAGTTCAAACGGTGTATCCGGAACATTTGCACCAACTAACTTCTGTTTCACACCACTTCTGCCTTCTGAGCGCGGACGGCCTGCCATTGTTATTAACGCAACATTGCATTTACCTGCTGCGATTGCCTGTGCCGCATGTGAAACATGGGCAATGTACGAGGAACCACCAATGTCTGTCCCATCAAAATGCCGTACATTAATGCCTAAATAATCGACCATTGACAGCACACCACCAGGAGCATCCCCAGCACAGAAATAACCATCAACATCTGCTAGTGATAGTCCTGCATCTTCTAATGCACCTTTTGCACATTCGGCATGTAAAGCAGCAACAGATTTATCTGGAGCTTTACGTGTTGGATGCTCGAACGCCCCTGCAATAAAGGCCCTTCCTTTTATCGTCATCAATAGTAACCTCCCGTAGAAAACGCTATTCGTTTTTACCTATTAACGAGATTCTTGCATCGTACTTCCTAACAAAGGTTTGAGATCTTGCGGTTCTTGCATGGTTAAAAATCTCGTAGGATTGTGTACTAAAAGTTGCTCAATTACTTCTTCACTGACTCCTGCTTTACGCAGATCCGGTAAGAATTCTTCGAATAAGTAGTTGACTGAATGTCCTTTTAATCCAGGCCAGCCAAGTGCACAGCAGTTGGCATCTGCAGAAATAAGTGCGGTATCTACAAAACCTTTATCAAGGAAACGGAGGAAATGATCCACCCGATCTTGGCGAGGACGTGACCAATAGGGTGCGCCTTCCATCTCACTGTCATAGCCGATTGTATCGAAGCCAACCCAGCCACCGTGTTTGGCAATCAAATTATCACGTTCTTCATCCAGATACCCACCATCATCCGCATGACCCATAAGGACGCGGTCAAGTGATAAGCCTTCTTCATCGAAAATGGCAATGGCTGTTTGGGCATCTACGCATAAATGGGTAATGATTGGAACACCTGTTTTTAATGCTGCTCGTGCTGCCGCACGATAAATCCGTTTATCCAACTCGCTAAGCTTGCCACCGCGGCTTACACCCACTTTGATAGCACCTGCTTTAGCGCCCGTCCCGTCAATACCAACCGTAATTTCATGGATGAATAAATCCATCAGATACTCGACTGATTTGTCACGGAAATACGGAAGTGCTGAGTCACCTGCTACAAATCCTGTAACAGCAATGATATGAACACCGGTTCTGCGTGAAAGTACCTGAAAATATTCAACATCGCGTCCGTTTCCGATTCCTGTACAATCTACGAAGGTTTTACCGCCGTGCTCACGGAAGCGACGCAGCTTTTCTATTGTCACTTCAAATGCTTCTTCAGGTTTTTTCCACCATTGTGTATCAAGATCACATCCCGGTAGACCGAACCCAATATGCTCGTGCACTGCAATAATCCCTAAATCTTCTGTCGGGATTGGGCCTAAAACCGTATTTACCTTACCCATTTATTTATTCACTCCTTACGTTTAGTTTTTCTTTGCTATCCCAACGGACTCTTTTTCCGCTCCTACTGCTGTTCCAACAGTTAGTACACGTTGCGGGTTAACTTCTAATAAAGTGCGAACTTGTTCGTCCGTCACGCCTGCTTTCTGTAAAAGCGGTACGAAGGTTTTCAGCAAATAATCATAGCTAATGTCCTTTGCTTGATGACCTTTGGCAACACCCACCGCATTCGTTGAAATGAGTAGAGAATCGCCAAGACCTTCATTTAATAGTTCGATAATTAATAGAACACGCTGTTCATCGTTCACATAGCCTTCCGATGTAGCCCAGCCAACATGATCTAATGCCACCATGGCACCACGACGGGCAACAGCAAATGCTTCCCCGCGGCGGGCCGCATCAAGACGGTCAAGGCCGCCGATGATGACACGGCTTGGTTCAATGCCTTCAGCTAATAAAATTTCTAGATCATTAACAGCATCTTCGCCGTATTGAACTGATACAGGGACACCAGTTGCGAGAGCCGCTTGTGCTGAACCTCGGTAAAGATTCGTTTCTTTTTCGGTAATTCCACTTTGACTTGCGATTGACGTCACTATGCCAGCTAGACCTGAACGTTCAATTCGTGGTACAACGATTCCTTCTGTCACCTCTTTTGCGAACAAATTAGCAAATTGTTCTGCAGACCAAGGTGTAGGCGGGTTTTTTTGCGGGGTAATAAAGTACCCGCTTAACATCGGCTCTGGTCCTAAACCAGTTGATGCAACGATATGGACACCTGTTGTTTTAGAAAGTGTTTCGTAAAGTTTTACATCACGGCCATGAAACATTCCACTGCGATCAACTATCGTCTTGCCGCCAACTCGACGAAACTCCGTTAGCTTTCTTTTTAAAATGTCAAAAATCTCACTTTTGTCCATATTTATTTCAGGCGCATATTCCGCGCCAGGCACGACAGAAAGAAGTGATTCATGAATAAGTACAACACCTAATTCATCTGCTGGCACTAGTCCAAGAACCGTACGAGCAACACTGGTATTTTTATTGTGTAAATTGTCTAGCATGGTAAAACCTCCTATCCTTTAGATCGTTCCTCACCTTAGAGGCGTGGAAAACTATGAGTTTGTGAATGTGATATTGTTATATTGTTATACCAAAGACGGACGTCGCTAAGTTTTAAAACTGGCTGTTGATTTCCGCTCCAGGCACTTCGCTTTCCGCGGGCGTGCCGGGGAGCCTCCTCGGCGCTAGAGATAAGCGGGGTCTCCCCAGCCCCGTACTCCCACATGAGTCTTGTGCCCTACGCTCCAATCAACTTGGTTATAAAATCAACAATAACTATCACATTGACCTTTTTAATTAACTATTAACTTTTTCCAGATGCTTTTTATAGCCATAGAGCCAGTCGATCATTTCGAATTCCTTCGCTTCTTTTTTCTCTAGAAGTGTATTTCGGAGCAAAATGGAAATTGGATCTGTGGCGTGAATAATTCCGCCCCAAGTACGGGCACTTCTTTGAACCCTTGCCGTACGCGGGATTCTTTCCTCTTGGTAAGCTAGAAATGCCTGATGAAAGTTCTCCCCATGTTCTTTAAGCATATCTGCTAGATAAGAAGCATCCTCTAATGCTTGACAACCACCCTGGGCCAAGTATTGAAGCATTGGATGTGCGGCATCACCTAGAAGCGTAATATTTCCCTTTGTCCAGTTCGCAATCGGTTCACGATCATACATTGGCCAGCGAATTTGGCGCTGAATGAAGGATAAGGCGGTTTCAACAAGCGGGTGACAACCTTCAAACACTTGATCCATTTCTTCAGGAGTTCCCCAGTCATCAGAATCTTCCTTATAATTATTGCTTTTGAAGACAACGACTTGGTTATACAATTCACCCCGGCGGACAGGATATTGAACGACATGAAGATTCGGTCCAATCCACATAATCACGTCATCCATATTTGCATCTGAACTAATTTCAGAAATATGAATCGTGCCGCGGTATGCTACATAGTGAGAACAGATTGGCTGATCATCAGAAAAATATTTACGCGTTTTTGACCGAAGACCATCTGCTCCGATAACGGCTTTCCCCGTAAATTGTTCTCCATTACTATTTGTAACCGTCACACCGTTCTCACTCTCTACTACCGTTTCGACAAACTGGTTGTTTACTAGAGTGATAGATGGATTTTTTTCACATGCTTCTAACAAGACTCGATGTAAATCCGAGCGATGCAAGACAATGTATGGATAACCATACTTTGCTTTAAATTCATCGCCTAAATCTAAAACAGACAATTCCTTTGCGGTATAAACATCCTTTAATACAAGCCGTTTTGGAAAAACAGCGTATTTTTCAATTTCGTCAGCAAGTCCGAACCGGTCAAGCACGGCCATTGCATTTGGTCCCATCTGAATACCTGCGCCAATTTCTCCAAATTGAGGCGCAGATTCAAGCACCATGGTTTTTTGACCAACCTCAGCTGCTCCAAGGGCAGTTGCTAGTCCCCCGATTCCGCCGCCAATAACTAGTATTTCCTTTTCTTGATTACCCAATTAAGTCACCCTCCTCGTGAAAAATGCTTAAACCAATACTGGTTTAAATTCCTTTTTCGTTTCCTGATAACCGTTATTGCTTTCATATGCTTGTTCGCGTTCAAGCTCGAATTTTTCCATAATCGGAAGATCGTTGACAGAGAAAAAGTAGGTTTCCTCTAACGCTACATGCTCATGCACGGCCCAGTTCGGAATAATAAAGTAATCGCCTTTTGACCAATCAAAACGAACACCGTTTATAATGCTGTAACCAGATCCTTTAAATACTTGATAAATCGTTGAATGTGTATGGCGGTGGGCCTTCGAATGGTATCCTTCTGGCAGCTTTTGTATCCAAGCGCCAATATTCGGATTTGCCGTTTGGCCTGTCGATGGATTGATAAACTCAACGGCATAGCCATCGTATGGGTCTGGCTCAAAACGGGATAATCCCTCAATGGCTCTCAATGTTTGATTCCATTTATAAGCACCTAGTGGCGCTGTTTTTGGATGACGATCAGAAATCGGACGAACCATACCGCCCTCATAGCGCTGTGCTGTATAGTTATCAGGTACTTCCGGCAGTTGAATTTTATCTGGATATGATTCAAAGAATGTACCGCCAAGCATATAAACCGTTGGAATATCGAGTACATCCATCCAAATCATTGGTTCCGTTCCTAAATGGCCGTGACCATGCCAAAGGTTTTTAGGTGTAATGACAAAATCGCCTTCCTGCATAAATATCCGTTCGCCTTCTACAATGGAATATGCTCCTTCACCATGTGTGATAAAACGAAGGGCATTTTGGGTATGACGATGGGACGGTGCCACTTCACCCGGCTGAAGCAGCTGGACGGCTGCATAGAGTGTCTGGGAAGTAGAAGCCCATCCCCAGGGCTGGCGATAATCCAAGCCCGGATTTTGAAGATAGATGGCTCTGCGTTCACCACCTCGTTCCGGTGTGAAAATTTGTGCCGCTTCCATTAATTTCTTTTCAAGAAGATCCCATTTCCACAGGTATGCTTGTGCATGCGGCTCTGGCTGATGATGCATCAATTCCGGGATGGCTTCCCAAAGTGGTCCAAGATTGTATTGCCGGATATCTTTGGTAAAGTCCTGTACTAGTTTACTTTTGAAAAAATCCTTTTTTTCTTCCATTCTCGTTCCTCCTTAGCTATTAATTTTAGATAAATTCCGTTCAATTTGACCCAAATGCTTCATTGTATGCTCAACGAGAAGGTGATCGACAATAAAGGAAATCGGCTTCGTTCCAAAGCGCGGATTCCGGCTTGGTGCTTCTAGCGCTAATTTCTCATCGTCTAATTTACTAAGAGTCTGCTCTACCTTTGTTTTCAGATATTCTAATTCACTTAACACAGTGGATAGAGCAGTGCTGTCAACCTTTTCCTTCTTTACAGCCTCCAAGCGCGCTTCCTGCTGAAGACCGCGTCCCCAATCCTTGCCTGGAATTTCTAGAAGAAGTTCTATTTCATCAAGCCAATATGGAACAGCCTCCGCTAAATGGCAAAGAATTTGCATAATCGACCATTCTTCATCAGAAGGATTCCAGCGAAGTACGTTGTCGGATAGTCCTCTTCCTTTTTGAATCACTAGATCAAGCGATTTTTGAATCGTTTGAATCGAATCACTTACTAGTAAACTAGTCATTATCGTTTCACCTCAGCTTCTACTTTGACTGCCGATACCTGGTTTTCTAGTGCACCAATTTGGTCAATTTCGATTTTAACTACGTCGCCATGCTTCAAGAATACTTGAGGGTCGCGGGCAACACCCACTCCTCCAGGTGTTCCTGTTAGAATTACATCTCCCGGCTCAAGTGTCATAAGGTTTGATAAAAATTCAACTAAATATTGTACAGAGAATACTAGATTAGCCGTGTTGGAGCGCTGGCGTTCTTCTCCATTCACCGTCAACACCACTTCTAAACCGGATGGATTTTGAAGTTCGTCTGCAGTGATTAGCCAAGGTCCCATTGGTGCACTGCCTTCAACTGTTTTGCCCTGTAGCCATTGGAGTGTGCGGCGCTGCAGATCACGGTATGTTACGTCATTAACGATGGTATAGCCAGCAACATAATCTAGTGCTTCGGTTTGTGAAACATTTCTTGCCCGTTTGCCAATCACAAAAGCAAACTCTGCTTCATAATCAAGTTGCTCCGAAATGGGGTAAAAAGGAATATCGTCCTGCGGTCCAATAACGGTATTAGCGAATTTAGCAAAAACAACCGGAAATGGCGGAAGTTCTCGCTTCATTTCCAAAATATGTTCCCGGTAATTATGCCCTACACAAATCATTTTTCCTGGTGCAGGTACAGGCGCTTCTACCTTTACTTCATCAAGGGCATATACGAGCTTATAACCAGCATCTTCTCTATAAATCAATGCATAATCGCTAGCTTTTTTAGCTAACTCTAGGCTCTCTTTCCCGCCTTGTAGAAATCCAGTCATGTCAGCGGGAACAAAAGCATCCGCAATTTCACGGGCGCGAATTTTACCTTCATATGTAAGCAATGCTTTATAGGCAGCATGCAGATCTACTACTTCTTTTTGATGGATAGCTCCAATACGTGAAATGCCATTGTGGCGGAATGTGATTAATTTCATTGTTAAACTCCCTTTCTATATAAAAATTTGTCAGTTAGCATTCCATTCTTTTATCGTGTAAACGGATTCATTTTCTTGATTCATAGGGTCGTTTTTTGCAATATTTCTAGCTTCCTCTAAAGAATCAGCCTGCAGCACATAGGCCCCTCCGGTTTGATCTGCAAATCCGCCGGCAGTGAGTAACGTTTGATTTTCACGCAAACCTTGCAAAAATTCACGATGGCCTTGCAGAAAATTTCCAGTGAAAGAAGATTTTCTATCAATCAATACCAAGTATTTCCCCATTTCTTCACCTCAATTTAGAATGATTATAGAATAAGCATATATAAATTTTTTTATATTTGGAAATATCAGAAAACTATCAGGGTAATAAGCTTTTACTTATAACGTTTGTAATTTGTTGAAAACGCTATTATAATAGATTCACAATCTTACTAATTTTCAAACATTTTAAGGAGGTGGATTGGAAATGGATATTCGACCATTGCGGTATTTTATTTCAGTGGCAGAACATTTAAATTTTACGGAGGCTTCAAAGGAATTGTTTGTTGCACAGCCCGCTGTTAGCCAACAGATTGCCCAGTTAGAAAAAAAACTAGGGGTAAAACTTTTCCACCGGGATAAACATTCCGTACGATTAACCAATGCAGGGACTGTTTTTTTGAAAAATGCAAAGGAGATTATTGAGAAGATTGATGAGTCGATTGTAAATGCGCAACAAGCGGAGGAAGGGTTTATTGGTACACTTAATATCGGAATATTAAATATACCAGTGAGAGATTTTTTGCCCCTTTTGATTCGAAAATTTAGACAAAAATATCCAAGAGTGAATATTAGGTTGAACTATCACCACCTTGGAAGAATTATTGAAAAGTTAAAAGCTGATGAGCTAGATATCGCTTTTACACTCTCACCTGGAATGCAAAATATTGGGGGAATAGAATCTAAGACATTATGGTCCCAGCCCCATTCGATCATCCTGCATCAAGACCATCCTCTTGCGAATAGAACGAGTATCAATATTGCGGAATTGGCAGATGAACCTTTTGTCATGGTGGACAGGCAAGAAGCACCCCCAGGCTTTGATTTATTACTGGCTGCCTGTGGTAATCATGGTTTTTCTCCTAATATCGTTAGCACAGCTGCACGGATTGAAGCCGTATTAATGATGGTGGATTCAGATATCGGCATTGCTATCCTTCCGAAATATCTGCAGTTTTTCGCTCCACCTTCACTAAGATTTATTGATATTGAAGGAGATAATCTTAGTATTGATGTAATCACCTCTTGGAAGAAAATAAACAACAATCCTACGCTATCTTTATTTATTGAAGAACTTGAAGTGCTCCACTCAGAATTTTATGAACAAAGCAAGGCTCACTCCTAGCCCAACATTTCCTTTCAAAAATAAACCCCCGCTTCAGTTTAGACGGGGGTTTTTCCCGAGGTTCTCTTGCTGGGTTTTGTCCATTAAAAGAGCTATTAAAGACATTTCACCGATTCCTTGTTGGCTTTTGTCTTCAAGAGAACTTATTAAAGACATTCCATCGGTTTCCTTTTTGGCTTTTGTCTTTAAGAGAGCTTATTAAAGACATTCCATCGGATTCCTATTTGGCTTTTGTCTTTAAGAGAGCTTATTAAAGACATTCCATCGGATTCCTTTTTGGCTTTTGTCTTTAAGAGAGCTTATTAAAGACATTCCATCGGATTCCTTTTTGGCTTTTGTCTTTAAGAGAGCTTATTAAAGACATTCCATCGGTTTCCTTGTTGGCTTTTGTCTTCAAGAGAGCTTATTAAAGACATTCCATCGGTTTCCTTTTTGGCTTTTGTCTTTAAGAGAGCTTATTAAAGACATTCCATCGGTTTCCTTGTTGGCTTTTGTCTTTAGGAGAGCTTATTAAAGACATTCCATCGGTTTCCTTTTTGGCTTTTGTCTTTAAGAGAGCTTATTAAAGACATTCCATCGGTTTCCTTGTTGGCTTTTGTCTTTAAGAAAGCTTATTAAAGACATTCCATCGGTTTCCTTGTTGGCTTTTGTCTTTAAGAGAGCTTATTAAAGACATTCCATCGGTTTCCTTGTTGGCTTTTGTCTTCAAGTGAGCTTATTAAAGACATTCCATCGGTTTCCTTGTTTGGTTTAGTCTTTAAGAGTGCTCCTTAAAGACATTCCACTGGGATTCTTCCCGTGTTTTGTCCATTAGAGCATTATAGTAGCATCAAAAAAACGCCAAGACTAATAAGTTTGGCGTTTTTACGTTTTATTACCAATCACTATTTCATTTTTACAGGTGTGATCACCGCAAATGAATTTTGAGTTGGGTCCGTTACATTGACCTCAATGATTTTATATCCATTTCCGCCAAAAGCAAGCTCAGTTTTAGTTGTTAAGATTGGTTTGATATTCATCTTTTCATTCTTCCTTCCGCAATAAAAATACTCACAGAAACTAATATATGAAGAAGGTGAATAAATGTGCATCATTTTTTCATGATATCTGATATTTATTTTGATACATTCGATGAAGTTATTTCCTCTATTATGAATCCCGAGAAGGCTTTGCAATAATGGAATACTGCATCAACAACAACATCCGAAGCATATTCCATATAGGATTCCATAGGTTTTTGGTTATCAGGGTGCAGGAATGTTCCGATAAAATCAATCATAAGATCGTTAACTAGTTTGCTATTGAAATAAACCATTTCCGCATGGTCCACTTGTTCTTCAATAGTTGAACCTTTGTAAACAAGTTCCTTAAACCGAGGCATATTCTCAGTTAAGAAATTAGATTCCTTGACTTGTCTAGGAACTTCCACCATGACCTTATGAAAACTTTCTTGGGAAGAAAACTTTTCCTCCTCAATACATTGCTTTAAAAAAGCTTTTGCACGATTTGTGTTTTCAAAAAGAAAGGTCACGTTTCTTAACAGCGACTCCAAATAGATTTCTTTTGAACCCGCACTTTGCCTGATTTGCAATAATGCTTTACTAAACCCTTTTTGAAGCTCATCTTTTTGCCAATGTGGCTGGTTCATCACTGCACGTAAAATACCTGCTGTTTGTTTAGCTATCAATTCTTTAGACAATATTTCCCTCTCCCAATAGCTTATTTATATCTTAAGAATACCACGTTTTTTCTATTCGATAAATATAACCAAATCATGCCCGCATTTTTTACATTTTACTACTAATTATAATTATAACTCATAATTCATATGGCATAAACATGATAACAACGGTTTTTAATAACGGATCACACTATCCCAAAATACTATTTACATCTACGTATTAAAAAAATGGCACCTTCCTAGGTGGGAGGCACCATCTTACTAGCTATGCGGTCAGTCCCCTTGCGTGTAAAAGCTCTAGGTTACTGGGGCTCTCACCCTAATCTAGGTTCTACACCCTTTTTCTTTAACCATGCTTGTGAAACCCAGCGTTTTAGTGCAAAGATTCCTCTAACCCATTCATCAAGTCCTTGGGCTAACCAAATTCCTAATAATCCTAAACCAAGTGTAATCCCAAAAAAGTAGCTAAATACGACGGCAACTCCCCACATACAGATAATTCCGATGATAACGGGGAAGCGAACATCGCCAACTGATTTTAACGAACCCATAAGGACTATATTCATGGCACGGCCTGGTTCAATAAATACAATCGCCCATAAAACTGGAAGACCGATAGCGATGATGATTGGATCGTTAGTAAACACTGCTAATACTGGCTCACCAGTTAAAGCAATAGCAAGAGAAACAACCGTTGATACAATCATCGAAATTTTCAAAGTCTTAATTCCCCTTTTGAGAGCTCTGTCATAATGCTTCGCTCCGATATAGCGAGCGATTAAAAGCTGAGTCCCTTGGGCAATGGCGAACGTAAATAGGAAACAAACCATGGATATATTGAGAATATAGACTCGAGCAGCTAACGCTCCATCCCCGATTACTGCCACAAAACTTGTAATTACTACTTGTGAAAGTTGGTAGGAAATATTTTCACCAGCCGAAGGAATCCCGATGGTAAGAATATCTTTAACATCTGTTTTATCAATAATAAATAAGTCTTTTATAGAAAACTTTAAATCTAGTACTTTATACACAAAATAAAAGAGAGCAAAAATTAAAAAGATCCTAGCAGCAATAATCGAATAGGAAACCCCTGCAACACCTGTTATTGGGAGGCCGAACCAGCCTTTAATGGCAATAAAATATCCGATAAGACTAATAATATTCATGAAGACAGTTACAACCATTGTTTCCTTTGTGTGTCCATAGCTGCGCAAGATGGCACTAAGAGCTAAAGAGATCGCTTCAAGGATAAGCGAGAAACCTGTGATAGTAAGGAAAGTATGAGCAAATTCATAAATTTCACCGCTAAGCCCGTAAAATTTTAAAAACACTCCGCCAAACAGAATGACAACGATGGTCATGAAGATTCCAACCCAGAAGTTCACTCCAAAGGCAGATCTTGTAAGCCTGCGTGCTCGATCTAAGCGGTTTGCTCCCAAATTTTGACCGATCAGAATGGTCGTTCCGATTACGGTAACGTTAAAGATTAAAATAAATATATTTATAATTTGATTGGCTACCCCAACCCCTGCAACCGCGTTATCTGAATATCCACTTAATATTAATGTAGCAAAAATCCCCAAACTCATATGAAGCGTTATTTCGATGAAAAGCGGCCATGTAATGCTAAACAGTGATTGATCCTGGTATTTATTGTTTTCTAGATTCAATTTTTCTCCTTCTTTACCCTTTACTAAAAATCATATGAAATCTATTTTAACCATAATTCATCTAAATTGGAATATGAGATTTTTTACGGTTAAATATATTTTTTTCCTACATATTTTTTAAAAAATATTGCGTGGGCTATAAAGCTACAAATTGTTAATTTGTCATTTTACTAACTATGTTTTTAATTGTTACAATAATAGAGACTAAGTATCAAAAGAACGAGTTTTCTATTCATTAGGAAGTGAGAATCCAAATGCCCGAAATTTATTTAGATAATTGCGCAACGACTAAACCATACCCAGATGTAACGAAGAAAGTGGTGAAAATGCTTACGGAGGTATACGGCAATCCTTCATCATTATACCGTCTAGGCAAGGAAAGTAAGTTGGAGCTTAATCATGCACGTCAAATCATTGCAGATTCGCTTGAAGCAGAATTTGATGAAATCTATTTTACTTCAGGTGGTACCGAGTCTGACAATCTTGCTATCAAGGGAGCATGCTTGGCTAATTCCAAATATGGTAATCATATCGTTACCACAGTTGCTGAACACGCTGCTGTTACAAAAACAATCAGGGATTTTAAAAAACAGGGATGGACTGTGAGCTATATTTCCGCACCTAATGGCGTACTAGACTTGGAAGAATTGGAACATGCGATTAATGACAAGACTGTCCTTGTAAGTGTGATGTTGGTTAATAATGAAATTGGTTGTATTTTCCAGATAAACGAGATTAAACAAATCATTAGAAAAAAACAATCCCCCGCCCTATTACATTGTGATGCGGTACAGGGCTATGGAAAGCTCTCCTTCACTGCAGCGAGCATTGGAGCCGACCTAATTAGTATAAGTGCCCATAAAATACATGGTCCCAAAGGGATTGGTGCACTGTACGTGAAAAAGGGTACAAAAATGTTTTCAAGTGTTCTAGGCGGTGGACAGGAAAACGGTTTGCGCTCGGGAACAGAAAACACTGCTTTTATTAGTGCTTTTGGTGAAGCGGTACGAATTACCTTTGCCAATATGCAAGAGGATATTTTGCATATGAAAGAGCTTCGGGATTATTGTATCGATGAGATAGTCCAACTAGTACCAAAAGCCTTGTTAAATTCCAATAAGCAAGGAGCACCACATATTGTAAATTTCTCGCTACCCGGTCTTCATAATATAAAAGTGGTAGAATTCCTTGATTCCAGGGATATATTTATTTCCAGTGCAGCAGCTTGTAAATCTAAATCAGCGATTTCCCGCGGTCCTTCTGTGCTCGAATCACTTGGAATTAACCGTGCTCTAGCTGACAGTGCACTGCGTGTAAGTTTCTCCTACCATAATACTAAAAGTGATATTGATACCCTTCTACAATCCCTTGTTGAGTATTGTCGTATACAAAATGTTGAGCTTTTTAAAAAATAAGGTACCATTCTCAGTGAATGGTACCTTGTTACGTTATATTGGAATCATATTTTCTAATAGTGTTGAATACTTTATTCCCAATGGACCAAGGACTACACTCTCCCCTTTGCGAAAAACCAGACACAAAATAAACGCGTTATATAAAAAGATAGGCAGATTGTAATCCAGCTTGTATACCATTCCCAGTGTATGAAATTGATGAGATCGGTGTGTTTTTCAATGATGACTTCAACAGCAGTTAAAACAGAAACAACTCCACTATAATATCCAATTTGAAAAACTGGATTTCGACCATTAGGGTACCATACATTAAAGGCAGCACAAACTACCGGAAAAGCAAAATATTCATACGTGAAGCTCGTCCGATTAACCGATGCAAAAAGCCGAATAGGATATTCAAGCAACCCTAACTCTACGACTACTAGACCAAATAGAATGGTGATTACCTGTTTGAACAAAAAAGCAACAACGGCAAGGCGAATTTTATTTTTCGGAATGAACAAAAGAATGCCTGTTGCCAATGCGTAAACAGATATCAAGATCCACCATTCAATTCTCATTCGTCTTCCACCGTTCCGCTTGAAACAAGGCTTTGTCTTTAAAGAACCAATTACAGCAAACTTGAGTTACGAAAAAGAGAAACCCAATGTAAATCCACATTCCATACCAGGGCGATTTTTCATAGTTTAACAAATCAGTATTTCTCTCGATAACAATGTCAAATAACGTGCCCGCAGATATCCATATTAAAAAGTAAGTGATTCTGGGCAATAGACTGCTATTTGCCTTCTTTCGGACGTAAAAGATGGAAAATAAAACAGGATAAAAAAAATAATTGATGGTAAGGGGGAGATCTGTCGCTTTTGGCAACTCCCGTACTGGAGCACTTAGCAAGCCATATTTAAAAGCAAACATATCACAAAGCCAAATGATTGCTTGAAACATTAATAATGCCAATAAACCGTTACGTCGGTCTTTAAGTGGAATAAACAGAATAAAGGCAACAATGCCGATCGGCCACATTGCTATCAGGATCAAACGCTCTATCAGCATGTTTCAGTACTCCCATCCCGATAAAATTATTATGTATTATAGTATTTTCCATTTTCCCCCATCATATTCGGCAATGTCTGGTAGCAAAAAACCTGAACACTACTTTTGGTTTCTTTATCTTTGAGTTTTCTATAAATTTTTTCCACATCGTCTTTTATCATTCTTATGAACGACATTTCCACTTCCCTTTGATAGGGTTTTGTCGTTCATCACTCTTATGAACAACATATCCGCTTCCGCCTGACTCGGTTTTGTCGTTCATCACCCTTTTGAACGACTTTTCCACTTCCCTCCGACCTGTTTTTGTTGTACATCACCCTTTTGAACGACATTTCCATTCCCATCTGACTGGGTTTTGTTGTTCATCACTCTTCTGAATTAAAAAAGTGAATGCCCATCCAATTGTAGTTTTGATAAAAATGCCAGAACTCTTGACATCTTCAAATTAACGAGATATATTTATAACATAAAGAGCGAAATACATAACATTTTTAAAAGGAAGGTGGTTACATGTGCTAAAAACTAAACTAAGAGAATATCGGGCTAAACACAATATGAATCAGGAAACTTTAGCTGGTTTAGTGGGTGTCAGAAGAGAAACAATTGGACACCTAGAACGTGGAAATTATAGTCCGTCGCTTAAATTAGCATGGGACATTTCCAAAATTTTTAACGTTACCATTGAAGAACTTTTTGAATATGTAGAGGAGGAATAGAAATGGATGAAAGAAGTCAAAAGTTTATTGCTAGGGGAATGGCAATAACGCTAGGCCTTGTGTATCTGTACCTACTTGTTTCGGGTATTTGGAAGTATGTCAGTACTAAGGATATTACAAATAGCACCTGGGAAATCATCCTAATTGTAATGATTCCTGCATCAATTGGATGGTTTGCACGTAAAGATGAAAGCCTGATGATACCAAAAATGGTAACAGGAGAACAAATACCGACAGGCTCTGATGACCAGTCTAAGAAAAGAAGGAAAAGATATTACTTTTGGGATTCACTTGGTTTAGCAACTGTGTTTCTGATTCTCACAATCATTGGTACGTTCCTCATTGAAAAGGATTGGCAGAATCTTCTTTTGTTCCCGCAATGGAGTGTAATGACAAACATTTTTGTTACACTATCCATGGAATTTATTATCAGTATTATTGTGTTTTATGCTATCAGTTACCTATGGGATGAATGGAATATTAAAAGATACAATCAAAAACTAGATGATTTGGAGAATAAATATGAATAAATATGAAGAGAAATTAATGGAATTAACCTCAAAGGATGCAACTATTTATGACCTTATTCAAGAAGAAATCCAAAGCCCCAAGATTCAAATACTAGACTTTCTATTAGAAGGATTATTGAAGGGCAGAAAAGCATTAATGGCATTGAAGACAGGAAATTCCTATTACCTCGTTATCAATAAGGATAAATCTGAACTCGTGCAAATCGAGCGTGATCTTACTGTATTACACAAAGATGTGACCAGAGCTGTACAAGCCGCAGCAAATAAAAAGTCCTTTGAATTTGAGGGTAAGAGATACAAGCTCCATCGGAAGATTAGATAACCACGTCAAATGTAAAAATTCAATCTTTGCCACTAGAAGGTATTTAGACATCATTATGATTATTAAGATGCACTATTACAATTTAAAAAGTAATCTGGATTTAACCAAACCCTAAATATCCCATCTATGGAGTCAGTCTCCTAATGACCATATCTTTTCTTTTATGTTATATTGATTAACGTAGTCGATGAGCAAAGAAACATGAAATGGTGAGTAATCGCGGCTCATGTTTACATGAGTTGAGGAAAGTCCAGGCTCGCCCGGTGCTGAGATGCCCGGAGTGTTCGTGCCATCTGCAAAGGTGGGCAGCAGATTTCATTCTGCTGACGGCGGAGAAATCATGCTAAGTCCTTAACGGATATGCTGAGAGTAACCTGAAAGTGCCACAGTGACGAGTTCTTTTGGAAACAGAAGAAATGGAACGGGTAAACCCCACGAGCGAGCAACCCAAACTATGGTAGGGGCACCATCCTGCGGGAATCATGAACCAAATGGATGGATCGGTCTTCTTGACTGATAGTCATATGATTACACCTGTTGTGCCAGATTGGCATCGCTTGAGCACGCAGGAACAGAACCTGGCTTACAGCCATTTCATGCGCCGTATTCATCAACTGTTCGGGATTTTCCCTTTAATTTTTCCATTACTAATATAAACATAAGCAAGAGTCTAGCCTATACATACCGTGCTAGACGGGGAGTTGGCGGTCCCTTAACCCGCAGGTCCGCCATAGCGGGGTTGAAATCCTACCTGAGGTTGGATGAAGCAAGGTCTGCCTTGTGAAAATAGTGTTGATAACTTGGTCCTACGCAATGGAAACCTATGAATCGGGTCAGGTCCGGAAGGAAGCAGCCTTAAGTAGTCCTTTCTATGTGCCGTAGGGTTACCGAGTTTGAGCTATTTTTTACAAGTAACGCTTGATTATTTCAATCAATGGTAGGTGCACGGTGATTTTATTAATTCTACAGCGAAATTTTATACATAAAAAAGTACCTTCCTTTTAGGAATGGTACCTTCTTTGAGTTATAAATATCAGGTAACCTCTCACATCTAAATCAATTTTACAAATAGTATAATGCTGTTGTACCTGGCACAGATTCAAAAAACCGCGTCTCTACTAATGTAGAAACGTATTTTTTTCAATAAAAAGATACTACCTTAATTACTATTTATCGGATTCGAATGAATTCACAAGAAGCCACTTCATAGCTTCGAAAATTTGCGCTACCGCAGCCCCTTCTGTAAGACGGTATCCTACCGTCCTTACAAAAGGGATTATTTTATTAGCTGTATTTATTATATTAAAAGCCGCTTGTTAAGCTACTTTTTTGATATTTATTTTTTCTCCTTCTTTAAGGCGCTTCTTATATTCAGCTGTTGCTGTAAAGAGGACGTCAGTTGATGAGTTAAGTGCCGTTTCAAAGGAGTCTTGTAAAACACCAATGATAAAGCCAACTCCAACCACCTGCATCGCAACATCATTGGAGATTCCGAATAAGCTACAAGCTAATGGAATCAATAAGAGTGATCCACCTGCAACCCCTGAAGCACCACAAGCACATATAGCTGCCACTACGCTAAGGAGGATTGCTGTAGGGATGTCCACTGGAATATTAAGTGTATGAACTGCGGCAAGGGTCAAAACAGAAATAGTAACTGCAGCACCAGCCATATTGACAGTTGCTCCTAATGGAATCGATACCGAATACGTATCTTTATCTAAACCAAGTTTTTCACATAATTTCATATTTACAGGAATGTTTGCAGCCGAGCTGCGTGTAAAGAATGCGGTAATACCACTTTCCCTTATACACGTGAATACTAGTGGATAGGGGTTCTGGCGTACGTATGCATAAACAATGATTGGGTTAACAACAAGTGCGACAAAGAGCATACATCCAATCAAAATGGCAAGTAATTTTCCATAACTTAGTAGTGACTCAATCCCATTTGTTGTAATAGATTCAATCACGAGACCCATAATTCCAAATGGGGCAAACTTGATTACCCATGTAACAATTTTGCTTATGGCATCTGAAAAATTAGAGATTACTGTTTTTGTCGAATCAGGGGCATTTCTTAAAGCCAAACCAAGTATGATTGCCCAAGCTAAAATTCCGATGTAATTCGCATTATAAATGGCTTTAACAGGGTTATCGACAACGTTCAACAATAATGTTTTGAGAACCTCTACCACACCACCTGGAGCCGCCAAATCCTCAGCACCCTTTGTTAGGGTTATACTGACAGGAAAAGCAAAACTTACAATCACAGCGATTAATCCAGCTAGAAAAGTTCCCAAAAGGTATAAATAGATAATTGATTTCATATTTGTTTGTTTACCGCTTTGATGTTGGGCGATGGCCGACATAACCAAGAAGAGAACCAATACTGGTGCTATCCCCTTTAAAGCACCTACAAACAAGGAGCCTAAAATGACAATAGGTTTTGCTACTGCTGGAATCGTTACAGCCAGGATAATACCAATAATCAAACCAAGTGCAATTTGTTTTACCAGACTTATTTGATTCCATTTTTTCAATAATTTTTTCATAGATGCTCCCCCGCTTGTAAAAGATAATCTTTCCCTACACTACTAACTTTCCGTGTGCCACCAACACCTATGTATCTCTCTTATTTTTTATAAAATATCGAAATCCTTTCTATTTAACTCTGAATTGTAATAAGTAGAATTATAGCGAATATTAGGATATGTTACAATAGTATTATTATTCGGAATAATTATTGTGAGTTTAAAAACACTTGTCTGTTATATAACAAAAATTGAAAAACAATACTATTAGTATAACAATCTCATTATTGTTATACTACAACTCATAATTGTTATTTTCAACAAAACAGTGAACATTTGTATTTCACAAAAATACATAATAAAAACGAGTCGACAACATTAATTTCTACGGTTTTACTTTTACATGAAAAGTAATACTCATAAGTGTGTCTGGTGGAGTCATATTTATATTAGGAGTGATTATTGTTTTGCTGTCAGCTTTTACCTATGTTGTTCTGCTACTTCAAGAAAAAACGACTCCAGGAAGAGAGCTTTTGACATTGCCAAGATTCCTAAACAAGATTTTCTTATATTATGCCAATACAGTTTAAATAATTTTACTTCTTCCCCACAAAAATGTCCCTTCATTAAAGTTTCAAGATTCCTTTACGGGGAACTACATGCCATGCATCAGCAAGATCTTGCAGCTGCTTGTCAGTGATGGTTTGTTTTTTGCCGCCTTGGGCACATACAATGGTATAAACTTCAGCAGCTTTTTCTGCTGTTTCAATCAGCCCAAACGTTTCATCAATTGTGGTTCCAGCACCAAACACCCCATGATGTGGCCACAATACAATACGGACGTCCTTCATTCTTTCTGCCGTTGCTTTACCAATTTCATTTGTACCAGGGGTGATCCATGGAACTACACCTACACCTTCAGGGAAAACAACGATACATTCTGTACACATTTCCCATAGTGTTTTTGTAAAATCTTCTTCCATTAAGCTGTGTGTAAATGTCATCGCTATAAGATTTGTCGCATGGCAGTGCATAATAACACGATGGTTTTTATCTACTGACAAGCGCTGCATATGATTCATTAAGTGTGTAGGAAGCTCACTTGTAGCAACACCGCCATCTTCAAATCCCCAAAGGATTTCGTAGCTTTTTCCATCTTCTGCAATACGAATGATCCCTAAGTTTCTTACTGGATTCTTTTCTACGTTTTTAAAATATTTACCAGAGCCTGTCACAATAAAATATTTGCCTGCAAGATCGGAAGCATCAAAGTTCATTGGTACTGTTCTTATAACATAGTCTACATCCACGTATGGAAGAACCTCATATTCATGTAATAAATAACTGATATTCCCGCCATTTCGTTCAGCCCAGCCTAGACGGTATAGGTTAGCGGCAGTTTCCATCATTTCTTGTAAAAACGGAGCAGTATATATTGAATTTCGGGTTATTGTCATATTCATGTTTATTTCTCTCCTTTTGAGAAAAGTTCTTTTCTTTATGTCTACATGATAACCCTATCTCTAACTAAAATAAACATAAAAACAGATATGTAGTTTTGTTTATTTTTGATTAGTTGCGATTTTCGTCACAATTTAAGTTTGATTCCTTTTATTTTTAACAAACAAAAAACACACCCAATTCAGTCTGCAAGGTTTCTATACAATGGATGCTATGTCTAAATTAATTTGTTTCTCTTCCAACTGTTTTCTTGTGTCTTCACCAATGTTTGAATCTGTAATTATCCGATTGATTTTAGCAAGAGGTTCTATTTGTGAAAAGGCCCTTGTACCAAATTTACTAGAGTCCACCATTAGGATTGTCTCATCGGTTATCTCCATCATTTGCTTCTTTACTAACGCTTGTGATTCGTTAGAGTCACTCAGCCCTTTTTCAATATGAATTCCCTTACAGGAGAGAAATACTTTGTTCACGTGATACAACCCCAGGGATCGTTCTGCCAGAGGCCCCACAAAGGAAAGCGACTGCGATAATAACGTTCCCCCAGTGGATATCACTTTAATTTGTTCTTTTTTACTCAACTCAATGGCAACTTTTATCGAGTTTGTCAACACGGTTAAAGGCATGTCAGACAGCTCCTTCGCCACATACCAGGCAGTAGTGCTCGCATCCAAGACAATTTTGTCACCGGGCTCAATTAACCCAACAGCCACTGAAGCAATAGCTTTTTTTTCAGTTGCATTGGTGATTTCTCTTTCTAAATATGAGGTTTCTGCTTGGTCCTTCCCAATACTGACAGCGCCGCCATGACTTCGCATTAATAGATTCTCTTTTTCAAGCTTCTCTAAGTCACGACGTATCGTTTCCTCTGTTACGGAGAAAATTTTGCTCAGTTCGGAGACCCGAATACTCAACCGTTCATTTACTAATTCAACAATCTTTTTTTGTCTTTCTGCCACAAGCATTTGAAAATCCCCTTTCAGAATCCACTACCCATTATGTTTATTTATATTTATTTAGGTTTATTTATATTTACTTTTTCGTCTGTTTCCAATATAAATATAACACAATTTTTGAAAAACAAACATATTCCATAAAAAAAGGCAGACTCTTAAGGAACACTTTCATGTCCTTTCTGAAGTCTGCCTTTGCTTATTTCACTTTATCGTTTTGATAAAACCTCTTGTTCATATGCCTTTACTTCTTCTAACCAAGATTCTCTTACTGGAACACCCATTTTTTCGCAATAGTAATCCCATGCGGCCCCAAATGGGTAGGTTTTGAATTCTTCCATTAAGGCTAATCTTTCGGTAAAGTTGCCTTCTTCTTGAAGTTGCTTTAAGTGTTCATTTGGCACCAGCATCGCATAAAGCAGGGCTTTAATTATGTTTCTTGTTCCAATTGTCCAGGCTGCCACACGGTTGATGCTGGCATCAAAGAAATCAAGGCCAATGATGACACGATCAAGCGCATCATTGCGGACGATCTCATGTGCAATTTCTCTCAATTCATCATCGAGAATGACGACATGGTCACTATCCCAACGAACCGGTCTCGAAACATGCAGGGCAACCTTGTCGCTAAACAGCAGCATGGAAGATATTTTATTCGAAACCGTTTCTGTTGGATGATAGTGGCCCGTATCAAGCAAGCACAATTTGTTATTTTTCATCGCATAGTTTAAATAGAATTCATGAGAACCAACCACATATGCTTCGGAGCCAATACCGAATAGTTTGCTTTCCACTGCATCCAGATTATATTTATCGTCAATTTCCACGGCAAATATCTTATCCAATGATTCCTTTAATCTTTTTCTGGGAGTTAAGCGGTCACTTGGAATATCCTTATAGCCATCTGGTATCCAAATGTTCGTTAACGCAGGTGTTCCTAGCTCCTTTCCAAAGTATTCGCCAATTTTACGGCTGCCGATGCAGTGATTAATCCAGAATTCCCGAATCTCTTCGTTTGGATGGGAAAGTGTCAAACCATCGGCTGCTTTTGGATGAGAGAATAGGGTTGGATTGTAATCTAACCCTAGTCCATGTTCCTTTGCCCATTTTACCCAATTTTCAAAATTCTTCGGTTCCAGTTGATCTCTTTCGACCACTTCTCCATTTGTTTCTGCATAAATGGCATGAAGGTTAACACGGTGCTTGCCTGGAATTAATGAAAGTGCTTTTTCTAAGTCGCTTCTTAACTCTTCAGGAGTGCTGGCTTTTCCAGGATAGTTACCGGTTACGTCAATACCGCCAGATAATTTGTTTTGGTTTACTTCAAATCCCCCAATATCATCACCTTGCCAGCAATGAATCGAAATAGGGATATTTTTTAGTTTTTCCAACACTCCATCAACGTCGACTCCCCATTTGGCATAAGCTTGTTTGGCAAGTTCATAGTTTTCTTTAATGGACAATTTCCTTCTTCCTTTCTATATTTAACTGACTACTTTATGGGATGGTGTATATTTTTTTACTTCAAATGAATGGTTGATAATGGCGCGTGCTTCCTTTACATCCTTTATTTCCCCCAGAGCCATTAATTGAGCCGCAATGTTGCCGATTGCGGTCGCCTCAACAGGTCCCGCATATACCTCTTTATGGGTTACATCTGCGATAAGCTGGTTCAATATTTCGTTTTGGCAGCCGCCGCCGATGACATTGATTTTTTCAAATTTCTTTTCAAAAATTTCTTCGATTTGGCTAATGGCTTCCTGATAGCTTACTGCCAAACTATCAAATACACATTTGGCTACCTCACCAGGAGTACTTGGGACTGGCTGTCCCGTTTGGATACAATAATTCTGAATAGCTTCTATCATATGATCCGGTTTTAGGAACCGGTCATCATTCACATTCACAATGGCTTTGAAATCCTTTGCTTCCTTGGCTAATTCCACCAGCCTGGCAAACGAATATTCATCATTGTACATACGCTTCACTTCCTGAATCATCCAAAGGCCCATGATATTCTTTAGGAAGCGGTATTGGTAATCGATTCCGCCTTCATTCGTAAAATTGTATTCCAATGCCTTGGTCACACAAATGGGAAAATAGTTTTCTGTTCCAATTAAGGACCAAGTACCGGAGCTGATATAGATGGTTTCATCCTGCTCCGGGACCGCAATAACGGCGGAACCCGTATCATGGGTGGCTGGCAGGATAACCTCCAGATTAAACCCCAGTTCGGAGACGAGCTCTTCCCTTAACGTGCCAAGAACCGTTCTTGGTGTTTTTATCTCATGGAACATTTCTTTGTTGATTCCAAGGATATCTAATAATGGCCGATCCCACTTTTTCGTAAAAGCATTCACCAGTTGTGTGGAAGTGGCATTTGTATACTCGTTTGCTTTCTTTCCCGTTAATAAGAAATTGAAGTAGTCAGGGATCATCAGGAACGATTTGGCTTTTTTAAAAATGTCCGGATTGTTCTTTTTAATAGAATAAAGTTGATAGATGGTATTAAATTTTTGGAACTGAATACCTGTTTCGAGATAAAGTCTTTCCTTGGAAAACAGCTTGAAGACTTCTTCCATCATCCCATCGGTCCGTGGGTCGCGATAGGCCACTGCTTCTGTTAAGGGCTGGTCGTTTTCGTCCAAGAGCACAAAGTCAACAGCCCAGGTATCAATCCCGATGCTGTCAGGCTTAATGCCCTGTTCCCTGCATTTCTTTAGTCCATTGATGATTTCTTGAAACAGCTTATCGGCCTCCCAGCAAAAGAAGTTACCTTTTTTGACAATTTTGTTTTCGAACCGGTGAATCTCCTCTAGCTTTAAAAATTCATTTTCGAGGTATCCGAGAATAAGGCGGCCGCTGGAAGCGCCGATATCAACGGCTATACTGTATTTTGTCATACGCATCACCTTCCCATTTGAAACGCTTACTGAAAACTCTATTTTTCTAGGAAATTACGTTTCTCCTATATCCTGAGCTGACAAGTTTATTGTCCTTATTTGAGCATAATAATCTCAAAAAATCCTAACTCAGTGAGGTACACTGAGTTAGGAATTACCCGGAAAATTTAATTTTCTTCACCCTTAAGAATTAAAATTAGTTTTTGAACATCTTGAAGTAACACATCTTTTGCTTCTGGTGTCACGTATTCTTTCAAAGACTCATTACTGATGTGTTTTATAAAATTACTGAGATGATGGATCTCTTGATCAAGATGACCTTTCTCTTTATGATGCAATGCTTGCTGTAATGAATTCCTAAGCTGTGGAACTAACGGTCCTTTTACCATCTTTGAATTTTCATAGTTGCTTAGAAGTTGTTGGGTATGTTCAATTGTCGGATGAATGGTAATAGAAATTGCTTCAGATTTTACCTCTTTTTCATCAAGGACAACAGTAGCCCATACATCAAATGAACGTACATCTTTAACATAATCAGCAATTATTATTTTCCCGTCTTTACTAAACGAGACTACTTCCGGCTGACTTGATTCAAATTTGACTGTTGCGTTGGAAAGATCAGCTTCTTTCTTATCCGTCATTACACCAGTTAGTGATAAGGAAACATGCTCTTCTGGCAGGACAGTCTGTGAAGCAGCCTTTAACGTTACTTTATCCAGCTCAAATTTTGTTCCATATATCCTAAACTCATGAAAACTAACCCATCCACCTGTATAGCCATGTGCTCCTGTGGCAGTAAGCTTTACATAGCGTGCATTGACCGTTGGGAATTCATCTTTCAAGAATGATGCCCCATCTGTATTACCCGTACGATCAACCACAAAGGTATAATCCTTCCCGTCTAAAGAGGTTTCGACTTTATACTGATAAGCACGATTCTGATAAGGTGTCAGACCCACTTCGTTAATTGAATACACATCTTCCAAATCAACTATTACTGTTTGCGGCATGCCTTCTGCCGCCCAGCGTGTATTTGGATTTCCATCAACAATTCCTGGTACTTCATTCCCGCCTTCCTCTTTCGTTGCGGTCACAGTTTTTTTATAAGCCACATTACGAATATCTACAGCGAAAATCGAAACGATACTACTTGGATTGCTGCTATTATCATTAAAAGCAGTAACTCTATAAAAATACTGTTTTTCATGTATTACATTTTTATCTGTGTAGGTTGTAACATTTGCAGAAACAGAGTCGACTTCTATCCATTCTCCCCTTCATTCCTCTCTATCAGAAAGCCTTTTTCATAGTTGGAATTATCTTTCCACTTTAGAATATTGCTAATTTCTTTTGTTCCAGGTTCAACAGTTACGTTGTCAGGAGCAAAAGGAATGACATTCTCTTTATTGACTACAAAGTTATACTTACCAGAACCCACCTCATAAACAATATAACGATTGTTCTCATCAAGATATTTGACTTCTCCATCCACCGATACTTCCGATTTATTGGCCGCCGGTACAGAAACAATCGCCGTCGTATTAGCAGGTACGCTTACTGTTAATTCAAATTTGTCTTCTGATTGTGTAAAGGAAGCTTCAACTTTACCTTTAATTGTTGGAACTTTAATCTCTGCAGAACCGATTTGTCCTGGCCTTGGTTTGACTTCAAATTTTTCAAACGCCGGAAGAACTGGAACAATCCCAAACATTTCACGCGGGATGATATAAGCTGGTGATGCGGCCCATGGATGGGAATAGGTCAGGTTTGGTTTCTGGCTAGGGTCCCAGGCTTCCATTGTCGAACCAGCACCCAATTTAATCATGTTCATCCAGCTGTTTTTCTCATGAGAAGTTAATAAATCGATGGCTTTGCTTTCTTGATTATTTTGGAAAAGTGACTCTAGTAAAAATGGTGCACCATACACACTTGGAACCATTCCGCGGCTCGCAATATACTCGCTAGCCAATTTGGCATTCTCGTCAGTTGCCGCTCCTAATGCAACTGGGAAGAAGTTGGCATGCGAAGCATAATGATTCACTCCCAGACCATCGCGGAACCGATTGACACTTGAGTCAAATAGTTGTTTATTAATCGCTTCCTTTTGTGTTGACGCAAGTTCTTTGTATTTTTTGACATCCTCTGATTTATTCAACACCTGTGCGATATTTGCCAAGTCAACCATGTCCCGGTAATTATAGGCATTAATTACCGTGTTTACTTCGGTAAATTGATAGCCGTCACGCATAGTATCTGGCCAGTCTACAATATCATTGACGGTCGATTTTTTTAGAAGTCCTTCAGCTGTCATAAATCGGTCATAAGCCTTTGATTTCAATACCTCATAATTTTTTTCTAAAGAAGTTTTATCACCGGTATACAAATAATCCTGCCATGCAGCCATAATCGATATCTGTTTCCATTCTGTCGGCCATGTTTCATGGTCATAAAGATATTCATGAGAAATCCTTGCAAGTGCAAATTCTCGATCTAATGCATAATGGGAAAGCTGTTGAATATAGGCATCCGCTTCATAGGCTCTTCGTTCCCTAGTGGTAGAGTCATAGTACAGGTCAAAGTTTAAATCACGAATAGAATTTTTTGAGAACTCCCATACTGTATTAAGCGTTTGGTCGGATGATGCAAACTCTGATGCTTCTTCGTTAAATGGATAACGGAGAGCAACCGCTGAAACGATTTCTTCCACGTTTGTCAAACCTTCATGCAGCCCATAAATTTCAGCATAGCGGAACACGCGGTATCCCCAATGCTGCAAGGTTTGTTCGCCTGGCTTCAGATTCCAGATTTCTCGGTAATTATTGCCGGTCCGCATATTATAACGAACGGTTTCAGGAGCAGAAAGCTCTTCACCTAAACGGATTTCCACTTCCTTTTCTGTTGAAGAATTTATTGCTAGTTTGATACCTCCAGTTACAGAGTGGCCAAAGTCAATAAAATATCTTCCATTCCCCTTATCAACGACCTTCTGGGGAGTTACCACCACTTCTTCGAGATTCTGTGACGGCTGGCCGGTCAATTGTCCTTTAGGAATTACGGCTTTAACGAGGACTTTGGACCACGAACTGCTGTCAAAGTCTGGTTTGCTAAATCCATGCGGGTATTCAATTGAGTTTATATATTCAGATGGCGCATAATAATAACCTGTACCTGCATTCCCACCATCCCGAATTGCTTGATGGGCATTCAGAGATTCCCATGTGTTATCTGTTTTGATAACCTGTTTGCTGCCATCTACATAGGTAACATGCAGCTCGGCTAGGAACCGTTTATCCTGTTGCGTATAGGCAATCGCTCCGACAGCATTTTCTTTCCCTTTCTTTAACAAGCCGGTAACATCATATGCATTATAAAAAAGCTGTCCGTTATATCCCTCAACAGGACCAACACCAACAAACTCACCATTCACAAAAAGCTTGTAAACATATTGTCTCGCAGGGCTTGGAGATTGCCCTGTCACATACGCGGTTGCACTGGAGATGTCTTTATCCTCCAAGGTGAAATTCTTTCTGAAAAAAGCCATGTTATCGGATGCGCCGATTAAACATTCAGCACTTCTTCCGACATATAATTTTCCATCTCTAACAGATCCGCAGCCAATTGCTTCACCAGATGAAAAATCTGCATGGTAGAGGACCTTATTTTTATCTGATGTGACTGTCACATTATCGTAAAAAGCACTTTCTGTACTGCCGTGACGAAAACCAATCGAACCAGTCATGTGGTCGGAAAGGCTTCGTGTATCTATTTTTGAGTCATTAACAAATGTAGTAATTTCATTTCCATTTGCGACAATTTTGATGTGGTATTGCACTCCAATTTTAAAAGGGTAAGCGATCTGCGTAATTTCTCTCCATGTGCCGGCATTTTTAACATGCGGGGCAAGAGCCTGCTTTTGAGCGCTGAATTGCCACATATAGGAATTGTTATTGTCCTTCGCCCTGAATTTTATTCCTGCAGCATTACTTTCAATAGTTATATCAACTTCAATCGTATAATTATCCCAGCTTCCATATTCATTCGGGTTTTGCCAAATGGAAGACCCTGTCCATTCATCCTTTAACCCCGTTCCAAACATTCCAGGATGTGAAAACGGACCTGCTTGATCATCCTTATCCCATGTTTTTACCGTCCAGTAATATCGAGTAGCAGGTTTAAGGGTTGGACCATCATAAGGAACATTTGATGATTTTCCCGAAGCAACTTTACCTGAGTCCCATACAACAGAGTCATCCGATAATAGTTTGTTAGGATCTGTATCTACCCGTATCTGGTAAGCCGTTTGTTTTTCTCCCCTGTTCTCATCATTTACTTCCCAACTAAATTTTGGATTAGTTAAATCCTCAACGGCCAATGGAGCAGGCAGAAGATCCGTAAGCAGGCCAGTCGGAGCACCCGGTGCCTTGTTCGTTTCAGCCTTTACACTATTTGTTCCATTGATACCAGGGAATGAGGATAGTACAAGCATTGATGTAAGAGCAATCGCTATCATTCTTTTTTTCGTTCCCTTAAATGCTTTGTTTATAAACATTTCTTCCCCTTACCTCCTGTTCCTTCGTCAACCCAACCACTTTACACTTGTTTTATTGATTCTGGTTAAATCCCCTTAGGATAAATGCTCCAATAATAGTGTCCAAAAAATAACCGAACCTCTTATATATATTTTAATTGGTTCGGTTATTTTCCTTGTCCTTATGCTGTTACGTTCTGTCTTAGTAAACTTCCTTCCACTCAGCAATATTGCTCTTGTCAAATTTGAATGGGTCGCCGAGCATGATCTGTGCGCCGTCGCCGTCAGCAACGACTTCTTTCTCGCCAAGGTCACCGACAGAGAATTTTTCGCCGACTTTGCCCGTGATTTTGCCGCTCACTAATCTGTCAGCAGCGTAGCCTGCCAGGTATCCAACATCAATAGGATTCCATAAATACATCCAATCGGAAACTCCGGACTCGATATACTCGGCCATTTCACTTGGCAATCCCAGGCCTGTTAAGTGCACCTTGTCTTTTAACCCTTTGTCTGTTAACACTTTACCTGCCGCAGCAATACCAACAGTGGTTGGAGCAATAATCCCTTTTAGATCAGGATAAGATTTTAATAGAGCTTCCGTTTCAGAAACACTCTTATCACGGAGGTCATCTCCATATGCGACCTTTACAAGCTCGATATCCTTGTATTTAGGATCTTCGAGTTCTTTCTTCATCCACTCAATCCAAGTGTTTTGGTTGGTTGCCTGGGAAGTGGCACTAAGAACGGCGATTTGACCTTTGCCGCCAATCATTTCAGAAATGGCTTCGATTTGGACGCGGCCAATTCTTTCAGGGTCTGCCTGGTTGATGTGTACGATACGGCTTTTCGTGTTAACCGCAGAGTCTAGTGAAAGTACCTTGATACCTTGGTCCATTGCCTTTTTCAAAGCAGGCTCGAGAGCATCCGGATCATTTCCCGCAATCGCGATACTGTCTACTTTTTGGGAAATTAATTCTTCAATCATTTGGATCTGCGCTTCAGCCGTAGGCTGGTCCGGCGCTTTCAGAATTGCTTCATGCCCCTGCGCTTCAATTGCCTTTTTGAAGCCTTCCATCATCTTTTCGCCATATGGATTCCCTGTATTTTTGAAAACAATGGCGAATCGTTTTTTGCCATCCTTGCTTTCGCCGCTCTTCTCACCGCCGCTGCTTGGTGAGCCTTGGCTGCATGCTGCGAGCACTGAAAAAACCATGAAGATTGATACAAAAACCATAAGCAGCTTTTTCATCTTTTTATCTCCCCTTGTTATTTGTTTTTTTATATACAGAAACAGTCTGGTTGACTGTTTAGTATGACGAATTTCATCGTTTAACCCGCTATTTGCCGGGATGCGTTCTTCACTTGCTTCGTTTTTGCCTTGACTTTCGGCTTCAGATTCGGAATCATTACGGCCATGACGAGAAGCAACCCAATGATAATCATGAGAACTTGTGCAGGGATATTAATTAATCCCAGCCCATATCGCAAGTAGCCGATTAGGAAAACGGCAATAATCGCCCCCAGCATTTTTCCTTTTCCGCCTGCTGTGCTAATTCCACCTAAGACGACCATCGCAATTACATCCAGTTCATAACCCTGTGCTATGTTTGGTCTGGTACTGCCCATTCTTGATGTTAAAAACAGGGCTGTAATCGCTGCCATTAAACCTGCAAGCGTAAACACGATAATTTTGATTTTATCTACCTGGACCCCTGAAAAGCGGGATGCAGTCGGGTTGTTACCTATCGCATAGACTCTTCTTCCAAAGGTTGTTATGTGCAGTACCAGCCCAAAACAGACGGCTAATACAACAAAGGCGATGAGGATGAATGGAATACCAAAGACATATCCCCAACCGAAGAAGCCAAACCATTCCGGAAAGGAGCCGGCAGATTGGTCCTCAAGGATGATATAGGCGATCCCCCGATAAATAATCATCGTTGCCAGTGTAACAATGACGGCCGATAATTCCTTGAACTTCACAATCAGCAATCCGTTTATCAGCCCACAAATTGCACCAACAGTAAGACAAATCACCACCGCAATTTCCATCGGTACCCCTAATGTATATAAATGAGCCATGATAACTGATGCCAAGGCGACAATAGATGCGACCGAAATATCAATATCTCGTAAGATCATAATCAATACCATTGGAAATACAATGAATGCTTTATCAAGAAACGTCATCGTTGCGTCTCGCAAATTATTAAAATCCCAATAGTAAGGAGATAAACTTATATTAATAATGTTCACCACGATAAATAACAAAATCAGCATCCATTCCCACTGAAGGAAAAACTTCTTAAATGAGAACTCTTTTTTGTTTATCGTCTCCATAGCTAGATTTTCCTCCTCATGAGCGCATTCAAATCTACTCCTCTTTTTACAACAGCATTTAAAACCACCGCAGCCAGGATGATCCCGCCTTGAATTCCGCTTTGCCAGAAAGGCGAAACATTAATGAGTGGCAGGGCATTATTTAAAATTCCAATCAGAACAGAACCCAAAATTAACCCGGATATTTTTCCGGAACCGCCGGCAATATTAACCCCGCCCAATACACAGGCAGCAATAACCGTTAATTCATATCCTGATGCGGTGTCACCCTGGGCCGAGGCAAACTTTGAAACCCATAACACTCCAGCAAGTCCTGCCAATCCGCCCATTATCGTATAGACAAGAAAAATGATTCGGTCATGATTAATTCCCGTAATGATAGCCGATTCTGGATTGCTTCCGACAGCGTAAATCTGTCTGCCAGTTCTGGTATGATTAATGAAATAGTAGAAAATAAGGTAAATAATAATAGCAATCAGTATCAGGTGATTGATCCCCATGAATGTCCCTGTTGCAATGCCCTTAAAGCTTTCCGGCATTTGGTGGGCACTTACCCATTTTCCGCCACTGACCATATAGGTAAGTCCCCGAAAGATATACATCATCCCTAAGGTAGCGATGATAGGTAAAACACTGCCTTTTGCAATAATCAGGCCGAGAATTCCGCCACTAACGACACCGATCAAGATACCCAAAAGGATGGCCAAGATGGGATGAAGTGTCGGCATGGCTCCGACTGCCAGGGCAGAACTCATCCCGGATAAAGCAAGTGTCGCACCAATTGATAGGTCAATCCCCCTTGTAATAATGACTAGCATCATCCCAACTGCCAAAATACTCAAAATGGCTGTATTGGTAATCATGTCATTCAAGTTTTCAAGTGTTAAAAAACTTGGATTCCTGATTTGAACGGCTATGGACAACAGGATAATAAATCCCAGTAATCCAACTTCACGAAATTTTGCTATACTGGCACTGATTGATACTCTCTCCAGTGATTTTTCAGCCATTTCTCTCCCCTCCTTTATATACCAGCCGCTCCCAATGTTCCATCGATTGGCCGCGTCTCTGTATTTTTCATCGCTGCTTCCAAAATGGCTTCCTGAGTGGCTGTTCTCCCATCCAATTCTGCTGTAATTCTGCCTTCACGCATAACGAGAATTCGGTCACTCATACTGAGGATTTCGGGCATTTCTGAGGAAACCATGATGATGCCATATCCCTGGCTGGCCAGGTCGCTGATAATTTCATAAATGGCTGACTTTGCCCCGACATCTACCCCTTTTGTCGGTTCATCGAGAATGATGATATCCAAATCAGTCGTAAGAAGTTTGGCAACCGCCACTTTTTGCTGGTTCCCGCCTGATAATGAACTTACAAGATTATAAATACTTGGTGTTTTCACATTTACTTTTTTGGCAAGTTTACTGGCAATCTCTTTTTCCTTCTTCCGGTTTAACCATCCTTTTCGGGATAATAGATTAAGCGAAGGTAGCGTAATATTTTTATCGATTCCCCATGAAAGGATCAGCCCCTGCTGTTGCCTGTCTTCTGGTAAATAACCGATTCCTTTCTTCATAGCTTGCAGTGGATTCGTAATCTTTGTTTCCTTTCCATTAATAAAAATCTTTCCTTTATCAGCAGCATCGATCCCGAACAATGCCTGACACACTTCACTGCGGCCCGCACCAACAAGACCGGTTAACCCCAGTATTTCTCCCTTCCCTAGCGTGAAAGATACTCCGGCAAAGAATCCTGTTCTCCCCATGTTGTCCACCCGTAAAACTTCTTCACCAATTTTGGCCTCCGTTTTTGGAAATAGCTTTTTTATTTCCCTTCCTACCATGGCCACGATTAAATCTTCATTGGTAATCTCGTTTACTCCCCAGGTATCGATGTATTTCGAATCACGGAAAACAGTCACTTTACTGGCAAGACGATACATATCTTCAAAGCGGTGAGAGATAAAGATGATGGATGTGCCCTGATCTCTTAATTTCTCCGTGATTCGATAAAGCTCCTCACTTTCATTTCTGGTCAAGGCAGCAGTAGGCTCATCCATGATAATAATTTTCGCATTGGTTGACAGGGCTTTTGCTATCTCAACGATTTGCTGCTGTGCCACACTGAGGGTTCCCATTTGGGCTTTGGCATCAAAATTGGCCCCAAGCTCTTTCAGAAGGCGATTCGCTTCTGCATGCATTTCCTTCCATAGAATTCTCTTTGTTGCTCTGTTAATTTTTTCATGTCCCATGAATATATTTTCCGTTACACTTAAATCCGGAAAGCAGGTTACATGCTGGTATATGGCAGCAATCCCACAATTCTGTGCATCCTTTGGATTTCGAAATTCAACCTCCTGTCCATTTAAGTACATCTTTCCTTCATCCGGCTGATGGACTCCTGTAATGACTTTTATAAACGTTGATTTGCCGGCACCATTCTCTCCCATCAAGGCATGAATTTCACCCGGCTTTAATTGAAATTGAACATGATCGAGAGCTTTCACACCAGGAAAGGTTTTTGTAATCCCTCTAAGTTCGAGTACAAACTCGGACATTTTTTTCACTCCTCAGTTGAGTTTTATATCAAAGGTAGAATCATACTTTCTAACATGCCACATGATATGGAATATTTCATTGTATACGTTTACATTTAGCATACCTAGTATTCTTTATGGGAAAAAGGTGACAGATCTCGGATTGGGGTGACGATTTTCGGGAGTTTTCAAAAAATTTAAAAAACCTCCGGAATGGAGGTTTGGATGTCAGCCATATTTGATTTTCTCCTTATACTTGGAAGGGACCTCTCCAAAATACTTCTTGAAAAGTTTGCTAAAGTATTTAGTATCGGTATAACCTACCTTTTCCGCGATATTATAAACTTTTAAATCAGTTGAGAACAGCAATTCCCTTGCTTTTTCGATCCTGGTTCTTGTCACAAAATCCAATACGGTTTCACCTGTTTGATTTTTAAAGTACTCGCTAAAATAGGTTGGATTCATCGGAATTTCCCGTGCAATCTTTTCAATTGTTATATTTTCAGCCATATTGCTCAATATCCACTGCTTTGCTGTTTGAATCGGATCCACTTTCACAGGGTTCATTAATTTGTTTAAAGATAAATAAACTTTTTGTATCCATTCATTGAGGCCATGCCTTAATACTTTAAAATTCCTTGCTCTTTTTGTCATATTTATAGCATCATACAGGAAATCTGATTCATTATTCGCATATGAATTTTTCCCAAAAAGGTTTACAATCTGAACAGCAAGTGATTGAATGTTCCGTTCAATTTCCCCGGGAGACGTGTGATTCTCAAGTACATTCAGAAACTGATGTAAAAGAGATAATGTTTCTTCTATTTTCGCCTGCTGCATGGATTGTATGATGCCTTCTATCTGTTTCACATGCAAAAACTCTAAATCCAGCTTTAAAAGACGCTCTTCTTCCGACCGTTTACGATAAATTTTTTCCTTAACACGGTGGAGCTGCAGGCGAAATTCCTCCCGAATAATCGGCTTAACCATATAATCAACAGCCCCTTCACGAATGGCTGATTGCAGGTATTTAAAATCATTAAAGCCGCTAATGACTACCGCTTCAAATGAAACATGGTTCTTTAGTTCCTTTATTAATTCCAATCCATCCATGCCAGGCATTCTAATATCTGTAATTAACAGATCAAATTCCAGCTTTTCTTGGTGATAAAAGGCTAGTAATTCGTTCCCGCTGGAAAAGCCTCCAATAACATGAAATTCGTCGGAGCACGACGTGACCAACCGTTCAATCCCCCTTCGAATCCGTGCTTCATCATCAACCACCACTGTTTTAACCAGTCTTGTACTCAATCGTCCCACCTCCACTCACTGACCTTTCTGCAATGTCAACTGTCAATAAAGGGATTTTTATTGTCACTTCTGTCCCTTGTTTAATCTTACTATCTAGTTGAAGACCAAACGGTTGTCCATACATCATGACGATTCTTCCATGAACATTGATTAAACCAAATTTCGAGTCCCTTCGCCCCATTGGATCAGATGCCAAGTACCAATTAAGCTCCTCCAACAATTCTTCCGGAATTCCGGGACCGTTATCAATTACCTTAAATATCAATTCTTCTTTGTTAGGTGCTTTTTTGATCAGGATTTCGAGCTTAAAATGCTGCTGGTGGTCAAGACCATGTTTTATTGCATTCTCAACAATGGGCTGTAAGATAAACTTGGGAGTCAGAAAAGACTGGCTGTTTACTTCTTCTTGGATATAAAAATCAATTCGCTCTTCAAATCTTATTTTTTGAATTGTCAAATAATCCTTCATATGCTGGACTTCTTGATTAACAGTGACCACCTTATCTTTATTATTAATGGAGAAACGTAACATTCTACCGAGGATGGACACCATTTCTACTACCGTGTCATCTTCTCCTTCCTCGACTGCCATTCCGATTGTTTCAAGGGTATTGTACATAAAATGTGGATTGATTTGAGACTGAAGCGCATACAGTTCGGCTTCCTTTTGCTGCAATTTGATTTGATAGTTTATTTTAATCAATTCTCGAATCTCGAGTACCATTGAATTGAAACTATTGGCAAGAATACCGACCTCATCCGTAGTGTTAATGGTAAGGTCTACATCAAAATCCCCTTTTTCAACCCGCTTCATTAATCTGGTTAGACGGTTCATAGGCCGTGCTACATTCCATGCAAGGAAAATCGAAATAATTGTACTTAAAATGACGACTATGATAAATACGATAATCGTAGTATTTCGTACTACATCCGTTCTTTCAGTCAAATTCTTCAAAGGGACGCTATGCTCCAGAATCCATTCATCCGGGCCGTTTCTGCTAATACTAATTAACCTGTTATCCTCTATTGTTGTGGTTCGAAAGCTTCCATTTATATTAGGATAATCTACTAATTCCTTATTTAATTTTCCAATAAGATCAGGATTTGTATGGTAGATTATGTACCCATACTCATTCATAAGCGAGAGCTCCGATTGATCATTTACCTTAATATTTTCGATAATCTGTTGAAATGATGACATCTCCACAACAATAAACATCGTGCCCAAGTTCTGCCGGTTTTCTGTATCGGTAATTTGGTGCATCAACAAAATATAAGGCGGGTTATTTTTAAATTTGAGATTCGTATGGGAAGGATAAATGATGGCCTGTTTACCGTTTAACTCCATATCTTGGCCATATGGCAATTCAATGCTCTCGAAACCGGTATATGGGACCTTCGAACTTTCATACAACCTGTTCTTTGATAAAATAAAAACTCCTAAAATGTCCGGATTTCCCCCATTGCTATATGTTTTAGCCAGATAACTATTAACAATAAATGTATCCTGCAGCAAGGATGAATTGCTTTGGTAGGAGTCCTTCCTTAACACTTCAATCACTTGTGCAGAATTATACAGGAGGTACGGCAGCTGTTTTAAATCCCGGATATAGATGCCGATTCGTTCATTTGCTTGGTCCAGCAATTTTGGTATATTTTCACCAACTTGTTCTTCGATTGATTTTGAATATTGGGCATAGGCAAAATAACCCAACAAAGCCAAAGGAATGACCGTAATGAAAAAATACGAAACGATTAATTTGGTCATCAGTCTGAAATTCTTGAATTTTTTCCATCTAAAAATCATACTGGTCCACATTTTCCTTTGTAAAATCAATTGGTTCTCCCATAATAACTATGTCGTCCTTAACTCTAATTTTTCCAACTTGCGGGATTTCTTGACGATCAGACGGTTTCATTCCATCAAGAAGGTTTTTTGCAAGTGCTACCGTTAAAAACCCAAGCTTTTTTGGGCTCCATAAAGTAACCACCTGTGCAGCATCAGTTTTTAGGTATTCATTCATTGGATTCGGCGGAGATAAGCCAACAACAGTGACCTCACCTGATTTCCCTTCTTCTTTCACTGCTTGGGCGGCAGCAGGCGGACCAACGGAGGAATTACCGATAATCCCCTTTAAATTTGGATAGCCGGCCAAAAGTTCTTTTGCCAGAATATAGGCCTTATGAGGATCATCATTTGAGGCTACTACCTTAACCAAGTTCATTTTCGGATAATATTCCCTTTGTTGAATTTTTATCCAATTTAGCCAGACATTTAGATTCGCTGCTGATTCCGCACCAGTAATAATCGCAAAATCTCCCTCTTCATTTACATTCCAAGCTAGAGTATCCATTAAATGTCTGCCCAATTTCTCAGGATCCACCATATTGATAAAAAACTCCCTGGAATCAAAATGTGTATCAGCATCCCAGGTAATGACTTTAATATTTTGGCTTTGTGCCTTCTTCATCACTGCAACCAATTTTTCAGGATCATTCGCAGAAACGGCAATCACATCTACCTTTTGTTGTATTAATTCTTCGATTATTTTGACTTGCTGATTGGGGTCAGCAACAGCAGGACCTCTATAAATCACATTTACCCCTAGTTCTTCCCCCGCCTCCATAGCCCCCTCTTCAACAGCATTAAAATAGGGAATATTTACAAGCTTCGGGACAAGTGCAATGGTGTACGACTTCCTTGTATAGTTCTCAACCGGGCGGTCTACTTCACCTTTAGAATAGACAATGTCATATTTTGCGGTTGTACTGCAACCGCTTGCAAGAATAAGTAACAGTAAGGTGAATAAGCTAGTACATCTTCTACCCATCCTCCGTCCCCTCCATTTTACTATAAGAACCATATGTAAAGTGATACTGATTAAAAATTCGCACTTTTCAATTATTTTAACATATTTTTGGGCTATTCGTCTTATTAAAAAGAAAAAAGGCATTCCTTGATGCCTTTTTTCATCGGTTCCTATTTCAAATATAATACTTCTTGCAGCGGTTTTCCCATAACACTCATTATCTTGTAAAGGCAGCAGGTACACCGCCGTCTACAGTTAACATACATCCAGTAGTTTTATCTGACTTGGATGATGCAAAGAATGCAATCGATTCAGCAATATCAGATGGATAAATATTTACTAGAAGAGTTGTACGCTTACGATAGTGCTCTTCTAATTGATCAGGGTGAATTCCGTACGCCGCCGCACGCTCTTCACGCCATCTGGAACCCCAAATCGCAGAGCCTTGAAGGACTGCATCCGGCAGCACAGAATTTACGCGAATGCCGTACTCCCCGCCTTCTGCTGCAATACATCTGGCCAAATGAGTTTCTAGCGCTTTGACAGAGCTATAGGCAGCAGCATTTTTTCCGGCATAAACAGAGTTTTTCGAACCGATAAATACCATGTTGCCGCCAATTCCCTGCTGCTTCATTTGCTTGAATGCTTCACGGGCAACAAGGAAATAGCCTGTTCCTAAAACATTCATATTCAAATTCCACTCTTGTAGAGTAGTTTCATCGATAGGGCTTGATGTTGCAAGACCAGCGTTGTTAACAATGATGTCCACACCACCAAATGTGAGTGCGGCTTTGTCGAATGCAACCTGCACTTCTTCTTCTTTTGTTACATCCATTTTTACTGCTAGGGCACGGTTTGCGCCGTATTGTTCGTTAATTTCGGCAGCAACCTTTTCAGCGCCTTCATGATTAAGGTCAGCCAGAACGACATGGGCACCCTCAGAAACTAGGCGGTGAGCCGTTGCACTGCCAATTCCTCCTGCTCCGCCAGTTATGAATGTTACCTTTCTGGAGAATTCTGCTTCAGCTGGGGCGAGAGTTAATTTATATAATTCTAGTGGCCAGTATTCCACGTTATAGGATTCATTTTCACTTAAAGAAACAAAGTTTCCTAGAGTCGTTGAACCTTTCATAACCGCTATAGCACGGTGGTATAAGGCACCGCTTACTCGAGAATTCGCGACATCCTTACCAGTGTTTACCATTCCTAATCCTGGGATTAGGATTACACGTGGCGCTGGTTCGAACATTTTGTCGCCTTCGTTTTTGTTGCGTTCAAAGTATTCTTTGTATGCTGCCTTGAAGCGGGCTATTCCTTCCTTGATTGCAGCAGTTAAGCCTTCTACATCCTTTGTCTGCGGATCCCAATTGATATAAAGCGGGACCATTTTGGTATGAACAAGATGGTCCGGGCATGCTGCTCCGATTAGTGAAAGTTCAGGAGCGTTGTAGCTGTTTACAAATTGAAGAACATCTTCACCACGGTGGTAAGTTAGAAGCATTTTCTTTTCTTCACTTACAGCCCCACGGATAACAGGCATTACCTTCGCTAATATAACCATTGCGTCTTCGTCCGAAAGGGAAACATATTTTTGACCGCCAAATACGCTTTCTTCATTGATTCTTTCATTAATATATTGTTCTGCTTCATTAATAATAGTGATAGTTTTTGCATAGCACTCTTCAGAATTTTCTCCCCAAGTGACAAGACCATGCTTTTCCATTAAGACTAGCTCCGCGTTCGGGTTATTTTGTACACCCTCTGCAATCATTTTTGAAAGAGTGAAGCCAGGACGCACATATGGAACCCAAATAAAACGGTTGCCAAAAATCTCTTCTGCAATTTGCTTGCCATTGTCAGCACAGCAAATGCTGATGATGGCATCTGGATGTGAATGGTCTACATGCTTGAATGGAAGGAACGCATGTAATAAAGTTTCGATGGATGCTCTTGGATGCTTGTTGTCAATCATGCAATGAGCAAGATACGCAACCATGTCTTCGTCCGTCATTTCATCGTGATCGAATAATGGACGGATATCATCCAATCTTAAACCGGTGAAATTTTTAGCTTGCATTGTCGCTAGGTCGGAACCGCTTCCTTTTACCCACATTACCTCGATATCACGGCCGCGGAAATCCTTTTCAATTTTTTTCATGGAAGTGTTGCCGCCACCCCAGTTACAAACGGCACGATCCGTTCCGATTAAGTTGGAACGATATCTTAATTCCTCTACCCCATTTGTTACTTGTGAAGCTTTCTCATGATTCCAAAGATTATTCACCATCCGAAACCCCCCGTTTAAATGTTTGTTAACTTCTGTTTTATTATAATATATTTTTGTTTATTTTTGAATACGAAAATATTCAATTCCCGTTTTTATTTGCTTTGCAGTTATTTTTTTATTTTCAAAGAAACCCCGCAAAAACCAGCTTATCATTTGCTATTGATTATGACGACGGATAAAAATTTGTACGGGCACAATCAAAAAAAAATCCGCCCTATAACGAGACAGATTTTTACATTACAAATCATTAATGACGATATAAGAGGCCTTCACCGGCCCATGTACACCAACGACAAGATTTAACTCGATATCTGCGGAATTACTTGGTCCAGTAATGAAATTAATGCACGAGGCAGCATGACCTGTTTGTTGATGAATTTCACGCATCTTTTGCGCTGCCTGAGTCATTCTTGGCACCAGCGTACTCTTCGGAATAAGGGCTAAATAGGTCGCTGGCAAGAAGCTTACTGTTCTGCCTTTGTTTTCATCGCTAAATAATACAACTGTCCCTGATTCGGCGAGTGTCACTTCACTAATCGTAATACCCACGTTTGCATTTTCCGCTTTTGCTACATTATCCGCACCTCTGGTATGATTCCATTCATAGACCTCAATATTTAGACTAGGCCAATCAACCCTCATCAGGTGTTCAAGTCCCCATTCAGTGAACCTGTCATCCTTCCAGGTGACGACTGGACCTCCGCCGTAACCCAGCACGACCTCGTTAAGGACGGACGGTAATTCCTTCAAATCTGTTGTATATAGAGTTGTATGGATTTTTTTACACTGCTCGGTCAATACATCTACCAAATCATCCTGGGTGGCATCTTTTAGGACTTCATCCTGGGGGTGAAATTTCCAATTTGGACGTTCAACAGGAGTCGATCGACGTGGACGCCCAAGCTGGCCAGCAATTTTATTTAAAAATGTCTCCCGATTTTGGATTGTTCCAGTCAAATTTTTTCGCCCTCCTTTTTGCGGTTTTTAAACCAATCTCTGAATCTCTCTTTATTTGGTGCCGGGAACTCGCGAATTTCTGTCCAGGCCTTTAATGGACCCGGTCCTTTGGATATTTTGTCCCCGACAGTGAATGGATTCATTGCTGTTGGGGCGATTTTCGAGCCGATTTTATATAAGATTGGGGATGCTGCGCCCAAGCCAAATGCCTTCATTGCAAGTTTCTCGGATATCGGTGCCTTTCCTTCTTGTTCAACAATCACTTCTCGGTGTTTATGAAGCAGGTTGTGTAGCGGAATTTTCACCGGACAAACCTCTGTGCAAGCCCCGCATAGCGTCGAGGCATATGGTAATTCTTTATATTCGTCATATCCTCCAAGCAATGGCGAAAGTACCGCTCCAATTGGTCCTGAATAGATGGAGCCATATGAATGGCCGCCGACATGGCGATAGACCGGACAAACATTGACGCAAGCAGCACAGCGAATGCATTGCAGAACGGACTGGAATTCTCCGCCAAGAATATTGGAGCGGCCGTTATCCACAATCACAAGATGAAATTCCTCCGGACCGTCCACATCCAATTCTTCTTTGGGCCCCGTCAAGACCGTTATATAGCTTGTTAATTTCTGACCAACTGCACTTCTTGTTAAAAGCGAAACCAATACTTCCATTTCTTCAAAGGTAGGAACCAGCCGTTCCATCCCCATGACCGTAATTTGCGTTTTCGGCAAAGCCGTAACCAAATCAGCATTTCCTTCATTCGTCACTAACGTAATCGAGCCGGTTTCGGCTACCGCAAAGTTACAGCCTGTTATGCCGATGTCCGCTGACAAATATTCCTGGCGCAGCATTTCCCGGGCATGCCATGCAAGCTCCTCCGGCTTTGAGGTCTTTGTATAACCAAGCTTTTCAGTAAACACTTCACGTATTTGCTCTTTATTTTTATGGAGAGCGGGTACGACAATATGTGACGGGGGATCATGATCGTCCACTTGGAGGATGTATTCACCTAGGTCCGTTTCAATTACCTGGCAGCCTTCTTGTTCAAGAGTGGCATTAAGGCTGATTTCTTCCGTTACCATTGATTTGGATTTAACAATCTTTTTGGCATTTTTTTCTCGGACGACTCCCCGAATATAATCATTTGCTTCTTCTTTTGTTTGGGCAAAAAACACATGCCCACCCCGCTTGGCAACATTTTCACTTAATTGCTCCAAATAATAATCCAAATTCTCAAGGACATGTTGGCGAATTTCTTCCCCATGCGAGCGCCAATCTTCCCAGTTTCCAAGTTCCTCCGCAGCAAGGCGCCTCTTTATATCCATTCCATCCTGAGCACTCGTAACAGCACCGCGCATAAAATCGTCATGGATCCCTTTGTCAACTCGTTCCTTAAATTGATCATTGCCAATTTTCATAGCCATTTTCATGTTCCCTCCATTCCTATTCCTTATGTAAAACTATCAATTACTATTCAAAACTTCGGCAATATGAAGAACCTTAATTGGTTTTCCTTTTCGTTCAATTCGGCCGCCGATGTTCATCAAACAGCCTGCATCGGCACCAATCAGATACTTTGCTTCTGTTTCCTCGACATGGCATACCTTTTCATCGACCATCTGCTCCGATATTTGTGACATTTTAACCGAGAAGGTGCCGCCAAAACCGCAGCACTGTTCTTTTCCCGGTAGCTCTGAAAATTTTAACCCTTTGATGTTTTTTAAGAGAATCATAGGAGCTTCTTTTACGCCTAGCAATCTTGTCATATGGCAGGAAGTATGATAGGTGGCAGTTCCTTCAAATTTTGCCCCAACATCTTCTATCTTTAATACATCCACAATGAATTGAGTAAGCTCATAGGTTTTTTTCGCCAATTTTTTCGCTTTCGGCTCCCAAACAGGGTCTCCTTTAAAAATATGTGGATACTCATGAAACATATAGGCACAAGAACCTGATGGTGACACGACATAATCAGCATGTTGAAATGTATCAATCATCCGCTTCATCGCTTCTTTCGATTCCTTTGTATAGCCGCTATTGTAAGCCGGCTGGCCGCAACAAACTTGTGATTCGGGAAAATCAATCTCACAGCCAAGTCTCTCAAGGAGCTCAACCGTTGCTTTTCCTACATTCCTATGAAACATATCGACAAGGCAGGTGGCAAATAAACTTACCTTCATATTATTCCAACCCCTTTGATTATCACTTAACCTAACTGATATTTGTTTTATTTTTGAATTGTAAATAAAGAATTTTAAAAAAACCGCTTACTTAATTACAGTATAGCGGCTTTCATTGTTTATATAGTTATCAATAACTGTAATAATGTAAGGAGCAGGAATTTAACTCTCCTATGTTGGTTTTTCAACTTTTCTTTTTAATGGTTGTATATCTCAATTTCCGCTAATTGCATTCTATAAAGGTTACCATCATTTGGGTTAGGCCTTAAATTCGTACCGTGTATCCTTACATAGCGTGCCTCCTGTACTTCGAACGAGAACATTTGCGCTTCTGCTCCTGGGAAAGGATAGTTGGTTTCGGTAACGACAGTTTTCCAATTTGTATTATCATTCGATACTTGAATTGTAAAATCAATTGGGAAACCAAAGCCGGCATCTGCATCATTTCGTGGATATAAAACAACCGTATTAATCGTTTGCTGTTCTTTTAAGTCAACGGTAATCCACTCTGTATGATTAACATTGGTTTTGTCATTTGTCGTCCAACCCATCGAACTGCCAGTACTTCCTCTTTGACCATCGACTGCGAGCTTTAGTCCCCACCCCCATGCATCGATGCTGCTGGACGCAGATACTGATTTATTGAGGGCAAGGTTTGTTCCAGGCACTGAAAGATTAATGATTACATTTCTTTCATCTGAATTATTACCTTCGTACTTTGCAACTACTCCAAGCTGGAGGGTTAATTTGTTGAATTTGTAAGTATCGATCTCAAATGTTACTTTCTTCGAAGCGTCTGCATCTAACTGAACTGATTGAGTTAACGGAGCAGAACCCTCAATATTCGTTAAATAAAGCTCTACTTGTCCATCCACTTTCACTGCAGCTTTGTTTTCAACAATAACCTCAATGGAGATCACCTCCCCTAAATGCACCTGATCCGAACTTGTTTCTACAGAAGCAATAGTAATAGGCGAATTAATATGAACCGCGGCCGTTGTCTTAGTAGTAGCTGTTCCACCCATTTTTTTGTAGCTTACTATCCCCGCAAGTTTTGCATCCTTTATAGGTGCTTGACCTTTGGCAACCGTAACATTAAATGTTGCAGCGAATGTTTCTCCTCTTTTGAGAACAGGGGCTTTCGTCCCACCCTTATCTGTAACACTCCACCCTTCTGGTACTTCTAAAGCAGCATGTACATCATTAAGATTTTCATTACTGGTGTTGCTTATCTCGGCTTTTACCTGGAAGCTCTCCCCAGGGAACACCTCAGTTTTAGATAAGGTTAATTTTGGTTCAATGTTTAAATAGTAGCTGCTTACTTTTGAGAGATTTGTAGAAATCGTATCAAGCGACTTGGTTACTAGGTCTACTACATCAACTGGAAGTGATTTCTGTTTATTGTTAATCCAATCTGAAAGTTGTGAATTCGTTTTTAATGCATGCTGAATGGTTTGTAATAGCCCTTTTTTATCATCAGTTAAAAAGATTTTCATACTGTCATTAATTTGTTTTTCCAGCTTATTTACCTGTGAAGCAAGATAACCTGTGTGCCCCCCATTGATACTTTCATCTTCCTTCCAACGGTTAAGCTTATTTGATAATTCAACTGCTTCGTCGTAACCGTTACCCAATAGTTCCAGTTCTGGGTAGACCACGAATTGATAGGTTCCAGATCCTACTGAATAAACGGCGTTACCATCTTCAATCTTGAGAAATTCGATTCCTTCTGCCTCATGAGCGACTTTAGTTCCCTCAAAGACTGCCCATTTACTTCCAACAGGCAAATATACCTTGGCAGTTGTATTTACTGGAACGGAAATACCTAATGTTAGATTATTATTGTCACTCACCGACCATTGACTGCTTATTTTTCCATAAGGCGAATCATAATCTGCCTTAGCATGTGTTAAGCCAGTTTGGGTATCCTTGTTAAAAGAAGGAAATGGCCGGATGGTGAATTCCTTATATCCAGGACTGTCTGGCTTGATACCGGCAAGATGACTATAAAACCACTCATCAATCGATCCAAACATATGGTGATTTCGTGATCTTGATCCAAGATCCCAATGTTCATAAAGGGAAGTTGCACCACCATTTACAATCCAATTTCCCCAGCTGGGGTAACTCGTTTGAGTCGCCAATTGATAGGCCACATCACCAAATCCATACTCTGTCAGGACAGGAAGTAAAAACTTGGTGCCGATAATACCGGTAGCAAGGTGCCCATCACGAGCTTTTATGTCCTTAACAATGCTTGCTGCCACATCCTCTTTTGCCTCATCAGGAACCAAATCTAGGGCAAGCGGCATTAAATTCGATGTTTGTTTATAGGAGATGCCTGCACGTGCTTTATATATTCTCTCTTTTTGGTCAAAGAAAGTATTGTTAAAGGATTGATTAATAGCTTGAGCTTTTTGATTATACAACTCGAAATCATATTCCAATCCCATTATTTTTGCGGCCTGAGCAATAATGTCAGCCATTTTGTAATAATAGGCAGTAGAAGTTAACGAAGTATCGCCTCCACCTCCGGGAGCCGGCAGCCAATCACCGAGACCGACCGAGACAATATTGTTCGTCGCGTATGAAGAAAGATAGGCAAAATACTTTTTCCAGCCATCATACATTTCACCTAAGAAACGCTCATCTCCATAATAATGGTACATATCCCACGGGATTTCAAAATAGGCAAAGTCCCAATCAGGTGTGGGTCCATGTACGGCAGTCCATCCTTCTGAACCATCATAACTCCAGCCGCTAGTCGGAATAATGTCAGGTATTTCCCCAGATGGTTTCTGAGCATCAAGGAAATCGTTCATCCACTTTGTATAGAATCGTGGCATATTAAAATTGTAAATAGCTGATACTGCCATGATTTGCGCATCTCCGGTCCAACCATTTTTCTCATAAATGGGGGTATCGGTCGGCTTGCTATATAAATTGCTTAATAAGGCACGTCTCGTATTATCATGGATTTGATTAATAAGTGAGTTGGAGCTTGAAAAAATCCCATTATTTGCTACATCAGTGTGAATGATATACCCTTCAAGGTTATCTAACGTTGGTTCACCTGGAAAACCTGTAACCTGTACATACTGATATCCTTTATAGCTAAATTTCGGTGCCCACGTTTCATTGTCTTCCCCGGATAAAATATAATGATCCTGTTGAATCTGACCAATAATATCACCTTGACTCATATTCACAGTCCCATCTTGATACAGCTTCTCACCGTAAGTAAGTGTCACCTCTGTCCCGCGTTGTCCTTTTACATGGAGCCTTGTCCAGCCTGCAACATTTTTACCAAAGTCAAACACATAAACGCCTTCTTTTGGTTCTTTAACACTTATTGGCTTTATTGTTTCAGTTATTTTTATTGGTTCATGTTGAAAAGGTTTTAGCTTGCCTTTCGGTGGTTCAACTTTAGCAGCCTGATTCCAGCTGCTGTCATTAAAACCTGCCTTCGCCCACCCTGCTTTTTCCTGTCTTGCATCATAGGTTTCGCCTGCATAAACCGAATCAAACAGGGTCGGTCCATCTGTTACTTTCCAGGTATCGTCAGTAACCACTGTTTTCTTCGTTCCATCAGCGTAAATAATCTCAAGCTGTAATAATAGCTTCGGTTCATCGTGAAATGGTGCTCTTTCCCAAAACCAAACACTTGGTGTTGTCATTCCATACCAGCCACGTCCCAGTTCAACCCCAATCGCATTATCACCTTTGACTAATTGATCGGTAACGTCAAAGGTAGAATATAGCACCGTACGATCATAGTCTGTGTGGCCAGGATCAAGGACACGGTCACCAACTTTATTTCCGTTTAAATGCAATTCATAGTAGCCAAGTCCTGAAACATATACGCGTGCAGATTTAATGTCTTTTTCAGCTGAAAAGTGCTTCCGTAACAAAGGAGCGGGCATATTCCCTTCGGAAAGTACAACATTAGAACCCCAAGGGCCGCTGCCATATTTAGCAATCTGCTTAGCATTGGACCATCCAGAAATATCATAATTTACACTTTGCCACTCTCCATCAGCAATTTTGGCAGATTTCCACTTGTCATCGGTTAATAAAATATCCGATTCTCCAGAAGCATAGTTAATCCTCAGCTTCCCTAATAGGCCAGCAGGGCTTACTGATTTGTTAAGTACTTTTACTGCAATCGAATTTTTCCCTGAAGCTAGAAAGTCAGTTAAATCATAAATTTCACCTTGTTTCCATTCATCCACAACACCCTCAGTTTTAACAATCAGATCCCCGTTCACATACAACTCATATTGATCATCGGCGGTGAGAGCCCATTGTGCATTGGTTACATCATCTATACTGGATATCTCAAAATCACGCTTGAAATAGCGGTACTCGGCTGGTGCCTGCACAGTAGGGTCACCTTCTGGGTACCATATCCAATAGCTATCTCCTAGATTTATAGATGAACCGGCTACTTTTTTGCCTTTTCCAATCCAGTTTGCTGACCAATCAGATTCGTTAAGAAATCCCATCTCCCACCAGGCAGGTTTACTCCAAGACGATACTTGACCATCATTGTCCCAAACTCTAACCTTCCAGTAATAGCGCTTCCCTGATTGTAATTGCTTACCGCCATATTCAATGTTAATAGATTGATCAGACGCTATCTTGCCAGTTTCCCACATATCACCATTTTCATCGTTTAGTTTGTCTAAACCTGTTGAAACCATTACCTCATAAGCCGTTTGTTTTTGTCCTCGTTCGTTTGAATCCAGTTCCCAACTAAGACGAGGTTCTTTCACATCGATCCCTAATGGATTTTCTGCATATTCTGTCGTGGATTTCATAACCTCAATGCCATCAAATTCTGCTTTTTCATCATTAGCGGCTACAGGTACAGCTGTTGGCATCAGCATCGCAATGACTAACATGACTGACAAAAAGATACTAAAGGATTTCTGCATGAAACATTAATTCCTCCCTCTTTTATTGCTTTAACATAGTAAAAGCCTGAAGTCTTCAAATGGAGCAACAACAGGCCATTACTTTATTCCAAATACTAATTAAATATTAATAAACATCTTTCCACTCAGCGATGTTGCTTGGGTCAAATTTGAACGGGTCGCCGAGCATGATTTGTGTGCCGTCGCCGTCAGCCACAACTTCATTTTCACCGAGGTCGCCGGCAGTAAATTTATCACCGACTTTCCCTTGGATTTTGCCGGTTACTAATGCTTCAGCTGCAAATCCAGATAAGTAGCCTACATCAATTGGGTTCCATAAGTACATCCAATCACAGACGCCGCTTTCAATATACTCAGCCATTTCACTTGGTAATCCAAGACCTGTTAGTTTTACTTCTCCTTTTAATCCTTTATCCGTTAACACTTTACCTGCAGCGGCAATCCCTACTGTAGTAGGAGCAATAATTCCCTTAAGATCCGGATAAGATTTTAATAGAGCTTCTGTTTCTGATACACTCTTATCACGTAAGTCATCACCATAGGCAACTTTTACCAATTCAATATCTTTGTATTTTGGATCTTCTAATTCTTTTTTCATCCACTCAATCCATGTATTTTGGTTGGTTGCTTGAGATGTCGCGCTAAGTACAGCAATCTGGCCCTTGCCGCCAATCATCTCAGAAATGGCTTGAATTTGGATGCGACCAATTCTTTCAGGGTCAGCTTGGTTTACGTGTACCATACGGCTCTTGCTATTAACCGCAGAGTCTAAAGAGAGAACCTTAATCCCTTGGTCCATGGCTTTTTTCAGTGCTGGTTCAAGCGCATCAGGATCATTTCCGACAATTGCGATACTATCTACTTTCTGTGAAATAAGCTCTTCAATCATTTGAATTTGCGCTTCTGCAGTAGGCTGGTCAGGAGCTTTTAGAATGGCTTCATGACCAAGCTCTTCAATAGCTTTCTTAAATCCTTCCATTTGCTTTTCGCCATAAGGATTTCCAGTGTTTTTGAAGACAATCGCAAATCTTTTCTTTCCATCTTTTGACTGATCACTTTTTCCCCCGCTGCTTGGTGCAGACTGGGTGCAGGCTGCCAACATGGAAAACACCAGCATAATCGAAGTAAATAATAGAGCTAGCTTTTTCATTTTTTTCTCCCCTTTGTTTTTTTGTTTCTTATACAAAACAGGACGAGCCTGCTTAGTATCAAAAAATGGCTCCTCATCCGACGTTTGGTGTGCACGAACCCATTTCCCGCCGCTGACTGTAAATGTAACTATTGTGGTTCTTATAACCTATAAAACGCACGTTGTAAGCGTTTCCTGCTATGCGGTTACATATAGATTACTGATATTTAGTAAACGGGGAAAGGTGATATTTTTCGGTTAAGGGGGACGATTTTCGGTAATTTTTTAAAAATTTAAAAAACTTTCTAAATTATGAGGTTTGAGGGGCAAAACAAAATTGGCCCCTTATTCTTTAAATTCTAATAAGATACGCTTTTTTTCAACCATCTCAACTCACTTCCCATTGTTTTTCTGTCAGCTGGATGCAACTCACTTTAGCACCCCATCACCTTCTTCAAAGTTCGGCAGCGTAATGGGGTGCTTTTTTGCAAGCACTTATCTATTGCACTAGTTTAATGGTAACGTCCAAACATCCGCGATAGATGGATCGTGGTTTCTTCCTTCCTCATCCTCTTGGAATCGAATTGTTACCACATCGTTATTGATTAAAGCAGCATCGTCGACAACAAATTGATAGGTAACAGTTCCTGCCCCGGTAGATTGGTAGTCGCGGGTATGAACCTTTGTTCCGTTAACAAAAACATAATAATCTTTTGTTTGAACCCCGTCATATGTCTCAATGGAGCGAATGATAAACGGTTTGCCTTTTTCTATTTTCATGTCGTATTGGAAGTATGCATTTGGTTCACCTGCTTGAGCATATCTTCGAGTCAGTCCCGCCTCCACGGTTGTACCTGAACGGGCAGAAGCCTTCAGATTATGCTGCTGTTCAGATGCAGCTACTCCTGCATCAACGTGGTCATAGCTTACAGCAGGAGGATTGGTAAATTTTAAGGCGATGAACAGGCTTTCCTGATCTCCGATGCCCCCATGATAACTGGCGGTCACGTCAATCTTTTGTTTGGAATCTGAAGCTTCAATCGGTGAAGCAACCTTAAATTCTACGGTCCGTTCTTCGTCTGCTTTAAGGGTATAGGCAACTCCCTGAGCATCTGCAGTCCACCCAGCGGGTAATTTGATTTGGGCTTCGCCTGAAACTTCCAGCTTACCTCTATTTTTTACTGTCGCCATAACGGTTGTGGCAGCGCCAGGTTCAAACGTATCCTTTTCAGCGGAGATGGCAGTAATGGCTACTGGCGGTTCTACTGTTACCAGTGCTACGAGCGGAACGACCGCTGTTCCCCCATTCCGTTTGAAACTTGCTTCTGCCTCCATAACTAGTCCTGATGATGGTGTTTGGTCAACTGCTACCGTTACATCAAATTCGGCCGTAAATGTTTCGCCAGGTTTGACAACCCCAGTGCTGCTATTTCCGTCTGCCGCTGCTCTCCATCCCTCCGGTACGTTTAGCGAAAAATCAACCTTGTTAATATTCTCCTTACCATTATTGGTGATTCCTGCTTTTACGGTGAAGGTATTGCCAGGTATAGCGGTATACATATTTTCCGTTAATTTTACGTCAACCCCATATAAAGTGGAGCTTAGCGATGAAAGGGCTCCGATGATATTCGCCAAATGCCCGTTCATAGCCTTTAATGTCTCTGCACCAAGCTCTTTACCATGGGTATTGGCCCATTTTTGCAGTTGAGTTGCTGTTACAAGTCCGCCCTGCACTTGCTGCATTAAGTTTTCTTTTTCACCTGAGAGGTAAGCTGTTTTCCCATTCAAAACCTGCTCATCCAGTTTTTTAAGTTTTGTCATCAGATGATTCGTTAAACCTTTATCATCTACCTTGCTTGCTAAAGTTTTCAACTCTTCACTTTGGTCGAGTACATAACCAAGCTTCCCGACGACCGGGTCGGATGCAAACTGATAGGATCCCGATTCTACTAGGAATTTTGCTTTGCCATCCTCATATGTTAAGAACTTAACACCATCCACATCTAATGCAGATTGTTTCCCTTCCATAATGGCCCATTGATTTCCTGCCGGAATGGATACTGTTGCAGTGGTATTGACAGGAATCTTTACGTGAAGGTTGAACACATCACCTTTGATTTCCCACTCACTGACGATCTTGCCATAAACCGAATCATAATCGGCCTTCGCACTTGTCAAGCCGCCGCCTGGCTGCGGTTCAATAAAGAAATGCTTAAAACCAGGTTTAGCCCCATCAGGCTTTAATCCGGCAATGTTTTGATACATCCAATTTCCTACTGCACCATAGGCATAGTGATTGAAGGAATTCATGCTTGGATCTGAAAAAGTGCCATCCGGTCTTAACGAGCCCCAATGCTCCCACATCGTGGTTGCACCATTTTTGATTTGATAGCCCCATGATGGGTACGTATCATTATTGAGCAAGCGATACGCCACATCAAGATGGCCTGACTTCGTTAATACTGGCAGCAGATCGCGTGTGCCAAGGAAGCCTGTGGATAAATGCCAATCACGGCTTTCAATTAACTGCACAAGCCTATCGGAAGCAGCTTTTTGTTTTTCAGCAGGTAGTAAATCCATATAAAGTGCTAAGACATAAGCTGTCTGCGTGTCACCCTTTACCTTTCCATCTTCGTTGACAAAAGCTTTATTAAAGGCTGCTTTAATTTCATTTGCGAGATTTTGGTACTTCTGTGCGTCCTGATCTTTCCCAATCGCCTTGGCCATTTCCGCCAGCAGCTTGGTACTGTATGCATAATAGGCTGTGGCTATGACATCTTTAGGGGTTTCATCGTTAACATTCAACCAGTCCCCAAATCCTTCTGCCGGACGGATGTGGCTACTGCTGTGTTTCTTTAAATAATCAATCCAGCGCGTCATTGGCGTATAATTTTCCTCAATTACTCGAGTGTCGCCATACCGCTGCCAAATGGCGTATGGAACCGTAATTCCGGCATCTCCCCAACCTGCCGCTCCGCCGCCGCAGCATATATCAGGCGCGACATTTGGAAACGCACCGTCAGCAAATTGGGCATCACGCAGGTCTTGGAGCCATTTTGTTCCCAAGAAGGTAGCCACGTTCATATTAAAAGTGGAAGTATCGACAAAGACGTTGATATCACCGGTCCAGCCCATCCGCTCGTCACGTGCAGGTGTGTCAGTCGGGATGCTTAAGAAATTCCCGCGCTGGCCCCACATAATATTACTTTGCAGCTGATTAATCATAGGATTTGAAGTTTCAAATGTTCCGGTAAAAGGCATGGCGGAGTGCATGACTCTTCCCGTAATGGACTCAAGTGTTGGAGTACCAGGATAACCGGCTACTTCGACGTACCTAAAGCCATGGAAAGTAAAGGTAGGTTCGTAAACTTCTTCCCCATCACCTTTTAAAATATAGTAGTCTGTCGCTTTGGCGGAACGGAGATTTCCAGTATAAAGCGTTCCATCAGGATTCAGCACCTCTCCATGTCTTAAGGTAACCTTTGTTCCTGCTTCCCCTTGAACTTTTAGCCGAACGTCACCAACCATGTTTTGGCCTAAATCAAAGATATAGACTCCCGGTTTTGGCTCAGTCATTTTGACCGGCTTGATTTCCTCAATGACTTGTACGGGAGGGTCACTTTGAGCGACAAGCTTTGCAGTAACCTCGTCACTTCTCATTTTAACCGAAGACCAATTGGCATCCTCAAACCCCGGTTGGTCCCATCCTGGCATTTCCAGTCTGGCATCAAATGTTTCTCCCATTAACATGTCTTGAGAGACGATTGGTCCTTCAGCTATTTTCCACGAGTTGTCCGTTACGACGCTCTCAGTAGATCCATCATTATATTCAATTTCCAATTGCATCAATAAAGAAGTGGTGCTGCCGTAAACATCAGGCGGAAGATGCGCAAGGTATCCGGAGTACCATCCGTCGCCTAATATAGCACCCAGAGCATTTTTTCCTTCTTTTAATAGTTTGGTTACATCATAGGTTTGATATTGAACCCGGTCTTTGTAGTCCGTCCATCCCGGGGCGAATAGATCTTTTCCAACATGCTTTCCATTTAGGTGCGGCTCATAGATTCCAAGGGCAGTGGAATAAAGCCGTGCCTGTTTTACCTCTTTCTCGATTGTAAATTCATTGCGCAGGTAGGAGGCTGGAGTGTTTTCCGACGGCTTGCCGACTTGAAGAGTTCTGTCGCCGTTGACTGGTTTGCCATCTGCATAGGCCTGCCCTCCCTTTAACATATCTCCTGAATGGCTCCACCAGCCAATGATCCCTACAGGTGCCGATGCTTCAAAATAATAGGTTCCGGCTGGAAGTTCCTTCTCAAATTCCAGGGAAACCCAATCATTGTCGACAACATCGAGTATTTGTTTTCGTTGAAGGACTTCACCATTTGGTCCATCCTTGTAAAGGGTTAACGTCATGTCCGCACCTACCGTGTTCCAGGTAGGGAATCTGCCGGCAACTGTTTTAAAGCTAGACTCCATTGTAAAGGTTTGGCCAAGCGTGCGGTCATTCTCTAATCGTGCAGGATAATTTTGGTTTGGATTATTAATGGAAGAAGCTCCCTTGCTATTGATCCATTTTGCTTTCCAATCATCTTGATTAAGAAGCCCCATTTCCCACCAGGAAGGACTGCTCCAAGAGGATGCTTTATCATTTTTATCCCAAACGCGGACTTTCCAGTAATATCGTTTGGCTGATTCTAAACCTTTCCCGCCATATGCGATATTAATAGATTGATCAGATTCCACTTTGCCCGTATCCCAAATATCACCTTGGTTATTGTTAAGTTTTTCCAAACTTGAAGCAACAAGAACATGATAAGCTGATTGCTTTTGTCCGCGTTCAGCGGATTCAAGGGTCCAGCTGAGCATTGGCTTTTTCACATCAATGCCCAGCGGATTTTCCGAATACTCGGTGGTGGTTTGGCCTACTTGAATTTCTGCTGACTTTATTTCCTCCTGATTAGCCGCTGTTGTTGAGAACGGCGGAATAATCAGTAAAGCAACTAAAATCAAAAGGAGGTATTGCCGAATGATAGTTTTCATCGTTTCACCCTTTCCAACTTTTTAAGAATGTATTCAGCGGGAGAAGTACCCCGCTGAATCAATGGAGAATTTGGTCATCAGTTTGATTTAGGTACGAGTACCTCGCCTGTTACGGTTGTCTCATTGCCGGCTTGGTCGATTGCTTTGTAGGTAATGGTATAGACTCTTCCGCTTCCTTTACCGGAACGTTCGGCGCGAAGACTAAAGGCAGTATCTTCTGTGCCATATTCTGCTTCTTGGATATCCTTATCTGTATCACCATCACCTAAACCATTGTCAGGTTCATTGCTAGTAACAGAAATTAACTTCACTGATGATATACCTGAAACATCATCCTTGGCTTGAATGGTTAAATTGATTGGAATGAGCATGTGGTTTGGCGGCGATAATACGGTTTTATCCAACTTAATTTCCAGCTGGGGTTTTGATTTATCGATATTGACACTCTTCGTTTTGACTTCCTCTACATTCCCTTCTTTGTCAACGCTTCGATAGTTGAATGTATGCTTCCCTTCCTCCGTGAAAGTGACAGGCTCCTTATACTCATGCCAATCGCCATTATTAATTTGGTATTCTATTTTCGTAACGGTTGTTGCATCATCCTCGGCAGAAAGTGTAACTTTCACATCAGATTGGAACCATCCATTTATCTCCAGCTTGTCAACAGAAAGTGTTGTTGTTGGTGGTGTCTGGTCCACGTAGTGGACACTGATTTCTGCTAATTGGATACGGAAAGGATTCGAAATCCCTTCATCTGCAGCAGGAAGCCCGAGTTTGGTCGTTTGAATTCTGATATATCTCGCATTTTGTCTTTCAAACTCATAGGATTGCACGATTCCTTTTGGATTTTCCTGACCTTCCACCTCTTTAACAGTCTGATAGTCCCCAGTTTCACCCTTCAATTGGATTTTAAAATCGACAGGGAAGTTTGCGGTCAATTCGTTCAGGGCAAACGCGTCCGTTCTTGGGAATAACCGTATTAAATTGAGGTATTGCTCTTTCCCTAAATCGATTTCAATCCAATGTGGATTGCTGCTGACATCACGGGATGGATAGGTATCTGTTGTAAAACCTTTAACAGCAACATTCGACTCCTTTTGTCCATCGGTCAAGTTGTTCACCGACCACGAAGGCAAACTTTCCAGACTGTTATTGGTTTTTGCTTGCTTGTTAAAGGCCAGGTTCGGTAATTGCTTGTGTACCGATATTTCCGCCAATTGGATACGGAAGGCATTTTGAAACCCCTCATCAATAGCAGGAAGGCCAAGTTTCGTAGTTTTAACCCTGATAAATCTTGCAGTTTGGGTCTCAAACTCATAGGTTTGGACCTTCCCTTTAGGATTGGGCTGATTCTTGACCTCTTTCACAGTGGAAAACTGTCCGTTTTCAGGTTTGACGTCAATAGTAAAATCAACCGGAAAGTTAGGTGTTTGCTGATCCCTCGCAAAAGCATCTGTCCTTGGATAAAGCCGCAGGGTATTAATATCCATGTTTTGTCCCAAGTCAATTTCAATCCAATGCGGGTCTTTACTAATGTCTGTAGATGGGAAGACATCCGTTGTAAAACCGTTCACACCACCCGAAACTGCGGTCAGGCCATCTGTCAGGTTATTCTTGCTCCAAGTTTTGCCGGCTTCTAGACTTCTAACTGTATTTACTTGCTTATGAAGCGCCAAATTTGGCATTAAATCTTTGAAGTTTGCGGTCAATTCCACATCTTTATCCAATGTGACGGATAAAGGATTCTTTGTATTGTTAGGATCGTTATTCCAATGGGAAAATTGATATTGCATCCCGTCTTTTGAGATCGCTTCAAGCGTTGCGTTCTTTCCTTTTTCAAATAATCCTCTGTACGGCAAGTTGAAAATTTCATCATCGACTTTGATGACACCGCTGAAGTCAGGTTCGTTATGAATCACCAATTCGGTGTATGCTTCTTCTTTAACTGCGGTAAAGTTGGCATTGATAGTTTTCGCACTATCCATGGTTACCGTAAGCGGGTTGGATGTATTAGCAATACTGCCATCCCAATGGACAAATGTTTTGTTCTGGTCAGGGACAGCCTCAAGCTTCACTTCTGTACCTTTTGCAAACGTCTTTTTCAATGGTATGGCCACTTCTTCTCCGTCTACCTTTACCTTCCCGCCTTCGGCTCGGTCAATGGATAGTAAGAATTGGGACGCGTTCGGATCCGGCTGCTTTACTTTTGAGGAGAAATTCCAGGTTCCAGGAGCAGCAGTTACATAAATATAGTTGGAATCATTGGAGTAATATTTAAGTCCTGTCACTTCCCCAGTAAATCTGCCATCCTCCCAAACTACTTGATCTCCGGCATAAATGATTGTGTTGGACTCTCCGTATCTCGGAATGCCAATTCTAGCTTCGGTATCCCCAGGGGAATTAACTGTCATTACAATTTCAGTATCAGCTGTTTTTTTGATGCCTACACCTATATCCCCCTTTAAAGTAGGGACAACGGCATTTACATCATTCAAATTTCCAAGTTGAGGGATGATTTGATACTTTTCATATCCCGGTTCGATGGGTGAAACCCCTGCTACATATTTTGATAGAAGGGTTAATGGACCGCCCGACCAGGCGTGATTCTTCGTTCCGCTTCCGGTATCCCAGAATTCCCATAATGTTGAATACGGTTCCCTTACCATATTGGTATATCTGGATTTCATCCGCGTCAGTGCATCTTGTTCATAACCCATTTCAAATAATGCTTCCAGTACATATTTCTCCATATATGGGCTTGCATGAAACTGCTTGCCCAACACATTTTTTACTTTAGCATATTGGGATTGATCGACTAAGCCGGCTATTACAGCTAGAGCGTTGCCGCGGTCATCTGTTTTGCCCGTATAATTCGGGGATCTGTATTCATTGCCATTCCAGAAAACACGGTCAAAATTCCGTTGTATCATAGCCATCTTAAGCTCATAGCCTGGAACGTCCTCTTCATTACCGGTCAGTTTCGCAAGATTGACGGCACTTTGGAGGGAAATATAGTACCAGGCATTTGTGATCAGACGTTGGTCTATGTTTGATCCCCAATCGCTCCAATCCCAGGTTCCGGGTCTATGAATAACGACTCCCTCTCCATCAAATTCATATAAACCTAAGTATTGTTTTACACTAGGGTACACATATTCCATTAACTCTTTGTTTCCGGTATACTCGTAATGAGTCCAGAACGATGTTACTCCAGCCATGGCCTGCGCCGGCAATTCAAAGAAATTTAAACCATATGGAGAGATGGTTGGGTAGGCACCTTCAGGCGATCTCCATTCAACGACATTGCTTATACCTTTTTCCCCAAGCAAATAGGATTTGGGGTCAAGTGAATAAAAGGCCATTTCCATTTCATTCACAGCATCGCCCCACCATTGCGCACGTTCACGGTCAGGAGTATCCATATAGTTATCCCTCATTGTAATGTAGAGGGTGCGTAAGGATTTTTCCCACAACTTATTGTAAAATTCATCATTCGATGAAAACGAGCCTGCAAATTCTGTTTTATAGCCGGTTTCACGAAATTGGAGCGAAAGTATTTCTACCCCTTCAGGAATATGGAAGCTAACCTCTTGTCCGTTAAACCAGCCAAATGATTCATATTCTTGAATTCCCTCTTTTGTCACATAGGAAGCTTTAATAGCAGGGCCATTTGGGACATAGTAGCTATCCGGAATCATCTCAATTACTTTGCCTGCAGTGGCCTTCACCTTGAGGTATGGGGTGAACTGGGCATTATATGGAAGCCTTGCCTTTAAAACGGTTCCGTCACTGACTTTAGGAAATGATTCGTTATTGACAAAATCCTTTAAGCCAAAGTCTTTCCATAATGGGATGGGCCTTTTCCATAGATTGTTCCAGGGCTCTGAAGGTACTCCGCCAAGTTCAACCGCCTTCCCCCACTCCGAGTCATTAAATTCATTTAAGTACCATTGTCCTAACTCCACTCGGGCGTCAAAATAGACGTGGCTTTCAGACAATCGGTAATTAGGGTTATCCGGATGATTCTTATAAGCAGAATGCTGTTTTACCTTCCAGGTATTGTCACTGATAATCAGACCGCCATTTATACTTGATTCGAAAATAAAACCTGCTTTCCCGCTGCTTTTATGAGAAAAACCATCCTTGCCCCAATACTGAGCCAAGACAGCAATTGTGTTGTTTCCGCTGTTTAAATATGGAGCAATATCTACTTCGTCGTAATAAGTGTCTTCTGGGCTGGGTCCTCGTTTTAAGCCGCCTTCAAAGACAACAAGCTGACCGTTTATCCAAAGCCAGTATTTCGAATCTACAGCTATTTTTGTGATGGCTTTCTTGGGAACACGATCAATTTCCAAGCTTTTCCGAAAAATCATCCATGTATTCGGATTGCTTTTCTCAGAGTCCCATATCCATTTTGCTTTCCAATCGTTGTTGATCCATTGGTCCTTCCAACTGCTCTCCCCCGCGTTATTTTCTGCCTCACTCGCGAACACTTTGTTTTCAGGCACATGATTGACTGGAATTAAAAGCCCCAAAAGGATGATAAGAATCGAAAAGCAGGGTAATACCTTTTTTCTCTTTACCATGGTCCACTCCTTCTCTTTTTGGTGCCTGACACCTTTTTCATGAATCATCAGACACGATGTTTTTTCTTCATGAAACCTTTGTTGTGCCAATTGTTATTTTTAGGGATTTACACAACCTCCTTTTATAGTGGATTTTTACAAACCAGTAAAACTGGATGTAATTACAATAGGACAAATCTAATGAAAAGATAGGATAGTAGAGGCGTGATGGTAGCGTTTTCAAATTTATGTGTAAGAAAGGAAATATCTTAGGGAAGTAACAGAGAATAACCATATAATTATCATTTTATAATGTTTTCAACTATTGGAAAGGTGGTAATCCTCGGATAAGGGGGATAAACTTCGGAAGTTGAAATATATGGGTTATACCATCATGATTAATTTGACTGTTAGAATAAGGAGGCAGCCATTTATCCTGCCTCCTTGCGTTCATTATTTTAAATAGAATACTTCATGAAGAGGCTTAATGGGTTCTGGTTCAATGAAGTTAAAGGACCCCTTTACCATTTTTGATGTAATCGCGTTCCAGTGGTTACAGGCTTCACTTTTTGCAATATACGCGAACGCAGCATCCACATCATCGCATTCAAAACAGTAAAAAAATTGGTTTCCATTTTGAAAGATTGAGTAATTTTTTATGCCTGCTTTACGATGCTCCTCCAAGATTTCCGGCCATGGATTTACATGCATCTCGATATATTCCTCGAGCTTCTCTTCTTTAATCTCCCATGTCCAGGCGTATTTGCTGCTTTTTTCCATCACAGAATCCTCCTTTATCATAAATCGTTTTTATAGTGTGACAGTTTTGCAATTCAATAGCTCCCCTGCTTTACTAAACAAAGCTGCATTGTTTCCAATCGACATGGCGCAGTGATGAGTCGGCGCTTCATGGAACCATCTTTCCATATAGAGATCCGGGTGCTCATTGAACTTCACTGGCGTCTGGGTATTTCCGATTCGCATAATCGGGCCATCCGTTGAAACGCCTTCACTGATAATAAGCTTGAGCTTTCCATCACCAGTTTGGGTGACATTCAGTGTTGTGATGGGACCGGTTTTAACCTTAGCTTCAACGGAAACACCTGAACCTTGCTTGCCATGGTACAATCCCATTCCCCGAAGGATCGGCTTTCCATCGGAAATCGCTAAATGAAAGGGGCCGTCATGCCCTAACAAAATCGTTTCGTCAATATAGTCCACTACAACAATTTCTGAAAAACTGCCGCCTGTCCCTAAAATGTCACAGATTTTCATGGCGATAGCTGTTTTTAAATCGCCTTCCCCCGAGCACGGGATACCTTTTGCTGTGAGCAGAGAGTGGCCAACGATAAAACTGGCTTGCAGTTTCTCATAAACACTATTAGGCGCACCATGGTAATAATAAGTTAGCGCATCCAAGTCAAATTCTTTTACCAGTTTCTCTTGTGCAGATGCCACTTTACACGACCATTCCAATTGTTCCAGTGTAGGTTTCCGGGCAATGGGGTCAGATGGAGAGTCGCCACTAATTTCGAAAAATTCATAGACCTCCTCCATTTTCTTTTTTACATCAGCCTCCGATACCCCTTTCAGCAGCTGGTCAAGATCACACATTTCAAGAACTTCGATATGAACACCCGTTTGTGCTTGAATCATCGTAAAATCACTGTACATATCCAGCATGCCGCTGTATGTATTTCCTAAAAATCCAAAGCGGCTTTGCCGTAACGTCCGCGGAACTGAGGCTGCCCGAATCCAATCATTGATTTGGCTCCAAGCATGAATCGCTTCAGGTCTCTCACTTGATTTTTCATTTGTTAAGGATATTTCGGGTGTATAATTCAACCCCAAAAGACCATTGACTACTCTGAATTTAATTCCACTTCTGTTAAAAGCATTGCCTATTTCCGGAGTTGGGCAGGCTCCACAATGCGCAAGCCATTCGCCCGTGGTGGTTTGTTCGTAATTGATCCGCTCTGTTGGCTGAAGATTTAAAATAATAGCCGGTGCCTTGCATATCTGATGAACAGGAAGAACGGCGGAGCTGGTGGAATAGGTTCCGGAATGGCAAAAAACAAGATCGACATTCTTTTCGTTGAACCATTCCCCAGCACGTCTTGCTTCGGCTTCACTATCTACTAACCCATAATTATAGACTTCACCATGCTGGGACATTTTGGTTTCGATAAATTTCCCGTATTCGATTAATCTGTCTTTTAACCCCGGAAATTGACTCCAATATGCCTGTAGGCCAATGGTGTATAAACCCACTCTGGCTTTTTTTACTGGTTTGATAGACTCCAGCATCTTAATACCCCCTTCATAATCTCAAAAACAATTACATGTATACGCTTCCAAGTTATAAGACATAAAACCCATACATTTAGAATACAAACTATCCCAAAAAGTAAAAAGGTGATAAATTTCGGCTATGGGGGTCAATACTCGGATATTTTCTGAAAATTTATACGAAGGGGAAAAAATAAGGGAGAACGGAAAACTTTCCATTTCAGAAGATGCAAAAAAGCCTATCTTTACAGAGATAGGCTCAGACTGTCGACAAATCCGAAAAGATTCGGGTTTACGGCAGTCTTTTTTATAGAATTAAGGTACTGATATTTTTATGAGTTGGATGAAATGTTAACAAAAAATACACAAATGAATTTGTGACCCATATTATATCAACTGAAAATCGGGTCCCCCGATGCGTTAAAGCTTTAGTTTCCTGGGAGACTGACCCCAATGCCCGTCATCATACATTCACATCGAGGAGAAAATTCGAGCATTTCCAACCGCCAAAAATTGCCATTCACCTTTTGGCGGCTTGCATTTAGTTCATACTTTTAGGGATTTGTTGTTTTGTTCCAGATTGATGACCACATTTCCCTTTTTGTGACCTTTTTCGACATATCGATGAGCTTCCACAATCTCTTCAAACAGATAGTGCCTGTCAATGATTACTTTTAACTTTCCCTTCTCAACAAGTTCTTTAAGGAAGTTTAGTGCTTCGGAAGTTTCAGGTGAATTTTGAGCCAATATGAATTTCCTTTTGCTAGTGAATTTCGTCCATAGCATTCGAACACCTGGCAACAATATCGTGACATTCATATAGGTGCCGTCTTTCTTAAGCGATTTCACACAAGCTGAAAACGAGCTCTTGCCTACCGTTTCAAAGATCACATCGTAAGACTCGCCTTTACTAGAAAAATCCTCTTTAGTGTAATCAATGACCTCATCAGCTCCTAAAGATCTTACCCATTCTAAATTTGCGGTACTGCATACTCCTGTAACTTGTGCTCCGAAATACTTGGCAATCTGTACAGCATAACTTCCTACACTTCCTGAAGCACCATAAACAAGGACCTTTTGGTCTTTCTGAATGTTAGCTTTTCTCAAAAAATGCAAGGCTGTACGTGCCCCTATCGGAAGGGCTGCGGCTTCTTCATAAGTTATACTAGAAGGTTTGATCGAAACAGGTCCATCTTCAGGCAGACATATATACTCGGCATATGCACCAAAACCCTTCAAAGAAGCGGCAAAAATCTGGTCACCTCCCTTAAACTTCTTGACATTTTTGCCTACTGACTCCACATCTCCAGCTAGCTCCATACCTAATATTTCTTTTTTGGGTTGTTTAAAACCCAATGATATTCGGGCAGGCAGCCAAAAAGCGAGAGGAACGGTAAAACTCCGTGCGCGAATATCTGCTACTGAAACGGTTGTCGCTTTGACTCTTATCAGTATTTCATTTTCTTTAGGAGCAGGTTTTTTTACCTCTTTTAGTTGAAGAACATCGGGAGGGCCGTACTTTGTGTACACAATTGCTTTCATTTATTCTCCTCCAAGTCGTTTTATTCATGAAGTCGCCTAAAACGAATATTGTCATGTTCGTTGCGGTAACGAGTGTTTCACTCATCGTGTTCTTAAAGCTTTACTTCAAATAACGATGCTTTGTGTTGTTGAATAGGCGGCTTCATTCAGACTTTCCTCATTACAAATGGGAAATATCAGCTGATGCCGTGCGAGCTGAAGGGATCGACCGCCTGCGGATGGCCCATTCGGCCACGGAGAGGTTGATCACCCAACCCGCTCCCATCAATAGCGCTTTGCTGATCTCATCTGGCGGCCCGAGGGTCAATGCCCCTGCGAACTCAGTCAGCACCTGTGTTCCCGCGCCAAGCCCGATCGCATAGCCGCGTATCATCCATGCGCGGTGCCGGATCACGTCCCCTCGCAGGATCGCTGCAAAGCCTAGAAGGATGGACACAACCATGGCTGACCCAAAAAGGAGCCGAAATGCATACAGCAGCTCACCGCTGCCAGCCGGGCGGGAATAAAACAAGTTCAGCCACAGCCCTGTAAGCCCAGCCATCAGTCCGCATAAAACCAGGAGTTTTCCTGCCGCACGGTGCCAGCCTGGCCTGCGCAGACGGAAACCGGCTGCGAATTGAAATGCGCCCAAAATGGCATACAGGCTGACGGTCAGGATATGCAGCACCACCGGCAGGGGCGACGCAGAAAACCTTGCATTGGCTGGCATGATTTCCACACCGCCGGCCAGCCCGATTAGGCGGAATATGCCGCTGGCGAGAGGAACAAAGCTAAGTACTAGCAGTGCGGTGACGAGCCACTTTGATGAACCTGCTTTTGCCGGTACTTTGGTTTTCTGAGACGTAGGTTTCCCTAACTCATTGTGCTCAGGCACATCGGGGGCTCGACCTTTATCGTAGATTTTCACTTTCATTTTCAGCTCCTTGGGTTTGGGGGCTTCCCTTGGCAGGTAAAGGTTTCGAGTGTTTCTCTGGCCGTTCAGACCAGAGCGCATATCCCAGCCAGGCCAGACCTACTCCAAGAGGAACCGCTGCTATCCGGTCGAGCGGGTGTGGGATCAGCGAAACCACTAGGGCCGACACGGGACCTGCGGAGGCAAAAAGTATTGCCGCCCAGCGCGGCAGGATGCTTGCTCGAATTGTCGCTATACCAAACAGTGGGCCGCCGAGCATATACAGTACCCCTACTAACGAATATACCGCTGCGACGGCTCCGAGGTTCATCTCTCCAGCGGACCCACTGGCGAGCGCTAAGAAGCTCTCTACTAATTTCGGTGCCTCGGTCGGCAACAGCGGTGAGATAAAGGCTTCGGTGAATTGAAAGCCCATTGTGAGCGCATAGAAGAGGCTAAACATGAGATAGCCGGCCAGACCAAGCCAACCTGCCTCTTCCACTTGCCTAGCGTAAATCCCCGTAATGCCGAGCAGGCCGAAGAGACACATGGCGATGCTCAAGTAGTGGACGATTGCCCATCGATCGGTGATAACAGACGAAAGAATATCAGCTGGATGAATCGTCTGAATGACTATGAAAAGGAACCCTGCCAGCATAGCTGATAAACCTGCCCAACGGATGAGACTTGAGGCTGTTACCTTCATTTTGCTCTCCAAACCGGACTCGGAGGGCTGGTTCATGTGCGTATTCTTGTTCCCATCAATGACTGATGTCCGGGGGTTTTTTTTCATCTGTTTGTCTCCCTTTTTGTACTATTTGTTGTGTCTACGTTGATATCTGGTCCGTTCACCTGTTTGGGATCAATCTGAATGACCGAGACCAATGGCAGGGCGAGATCACGCACTTTCCTCAGGAAGCCATGTAATGCAGCTTGATCGACCACTTTTCCGGTGAGGATGGTTGTTCCGTCACTTTCGTGGATGAAGCTCAGACCCTCAAACTGGTCGGCCCACCGGGCATCAAGATGTCCCTTGACGCGAATTTCATACAGTCCGGACTCGTAATTGCCCTCCGTTCTTATGTGTGTATCACTCATATAAGTTCCTCCTTCATGTTCCTCGCGTGAATGCATCTCCACGTCGTTTTTTACGTTCCTCTCTTCATTAAATTACTCTTTCATTTGGTGAGAAGTCATCACCATATGTGGTGATTGATGTGGTGATTTATTAATTGGGAGGCTGTGAGGAAAGAAAAAAAGCCCCAGCAGGCGGTTTGTCAAACCTGCTGGGGTCGGGGTGGTGTTTGCGGGCTTGCTAGAACAAATCGAGTTCCTCTGCCCGGCGGACTGCTGCCCTACGGTTGTTCACTTCAAGCTTTGCATAAATGTTCTTGGTGTGGGTCCGCAAGGTGTTCAGGGACACCATTAGTTCGCGGGCAATGTCCGGGCCATTCAAGTCAGTTCTGAGCAGTCTAAGTACTTCACGTTCACGTTCGCTCAGTGGCTCGATCATAACTATTTTTTCAGGCGTTCTACCCTCAGTCTTGCCAAAGGCCCTCAGGAGGTGACGAACATAGTTCGGGGCGATCCCCTGTTTCAGGGACGCTTCCAGCAAGGCCACCATAGGTCGTCCTTCGTCAACAAAGTTGCGGAAGTAGCCCTCTGGCTCTGCCAGGGCCAGGGCGCGTTCCAGCGGCACAAGAGCAGCAGGGATGTCGCCTTGCATATGGTAAGCAAGTGCCTGCACGATCAGGATTTCGATCGCACTTCCCGTCCTCCCGCCCTCTTCCGCTGCTTGGATGAGGCGTTGTAGTAGTCCCATTGCCTCAAGCATGGAGCGGTCTGCACGGTCTCGCTTATACTGGGCTAGGAGCAATTTAGCCAGGGTGATGTGCTCAAATTCACGCATGTAGCAAAGGTCATCCGAAGCGGACAGGCCCTGTTCCCGTGCCCAGTTGAGGGCTTCACTCAACTTCCCCTGCGTGACCCACACCCTTGTCTTCAACGCCGCTATAGGACGTACATTTAGGAAAAAGTCACTTACATACAGGTGCTCTGCCTCGTGGAGCAGGTCGAGCGCTCCGTCCAAATCTCCTTGTGTCTCCCGTATTCTAGCCATTGCGACGCACCAGCGATATCGGTTTTGCGGGAACCCGGTGTGCTCGCCCTGCTCCTTGCTTCTCAGCAGGTACTGCGTGGCGGTGTGCAGATCGTCATGCTCTCGGTGGAGTTCACTCATTCCCACGTAAATGTCAGCCGTCCCACGTAGTAAAGGCTCACCCTGCTCCGTTGCAAGCCGCAATCCCCGCTCATAGGAACTCATCGCTTCGAGGAGTCGACCTTGCGCAATCCTTATATCAGCCAGAGCGATTGCTCCATTGATTGCATCAGAGATGGCCCCTTCTAGCAGTACACTAGCAATGCCGTCTGCAAACATCCGGTGTGCTTCCTCGAGATCCCCGCTCCTCCAGGATGCGAGTCCCAGGAGAGCAGTTGCCGCTCCGCGCCGGAGGTGGTCGTCTTCAGGTACGAGGTCAAGCACCCGCCGGGCATATTTCACGGTAGCGGGCACATCACCCAGAACCAGGGCTAGCCCGGCACGGTACACGGCAATCGAACCCGGGAGACGGCGAAATTCCTCTTCGTCCACGACGACCATTTCAGCCGGTGGGGCTTCCTGTCGCTCACGCATGTCTGCCGTTGTCTCCAGCCACTTTTCGGCGCCTCGCAGTCGGTCCTCAACGTCCTCTAACTTGCCGCCAGCCAGTAAAGCACCGGCATACCAAACGCTGAGCACGGGCCTACAGTGGAGCAGCTCGTCGGGGAGCGCATTCAACCAGCCCAATACCAAAGCCTCCTGTCCACTCCTGACCAAGGCTGGACATGCCAGCTCGACCAAGTCTGCAACACGCACGAAATCCTCGGCAGCAAGCGCATGGCGGATCGCATCGGGCGTCGAGCCATGGTGCTCACACCATGTGCTCGCGCGCCGGTGCAGTGTAGCTACCTGATCGGGATGATCCTCTCTCAAATGCGCAAAAAGAACCTCGGCAAAGAGGTGATGATAGCGATACCAGTGGCGCTTGTCATCCAGTGGAACAACAAAGAAGTTGCCTCGCTCAAGGGCCTGCAACCGCGCGTTTCCATCATCCTGGCCAGTGACGGCATCACACAGCGGGCCATGCAACCGGCCGAGAATGGAGGTACGAAGTAAGAAGCTCCGGACATCGTCAGTCTGACGCTGAAGGACCTCTTCGACCAAATAGTCCAATATGTACCGATTGTCTCCAGCGAATGCCTGAATAAACGCAGGAATGTCCTCGCGCCCCTGCATGGAGAGCGCAGCCAGCTGGAGTCCAGCAATCCAGCCTTCGGTACGGGTCTCCAGTGCAGTAATCTCGCTGGCCGAGAGACTCAGGCCCATCACCTGATTGAGGAACGTAGCCGTTTCGCTTGGAGTAAAGCGCAGGTCGGTGGAACGTAACTCTGTCAAGTGGCCCTGGGCACGTAACCGGCTTAAGGGTAGCTGCGGATTTTCACGGGTAGAGATCATCAGGTGCATCTGTGGTGGGAGATGTTCAAGTAAGAAAATGAGGGCAACATCTATCCGTTTGGAATCAATAACATGGTAATCGTCAAGGACGAAGACAAATTTGTACGGGATGGCTGAGATTTCATTGAGTAAGGCCGTCAGAATCGATTCAGTAGACGGTGGCTGAGGGGATTTGATAGAACCAACCACGCTTTCTCCAATATTCTCAGAAATCGTCTGCAATGCGGCGACAAGGTGAGTTAAGAAGCGTGTAGAGTCGTGATCCCCTTCGTCCAGCGACAGCCATGCAACAGGTCGCTCACAACCGGCTATCCATTGACTGACCAGCGTAGTCTTGCCAAAGCCAGCGGCGGCAGAGATGAGGGTCAGCTTGCGGTCCAGACCCTCGTTCAGCCGCTCGATCAGGAACGGTCGGAGGACAACATTAGTCCGTGGCAGAGGGATATATAGTTTAGTGGATAAAATTGGCATATTCATAGATTAATAATAACACGAAAAAAAGACTTCCGCACACATAATTCTAGATAATTAATTACCCCATCCTATAACTTCATACCAATTAAGATATCTACAATAAAACCCCTTACCACTACAAGTTACTTCACCAACGGCTTCCTCGATATAGACTAATATCAATATTTAACTTAATAGCACAAAACCTTCCAAAAAGTAATTTAAGGAAGGTTTCTTGGTATGCCTATTTTTAATATAGCCTGCAAAAGTTTAGTTTTTTATTGAAAAATGTTGACAAACTATAAGCTGGTTTACTTGAAAAAAGTCGACCTTTTGAAAGTCAGGCTTCCCTCAGCGCCACCGATCTCCGCGCTTCTTCACGTAGTGTGTAAACACATAGCGCCAAGGAAGGCAGAAAGGAACAATAATGACAAATAAACATTTATAGGCCATCGCCCAGGTTGATTCGTCCATTTGACCGGCTGTCCACAGTGGGAGCGCAACGACGAGCAGCCAGATCGACTTCCACACCAATTCCCACAGAAGTAAAGGTATCATCTGCAACGGATACCGCAGCCCCAGGATTAACAAAGCCGAGAAGGCAGTCAGCATGCTGATGACTACACCCTCCATTAACTCCCAGGGCTTCTCCTGAAAGAAAACCTGTTGGATGACATCCGGCCATCGTACGATTGCGAGCCCCACCACGATAAAAAGGTATAGCCCTCTCAGCAAATAAAGACGAAACAACGAGACCTCGTTCAATTTTTCAGCATTTTTGCTTACATTCATTTTTTTTCCCCCATCTTTTAAATATAAATTTGATCCTAATTAGACATCCGTCTTCCACTTAGAAAGAATCATAATCTGATAATAAGAAATGAACTTCCTTATAGATGTTCCTTGATGTAAATTACGTACAGTCTAGGCTCGTGATGGTCCTCCGTTGGTACGTGTGTTTTACTCCTTCTGCACCTCCTTCATGTTCCTCCTGCGGATTCATCTTCACATCTCAAAAGATACACGTTCATATGGTGAGACGGCATCACAATATGTGGTGATTTATGTGGTGATTGAACAATCGGGAGCTATGAGGAAAGAGAAAAGGCCCCCGGCTCGTGGTTTGCCAAACCCGCCAGGTTTAAGTGCTCCTTAGGCAAAAACAACACCTATATTATTGGGGAAGAAATTGATTTAGAACCGTTTAAGTATCCGCTTGCAGATTCGATTCAGACAATGTCCGCTGCCATTTTCACCAAAAAATGACAGGCACCATCCAATTGGATGGTCCCTGTCACTTTTCTCCATAGAAAAACCGAATTTCAATTGAAACTCGGCTTGGCTGAAAAGCGTTAAACTTTATTTTTATAAAAGGATCTGAAAATCCAAAAATATTGAAAAAAGACTAGAATAAACATTCCGATTAAAAAAAAGTGAGACGCTTGCCATTCTAATTTGGATTGAATCAAAAGGATCCCAATTATATTGACTATTGCTCCAAATAAAAGTGAAATGATTATTTTTCTACTTTTTCCTTTGATAATTAGAAGGACTATACATAGAATAGCACCAGCAATGAAAAAGATGGTATAAATATTATTTAAAACTGGAGTAAAAAACGAGGTATCAAACTCTTGTCTTTTAAATTGTAAATATCTTGCAACTCCCATTTTTTTTGATGACAAATCCTCTAAAACAAACGCTAAGATCAGACCTGAAAATTGTAGGATGAAAATCAGCAAATACATCATTTTGTTTTTAATCATAGCTATTCTCCTAATTCATGTAGAAAAAGACAATACCCTCTTTCGTATTGTCCTTTTTCTACAGTATTACATTATTTTGGTTCACCAGTTTCTACAGGATTGGAAGAATCCATACTCCATTCATTCCAGCCCCCGTCGTACAATGTAGTATTTTCAAAGCCTAAAACCTTAGCAAAAAATAGTACCTCCGCTGCTCTCCATCCAGTTCCACAATAAAAAGCCAGCTGATTATCAAGGTCTATTTCATCTTTTTCCCACATCGCCATAATTTCTGCACCATTGCGCATAGAATTATCCACACTTCTATAATCTTCAAGATTACTAGAATCCGATCCTGCATGTCCCCAAACGGCTCCAGCAGGTCGTCCTTTTGCATCGATATAATCGTATCCTGAAATTTTACCAATAAATTCATCCCAGCTTCTTATATCAACAAGTGTACTGTTTTCTGGATCAGCAAGGATTTCTTTAGCTTCTGCCAAATCAACGATATATTCCGGATTCGCAGGTACTTCAGCTCCAAATGATGCCACTGATTTCTTCTTATTCACCTTTGTTTCTACTTTATAATCAGCATTTGCCCAAGCTGCATATCCTCCGTTTAATACTCGTACATCCTTAACACCCATATATTTTAGGATGACCGCTACTCGATAAGCCGGCATTGGGTCGCTGCCATATAGAACGACTGTGGTGTCCAAATCAATTCCATTTTTCAAGGCAAACTTTTCAAGTTCTTTATCCGCCAGGCGATTCCAGACTGGGCCTTCCTCTACTTCATCCGTATTAATATGGACCGCTCCCGGAATATGTCCCTTCTTATAATCCTTTGCTTCGTCTCCCCAGCTTACTTCAAAAATTTTAAAGGATTTTCCGTTATTATTATTCTTCGTTAGGTCATTGACCCATGTTGCTGGAACAAGCATTTCGTAATTAGGGTAGCTTACCAATGGTAGGTCTTGATTGGCTGCCCATTCTTTCACATCATATTTATAAATGTTTTTGAATCCTGCCTTATTTAGATAGTTACCAACGCTTTGAGCGTCTTTTCCATTTGCATCGTAAAGAACGATGTTTTTGTCAGCTGTAATGCCTTTGCTTTGCAATACTTCTGTTAATTTTTCATCTATTTTTTCAACCTCTGTCTCGAGCCAGCTAGCGGAAAAATCGACCGCTCCTTCAATATGGCCGCCCCTTTCGACCCCGTCTAATGGCCAACCGTTAAAAGCATCATTTAATCTTGTATCGACAATAACCCAGTCTTCTTTTTCGATATTTGCTTTCAGGTCATCTGTGTTGATCGTTTCCAATACTACTGATGTATCAACTTTATTCTTCTTTTCTACCTTTTCAGTAGTTGAATTATTAGAACAGGCAGCAAGCAATATCAAACTGCTTAGTAAAAAGAATAATATTGCCTTTCTATTTAATACCATTATGTTCTCCTCCTATTTGTGTGTTGGGCTGCAAAAAGAATCTGTAGGTGATCTATTTATACTTTCTACTTTTCAAATATTGCTCCCTTTATCATTATATAAACAATGATTTCCTCTATTAAATTCAATCTATCTATAAAACGAATGAAAATTAATCGATTTTCTAAATACAGAAACCTCTCTTTAATCCTTAGAGTCCATGGTACTGCTGATTTTCTTGTATTCCTTCACCATTTTTACCATTAGGTAGAAATTTGTCGAAATTAGTAACTTTGATAAGTTTATGATAGTTAAAAAAGAAAAACCGAATTTCAGGGAAATTCGGGGTCCCTCAATGCGTTAAAGCTTTAGTTTCCTGGGGGACCCCAAAACCAAGAGTTAACTTCATGTTTCGCCAAAAATACGAAAAAGAGGCTTTCCAAGAGTTCACGGTGAACTGATGAAAAACCTCTAAAAGAGTTTTTTGGTGTATTAAGTATCCCAAAAGGGAATTGCAAAGATAATTTACCTATCTCTTTCCTTTGTCATAAATTTCACCTAATGCTCTCGGAGCCCGATTTGATTTAGAGAAAAAGATTAATAATAATAACGTTAATACATACGGTAAAATCATGAATAGGTCGGTGAAACTACTTGGTAATGCCATCGACTGAGCAATAAACGCGCCCCCAGATTTTGCAAAACCAAATAAAAGACAAGCCGCTAAAGTAGGAAGAATCCTCCAATTACCAAAAATTAATGCAGCAATGGCTAAGAATCCATATCCCATATAAATATTTGAAGAAAAGTTAGCGGAAATGGAATAGGCAAAACACATGCCACCTAGACCTGATAATAAACCCGATATAAGAACCGCAGAAAACCTAATTTTCGATACATTTATACCTGCAGCATCAACCGAATGAGGATTTTCCCCGCTTGCTCTTAAGCGCATGCCAAATTTTGTTTTATATAATAGATACCACGCAAAAAAGGCAATCACTATGATTATTACTTCGAAGGGATACACATTGGTAAAGACCGCACCAATCACAGGTATATTAGCTAAACCTTCAATCGTAAACCGCTCTGATACACCTAATCTGAACTTGTCCGATGCCGATCCAAACACAAGTACATTTATTTGTGTCGTTAAGAAAGTCGTTAGTGCTAACGCCAAAATATTAATCACGACACCGCTAATAACTTGATCTGCCTTAAACTTAATACTTAGTACAGCATGAATAATCGAAAAAGCCATCCCGCCAATCATCGAAAATAGTAACGCCACGTAAAATAGATTTTGAATATCCATCCCAGTAGCATTTGCGATTAAAACAGCTGACAGCGCTCCGGTGAATGCCCCAAATCCTTGAAAGCCTTCAAGTGCTAAATTGGTAATACCACTCTTTTCACTATATATTCCGCCTATTGCCATAATAAAAAGAGGCAGAGCAAAGGATAATCCATCAATAATTATTGTATCCATTAGGATTCACTCTCCTTTCGATCCACTTCTTTATCATGGACGCGGCTGACTTTATGTTTCAAGTATGCACCACATGCACTAAACAATAAGATTAACCCAACGATAACAGCAGATATTTCTTGTCTAATTCCAGCCTGTGAACTCATGTAGGTACTTCCCTGGTCAATAATAGATATTAAAAATGATGAAAATATTACACCAATTGGATGAGAGTTCCCTAACAGAGATACAGCAATGGAATCAAAACCGATACTTGATAAAACTTTGGGTTGTATCGAAGAAAAATAACCTAAATAATAAGTGACACCTGCAAGACCTGCCAAGCCTCCTGAAATAACCATGGCTAAGACTGTATTTCTTCCGACATTAATTCCTGCATATTTCGCTGCATTACGATTGGAACCTACTGCTTTTATTTCAAAACCAACCACTGTTTTGTCCATGACAAACTTTAATAAAATGGCGATAATGATAGCTAAAATAAAGCCTAACGGAATATCCATTTTCAAGTTGGCTATTTCGACATTTACTAAAGTTAACCTTGCTGCTTCTGAAATATATTTGGACTGTCTTGAAACAGGATCAACATAATACATTTGAATAAAGAAGCTTATGACATATTGTGCAATATAATTTAACATAATCGTAGATACTACTTCATTAATGTTAAATCTATATTTTAGCCACCCTACTAATCCTCCCATTAATCCTCCAGCGATAATTCCGATTAATAACACAAGAGGCTTTGCGATTAGGGCATCTAAACCACTGTAACCAACGATAATCGACGCTAAAAAACCAGCGACGAGCATTTGACCTGAAACCCCAATGTTAAATAGGCCAGCTTTAAAAGCAACAGCAACTGCCAAGCTAGCGAACACAAGTGGCGTCATGGCATTTAGCAAACTCAAAAAGTCAGTCATCATGCTCTTATAGCCAGCATAAGAAGGCTTGGGCAAGATTCCTGCCCCTTGGAATAAGTTATAAAAGGCCTGTAAGGGATTTTTGCCAATTAAAAGGATAACAATAGCCGCAGCAATAAAACTTATTATTATAGAGACTAATGGAATGGAGATAGGTTGCCATTTCTCATTACTTATTGGTCGAACAAGACTATACCTTAAGATTTTTTTCCTTTTAACTTTACTCATGTTTTGCCCCCATCATATATTCGCCGACTTCATTCGTCGTTAATGATTCACTACTAGCAATTTTTTGAAGTTGGCCATTATATATAACTCCAATGGTATCCGCTACATTCATAATTTCATCTAACTCCAATGAAACAAGTAAGATCGCTTTTCCTTGATCACGTTCTTGAATCATCATTTTATGAATATTTTCAATCGCACCAATATCTATTCCTCGTGTTGGTTGAACGAAAATCATAAGCGGCGATTGTAATTCGATTTCGCGAGCAATAATTGCTTTTTGCTGATTACCGCCACTCATCGAACGAACTTGCGTCTTAATACCTTGTCCGCTTCTAATATCAAATTTATCAATCAGCTTACTGCCAAACTGCTCAAATTCCTCTTTGCTTAAGATTCCCTTTCTAGAAAAGGGCTCCCTATAATACTGCTTTAAGGCTAAATTAGTTGATAAATCAAAATCCAATACTAGTCCAAAGCTTTGTCTATCTTCTGGTATATAAGATATTCCCGTTTCGGTTCTGTTTCTTATACTTTCATTCGTAATATCCTTACCTTCTAGGAATATTTTCCCACCACTAACTCTCGTTAATCCAGCAATGGCATCCGCTATTTCAACCTGACCATTATCTGCGACTCCAGCGATAGCAAATATTTCACCACTATGAATGGTAAAGGATACATCTTTAACTACTTCAAAACCATCTTCATTTTTAACGGTTAGATGTTCTACCTTCAAAACTTCCTCTTTAAACTGAGCAGGTACTTTTTCAGATTCAAAGCTTACCTCTCTACCCACCATTAATTGAGCCATATGACTAACAGATGTTTTCTTTACATCCAACACATCTACTAATTTACCTTTGTTCAATACAGCACATCGATCAGCCACTTTCTTAATTTCCTCTAGCTTATGAGTAATTAATACGATTGTTTTTCCACCGTTTCGTAAGCCTTCGATAATACCGAGCAAGAAATCAATTTCTTGTGGTGTTAAGACGGCAGTTGGTTCATCAAAAATAAGGATTTCCGCTTCACGATAAAGCACTTTTAAAATTTCCACCCGTTGCTGCATCGAAACAGTAAGATCGGTGATTTTTTTCGTAGGGTCCACTTCTAAGCCAAAGTTTTTAGACAGTTCTTCAATTTTCCGATTCGCATTTCGAATGTCTACGTATGGAAAAAGACCTGCAAATTTCTTGATTGGCTCAACTCCTAAGATAATATTCTCAGTAATCGTATAATCTGAGACTAGCTTAAAATGCTGATGCACCATTCCAATATTTAGCTTTGCCGCATGGTTAGGTGAACTAATTTGCACTTTCTCTCCCCGAATATATATTTCTCCTTCATCGGGTTCGTACATACCACCTAGAATACTCATCAACGTCGATTTGCCTGCACCATTTTCTCCAAGTAAGGCAAAAATTTCTCCTTTTTTTATTCCAATGGTCACGTCATCGTTTGCCACTATTCCAGGAAATCGTTTGGTTATATGTTTCATTTCTACAATATAATCAGACATCTTTCGTCTCCTTTATCTTAGGAAAAATAATATAAAAGAAGTTCACCATTCCCTATTATGTTTCTTAAATAGGGAAATGATAAACTTCTAATGGTATATTCCATTATTGTTTTAAATATAAATTATAACCCTGGAAACTTTTCTGGAGTATGACCATTAAAATTTGATGCAGGTACGATTGTACCCTCTTTAACTAACTCGTAAGCTTCATTCATTTTACCAAGTGTGTCCTCTGATAATTGATGACGACCTTCTTCTTTAATAAAACCAGTTGAATCTGTATCTGCATGAAGAACGACATTTCCGCCTTTAAAGCTTCCATCAACAACAGAGTTTAATGACTTTTCAATATTCATACTCATGAATTTAACCGCAGATGTTAATACGATATTTTCTGAACCATTTACACCTTCATCAAATTGGTCAACATCCACACCAATCACTTTTACGTCGTCTTTAGCCTCTTTAACTGATGTAAATACACCATTGCCAGTACCACCTGCAGCAACAAAGATGATATCTGCACCTTGTTTAATTAACGCATTACCGATAACTTTCCCAGTTGCTTCATCTGCAAAAGATCCTGCATAGTTACCACCAACATCAGCACCAGTTACATCAGTCCCTGCATAACCTGATAATTCAAGAACTTCAACACTTTTTCCAAAAACCTTATTAGCATAATTGACTCCCGATTCAAAGCCAAATTGATAATTTACATTTGAAGGATAAGCTATACCATTTACAACTGCTACTTTATTTGATTTTGTTTCGAGTGCTGCAGCCATTCCTGCAAAAAATCCACTTTCTTGCTCAGCGAAATTCATAGCATATATATTATCGAACTTTGTTTGGTCACCTACAGGTGCGGGCTCAGAGTCATTTAAAATAAAGATTTTATCAGGATTTTCCATAGCAATACTAGAAACTCCAGCAAATTGAAACCCTGGTGTTACAATCACATCATAATCTGCCACAATATCAGCAACCGCTTGTACAGCCGCAGCAGGATCGCCAGTTTCTTCTTTAATAGCCTTTACTGTTGCTGTTGAATTTTTTTCAATAAAGCTCAAGATACCGTTATAGTTATCTTCATTAAAGCTGCCATCATCAACGCCTGAAGGGCTTGTTACAATCGCAATTTTTAATCCTTCTTCACCTGATCCAGCCTTAGCTTCCTTTTCATTAGCTGAGTCATTTCCGCATGCTGCCATAATAGCAGTCATTAAAGCAACGAATAACACCAATACTATTTTCTTTGTACTTTTTTTCATTGAAATTTTCCTCCTTGAGTTAATCATGTTGTATTGTTTTTGTAAAAAATAAAAAGCACCGAGTTACACCGGTGCTTGACTTCAGGAAGGTAGATAATGGAAATAAAAAATAAGCTAATCTCCGAATTTATATACACAACCTCGTAGTCAAGCTATTAATGGTAGCTTGGTAGAAACTCTCGGGCCATATCCCCAAGTATTATACGAGAATAATATTTAATTTTTACTTACCCATAGTAACATCTGAATTTCCAACCGTCAACAAAAACACGAATACTTTTTTAAAAATAATCCCTAACGTTCGGAAATTCAGTGGAGAGTAAGAATAATCGACCTAAAATAATGGTAAATTTTTCTTATTTGCTTAGGTTCCTTAACATTTCACATCGTATCCCTACAAATGCATTAAGAACATCCTCCTAACATATACAAACACCACGAATATGTTTACAAATCCCCCTTGGAATGTAAAATTATTCTATCACTCGTTAAAAAATGTTATAATTTTCAGAAAGAGAGTGTTTTGAGAGACATGTTTGCTTTGATCTATTAACCAACGCCAGGCTTACGAGTAACAAGTAGGCCATCCAATTTTTTTGATGATACGACTCATAACCTATGGTAAATCCATTTATCACATGAGTAAATAAGCGGTTATTCCACCGACATGGAGGTCTCAATAATGAACAATACCATTCGAAGCTTTGTTACCGAGCAGCGCTGTACTGAAATCCTATCCACACTAGTAAAAATTAACTCTACTCATCCTCAAGGGAATGAAATGGATGTGATTAATGCCATCCTAACCTACTTCAAAGGACATTCTATCTCTTATGAGATAATTGATCATGGAAAAAATAGAGGCAGCCTCATTATAACCATCCCTGGGAAAAAATCTTATGAAGCAGTTGCTTTTATAGGTCATGTTGACACCGTTTCGGTCAACAATTTGGATGAGTGGTCCTATCCCCCTTTTGATGCTCACTTGAAAGACGGCTTTTTATATGGTAGAGGTGCGGTTGATATGAAAGGCGGAGTTACCGCCATGATACTAACTGCACTTTATATTCTTGAAAATGAAGTTGTTCCAAATTGTGATTTACTTTTCTGCTTTACTGCAGATGAAGAAGCGAATGGTATGGGAGCGTTACGTTTAAAAGAATCTGGCTATTTAGAAAAAGTAAAAGAAATCGTCATACCCGAACCTACGAATGAAAAAATGGGAATTGCGGAAAAAGGTGCATTATGGCTAGGCATTACGGCCAAAGGAGTAGCGGCTCATGGCTCACGGCCGGAATTAGGAGTTAATGCGATTGAATATCTTTTTGAGTTTATACAGCTATTAAAAAATGAAATGGACACCAAAAGTAATCATCCGTTATTAGGAAAATCATCTATTTCTATTAATAAAATTGAAGGTGGTATACAAACCAATATCATTCCCGAATATGCAAAAGCAGTGTTGGATATCCGAACCTTGTCCGTAGAAGAAAACGAGTTTATTATTCGTAAAGCTGAGGAAATTGCAAAGAATTTGAACAATCAAGTTAGAAATTTAACAATAAGTATTGATGTTGAAAATAACAGAGCCGCTATTGAAACACCAGTGGAGAATAGCCTTGTACAGAAATTCAAAACTATCTGTGATGATTTATCAATTAAGACAGAATATACAGGCATAATTTTTTACACGGATGCTTCCCAACTAGTTCCAGATTTAGATGTCCCATTTATTATTTTTGGACCTGGCGACGAAGATTTAGCCCATCAAAGAGATGAAAAAATATCCATTTCATCCATAGCCAAAGTAACAGAAGTATATATTTATTATGCTCTAAATCTTTAAGACCAAGGGACGGTTCTGGCGGCTTTTTTTCGGATAATTGTTTGGTTAATATAAAGAATCCCTGAATTTGACCTCAGGGATTTCTTTTCCCATTACTTTTTTCTTCATCAATCCATAGCGAATTTTAATCTTCGAGGTGTGCCTGGAACCGAAACTTAAAAGGAGCTTATATTATGTATGGAAACAGACAAACGAAATCATTAAGTGGGGGGAAGTTTTTTTCTATAATAGTAGAATCTCTCAAAGGAATCTCACAGGTAATCTTTATTGAAAATGCAATCACCGGGCTTCTATTGCTTATTGCTATAACCATTTCCTCTTATTATATAGGTATCATTTCTCTGTTATCTGCCATTATCGGTACTTTAGTGAAAAAAATTGGAGGTACAGATGATAACAGTATAGGTAAAGGTTTATTAGGTTATAATTCTGTGTTAACAGGAATGGCACTGGCATTATTCTTAAGTGGTCCTTATATGTGGATGATTGCATTAGTTGGATCAGCTGTAGCTGCCATTTTTACAGCAGCCATGATGCATATTATGAAAAGAACAGGAATTCCAATTCTTACATTTCCCTTTATTATCTTGACATGGTTTATCCTGCTTGCCTCATACAAATTAACAGAGATTAGGTTAAACACTAAATTACTCCCCCATAATTTGACAGATTGGAAATTAAATATTGCAGGAGAAATCGAATTAATAGATGGAATTTTCAACGGATTTGGACAGGTGTTTTTTCTGGATAACACCCTATCAGAAATTATCATTGTTATTGCAGTATTTTGGGCAGGGAAAAGGCTGGGGGTTTATGCCCTCATTGGAAATGTAGTTGCTATAAGCATTGCCTATCTTTTGGGAGGGGAACATTCTTTAATTGCTTTGGGAACCTATGGTTATAATGCGATATTAACTATAATTGCTGTATCCGTAGTTTTTAAAACAGAACATAATCGTTTTGCATTCTTTTCAGGGATCATCGCCGCATGCTTAACAGTACCAATAACGGCAGGACTTGGCACATTTCTCTTACCATATGGTCTCCCTGTCTTAACATTTCCATTTGTTCTTTGTTCCTGGCTGGTCCTAAGTGCAAGGAAAGTTACGCCTAATTTGTAGTGCCAAGGGAATGATAAAGGGACCGTTCCGGTGGCCTTTTTTCGTATAGTTGTTTGGCAAAAAAATAAGAAATCCCTGAATTTTCCCCAGGGATTTCTTTTCCATTACATTTCATCATCAAGCTTTATTTCTCATTGAGAAACATGGATGCTTCTTTAACTACCTACTCTAAAATAGTACTTTTTCGTCTGAAAACGATATACAGTACTCCACCAATTGAAATGAGTGTTGCTCCCAATAATAGAATATGATAATTGTTTGTTGCCGTATTGGGTAGTTTGTTACCGTTTTTGTTATTCTCTTTATTGCTATCAGAACCTGATATTGGAGTTTCGACCTTCTCATCCTCCACTACAGGTGGTGCTATTTGTGTGACGGTAATAGCAGTAGTTGCAGTATGCTTTCCATCCTTTGTTTGAACGGTGATGGTTGCATTCCCTGCCGTTAATGCTGTCACCACACCTTCAGTTGAAACTTGGGCAACCACTTCGTCTGAACTAGACCAAGTTAGGTCCTTACTTTCAGTGGTATCTACTGGAGTGATGCCGGCATTCAATTTTACCGTTTCTCCCACTTTTAGACTTACTTGTGTTTGATCTAGTGTTACCCCTTGAATCACTTTAACAGGTGCAACTTGTAGTTCATTTACAGAAACCGTTCCGCTTACTTCATTTCCTACTAAAACAAGTGGACGGCCTGTTGGACTTAATTCAGCAGCGACAAATTCAAGGCCCTCTGGAGAGACATCGCCTGCAAGAGATTGTGTAAAATCCCTGCTATTCATATAGTTAGCAAATTGAGCATTCGCTGGATTGGTGATATTATATGTCATCACTCCACCAATTCTCTCAAGTCCGACAAAGGCAAAAACCTCACCATCGACCATACCGATTTTCACATCTTCAGGCTCAGGGCCCTTTTTCGCACTTCGCTTTTCAAATGCATCATCATCATTTGACCAGTTAAACACTTCTGGAAAACGTTGAGCGGTAATTTTTTCGAAATTACTTCCGCTGTCATAGACAATCTCCATTGTATCTGCTTTCCAGATCGAAAAAGAACGTCCTCCTAATGTGTAAATCGCATCATTTCCACGATCCGTAAGTACTTCCAGTTTATCGAAGTCCCCTGAAGTCTTCATATGATCAAATGCTGCTTGTGCTTCCACAGCACTCATCCCTTTAAAAAGGTCGGGGTTTAGTGTGATGCTGTCCTTCACATCTTTAAAATCAGTGACATTCTCAAACTCTTCCCACTCGGTTGCATCACCTTCATTAGCGGTAACAAGATAATCGACACCACCAATTGTGACATGTGCAATCGAATCTGGCATATAAGCTCCTAGAATTGGCAGACTTTCGATTTCAATCTTTTCATTTCTTGCAGCATCCAGCTCATTTCCTGGCAAAGAGTGATCTTTGTATCCAAGTGACTTAACGGATACTACTTTCCCTGCTTCGACATCAATCGTGGCAATCGCGTTGTTTTCCTGTAATGAAACATATGCCTTTTTTCCATCCTCTGACAGAGCAATGTATTCAGGCTCTAAATCCTTTATAGCCTCGGCTTTCGTTCCATTATTGCGAATATGAACGTCATTAGCAATGACACTTTCATCATCGAATTTCACTTGCGTCACTTTACCTGTTTCCACTTCCACTATCGTTACGGACCCTTCTGGATCAATCCCATTTGCAAGTCCTTGGCGTGGCTCAGCTTCATCAGCAGAGAGAATGTACTTCCCATCTGCTGTTATTTTGACCATATCAGGCTGGACACCTGCGTCATAGGTTTTCAGAATTTCGCCGTCATAATTCATGACGACAATTTTTCCATTCTTTGTATAATCGACATCTTGAACCGCGGCCACAATTGTTTTTAGAGTAGTATTAATATCAATTCCGGTTAAATCACCATATTGGAACGTATCCTTATTCACTACGTCTGCGATATTAATCGACTTTTCTTTTTCAAGCTGTTGTTCTGTTCCTGATGTTAGTCCGTTGAGACTGACAATATCAATGGTTTGGCTTTTTCCATTAATCACATAAAATTTTCCGTTGTCAGCGTTGTATTTAACAATTTCTGCAACGCCACCATCCTCATCGGTCAATCCCGTACTAAATCCGGCAATCTTTTTGAGCTCCATTGTATTAGGGATTTTTTCCTCATTTATAATGAGGTCGTCCATACTGCTTAAAATAAGACGAGATTGATTCTGATTATTCACCGCCATGACACCTTGAACCGTAATAAATTGTCCTGTTTCCATACCTGCAGTTGAACCGACAGTTGAGTCCACATAGATCGTTAATTCATTATTAATCGTAATGGTGTCCGCTGTTTTTGCCGTCACATCACCTGTTACACTGACTAACCAACCTTCAAGTGCTCCAGCTTCATGGGATGGAACTGATTTTACCGGTACAGACCCTTCTTTTTCATCAAGGATGGCAACCTCTTCCGCTAACAACGAAACAACGCCATTTTCAGACTGAACCGTACCTGTGACTTGAACCTTCTGTCCTTTTTTTGCGTCAAGAGCTAACACCATTAATCCGCCGCTTTCATCTTGTATGTATGATTGTAACGTGTTTTGGTCTGCACTTATTTTGACATCTACCGCTGAGACCAAGCCTTCTATTGTTACTTGCTTGCCAACAAATGCCGCTTGAGACTTAATATCAGCTACCTTTACCAAATCAACGAGGGCAACTTCACCTTCAACCTGACCAGACATCGTTGGTGATGGAGAGACCACTTCAAAATCAAGACTATTATTATTTGAATCTGTAAAATTTATTCTTTTTGCTGACTTATCGAGGGTAACTCCGGTAATGGCTGTGCCTTCACCTTTAAAAGTATCCAGTTCTCCATAAGCAACGGCATCAATGACCATTTCGCCTTTTTTCAGTTCAACATTACCTTTTTCATCACTCATTCCAATTCCAGCATCAGGGGTGTCAAAATAAACATCTGCTTCAAAAACTGCTCCAAAGCCCTTATCGCCTTCATTTCCTAGCGTCGCTTCACCTCGAAGCAAAAAATAATCATTCGCCTTGATGACATGATTTTCATTAAATTCAAAGGTTTGTACTGTTTTACCACTATTATTCGTATAGGTTAAGGCAAATTCATCAAGTGAGATATCTTCATTTGTTGGATTGTACAGTTCAATAAAATCATTCTTAAATGGAGCTTGTACACTTCCATCCTTCGAAACTTTACCTCCACCACCATATACTTCATTAATGATCAACTTTGAAGGGGCATCTGTTTCGGCGCTTGCTATTGTAGCATTCAATGGGTTACTTGAAAGCAATAAAGCACTAACTAAAGAAATCCTACCAAATCTTTGAAACCTTTTGTTGCTCTTCATCCCGATTTCCTCCTGATTTTTTTGCAGGCAGTAACTCTCTTACTATTTCTGCACAACATATTTTCAATCTACTTGTAGGATAAAGGAAAAATATACTTCAAACTATTCAGATTTTGTAAAGTCTTTGTATGGAAATTGTAAATAGTAGCATAGAGACGAAAATTGGGATTAGTCCCTTAGTGATTTGTTTACTATTTGGTATGTTAATTTTTCGTAAAATTATAAGGCAATTTAGAATTATATAAGAATTATGTTATGATGAGTTTAATAGTTTGTGAAGAAATGTCTTTAACAATTGGTGGAGGTGTAATTTTGGATCAGAATTGCTCTAAATGTAAGTCAGCAATGGTTAAGTCGCTATTAGATAGTCATCCAATAAGAGTTTATCGAGCAGATGTCAAACCTAATGCTAAAACAATGAGTCACATTAGCCCTTGTTATGTTTGTCCGAATTGTGGTTTTATCGAATTTTATGCAGAAGAACCTGAGAAGTTTAAATTGTAAGACACCCCAAAACTCAGGTCAGTACCCCAGTGATTAAAAGCTTTAGTTTACTGAAAATCGGAGTCCCCCAGTGAGCTAAAGCTTTAGTTTACTGGGGTTCAATATCCTGTCTCAGAAACCATTTTCTAAACTATATAGTGGAATCAAACAGTTGTAAAAGGGTTTTCGGAATATTTCGTTTTGTATTAAAACCAACTTGACACATCGGAATTATTGGTATATTCTTATATTACTTACTATTTTTAATAACCGATTGGTCTGCCAAAGGTACCTGACTCTTTTTAAGAGAAGGTGCTTTTTTTATTAAATTCAGATTAAAGAGAATAAACGAAAGGAGAGTTAATATGGTAGAAAGATATCCGGTATTACCAGGTGCAGAACCATTTTTCTTTAAAGGGAATCATATCGGTGTTTTAATTTGTCACGGATTTGTTGGAACCCCCCAGAGCGTCAGGTATTTAGGAGAATACATTGCATCTCAAGGCTTTACAGTCTACGGTGTGAGATTAAGTGGTCATGGTACACATTATGAGGATATGGATAGATGCCACTACCAAGATTGGATTCAAAGTTTAGATGACGGGTATCGCTATTTACAAAGGTATTGCCGTGATATTTTCGTAATCGGACAATCTATGGGCGGTACCTTAACTTTAAATCTTACTAATAAATACACTAATATTAGAGGGATTGTGTTAATCAATGCGGCAATAAAATCTATTCCTATAATGGAAGAGTTTAAAAATATACGTAAGCCTCGATTTATAAATGAAGGAGAGCCAGATATTAAAGCCAAAAATGTCCATGAAATTACCTACACAAAAACACCTATTAGATCTGTTCAGCAGTTATTCTCTTTAATGGAGGATACAAGCGATAAACTTCCAACTATAACTTGTCCAACGTTGGCATTTCGTTCAGAGGAAGACCATATCGTTCCTCCTGAAAACACCAATTATATAATAGCTAATATTCAATCGGATATTAAAGAAATCGTTCCATTATATAATTCCTATCATGTTGCTTCCATGGACTATGAAAAGAAGTTCATTGCAGAACAGTGTTGCTTATTTCTTGAAAAACATGCTAGTAGTGTTCCTAAGACCCAGTAAAAAAGAACCTCTCTATTAAAAACAGGAGAGGTTTCCCTACTTTTAAACTTGTTGGGGACTACTGGCCTCGTGTGAAACAAGATTATTTGGGGCGTGACAAGCATTTTTGTGATATTTTCTTTAGTAGATCTGTATGCAGCACATTTCACGTAGGGTAAATATTTTTGAGTTTATGTTTACTCACACAAAAAAAAGACCATAATTGAGGTCCTTTTCTACTTTATTTTCTATTGGTTAACACCAATCAATATAACATCACCAGTACTCCTAAAAAAGATAATGTACCACGATTTTCACGAACGACTTTTCAATGTTCAATAACGCTCCCTCATCAAAATCAAATTTGGGGTGATGATGTGGGAAATGAGTATTTTCATTGTCATTTTGCGAACCGATTTTGAAATATGTTCCTGGTTTTTCCTTTAGGAAATAAGCAAAGTCTTCTGACCCCATGGAAGGTTCCATCTCAATAACAGCTGCCTCTGTGAACACTTCTGATAAAAGTTCTCTGACAGTTTCCGTCTCCTTTTTATGATTAAACAACGCAGGATATCCATGAAGATAATCTATTTTATACGTTGCATGAAAACCGCTTGTAATTCCTTTTACAATGGAATTAATATCTCCCTCCACCTGTTCCCGTACCTTTCCATCAAATGTACGGACAGTACCTTCGATTCTAACAGTATCAGGGATGACATTAAATGCAGTACCAGCATGAAAAATGCCAATTGTGACAACAGCAGATTTCAATGGGTCAATTTTCCTGCTGACAATCTGTTGAAGAGAATTAACGATAGTCGTTCCAATTACAAGCGCGTCGATAGACTCATGCGGTTTTGCGCCATGTCCTCCTTTTCCTTCCACGATAATTTCAAATTTATCCACAGCTGCCATTCTGTACCCTTCCCCAACAGCTGCTTTTCCTATTGGAATATTCGATGCAAGATGGGCTCCAAATACATAGTCCACTCCATCCAATATTTTTTCCTCAATCATAAATTTTGCACCGCCTGGGGGCTTTTCCTCAGCATGCTGGAAAACAAAGATGATTGTACCCTTTATACTTTCGCGGAATTTGCTCAATGTCTTTGCTGTACCTAGTAAAGCGGAAGTATGACCATCATGCCCACACGCATGCATTACACCCTGATTTAATGATTTATACGGAACATCCTTCTCATCATCGATTGGAAGTGCATCAAAATCAGCTCGCAAAGCTATGGTCTTTCCTTGCTCAGCTCCTTTTAAAACGCCAATTAGACCAGTCCCACCTATTTGTGTCTGTACCTCAAGTCCGAAGCTCACCAGTTTTTCTTCGATAAATTTCGCAGTATGGACTTCTTCAAAAGAAAGCTCTGGATGCTGATGCAAATATCTTCTCCAGTTTTTTACATCCTCAAAGTTCCTATCCAATTCAATGAATATGGATTCCAACACTTCATTATGTTGTACCGTTTTCATATTAACCCCTCCATTTTGTTAAAGCAGATTTTTATTAATATAATTTTCAAACCAATTCGACTTTTTCTTAAAAAATATAAGGTCTTTTGCTTACAAGTATTTTAAGTAAAACCACTTATATCTCAGATTTGAAAAAATCTGCTGGAATTAGCTCTGTTTTGAATTATATTTAATGGTTGCTGAGATTCTATAGGACCAGTTCCATCATAGATCTCTTGCTCAATTAACAAAATGAATATATTTTCTTATTATATCCAAGTGACCTATTCATTTAAATGTAATCTAGGGTTCTTCTATTTATTCACAAAACGGCACCGCCAGAAATTTTTATTGATTCTCCTATAATGTTATTTGTTGCATTAGTAAGTAAAAATGCAACTGTGTTAGCCACTTCGATTGGATTTATAATTTCACTAGAAGGGATATCAGTCTTGATTTTCTCTAGTTGTTCTTCATAGCTTAAACCGTTTCTTTGAGAGCTGGACAAAATCGCACTTTGTCCCATCTCAGTCTCAACATAACCAGGGCATACAGCGTTCACACGAATACGATGTTCAATTGCTTCTAAAGCAAGCGACTGGGTAAAACCAATTAATGCAAACTTACTACTTACATAAGCGGAAGCTCCATATCTACCTCGCAGCCCTGACAAAGAAGAAATATTTACAATCGCACCGTCTTTTTGTTTTATCATTTCTTTATACACTAATTGGGTCAAAAGTACAGTAGCTGTCCAATTTGTATGCATTACATTCGTTAACAGTTCTTCATCCACATGTTCTACTTCTTGCCTCCCAAAACCTCCACCAGCAGTACCAGCTGAATTAACGAGTCCAAAAATGGGTCCATGCGTTTTAATAGCTATATCGACAAGCGCTTGTCTGTCTTGCGGTTTATTGATATCCGCTTCAACAATAGCTATATCATAACCTGGATAATCTTCTATCAATTTTTTTAATTTTTCAGTATTTCGACCACTAGCTGTTATTTTTGCTCCCATTGAAGCAATTACCTCTACAGTTGCACGTCCAATGCCACCAGAGGCTCCGGTTATTATAATGTGCTTATTTTTCAGTGCTTCATTTGAAAAAATACTCATTAACAAAACTCCTTCTATCAATAAAATTAATGCATATGTAGAACAGCCTTGTATTCATCGCACAAGGCTGTTTAAATGTAACAGTTCATGTTATTACAAAAAACGATAAATCCCACCGTTTAAATGGATATCAGCCTTTTCCTTTGCACCAAGTAAACCAACCATGAAAGGAGAGGATCCACGATTTTGAATGACTTCATTCACAAATCCTTGCCCTAATGGCTTTGCAAATAAAAGATTTCCTCCATTTAGTTTTAATGTACGAACCTCTGCATTCCATTCTTCATCACGATAATTCTCGCCTGCTTCTAATCCGAACCACTCTTTCCACAAATCGTATGAAGTTGAGAAGTCTTTAACCGCAAAAGCAACGTACTCAAGAGACAAAGCACCTTTAGAATGGGGAGATAAAAGGTTATTCTCAAATAAATATGTTTTTCTTTCTTCATCATCTTGTTCCCAATCAATGAAGAACGGCAATGCTAGTTCAGATAATGAACTTCCTGCATATAATAATTTCCAACTTAACACCTTACCTTCCGGCGTTTTTCGACTCAATGGTGTAGGCCCGTCAATCTTAATCCCTTTTTGAGTTAACCTGTCAGCGATGTCTTGTAAATTGTTTGTTCGTATTGCAAATCGAACAAATCCCTGTTTTCCTAAATTTTGATTAATCGTCGCCATAGGACTATACTCAAAAATTTCTGATTGTTGATGAATAAATTTCTCTCTATCTTTTATCCCTAAGAATTCAATATAACTAAGTCCAAAATGAGTTAATGTATTAAAGGTTCCTCCCCGTTCATGTTCACCACCTATAGAATTATGAAGTCCGTACTGTTTAATTTTTCCTGAAATTTCTAAAGGGTCTTCAACATAATGCATGATGTGATCAAATACGATTTTAATAACAATTCCTCCTTTCCCTATTAAATATAGAATTCTACTCCCTGATTTATCTCGAAGTCTTGAAGACTTGCATAAATGTCGTTTTGAATACTGATTAATGCAGCGTTTTTACGATTCCGTGGACGTCTTTCTTTTACATTAAATATTTCTTTAATCATTCCAGGTCTCGGTGAAAATAATATGATTCGATCAGCTAAATAGACAGCTTCTGATACATCATGTGTCACAAAAACGACCGTCATTTTTTCCTTTTCCCATATATCTAGTAAATCTGTTTGCAGTTGAAGCCTTGTAAGGTGATCAACTGCACCAAACGGTTCATCCATTAAAAGCACCTCAGGTTTATTTGCTAAGGCTCTTGCAATGCCCGCTCGTTGTCGCATCCCTCCTGAAAGTTGATGTGGATATTTTTCTCCGAATCCTTGCAAACCCACTAGGTCAATGTAATACTTCGCACGTTCTTTTCTTTCAATTTTTTTCACATCACTTATCTCCATACCGATTTCTACATTTTTTTGAATCGTTCTCCATGGATAAAGAGATGCATCCTGAAAAATAAAACCTATTTTTCTACTTGGATTGTTTAAAGATTGCTCTTTAAAAAAAATATTGCCTTCAGATGGTTTTTCAAGACCAGCGAGTAACTCAAGGAGGGTACTTTTCCCACAACCACTTGGACCTAAGAAGCAGACAAATTCATTTTTTTGAATACTTAAGTTGATATGATTTAAAGCATGTGTACCACCATTATAGGTTTTGGAAACATTCTCAATCTCAAAAACACTCATAAATATTTCCTCCTATTTTTTTGGAATAAATTTATCATTAACGAGTGATTTAATATCATATTTTTCTTCTTGAAATCCTAGTTCATATTGTAAATCCTGAGATTTTTCAATTCGATCAACATCAATGTTCAAGTCATTTTCCCAAAGAATCTCTTCCCGATCTAAAGCACTCTTTAACACCTCTGGTTCAATGTCTACATGTTTAACAACATAGTCAATATATTCATCTTGATTTGCCTTGGCATATTCTTGTGAACGTAAATAAGCTTTTAATACCTTTTTCAAAGTTTCTGGCTTCTCTTTAATAAATTTATCGTTACTTGCAAGAACACCTGTGTGGAATTCGGGTAAATATTTCCATCCCTGTGCAAGTAAATGAGCCACACCTGTTGTTTCCCCTAAAGTGACAAATGGTTCATGAATAAGAGTTGCATCCACTTGACCAGTTTCGAGTGTCGCGTATGCTTGCTGGTATGTTCCATTATTGATTAAATGAACATCATCTTCGGTTAAACCGTGTTTAGCTAATATCGTTCTTGTGTATACATCCATACCTGAACCAGCTATGCCCACTCCAACATTTTTTCCTTTTAGGTCTTCAACCGATTTAATATCAGACTTAGCAATTAAGTAGAACGGGCCTTTCGTACGGAACATAGATCCCACTATTTTAATAGGAGCACCTTTTCCTCCACCAACAACAATTCTTGTCGTATTGGCATCTGCGAAATCTACATCACCGCTCGTTAAGGAGGCAACTTCATCCTTCGTTACTACAAATTCAACATCAATTCCTTCATCTTCAAAAAAGCCCTTTTCTGCACCAAATCTAACCGCCATTCCATTTAATCCATCAAAAGCTGCATAATTCACTTTTTCTAATTCATTCTCCTCTTTTGGATTAGTGCTTGCATTTGAACCTTGACTTGAACAAGCAGCCAATAAAACCGACAAAGTTAGAAAAATGAATACGACAATAAATGATGATCTTTTATTTGATTTCATATTTTTTTATCCTCCAAATATCTCCATTTAGTAAATACTTTTCTTTCTATCAAATCAATACCCCCTGTGATTAAAACCGATAGGATGGTAACAATGAAAATAATGGCAAATAATTGTGCAGTGTCATAAAATTGAACGGCCAAAGTCAAAAGATACCCTAATCCTTCTTTAGAAGCGAACATTTCTGCAAAAAGAGCTGTCACAAGCCCAACTGTTGCGGCAACACGAAGCCCAGTAAAAATAGACGGAACAGCAGAAGGAATTAATACCTTTTTAACTAATTGGCTATACGATGCTTCAAAAACACGAGCGACCTTTATATGATTTTCTGCCGTCGATTTCACACCTGTTAGCGTATTAAAAGTGATTAGAAAGAAAGAAGCGATAAATACCACAACAACCTTGTTCGAGAAGCCCATTCCCAACCATAGAATTAATAGAGGGATAATGGCTGCTTTTGGTACAGCCATTAGGGCCGATAAAAAAGGAGTAAAAAAGATTTCTGCTTTTTTAGAGATAGCCATAAATAGGCCAAAACTGATTCCAGTGAGACTTGCAATGGTAAAACCTACAAAAAACTCCATAAACGTGATAAAAAAGTGCCTACTCAAATTCTCTTCTACTATTAAATCAAAAAAAGATACTACTACATTACTCGGTGCTGCTAAATAAAGATCTGATACAAATTCTAATCGAACGACAACCTCACACAGCCCTAAAAAAAGAAGAACGGTTAATATTTGGAGGCCTGATATTTTCCAATTACGCACACGCTAGTCACCTCGATCTCTTTTAAATAGATTAATTAGTCTAAATCAGTTATAAAAATTTAAACTAATTAATCATATTGTTTTAGTATGATTTATGGTTTAATAATAATCTTTCCAAAGATTTCACGTTCCTCAATTAGACGATGAGCTTCTTTAATGTCTTCAATAGGAAGAACCCTATCAATAATTGGTTTTAACTTTTTACTCTTAACTAAATCTAAAAGAATTTCCAAATCTTTTCTTTCCCAACCATTCGAACCCAGTATTGAGATTTCACGTGTCCAAACATAACGTAAATCTGTTACTGCATCAAATCCAGTAGTTGCTCCACATGTAAGAATTCTTCCACCATTCCTCGTTGCGAGGATACTCTTAGGCCAAGTCGCTTTCCCTGTGTAATCAACAATGACATCTGCACCTTTCTTTCCTGTTAATTTCCAAACCTCTTTAGCAAAGTCAACATCGTTATAATTAATTACATAATCGGCTCCCAAATCTTTTAATCTTTCGAGTTTCTCATCCGAACCTGCTGCAGCAATCACTTTTGCACCTGCAAGTTTAGCAATTAATACTGCCGCATTTCCAACTCCTCCACTGGCACCGAGAATAACAATCGTTTCATTGACTTGAAGTTTTCCTCTTGTAATAAGCATTCTTAATGCCGTTCCATATGCGATTGGTAAGGCAGCGGCTTCTTCAAAAGAAACTTCCTCTGGCAAATGAATGAGGTTTTCAGCAGGAATTTTTACGTATTCCGCTAATCCTCCAGTTAAATCTTCACCTAAAGCGCCATGTCCTTGAATATGAGGATCAACTAGTACTCTATCTCCTACTTTCACATTTGTAACATTTGCACCAATCTTTTGCACAACCCCCGAAACATCTCCGCCAGAAATATGCGGAAGCGGAAGCGTTCTACCAGGAATACCTCTTCTTACGAATATATCCAGATGATTAAGAGACACAGCTACAACCTTTACTACGACTTCGTTTTCTCCTACTTCTGGTTTAGGATAATCTCCAACAATTAAATTCTCTCTATCTCCGTGTTTAACAATAAGTGCTGCTTTCATTTTCACTTCATCCCTTCTACTAAATATGTATTTAATGTATTCTTAAGCTGAGTTCGGTCTACTTTTCCAGGTCCTGTGAGTGGCAAGGCATCTAGAAAAAATATTTTCCTAGGATGTGAGTAGGCAGGTCCAATTGAAATGAAAAAGTCCCTTACCTCCTCGAATTCTAACTGTTGCCCATCATTAGAAACAATGAATGCAATCGGTACCTGCCCTTTTACATCATGAGGTATTGGAAGAACACATACGTCCTTAATATTTGGATGCTTCAAAAGAATATTTTCAATTTCTTTTGGATAAGCATTCTCACCACCGATATTAATCATGTCATCCTTCCGACCAACAATATATATGAAACCATCTTCATCTTCCCAAGCTGCATCGCCTGTTTTTAACCATCCGTCAGACGTGATTCGTTTAGCAGATACTTCTGGAAGATTCCAGTATCCTTTTGTTACTCCAGGATTATTAACCCAAAGTTCACCAACTTCGCGAAGTTTTACTGGTATTCCATCTTCGTTGACAATTTTAACTGAACAACCTGGTACGGGTTTTCCTGCGGAACCGTGACGTTGTTCTCCTTTTCGAGAAGCAGTAACCATTGGACCACCTTCAGTTAAACCGTATCCTTCGTAGACCTCGATTCCCATTCTTTGACGAATCTCGTCTAATAGCTCAACTGGTGCATCTGATGAGCCACAAAAAACAAATCGAAGCGATTTTAAATCGTATCGCTGATCCTCATTCGCACTAATTTGATTGACTAGCATCCGATATAGGGCTGGAACTCCAGTCATGAACGTGCATCGATAAGTCTCAATAGAATGTAATATAGACTCTGGATCTACTTTCGGCAGAATAACAGCAGATGATCCTTTGAAAAATATCATTTTCATCATAGCCATCGCATTCTTATGGTAAAGAGGCAAAGCTATGAGAATACGGTCTGTATCATTTATACCCTTTACCTCAGAAGTAGCCTTGACATTCCAATATTGTCCTTGATGGGTAAGCTTGCATCCTTTTGGATTACCCGTGGAACCAGATGTATAAGGTAGAAAGCACAGTTCATCCTCTTTTGCAGAATAAATAGTTAATTCACTAGATTGATTTTTTAGTAGTTCATCATAAGAATAATTGGCTATTGAATCATTTAAATCTGCAGCAACAACTTTTATTGGTATATTCGTAACCTGATCAATTCCCTCAACTTTCTTTTTAAAAGAAGTATGATAGACAAGAACTTGACTCCCACTATCCCCGACTATATATGCAAGAGTTTCAATACCTTGTTTTGCATTCATTGGTATAGGTACAGCCCCAATGGACATGAGTCCAAAACAAATTTCTAAGAAACGAAAATCATTTGGAAAAAGGACAGCTACTCTTGCCCCTGGTTTTACACCTAATCCTAAAAATAAATTTCCAGCTTGATTAACACGGTCTCTTAACTCAACGTAACTTAATGTTTTTTCATTTGTAATGAGGGCCGTTTTGAAAGGAAACCTTCTCGCTGATTCATGGATAATAGTTGCGAAATTATAAATCCCCATTATATCAACACATCCTCCTTTTACTTATTTATATTTGTTTAGTGTTAAAAAGACCTCTGCCAATGGCAATCTGTTTACCTTCTTTGTTAGTTACGACAACGTCAGCAACACTTACAGATTTACCAATTTTCACGACCGAAGCTTTTGCATACAAATCCTCTTTCCTTGCAACTCGCAAGTAATCAACACGCAAATCTATAGTTGGGTTAGGTTGATTTAGCCGTTGAAAGATAGCAAAATACCCAGCAATATCAATAATTGTCGCTATTATTCCACCATGTATATAACCATCCTCACCAGTAATAAAAGTATTTTTAAATGGAAGACAAATCGTAAGAGAATTTTCATTGGACTCAACTAGATGGACGCCTAAAAATTGATGATATGGAGAGCTTGTTAACAGTTCTTCAACCTCATGATTAGATAAAATTTGATTCATTTATTATTTCTCCTTTAAGCAATTTTTTAATTTGATAATAATTTCTGAAATAAAATATTCATCACTCCCTTCTTTGGCATACTTAATTGGAAAAAGTGACCTTCAGTAATTTGATCGGCTTAAATCGGCATTATATATTCTTAAATAATTTCATATTAAAGAATATATTTAGGTTCTTATCTGTCTTTTTTGATAAAAAAAGGCCCTAAACTATTTAAGTGTAATAGTCAAGGGCCTTCGGTTGTCCGAACAGCGTTAGGAACTCATATTAGATTGTTATGGGGTATGTAATTTAATTATACTTTAATCCAATTAATCCTACCTGTCAACTATGTTTTACGAAAAAATTCTAATTTTTTAGAATTTACAAATACAATATTTCATATTCTAAGGAAAATGTTTGGCTATTGGTTTTAAAAGGGGAAAGATGACAGGGTTGCCACTATTTATTGTCCGTGGTGGCACTGAAGTATGGCGGAGCTGTCATTTGCGTGACTGTATTCAAATACTTTTTAGTTCGCTCTTGAAAAAACTGTGTCATATAGATTTCATTCAATTCATTCAACCATATTTTGATGATACAAATCTTTATGACTAAGATGGCACAAAAGAAGACTAACACTAAATATGTTCCTTTGTTGCAAAAATACAAGAAAAACTAAAAGAAATCCCATTAGGGATTTCCAAATATTTATATTTATTTGATACCTGTCAACTGATTTCTAATCCATGCGGAACAATCCTGTTAAACCAGATTTTCGGGGTGTGACACTAAAATTCAGCTAATCAAACTCCCTTTTAACCAGGCGCGTGGACGGTGTGGACCTACCGGAATTTGGATCAAGCTGGTTTTTCCTTTCGAATAAATCCTGTATAGTTCATCACATTGGTTTGCATCGAATCCTAGCAGTGGATGCCCCCCCATCCCTAAGGCACACGACACCAAGAGCATTCGTTGGACGAGGATGCCTGCTTCCATCTGTTGAATGCGGTATCCTCTATACCCTAATTCTTCTTTGAGGTGATCCCTGTCTCCAACGACATGCATACAAAGCGGAACTTGATACAGATTTACATTGGGCATTGTTAATCCTAATTGTAAAAAATGTCGGTAATCCCCTTCGGTTATTCTTCGAAGCGCATGAGCGCTATTGTCATAAGCGTAGGCCCCATTTGGAACTCCCTCCACATTATAAAAACTGCCATACAAGGAAACACGAGTCTCAACATTCCCCTGTGTGTCATCAAGGTCATTCTGATACGAGAAGGAAAATATCTCATTTAACAAAGTGGATAGTTGGGTTTGGCTCACTTTTCCTATCATAAAATCATTTTCAGGAGAATACCGCTTTCTGCAAACGGATGCGAGATCGTACGAAAAGCTCTCTGTAAATGGCATCAAGATCATCTCTGTACCTAAAGTAGGTTTTACACTGGTCTTTTTCTTTATCTTTACAAATGACTGTGTTGTTTCGAACATGGATGCTTCATTAAGTTTTCTCAGCATCGGATAATCAATGACTCTCTTTGAACGGTTATAAGTCATATGATTCAACAATGGCACTTCTTGGCATAATTCAGCTGCAGAAACCATTTTTTTTCTATTATAATCATCATCAACACAATCGATAGATTGATTCATACCTAATGGGATAACCGCATATACACTTTCAACCTGTTCGGATAGTCCTAACAAATGATTGATAGATCGATCAAGAAATTGATAGCAGACCCGTGAAGAGAATCCCATCCGATTGGCGACCTCTAACGATTGTCCAATTAACACACCTGCATCTAATCCTTGGAGCCTGTAGGAAAAATTATGGTATTTATAAAAATTTTTCCAAAAAACTGTCGAGACGAAAACGGTACAAAAACTCTCGGTAACCTTATAGCTATTTTCAAGGCTTCTGGATATATAGCTATCGTAATTTCCTTCTCGCAACAAAATGAGACGATGATGTGCCACATCGTAATGGTAAATTCCCTTTGGAATATCTTCTAGATTTATATACACATATAATTCATTGGGATACATCGCTCCTCCAGATGGAACAAATCTCCGTAAAGACTGAGCGAAGTATATGGTTTCCTCGTTTAGTGGTGATTGAGAGTATTGTGTAAGCCCGTATACATACCATAAAAAATAACCAAGCTCATCTAGGTTCGGGTTTAGATGAGCTTCTCGTTTCTTGAGTGTTAATGGTACTTCTGCGGAAAGGGGAATCTCTGGTAAGCCGCGGTATAGTTTATAGGGAAGTGGTGCGTCTTCCCAGTCCACCTGCCAATCCGGCGGAAAAATTTTATCCGTATCAAAATGTAGATCGTGTAGAAATGTGTCCAGCTCCAATCTTAAGTCCTCCTACTCTTCAATTATGGGAACGGATGGGGATAGGGATTAAGCTGTTCATACGATAATGGCACCTTCGTAAACCCTAGTTGCATGGGTACCTTGAGTACCCTCTCCAGCCCATTCACCCGGGTAAGGTGATGTCCAAATGTTATCGGTAGCATTCCAGGAATCAATACCTTTACACAGAATAATCCGTTCCGTTTCGTTATAGGTGTTGTTTGGTCAACTACGATGACTTCAAGGTTTAAACGTCGGAACCTATTAAGAATATTCTGAAGATCATCCTTCAAATCAGTATTTGCCGGCGGCTGCTTAAATTCCTCAGCAAACGTACGTAAAGGACGTTGATCATCCAATAAAAAATTCAGTCGTTCCTCTGCTTCTCGCAGACCATATAGCATGCCATGATCCTCCATGGTACCTACAGCGAACGGATCTTGTAACATCGCCTCATATTTCTGTCGGTTGTCCTCCAATTTTTCGTCATGCATAAACATCATTCCCGCAAGCTCGTAAATCGTGCTTTTTACAGCCCTTATAGGATCAGGGTTAGCTCCGGCAGCACAAATGAGATTTAAACCCTTGGATTTTCTGTTTTTGGCCACTGCCCAAACGCTTGGAATCTCATGTTCCATTGTTGAATTATAAAAATAAAGGTCGTATCCCGCCACCTCACGTATACGGTCGACCATCAGCTGTATTTCTTTATCGTTAGCAGAACTAAGATCAAGACGCGGGAGAGGGAGCCTGGCATACCAGGTTAACAAGAATGAATCTCGTTCGACGACCTCCATAATTGCATGAAAAATGGCTTCCTCTAAACTACCCCCTATTGCACATCCGTTGGAGGTTTCATAAACAAAGCCTTCCTCACAGCCCAAACTGTAATAGGCGAGTAACTCCGGAATCAGAATAGGACGTTCTTGTAAGAACGAATAGCCCCAGACCCAATTCATTGGTTCATCAGGATGAAACCGTTTAAACGGAAAATGAGGCTTTTCATATTGATTCTTTTCATGTAAACCTACGCATTCAGGATTTAGTGCTGTATTCTCTAGATTATGATAACTATCACGTACAACCTTCCTTTTGCCTCGAGGTTCAACTCCGCAATATCGCTCCAAACCTTCCAAAATGGCTGTTAGCTCACTCATTTCATACGAATTAGACCTTCCTCCTACTCCCTCATCCGCTCCAAACAGTGGCATGTTCACTAAAACATCAGCAAATGGCAACGTGAAATCCTGCATTTTCCCATTCATGACACCAGTACGATAATCGAGATAATCTTTGACTAGCACTGTCTTTAATTCATCCATCGAACGGCAGCGATAACCACCACCAGTTATTTTAGGACTAGATTCTAACCTAATTTGAGCTAATTCTGCTCTGTCATCAGGTAATGAACTGCACATCGGGCACAATGGGTCAGGTAAGAAAAGATGACTAGAGTTCGTTAACGTTCTTAAGTTTGTAATAAACACTCTTTCTTCTAAATGACTGGATTGTCCTTGAAAAATTCTCTGCACTTCGTTACCTATCAAGGTTGCCATTTGAAATAGTGCTGTTCTTGATGCCCAAGCATCTCGCAGTACACCTTCTCTGGCTGCCATTCTCCCCTGCAACTTCCACATTTCTTGACGATCGGGACTGGCTATCATGCGCCGCATGTCAGCACAGTGAGAACATCCTGGTGTATATGGACGTACGAAGGGACCAATAATTCCCTCCCCAAACGAAACGAAACCCCGAAGCCACGGAATACCTTTGGCCCTGAATCTTTTTTCCGCTTTTTGAAGAACCGATGGATGCCAGGCATCGTGCAGCACCAAAGCTAATTCTGTTTCTATTGAAACCACTTCTACTATTTTTTGACGCTTTACAAGATAATTAACAGACAATTGATTATAGACAATATCCGCTAATAACCCCTGTCCGACAATTAGAATATTGGCAGTCATTAGGATCCCTCCTCTCGTACCTGCACTCCAAACACCCCTGCCAGTTCCTGTGTTAAAAAAGGTTCGAACGCAAGATCATAAACGAACAGCCTTTTGCTATTTTGGTTCAGAACCTGAATGGAAGACTGTAATAGTTCCAATTGGGTCATTTCATCACCAAAGGGGATTTCGAGCTGGGTTTCCTTTTTTTCAAGAAAAACCACTGATTCCATGTCTTGCCTAACTTTGGAATTCACCTGGCTTTGAGTATCCAAAAGCGCTAGTTGTAATGCATTTCGTAAGGCCAACGTTCTATTTAAACCTGACCTAGTGTACCAACGGCCATTCGACCATACCCCTATTACGGGGAAGCCCAGTATATCCTCTTTCAGTCCGATTGTCGGAGAACCATTCAAGGTAGTCAGGCCATTTAAATAAACTCTGCAGTGGCGATCTTCGATTGATCCTAGCTGTACATGAAAAATCTTGTTCAGTTGATCAACCTTTCTTTTTCTCAATTCCTCATCTAAAAATACTTGCAGCCCTCGACAAACAGCCTCTTCGATTGTTTCCCCTGCACCGATGCCGATAAATCCCTCTGGTATGTTTGCACCCACATGATCTTTCTGATTTCTGAATTCCACAACATTCGAATCAATCATTTGTGAAACATACATTTCAATGCCCGTCAGACCGGCCTCTCTTTTTGCTTCCTCATGTGTTAGACCGGCACAGACAACTTCTGGCAGAAGTTCTACCGGTCCATCGGACACTATGTTAGCTGCTTGAACATAGCATTGTGAAAGAGGAAGCTGTGTCAAATCACGTTCCTCCCACGTATGGAAAATCCCAATCTCTTCGGAAGTTAACAGACTGAAATATTCCAAAAGGTTACTCGGCTGGTCTTTTCTGTCCGATTCCTGATTGAGCCTTACTTCAAGATTTTCAACCAGTCTAGGCGTAACACTTCTAGATGTAGCCAACGGATGGATGATGAATGATAACCAGTCGCCTTCCAGTGTTTCAAGATTAAGCAGATAAATTTGATTACTCTGATTTGAACCTGTAATACCTGTAGCCTTTTTGAAAAATTCGAATACAGTGATATTCGCCAGAATCGATCCGGCTGTTGAAGAGTAAGTTTGTAGCTGCCGATCATCTTGCAATGCCGATTGATGGATGCGACGCCATGCGGACTCCCAGCATCCCTCTGATTCCGGATGAACCAATGGACCTGCAAGCCCCACTTGGTCTAAATATATGGCGGGGAGAAATATCTTCCTTTCCTCTTTGCAAACTAAATTAAGATTCCTTAGTTCATTTACATTTCCATCCTGCGAGACATACAGAATCGCATCATAGGGCTGTATGGATTTTTTCCAAAAATTTCTTTCTCCCCCTTTTTCAAATGGTAACTCCTGTACCTCCATATCGGAGTCAGCCTTTTTGGCAATCTTCACCAGCTCATTGATCCGCATTCGATTTGTAGGTATTGATCCCGTTATCATCAAATGGAATTTAGGAAGTCCCGATTCGATTAATGCACTAGCTAATGAAACGAGCATGGGACCAGAGCCAACAGCCAGAACTTTAGCCTGACGGTATTCTTGTAAGCGGTACGCACCAGAATCTACAAAATTTTCAATAAATTCAATTTGTGACGCATACTTTTCGAGCACTTTTGCTTTTAATTGATGGGGAGTATCTTGACTGGCATCTCGAACAAAACCATTCTTGTACAACGTTTCTCCAATCTCATATACCCTGTTTCGATACGGTGGCGTTAAACCCTCTGTCAAGGCACCTAATGTTTGCTCCCCATTGAACATCGGCATCAGCTTTTCAACCCACTGATAGATTGTACCTCCTTTCATACGGAATGAGCTTCTATTATTTCTAAAATACGCACCTCCTTCTTGATCAGGTAAATAAAATGTATCCCTTTTTACCTTCAGACGTGTGGACGAGTTAAGTTTCGTCATTCAGCTCCTCCTTCATTCTAATCATTCCTAAATATCCATTATCATTTTATGTACTTTTATTTGTCCATTATGACAAACCAAAAAAGAAGTGCCCCTGTGACACTCATACAGGAGCACTTGCTATTCATAAAATAACCAAATTTTTTTGAAAAACTACCAACCCCAACAGTTGGAACAGCTAAAGCAGGAGAAACAGCTAAAACAGCTAAAACCGCAACGGTGAAATCCTCCGCAATGATGAAAGCCTCCACAACGACCAAATCCTCCACAACGACCAAATCCCCCACAACGGCCAAATCCAAACTGGCGCATATCTTGGTTCTGAGGATCCATATAATTCATTTCACCAACTTGGTAATTACCCATTCCCAACATTTGTAGGTCATTTTGAAAATTATGCATTTTTTCCTCCCCTTTCTATTTAATAATCAGGTTAAACCGACACCTAAAAGGAGAGTAGAACGAAGGTAATTTGTCGTTTTGCGTAAATGAAACCAGCAGATACCACGTGTACTCTCTTCAACAAATTATGATTCAAGTTAGGTCATTGCCACTGAATTAAGTGCCTATTTTACGTTGAAACTACCCTAAAATATTGCTTCATAAAAGGAAGCACTGATGGTTGACAAATAATAAAGGCGCCAGACATCATCCAATATCTGGATGGAGCCTGGCGCCTTGTTCTTTAATTTAGAATACTAGGGTCATTCCTCGGTGTGCTAAAGCTTTAGTTTACCGGGGGAATGACCCTTAGACCATAATCAAATTCAGAATAACTATTTCGGTAAATTCCTTAATCTTCTAAAGTTTCGAATTTACCCGCATGATAATCCTGATATGCCTGTCGTATTTCTTCTTCTGTATTCATTACGAAAGGTCCATATGCTACTACAGGTTCTTTGATAGGCTCACCTGCAAACAGAACAAGTCGTAAATTTTCGTTTGCTAATAACTGGATACCACTGCTACTCTCTTCATCTGCAGAACCAATCCACATCGCTTGCCCTTTTTTTGCTTCGACTTTATTTTCTCCGAATGTGCCACTTCCTTCTAATACATAAATATAGCCATTATAAGTACCGGGAAGATCCTGAATAGCGGATGATCCTTTTTCTAAAACGATTTCTACAAATGTAACAGGTGCGTAATTCAGTGTATTTGATACAATATCTCCTGACGAACCTGAATATACCCTAATTAAAGCACCATTCTCCTCACGAACAGGCATGTCTTTTGCATGCATATTTTGATAACGAGGTTTTACCATTTTAAATTTACCTGGTAAGTTAACCCAAAGTTGAAGAAGATGAACTTTTTCACCATCAAGTGGTGATTCGTTATGAAGAACCCCTCTACCGGCAGTCATAAATTGCAGGTCACCCTTTTCTAGAATCCCTCCCGCACCAGTAGCATTGTCATAATGTTGAATTCTTCCATCGATGATATATGTTAGGGTCTCTATACCACGATGAGGATGTACATCAAATGCTCCTTTTTCAAATTTATCTTCCATTAATAATAAAAACGGGTCATAATCCATCCAATTTCCAGGAGCTAGAACTGGTCCAGCGGTATGAATAGGACTAACTTTTTGTTCGTTTACCGTCCATATTTTTTTTATTTCACGAAGTTTCATATTTCCATCCCCTTTTTTAACTATTAGAATCATTATAAATTATTAAAATTAATTTTGTAAGTATGCACTTTAGAGTGATATAGTATACAAAAAGATACTAATGGAGGTTAACATGAAAATACAACCAAATCACTGTAAATTACAAGGTGCTCTTTCAATCCTAGTTGGAAAATGGAAGCCAACTATCTTATTATTTCTAATGTCGGAGGGTACAATGCGATATGGTGAATTAAAAAAAGCACTAGTAGGTATTACACCCAAAATGCTAACCAATCAATTACGAGAATTAGAAGAAGAAGGGCTGATAAGTCGGGAAGTATATCCTCAAATCCCACCAAAAGTTGAGTATTCAATAACTGAGTATGGAATGACATTGAAGCCTATTTTGGAAGCAATGCATGAGTGGGGGACAAAGCATATCACAAGAAGAATAGAGACTGTTAAGCATTAATTTATTTTTTTTGGGATAGCCGAGGACACTAGTGACTTTAGTCATGAGAGGTTCAGTTATGTAAGAACAAGAGGTTGATGCTGAGTCAAAAGGTCGTTAACTGACGGCCCTTTTGACTCAGTTTTTTTGTATGATGTTTAGTGAGAAAATGGATACTAATCGTAAAAATCAGGCAGGTAATTTCCCCGCTGAATGCATCCTTGATTCGGGACACAGTTGCCTTCGGAATCGATTCACCGATTTCGGTTGTTGGAACCTTCTTTCATCGACCGAACACACGGTCCTACTACGACTTCGGTCGATGGGACCTTCTTTCATCGACCGAACGAACGGTCCTACTACTTTTTCGGTCGATGAAACCTTCTCTCATCGACCGAACGCATGGTCCTACTACGATTTCGGTCGATGGAACCTTCTCTCATCGACCGAACGAACGGTCCTACTACGTTTTCGGTCGATGAAACCTTCTCTCATCGACCGAACGCATGGTCCTACTACGTTTTCGGTCGATGAAACCTTCTCTCATCGACCGAACGCATGGTCCTACTACGATTTCGGTCGATGGAACCTTCTCTCATCGACCGAACGAACGGTCCTACTACGATTTCGGTCGATGAAACCTTCTCTCATCGACCGAACGCATGGTCCTACTACGTTTTCGGTCGATGAAACCTTCTCTCATCGACCGAACGCATGGTCCTACTACGTTTTCGGTCGATGAAACCTTCTCTCATCGACCGAACGAACGGTCCTACTCCGAGTTCGGTCGATGAAACCTTCTCTCATCGACCGAACGCATGGTCCTACTACGACTTCGGTCGATGAAACCTTCTCTCATCGACCGAACGAACGGTCCTACTACGTTTTCGGTCGATGTAACCTTCTCTTATCGACCGAACAAACGGTCCTACTACGACTTCGGTCGATGAAACCTTCTTTCTTCGCCCCCCCCCGGATCGCTCAATAAAAAGCGAAGCGCCTAGAGTAGAAATCAACAGACAAATTTTATAGAAAGACCCAGAAAAAAGTGGTGCCCCTAAAAGTTATACTTTTGGGACACCCTCGTATTGAACAAATACAATTTTAAGAAATGGCTACTTTACTAGAAACCACTTTATTAACTTGTTCACCTAGGTCAATTTTCCCATCTTTACTCTTAATTTGAGAACGAATAACATCTCCATCTTTCAGATATCTACCGTTATTTATTTGACTTTCAAGAAGTAAATCTACTTTCTCAGCGTAAGAGACCACATGGCTTGATAGTTGTCCCATTGTCTCTGGTGTAAGCCTTAGTGCTACTCCGCCAGTTGTACCTGTAATAACCAAATCACCTTTTGAAAGATCCATAATTTCTGAAAGCTCTGTTAGAGTTTCATAAGGTTTGAATAATAATTGATTCGTGTTTGCCGATTGGCGTAATTCATCATTTACCCATAAATTTAATTCGAGATTATGAATGAGTGGAACCTCTTCCTTGTCAAGTAAGTATAAAAAAGGCCCTGTTGGTCCAAAAGTACGGTAGCTCTTCCCTTTTAAAAATTGCCCCTCAGAGAGTTGTACATCTCGAGCAGAAACATCATTCATAATGACAAGCCCTGCAATATATTGATGAAGGTTTTCTTCTGTCACTTCAACCGATGAAGAAATCTCCGTTCCAATAACTAGCCCTAGCTCAATTTCATAGTCTAAAAGTTTAACATGGGATGGACGAATAATCTCCGAGTATGGACCACAAAGTGTGCTATCTGCTTTACTAAAAAACAAATTAAATGGCGGCCGGGCTTCATCCATTCCAGCTTCAGCACGATGAGATGAGTAATTAGCACCCTGACAGACAATTCTTGCTGGTTTGGTCACAGGGCTTAAGATTGTCACTTCATTTAATAAAAGAAATTCACCTTGTCCTTGTTCTTTTAATTTTCTAGCGGCTTCGACACCTTCTTCTAAAAAATGAGCTAAAGAAGAATAGGAATCCTTTAATACAAGAATTTTATTATTTGATACAACTCCCCACTGCTCTTTATTATCTTTTTCAAATCTTACAACCTGTAATCCCATATTTAACTCCTCCTAAATTAATTTGGTTCTTTATGTAAATATTTTACCAATAACCTCTTAACACGTAGGATTTTTTCGATCATTTTATCATGTGCCAATTTTCCCACTCCCTCAAAACCACTTACCGTTCCCCTTAAATATCAACAACAACGAGATAACTAAAAGGACTAAACCCGTAATGCGGTACCAATCAATGGGTATCGGTTGTTTGATAAAGAACCCAAAGTGATCAAGTGTTACACTGATCAATAACTGTCCAACAATGACGGCCGTAATCGCTGAAGCTACTCCAATCTTTGGTACGACAGCGACCATAATTGTTACATATCCCACTCCAAGTGCTCCACCAATTAGCTGCCATTTTGGAACGGTTGTTACTTTTAATAAATCTCCTTTCCCTAGGAAAATAGCAAGTAATAAGAGAATAATTGTACCGATAAAAAACGAAACAAAACTACCTTCGATAATGCCAATCCTTTTTCCCAGCACACCATTGATTCCGGCTTGCACGCCAATGAAAGTCCCGCCAATAATCGCTAACAGTAAATAAATAATCATGTACATTTCTATACCACCTCAACTTGATCCAGCCCTTTCTGAGAATCAAACACCTAATTAAGTAAGTTCAACAAAAACACACCGATTCCTTTATTTTTGAAAGATTGGGATCAGTCCCTCAGTTAGTTAAAGCTTAAGTCTACCGAAGGACTGACCCTAATCCCCCAAACTGATATACTTATTAGTGAAATGAGGAAAATGAATAGTGAAATTCCGAATGCCTATAAATAGAATCTGAATTGTTTTCAAGGAGGTAAGACATGGATTACATTTCACGGAAAGAAGCGGTGCTAAAGGTGAAGCGGTGGCCGAAAGATACCATAGCAGCGGGTCGTCGTCATACCATCGGACTAAAATCGGACGGCACGGTGACGGCTATTGGTGATAATAAATATGGCCAATGTGATGTAAGCGGCTGGCGCGATATTGTGGGGGTAGCGGCTGGCAATGTTCATATGGCGATGAATACGGGAAATGCTCACACAATCGGTCTTAAATCTGACCGTACTGTAGCGGCTGTGGGTTGGAATAAGCATGACCAATGCGATGTAAACGGCTGGCGCGATATTGTAGCCGTTGCGGCAGGTTGGCGTCGTACCATTGGGCTTAAATCGGATGGCACAGTGGTAGCAGTGGGCCGAAATAATGATGGTGAATGCAATGTAAGCGGCTGGCATGATATTATGGCGGTATCGGCGGGTGACTGGCATACTATTGGTCTTAAATTGGACGGCACGGTGACGGCAGTGGGCAATAATCGGTTTCACCAATGCAATGTAAGCAGCTGGTGTGATATTGTGGCGATTGCAGCGGGTTATCTTCATACCATCGGACTTAAATCAGACGGTACGGTGACGGCTGAAGGTAAGAATAAACATAACCAATGCGATGTAAACAGCTGGGACGGTATAGTGGCGATTGCGGCGGGTAGTAATCATACCATCGGACTTAAATCAGACGGTACGGTAGCGGCTGTAGGTTGGAATGAGTATGGCCAATGTAATGTAAGTGATTGGCACGATATTGTGGCGATTGCGGCGGGTTGTGCCCATACCATCGGTCTTAAATCGGACGGCAGTGTAGTTGCTGTGGGTGATAATGAATATGGCCAATGCGATGTAAGCGACTGGCGCGGCATCCAACTGCCCAGCAATTAGTTTTTGATGTTAAGCAAATAATTCAGAGACAAAGAGAGGGCAGCAATAACATGGAAAACGTTTCAAGTGTAGAAAAAATGGAATCCATAAAATCCTTCCAATCGACAATCAGTAAATCCGAAAAAGCCCTGGCTCAGATGACTCAGAAAGGAGCAAATACTACCTTACTAAAGAAACGACTCAATGCTCTTTACATAGGATTAGCCATGCTAGAATACGTTTGGAATCAAATACCCCATCCTTACACACAGGAAGATTTCGCAGAAGCTCGTATTGTTCTTACTGGTTTATTCCCATCCATTGAGAACATTTATGCAAAGTTAAAGGCAAGTAGTCCTCAAAAAACACTTTTAAAAAGAAGAATCAAAGCATTGGAATTAGCTGTTCAGGCGATTGACAATCTTTCCAATGAATAACTAAAAAATGGAAAAACGGGGTCAGTCCCCCAGTACGTTAATGCTTTTGTGTACGGGGGGACTTAGAAATGGTGCCAGTGACACAGAAATCTACAAAAGAGCTGGAATGGACCGCAAACATTTTTCAAAAATACGATCCAATTCAAGCTACCGACCTGGAAAAACTACCATCATCGCTCTAGCTCTAGCACTTCAGTTAAACAAAAAAGAAACCGATAAGCTCTTGAGCTCAGCCGGTTACTTATTGTCGAACAGTGACACTGGGGATTTGGTCATTCAGTTTTGTCTTGAGAAAAAAATATACGATATCGACCAAGTCAATCAGGCCTTGGACTATTTGAGTCTAAAACCGTTGGCTGTGTTATCTTAAAACACAAAGTGAATAGTGCCTATCACGGTTTTCATTGTCATTAACTGGGCTTATTAAAGATACATTTCCGTTTCAATTCATACATTTTGTCCTTAAGAGGGCTTATTAAAGACACTTTGCCAGTTCTTTTCATAAATTTTTAAATTCAAGTCTCTAATAATTGGGGATATTTTTCTCTTGTCTTTTGAGAAATTAAAATAGAAGCGATTTTATTGGCAAAATCCAATCTTCTTTCAAATGACCAACCTTTTCGGCTAGCATAAAGATACCCCATATCAAAAGTATCTCCAGCTCCTGTCGTATCAACGACAGACACTGTGTATCCTTTTACTGTGTGTAATTCTCCTCCAACAAAAACAGCTGCTCCCTTTTCTCCAAGTTTTACAACGACTTCATCGCAATATTGGCCAACAATATTAACAGCTTTTTTCCAATCTAGTTCATTTGTTAAATGACAAATCTCAGTTTCATTTAATAAACAAACATCCACATATTTTATAAGCTCTAAAGTATTCTTTCTTGTTTCAACTTTCCAGCCATGTGGGTCCCATGATGGATCAAAGTAGATTTTCTTTCCTAATCTTTTTTGCTCAATGGCAACCTCTAAAGCATCTACCACTGTAAATTTCGGGAGTAAGAAATTCCCACAAATAACAACCTCTTTGTTGTCTGTTAAAAGATCCTTTTTTTCGTTATACATATCTATGCCGAACTCATCGTGGGCACCAGATACTGAGACAATGGCTCTTGAACCATTCTTATGGACAATGACAAAACTCGTGGGGGTTTGACTGCCCTTTAATCCAACAATCCCACCTGTTTCAATACCAAGCTGATCTAATTGTTCCAGCAAAAAGCTACCATCCTGGTCTTCTCCGACAGAAGAGATGATTACGGGTCGGAGCCCAAGTGAATGTAAGGCAAGGGCCATGTATCCTGCAGTTCCTGCAACACGTTTTTCGAAGCCTTGTGCCATTACTTCAGTATCCCATTTCGGCTGTTCTTCTAGACCACCAATAACGATGTCTAAGTTAAAATTTCCTACTATTCCTACTGGACTCACTATAACCCCTCCATCATTTCCAAAAACTTTCGCATAAGTTTTCTTCCATGTATTAGTCGCTACACCAAGCTTCTTTATTTCGGGTGAAGAGAACATGACTGTTCCCATCACCCAATCCAAGTTGATATCAATATCATAGTCTCGAAATCTATTTTTTCTCTAATTCTCTAATATTAAATCTCAATATAGCTACGTTCTGCTTCATATAATTCATCAAACATGGCTTTTATTTCCCCTAAAGAACAAACAGCTGCAGTCAGTGGATCCACCATCAAAGCGTGCATCGCCATTTCTTTATCTTTGTTTAGAGCAGCATCCACCGCAAGCTCAAAGAAAGCCTGATTGGTTCGGCATAAAGCCGCTAAATGCTCTGGCAAACGGCCAAATCGGGTTGGATGCACCCCATTTCGGTCAACCAAGCAGGCCACTTCTACGACACCGTCTGGTTTCAAGTTTTCAATTAAACCTTGATTCAATACATTCCCGTAGATAACTTTAGGTTCATTTTTAACCATACCTTCAATAATCACCGCTGCATATTCATCACTGGATTCCAGTTTAATTTCATCCTCACCAGTCAGCTTTCTTCTTATTTCCTCGTCGTTTTCTTTACGCCATGTTGGCCAACTGTTGGCATAAAATCCAGTCCCTCCATTGTACCCAGTACTACAGTGCTTATCTATTAAATCCTGTCTCTTACGATAATAAGGAATATACTCAGAGAAATGACCGCTGGACTCAGATACAAAAGCCCCAAGGTATTGCATGGCATCAAATTTAACAGGATCCTGGGCAAGCAGGTCAGCGTCCTTCATTTTTTCTCTTAAAACAGGATACATATCCTTACCATTATGTGTAAGTTCAACAAACCATGACATGTGGTTAATCCCGCCAGCTCTCCATTTCAATTCATCATAAGGAATGCCTAAATATCTTGCTAAATCGTTAGAGGTATTTTGTATGGAGTGGCAAAGACCCACAACCGGGATAGTTGTCACCTTCGTTGTGGCAAGGGTGACAGCTGACATTGGGTTTGTATAGTTTAGTATGGTCGCATTTGGTGCAAGTTCTTCAATATCCTTTACAATGGCAAGCCAGGCCGGAAGTGTACGCAATGTTTTGAACAACCCCCCAGGTCCTAATGTATCTCCAATACACTGCTTCACACCATATTTTAGAGGAATTTCATATTCCAACTTAACAGTATGTAATCCCGCTACTTCAATTTGATTGATGACAAAATCCGAATCAGCAATTACCTTTTTCCGGTCAGTCGAGCCAATGACAGACCACTTTTTACCTATCTTTTCGATGATTTTTTCAACAAGCTGATGGGCGATATCCAAACGCTCAGCATCAAGATCGACAAGAGCGATGATTCCTTCGTCCAACCCCTTGATAGTGAGAATATCCACAACGATGTTTTGAGTAAACTCACTGCCTGCACCGATAATACTTACTTTCAACATAATGATCTCCCTTTCCTATTTCATCTTATTTATTTGAAACGCCTAATTACGGCTTATTTGAAGCCCGTTAAAGCCAGACCCTTAACGAACTGCTTTTGGAAGATTAGGAATACAATAAACACTGGAATCATGATTAGGACTGAGGCGGACATGACGATATTATAGTTGGTCACATGTGACCCGTTAAAAAAGACTAGCGCCAAAGGCAAAGTCATTTTCTCTTCATCATTTAAGACAATTAATGGCCAGACATAGTTATTCCAAGCAGCCATAAATGTAAATATCGCTAAGGCGGATAACATCGGTCTGACTAGAGGGAGAATGATTCGATTAAAAATAAAAAATTCACCAGCCCCATCAATCCGGGCAGATTCTATCAAATCATAAGGCAGTTCCTCAATGGCTTGCCTTGCCAGGAATACACCAAACGCACTGACCAAGCTTGGTAAAATCACCGCCGAAAGATTATCGATCAAACCTAATTTATAAATAATTAAATACGTAGGAATCATCAGAATTTGTGGTGGAATCATCATCGTGGCAATCACCACAAGAAAGATCATTTGTTTCCCGGCAAACCGAAACTTTGCAAAAATATAACCTGATAGCGCACTTGAAAATACAGTTGCAACGGTAATAAGCGTGGCTGTAAATAAACTATTAAATAACCAGCGTACAAACGGTGCATCTTGAAAAACGGTTTTATACCCTTCAAATGTAACCTTATGAGGAAGAATAGAGGTGGATGAAATAATCTCTAAATTCCCCTTTAGCGAGGAGAGCACCATCCATAGATATGGGATGATCATTATGAAGGATGCGATGGTTAGAAAAGTGATCATTAAAATGTATGGAAAACTAATTTTTTTGCCCCTTCTCATGAAGCAACCCTCCTTAATATTCCCATTGACTTCTCCCAACACGGAGCTGAATGAGCGAGATGAGTAGAATAATAAGTAGCAAAACCGTGGCCATTGCGGAGGCATACCCCATTCGCGAATAGCCGAAAGCAGTTTTATATATGCTCAAGGAGAGTACATTGGTCGCACCGCCTGGACCGCCTTTGGTCATAATCTGGAATTGAGCAAACATCTGGAAATAGGAAATGACCGTCATGATTAAAATAAAAAGTGATGTTCTTTGAAGCAACGGCAGCGTAATATGCCTGAATTTCTGAAAACCATTGGCACCGTCCAGTTCTGCTGCTTCATAAAATACCTTTGGAATGGCATCCAAACCAGCCATAAAAATAATAATGTTATAGGCAACATCTGCCCAAAGCGTCACAATAATAACGGAAATCATCGCCATTTTCCCGTCTGTCAGCCAACCGACATTGGCGTGACCGAAAAAAGCTAAAATCATGTTAAACAGCCCATCATTTCCGCTTCGAAGCATGGTAGACCAAATTAATGAAGCAGCAGATAACGGGGCAATAGCCGGTAAGAAAAACAGGGTCCGAAACGTATTTCTTACAAATCGATTTCTCACTCTATTGATCATGCTTGCAATAGGCAGTGTGATCAAAATATTTGCTGGTACTGCAACGAACACGAAAATTAATGTCGCCTTCAAGGAGGCAAGAAAGACTGGATCCTTCCATAATTCAGTATAGTTTTTCAGTGCGATGAAGGGCGAATGGTCTGCTAAAGGATCATATTGATAGAAAGAGAGAATGATCCCCCATATAATTGGTATAACCATGAAAACAACAAAAAGGAGCAGAATCGGTGTCAAGGACAGGATAATGAATTTTAGTTCACGATTATTCCTTTTGGATTTTTTATACTGGGACCGATATGACACTGGCTTAACTATTTCTTGTTTTACCTCCACGAGTTCAACCCCTTTCTTGGATGATTGCCCCCCTCCTTCTTGGGAAGGGGGCCGCTTCATTATTGTCCGTCGAGCATCTTGTTAATGTTCGTTTCAAGCTTTTTCAGGCCGTCTTCGACAGAAGTCTTGTTCTCACACATCTCGATGAATGCAGCGTTTATTTCATCCCACATGTAGTCACGATCACCAATTGGACCAATGTATTTTCCATATTCAAGGACACTAAGAGGCGTTTCCATCATGGGTGCAGCTTTAATAAAGTCTGGTCCTTGTGCTACAGATTTTTGGGCTGGAACGGTATGGGAAACAAGATTCCAGGCCAATGCATTTTCAGGTTGGCTTACAAATTCCAGATACTTAAGTACTGCTTCTTTATGCTTCGTTTTCTTATTACCAACGATTCCCCATCCGGATTCAGAAGCGAAGGATGGCGGATTGCTAGTGAAAGATGGGATCGGCGCATAATCAAAATTTTCAACTTGATAAGTGGTTTCTGCAGCAGGGATGACCCATGGACCTCTCATCGTCATCGCAGATTCTCCCTTAAAGAAGTAGTCAGAGCTATCCAAATCATAATTCATTTCTTTATAATCAGCCACTTTATAATCCCTGGCCAATGTAACCATTTCATTCATAGCCTTGATCGCTTCAGGTGAGTGGAAGTTTATATGGCCATTTGAATCCCAATAGTCTCCACCTTGTTGTAAAATCATCGATAAGAACAAGAAAGTGACAGAGTCATAAGAGGTGAAATCAAAGCCTTTTACCTTGATGTTCTTTCCATCCATAACCGTCAATTTTTTAGCCGCTGCCACTAATTCATCCCAAGTTTTTGGATACTCTAATCCGGCATCCTTGAACATATCCGGATAAGCAAGCATGGAACCGTTCTCAATATTGTACTCAAGCGGAACACCATAAACCTTTCCATCTTTTAAGTAACCGCCAAGCGGGGCTTCATAGAAATCATTTTTATATTGGTCTCCATTAGGGACCTCGAGCAATAAATCATTTTTAGTGTACTGAGGCACCCAGGTTCCAAACATTTCAGCAAGATCTGGACCGTTGCTGGCACTAAAAGATGCTTTTAGCTTATTGACGTATTCATCATAAGGAAAGTTTTGAAACTTAATTTTGATATTCGGATGTGAGTCTTCAAACGCCTTTACCAATTGTTTATCTGCTTCTTCAATCCCTGTATCTTTATGTGACCACATGACTAACGTTATTTTTCCAGAATCAGTTCCCCCAGAGCTGCTACTGCTGCAAGCTGTAACAATTGACATAATGAGTAAAAATGAGAGTACGACTGCGAACGACTTTTTTAACCTCACAAAATCTCCTCCTTAAATTTATCTTACAATTCGCTAATGATTTGGGATAAATTCACAACCATCTACTTCCCCCTTTTGAATAGAAAAATTTATTATTTATTGGAAGTTCTGATTGGACAGAACGAATCCTAGTTAATCGCGCATGAAAGCCCTTTCAATTTAGTCAAAGATTAATCGCTTCAAACTCCCGCTTTTTTTAAAATTAAGTAATCTGGGGCAGCAATTGCTTCTGTGGTTCATACTAAGTTGATTGACGAATACACAATTCATAAGGAAGAAGAATTCTCATTGGCACCACATATCTTTCTTCCATATAATCAAATAGCACATTAGCAGCCATCTCGCCAATTTCAATTTTAGGGATATGGATGGTGGATAGTGGCGGCGCGGTGTATTTTGAAATTTCAATATTATCAAAGCCAAAAAATGCAAGATCTTCTGGTATTTTCAACCCCTTATCGGCGGCGGCCCGCATCGCCGATATGGCCATAACATCACTGGCAATAAACATAGCTGTCGGTAAGTCATCCTTTTGTTCATCAATAAACCGGCTCATTAACTTATAGCAATTTTCGATCTGCCATTCCGCATTGATAATCCTGTTTGGATTGATTTCTATTCCTGCATTAAGGTGTGCATCTCTATATCCTCTGAAACGTTTTTCTCTAGTGATGTCTCCCGATATGCCAACACCACCAATAAACCCAATTTTTTGGTGCCCTTTTGAAAGTAAATGCTCAACCGCTGCCTTTGAGGCATGCTGACGGTCTGTACTCACCGTCGGGATGGTCACATCATTCACATCAATTCCAACAACTGCTCTCGAATTATCTTTTATTATTTTGTATAAGTCCTGGATAATACTTCCAACAAGGATAATCCCGTCTACTTTTGTTTCGGTAATAAATTTTTTTAACACTTCAGGATCGCGCAGTTCATCAATGGTATGTACAAAAGAAAGTGAACTTTTCCTTTTTGATAGGGCAGATTCAATCCCTTTAAGAATTTCTGTAAAATAAGGATAGGAAAACTGAGCATACGGTACAGAAATAATACAGCCAATTTTCCCGATTGTCTGGCTTCCTTCCCTGCTCCCTTTTACCAGCTTCTGCGCCCATGCATTGGGCCGATATTCTAATTCTTCGGCCACTTCTAATATTTTTTTTCTAGTTTGTTCGCCAACTGAACGACTTGTATCATTATTAAGAACTCTTGACACAGTTGAAATGGATACTCCTACTATATCCGCTATTTCTTTTAGAGTTACCAAGCACTCACACCCTTTCATTACTTTCTATCAAGTTAATTAGCCAAAAATCAAACTCGAAGCCAAACTTTTAGCCAAACGTTTTCCCTATTATGTTAACCCTTGTTATTTCAATAGTCAACACAAAATACAAAATGTTCAAAAAATAATTAATTTTCAACCCGACTATCTAAAAACACTCTTTTTATCTTATATCGTTTTTGGTGGCCCTAAATTACAGAAATTTGATGGTATTTCCTGTCCAAAATTTGACAAGTATAATGACCTTATATTGTCAAATTTTGGACAGGAAAGACGCCTCCCCTCGTGTATACCTGCGCCAACAGAAATAAGGGAGACGTCCTACAAATTAACTATATGATTTTTGTATCTTATAAAAATAGCAGTTTTGAGGGCTTTGGGCCAAAAAAAATGCAAGACTTGTTCGCGAACCCAACCGGGTTCTCGAACAAGTCTATTGTCTACTTGACTGTCGTCGAACCAATTAAGTTTGCTCCAAGGGAAGTATTCCAAATATCGTGATTCGCAAACTGTATACTTCGCCTGTTAGTGCTAGTTTCTTTAGGATCATTGATCTTCAAGTAAATATCATAGTCACCAGCAGGCACAGAACCAAATGCGCTCATCTTAATTGAGAAGTTCAAATCACGGTATGCAGCGGTATTGCTTGCCCTGCTGTCCAAATCTGGCCGCCAATCCCTTGCGTCAAGGTTCGTAAGTGCCGTGTAGGTGTTAGAACCGTCTTTGGCTTTCAGAATTACCGACACATTTTTCTTGTTTACTACATTACCAAAGCCCACGTTTTGAATCTTCCCTTCGAACCTCAGGGTACCATTCCGCACTACCCATTCACTTGCATTAGCCTCACGCAACACTAACCGGTAGCCCAATCTGTCACGCATATATTCCATTCCGTTTCTGCCGTCATACACCGGGTCAAAGATTGCCGTTCGAGTCACTCCATCGTGTGGAGGCGTAAACGGTGCGGTGACGTTTGCTTCATTATAAACAAAATTACCCCAAAGAGCATAAGTGTTTTGGTTATAACTTGTATTCAAATGAGTAGTTTGAGCATAAGCAGATTCATAAAGAACGTTTGGAAATCTGGGATAGATATTATCGGCAGCACCGGGCCCAACTGTTTCACCGCCATAGAAGTTATTTTGATTTCTCATCCAGGTTAAAACAACGTTACGATCAAAATCATCCGGATCCCCAGTTCCAATTAATGCATACCCTTCGGAAAGCGAGCCATTGTCATTATACCAGTCACCGTCCAAACCGTACGTATAACTATCGTTGAACATACCGAAACGTTGCGCCGGTGTTCCGCGTGCCGGGGCCGGCATTAAATTAGTAAAGCTATAATCAGTACCATACTCAACGTTATGCCATGCCATGACTCCGCCCGCATGTACTAAAATTGAACGCGAATCGGGAACATAGTTCAGCAACGCATTCAGAAGCCAATGGTAACCCTCCCGAGTGCTGGCATATGATGACGAGTGCATTTCGCCCCATGGGCCAAAGATACCCCCTTTAACAGCCATTATGCTATCTTCGAAGTCGCTGAAAACATTTCCAAGCTGCCAAAGATGATATTGTACCCAGTTTTTGTCCTCGTGACCGGGTATACCACTCAAATCAGATTCCTCAGGAATTCCTGTTTCATACCAACCCCGACCTTGTGGCGCCCCTGGTTCGCTATCGTGAATGACCTGGTCATAAATTCCACTATCAATATAAGTATAGCCCCTTCCGTCATAACTAAATTTCACAATGGCAACAGCATCGCTATCTCTTACCCTTTGAAGTGCTTTCCTTACATAATCAAGCGCAGCGGGTGTTATAGGTTGAGTTGTTCCATATTCTGGCGGAGTAGCACCAGCAGCACTCCAGGGTCCAATGGGTCTTCCATTGAGGGGGGCATTCGACGAAAAGTTTCTCAGGTCAAATTCCATATAAACGATGCTAGCATCGACAGGGACCGTGGTACCTGTTATGGTGGCCTTTAAGTTAGGAAAACTTGGAGTTCCACCGTCAACCGGAATTACATATGATTGGGGTCTGTAAAAGCCCCTGTCCGGATTCGGAATATCAACAGGATTCTCCGTATAGTTAAGCCCCTGTAACACAAGCGACTTTTGTTTGAACTCACTAATAAATACCATGTTGATGTTTTTGCCTTCCTTCATCTTTGGGATAAAGAACACAAAGCAATCATCTTCGGTCATTTCCTGGCCAGGCTGGATCGCGATTTCGAAATCCCAGTATGAATTGGATGTTTTCGCGGTCAGAATGAAGCTTTCAAACTTATCGAATACCGAAGCCTGAACCTTTAAGTGGCCATTGTCCGATTGTTTGGAATCCCAGTTAAAGTAGATACCTGGAAATTCCGAATTGTGGGCATTGGATGTTATTTTAGGGCCAGAAGCATTTTTGCGCGTATCGTTTTGAACGGCATCAATAACTGCTGCTACTTCTCTATCATTCGCCCCATTCCATACAATGTCGTTTCCGGGAGCCTTCACCGAGCTGAACTCCGCCCTTGCGGCATCCAATGAGCTTGACAACACCAGGCAAACGATTAACAGGATCGCAAGCCCTCCGAATACTTTTTTCAATTCCTAACCTCCCCAAGTTAATATAGTTAATAAACTTAGATTGCAACCTAAGTTATCTGTTTCGCACAAAAAGCGTGCTCAACAGGCTAAAGCCCATAATTGTAAAAAGATCTGATCCGAAGTCAATTTCGGACCAGATTTTTTCGTTAGCTTTTCACAAATTTGCTATTTTTTCTTTACTTTCAATGTAACTTCCTTAGAAGTTATGGAATTTCCTGAGGTGTCTTTTATGACGCATCGATAAGTTGTGTTATCCAGTGAAAGGGCTGCCTTTACGGTGTAATCGCCACTGTTAGTGTTTGCAATATCCGTCCAAGCGCCCTTAACGAGCTGCTGCCACTGATACGTGTAGTTTTCGTCGCCATATGCAGCTTTTGCGGAGAAAGTAACCATGTCACCGATATTTACATTTTGGTTCTTAGGAATCAAAGCAAAACTCATAGGTTTCAGGTTTACTTTGAATGTTTGAGACATATCCTGTAATTCGTTATTACCCAGTGTAACTTTAACTGTATAAGTTCCTACCGGCAGATGAAATGGAAGTTGAAGACCCAATATTGCTGAATCGCTTACAATCTCACCACTTGCGGAAATAGCTGGGTTCAGTGAATTTCCGTTTGAATCCACTAATTCAGCTGATACAGCTGTTAAGTCAACCGCATTATTTGTTTTTACAGCCACATTCAATGTTCCGCCATCATGTCGAACGATTGCTTTAGTTGACAATGAAACTCCTTCAATGTTTACTAACCTCAGTTTGAAGGTGATGCCCTTCCAAGCTATAATTGAGGATGGGTTCACGATTACGTCGCCCACCTTGTAGGCGGGATCCTGCGAGGCAGTAACGACCCAATTTGCCATCATGCCAGTAGGTAGGTTCAACTTTGGAACTGGTATCGTGTTGGTGTGGTTTGGCAAGACACTTGTGTCTGCACTCCAAACGTCATTTTCCGTGTTTGGAACGGAGCCATCAATGACATCGGCACCATTATAAGTGAATGTGAATTTGGATAAAACGGATCCACCGGGAATACCTCCATTAGCAGTCCAGTAGGTTTCCCATGATGGCCATCTACTGTTGCTATAGACACCTACATTGTCCAAATACACTCCGTCAAATCCCTGGTTTATGATTCTGTCAATGGAAGACGTGTTGTCTCCGGTAGTCTTATGGTTGTATTGGCCGTCGCCGTTGATAATAATGTCTCTCCACGCCGGATCCCACCATTGCACTATGGCCTCTTCAGTGTAGTTTCCGCCATAACCGAAAGCCAGCCACGTCGGAGTGCCTTCTTCGGCAGGAGTATATACTCTTGAGGCTCCGCTTCCGGTTGTTGTGCCGGCTTTCATACTCCTAGGTGTATTCGGATTATTAGGATCTGCCATTGTCCACTCATCCTGGGCGTACCAACGATTCTGCTCCGCCGAGCCGATGCTCAAATACGCGATGACCTGCCGCCTGCCACCGTCGGACTTAACCTTAAGGCTATCGATCTCTTCTTTTGTAAGAGGGGTTTGGTTTTCCGGAAAAGCCCTATGATTGTAAAACGAATCAATATAAATAACATCATAGTCTGAGTTCCTGAGCGCTTCAAGCCAAGTCTTTCTACCGTCATTGACGTTAAGACCTGCTTGTCTCCACCACCAGTCCCATTCGTCCCCATATAGCGCTTTCACGCCATCAATATCAGTGGGATCCCCGTCTTCTCCAGCAACCGGTTTATACTGGCCGCCTACGGAAGGAACCAGTAAGCCACTGCCGTATGAGTCATATATTCTAGCCCTATCACCTTCTCCGCCTTCTGCAACAACTGCTGCTTCTTCAGCGTCCCATTTGTCCCAAGCATCATAAGGTCGGCTGTTGATATTGTATAGGTAGTTTTTCGCGTCAGTCAGATTATTGACATTTCTGGTGCCGTCTATTCTGCTACTCAGGCCTATAGTGGTCGGATTTTCGACCCAAAAGTAATCCCCATTGACAGCCCAGCGCCATCCGGGGAATAGACTCTGAGCTAATTCCCCACCAATACGCGGATACGGAATAATGCCCCACGCATTGGCTCTGGCATAATAATTGTCAAGCTGCTGTTGGGTATTAACCACAGTAGTATCGGACACATATATGCCTGCTTGCTTTAACGCAATGTATTTTTGTTGGGTTGTAGTTGGAGTAGTTAAGGGCCCGTTTCCTACCATCCCTTCAATTCCCCAACCATCAACTAAAGAAAGGATACCCTCGTCAACTCCGTTGGCAGAAACGCCATCTTTAAAAGCCAGATCGATTCCGTCCTGCGGAATAATTTTAAAGTCCGGGTTTTTAAGCTTCGCATGTAGAGCAAGCTCCAGAATAAAGGCCTGCATCCTATGAAGACGCCCGGTTGTGCCGATTGTTTCATCTGAATATAGATCATTAATATGCGTCTGTAGTTCCTCAACTGTTTTGCCACCAATCGTTGTTTGTGCACCTGAATCCGCAAATGCAAAAAAAGGCAACAGGGTTAGGGTCATCAGCACCGGAAGGATAACGGACAGGGTTTTTTTTGAAACCCTTTTCATAACAGCCATCGCACTGGTACTTTTCTTGTAATGTTGCATTTTATTCGACCTCCTACAAAATACAAATAACACATTATTCTGGAGATGTGATCCTCCGTTTTCAGCCTCATTTATTCTAGAGTTGTGGCTCTCTGTTTTCAGCCTCTTTTTTTCAGAGTTGTTATTTTCTGTTTTCTACATTACTTTAGTAGCTTGAGTGTTCTAACTTCTCTTTTACACTAAAAGGGCAAAACAGTCTTTCACCACCTCCTTTCTTGGTAACTTCAAATCTCTTAATAACTCATTACTTCTATTTAATAGATATAACTTGGATTCGTTACCTTACTTCACCTCCGGTTAATGCCTAATATTCATAATGTATAAAAAAACCTCAAGATAATTGTAAGGTGACAAAATGAGAAAGGTTAACTTAACTATGGATAAAAATCAAAAGTACACAATTAATAAAAAACTAGTTGAAACAGACGGTAAACAGGACAGTGCTGCTTTCACCCTTGGATGTACGAAAAACCATGTAAACCGTATGATCCAAGGCTACAAGAAATAAGGTAAAGCTTTCTTTGTGTACGGTAATCGTGGTCGTAAACCTGGACATGTCATCACCGAAGAAACCAAACAGAATATTTTGGATTTTTTATCGTACAAAATATTAGGTTGCTACGGATACATCTGTGAAACAAGTCCGGAAATTGAGTGGGCTAGCGGTAGTAATACCATGGAGGTTTAGTTCTATTGGCTGTGTGAAAAAAACATATAGCGTAAGTATTCTATGATGGAAGGGCAACTATTACTGCAGGCTTCTAAGAGGACTTTTTCGTATTCTTCTGTAAATTCGATGTTGATAAATCAGGTTGAAATGTTCATCCGGAAAATCTGCCATTTTTGTTGAAAGCTTTAGTGTGCCGGGGGAATGACCCTAAATGTGTCAATCATTATCGTAAGCCCTTTCAAATCATTCAAAAGTAAAAAATAGAGATCCATCCCCCGTTTCTACAAAATCGCCATGACGTCACTGGCAATAAACATCGCTGTCGGCAAGTCATCCTTTTGTTCATCAATAAACCGGCTCATTAACTTATAGCAATGGCTATTTCTTTTCGAGTTGCCAAGCACCACACCCATTCATTATCTATTAAGTTATTTGGCGTCAAAAAGCCAAATCTATTCAGCCAAATTTTAGCCAAATTTTAGCCAAATGTTTTCCCTTTTATCTTAACCCCGCTTTTTGGAATAGTCAACAGAAAGTATTGAATGTTTAAATAACAATAAATTTTCAGTCTATTAACTTACTTTCATTCTATTTATCTATTATAAACAAAGTTTAATCATTGTTTGAATACAAAAACATTCTTCTCGCTTATTACCCCCAGAAAACTAATCATTTTCAGCCAAACGTTTTCCATTAAAAATGGAATAAGGTTTTAAAAATAACCTTGTTCCTTTTTCCTACTTAAAAATTAATCATGACGATTAAATGTTCAGGCATCAATAAACTTTTTAAAAATTTGTGTGGCATTGTGTCCGCCAAATCCCAGGGAGTTGGAAAGGATCACCTGTACGTCTTTCTTCTTTGCCTCGTTTGGTACGTAGTCTCAATCAAGTTCTTCATACGGTGTTTCATAGTTAATGGTTGGCGGGAGGATTCCATCCTTGATGGCTAATACAGAAAAAATAGCTTTGATTGCACCTGTTGCACCTAACAAGTGCCCCGTCATGGATTTAGTGGAACTGACAGAAAGCTTGTAGGCATGCTCCTTAAATACTTCCTTTATGGCTAATGTTTCATACAAATCATTATAATAGGTTGAGGTGCCATGAGCATTGATGTAATCCACCTGTTCCGGAGTGATCCCGGCATCCGCAATTTCATGGCACGCTGTGCGCCTTCTCCCTCTGGTGCGGGTGTCGTAATAGGAAAAAAGGGTCAGTCCCCAAGTACGTTAAAGCTTTTGTGTACTGGGGGACTGACCCCTAAATGTTAAATTTAGTTAGAAGAAAGATATCCTTCTCGTTTAGTACTACACATGACACACTTTTCATCATCTTCCCTCAATGTGTTGTATGGTTGGTTACATACACTGCATTGCTTCTTATGAATAGGGTAATGAATGTCGTTAACAGCCGATATAAGTTCTTTAATCGTGATAGCCTTCTCCGGACAAATATCTGCACATAGCTGACAAGAGGAACAAGATTGGGTTGCCACAATAAAGCTTGTCTCCGATATGGTCAGACACTTTTTAGCGCAAAGAATATTACAGGCTTTACATAATGTGCATGTATTTGGATCCACAGCAATACTTGTGAATTGGTAATCAGGGTAATATTTTTCCAAATCTAGATCGCTGTGTGTAAACCTCCATTTCGCTGGGGTTGCTTGCACCATGAGTGATTGGCTACTCTTTTTCCAAAGAGAAAAGAGTTCTCTTCTAGAATAGGATTCTTCCGCTTTTTCTATAGCCTTATTCGAAATAGTGAAAGGCTCTTCACCAAGTTGATCCAACATCGAATTCGTTTCTTCCACTACATGTTTCCAAGCCCCATTTAATGAAGGTTCTTCACTAACAATCACTTTAACGCCTTTTTTGCGCAACACGAGCAGTTCCTTCACGGTTGGTGTGTGCTCTCGAGTAATCAAAAGTTGGTTATTGATAACTGTTCTTTTCGGATAAATCCCTGAAATCGATTGGGTGGAGCAAGCAGAAATACAATTTCCACACTCGCTACATTTATCCCTCTCAATAACAGGCTTATTATTTACTAGTGTGATTGCCTTTTCTTCGCAAACAGCTATACACTTTTCACAGGAGGAATGTGGACTCCGATGGCGAGTACAGGACGTTGAAATTTCATATTCATAATCAAGACTCTCTACCCATTTACCCAATAGACCCATCTCATTCACCCTCACCTAATAATTAGTTTTTATCTGAATGTATTCGCATAAAGTAAAACGAATTAAGCTCCGATTACATAGAACAGATAGCGACTCATTCCTTCACCAATAAAAAATACTGCAAGTGCTAGATAGATAAGAGAATAGTTTACCTTTTTCATCGAAGCCAATGCCAAGAAACCAAGTAAAGCTAATCCTAATGCTTCAAGCACCCAGCGGAAAGTAATCATGTTTCCATAAGTAGAAAGCTTTTCAACCGCCGTTATTCCATTGATCAGTTGGATGTCTGGTGTTGAGACGGCGAAGATCGCTGTTCCAACCACCTGTATACCTAATCCGAAAATGGTTATCGCAAACGCCCATTTAACAATACTCTTAAATGCCTCACCTTTAAAGTTGGTTCCCAATAAACTCGCTGCTATGATAGGTCCTAGCGTAAATACAGTTCCGTAGAATACGAGATAGGTATTTATGCTGTCCCAACCATTTACGCGAGTTACCGTGTAAATACTAGCCATACAGTAAACATCAATCAACCCTACGATACTTGTTAACAACAAAAGCATCGGGTTTATTTTCTTTTGTAAGATCGTTAATCCGGCAGTCATACATGCCAAACCAATGAAAGCACCGGTAAAGACGATCTCATTGCTCATCCATGAGCGACCAAAACCCATAATGGTGTACAAAGCATGGGTTGGAGTCCCTAAGTGGAAGAAAGAAGCAAACAACCCAATAAGGTTTAAAACAGCAAGGGTCAGTATCGGTAGTTTCATAACTTTATAGGAATCCTCGCCTGCTTTTGTAATCTTTTTATGAAACAGCCAGAGGAATAGGAATCCGCCAACGGCTGTTGGAACACATACAGTCATAATTAATAATGCCCATTCGTGCATATCAGTTCCCTCCTCTTACAGCAATGACTAGGTTAGGTTTTGTTATGGAAGAGCTTGGTAAACCTGAAATATCGGCATTAACACCATATTTTTTTCGTAATTCATCAATCGGCCCAAACTCAATTGCACGCAATGGACAAGAAGTTACGCAAGCCGGTTCCTCACCATTTTCCCTTAGATCAAAACAGGTATCACATTTTGTCATCATTCCAAGTTCTTCATCATACTGTGGAGCACCATATGGACAGTTCCATTCACAATATCGGCATCCCACACATTTATCATGATCGACGAGAACGACTCCATCTTTTGATCGTTTAAACATGGCACCCGTTGGACAGCCCTGTACGCAGGCGGGCTGATCACAGTGATTACACGAAATCGATACATGGTGAATAGACGGTTTTGGAAAAATGCCTTCTTCAAAATCATAAACTCTTCGGAAGTTTCTTCCCACTTCTAAATTATTCTTATCCTTACAAGCGACTGTACAAGTCTTACAACCCACACATTTACTAACATCTATATAAAATCCAACTTGTTCCATAATATAGTTGTCCCCCCTCATCCTTATTTATAATTAATGACTCTTTGCGGCTGTTTATAATCTTTTTCCAGTTGTTCGCCTGTCCATTTTTCCACATTAACAACTTGTGTATTATATCCTTCGGTGCCAAGACCCGTTGCAAATGAACCTGCAATAATATTTTCTGCTCCAGCTTTATCAATCTCATCGTTTTCGTCCATCGATACCCAAGGTCCATGGGGTAGTGATATGACTCCTGGCATAAGGGTTTCAGTAATAAATGCAGGGCGCAAGGTTTTACCATATTCGCTCGTAATGAGCACCGTGTCATCTTGACTAATATTCAGCCTTTTTGCGTCACCTTTATTTAAATAGACGGCATTGGGCCATGCTTCTCTCAAGTACGGTACATTGTCTAATGTACTATGTGAGCGTCTTAAGTAATGAGGATTCAATAGTTGGAAAGGATATTTCCCTTTCTTCTTTTTCCCCCAATCCTTAAATGTTTCTTCATATCCTTTGACTTTAGGGACATATTTTGGAATTGGCGCGATTTCCGTCCAAGCACCTTTAGAGGCTTCATGCAATGATGCTGAATAGATTTCGAATTTACCGCTATTCGTCATTAATGGGTTTGCTTCTGGGTCTTTCACAAAATCCTCATAGGCAATGTATCCGAAGTTATCATCCTTCGAGCGCTTTACTTGATAGATTCCATTATTAATAAACTCATTTAACGTGATTCTTCCTTTTTGCTGTGCTCCAAGGACGCCCCAATCACTAATGTCCTTATTCGTAATCGTCAAGAGCGGCTCATAATCAACGCCATTCTCATTCATAACGGTTGTACCAACTAATTTATTAAAGAACTGCTGTTTTTCACTAATAGGATAGATTTTACTAGGATCTTTCCCTAACTTTTTAATTAATTCCTTGGCAATCCATTGATCGCTTTTTGCTTCATATAGAGGTTCTATAATCTTCGTATGAACGATTAACATTTCCTTGTTACCGGAAAGTAGTCCGCCCTCTCTCTCCCATTGAGTTGTAACAGGGAGAACGATATCTGAATACAAAGCATGAGTGGTTAACACATACGCATTTGAAACCACAAATTCCATGTTTCTATGAACTTCAATCCCTTTTGTTAAGCCTAGCGTTCCATTCATAGATTGACTTTCATGATAAATCATTTTAATATTTAAAGGTTTTTCACCTTTACCGGGACTCAAGTATTTCCCTTCATCAATGGCCGTATAAGCTTCTGCGGTATTAAAACAGTCTGTAATCGGATTCGTTACTGCCGGCAAGCCATCTCCACCACCGACCACTAATGGTAAACCGCCATTAGCAGCAAAAGAGTGTACAGATAACCCTGTCATTCTTCCTTTTCTGCCAATATTTCCTGTCATATAGCCTAAGGTCATGAAAGCTTGCACGACTGCTTCTGCATTGTTAATACGGGCAGATGCCCATCCAGTCAATAACGCAACTCTTTCTGTTCCCCCAATTTGTCTAGCTAATTGACGGATTGTCGACGCATCCACACCACAAATCTCTGAAGCCCATTCTGGATTTTTTGGTTGACTATCAAATGTCCCCAATACGTAATCTTTTAAGTTATCCTTTGGATCTGCCCCTTCAGGCATATGGTCCGCATCAAAGCCAACTGTACACCGGTGTAAAACATCCCAATCTATGAAAGGGTTATTCTTTGGATCATCTTCTTCTATTAGTACGTTCATAATAGCCAAAATTAAAGCATCATCTGTTCCTGGACGAACAGGAATCCATTCTGCATCAAAAACATTGGCAGAATCCGTGTATTTAGGATCAATCACAATAAATTTAGCGCCAGCCTTCTTTGCTGCTAAGTAATTATTCATCGGCATTCCTGGTGAACTCCACGCTGGATTTGCTCCCCATAAAATGATCAGTTGTGAATTCTGCAAATCAAATCGATCGTTTAGCGGGGAAACGGAATATCCTTCAGAAGAACCAATATATGGACTGGTTTTTAACCAACCTCCATAAGAAGATGTACGCCAATCCGTTGTACAGCCGCCAATCGTTGAGAGCATTTTCACATGATCGCCACCATAGGCTCCTGCCCCCCAAATGGATTGATTTCCATAGGTCTTTGCAATTCGTTTTGTCTCATTAGCTACATAATCTAATGCTTCATCCCAAGTAATTCGAACCCATTCATCTTTCCCACGAAGTTCCTTTTTCCCGCCACCAGGTTTCCAGTTCTTTCTCTTCATCGGATATTTAAGACGGTCTGCGCCAAAAATTTGCTGACTCTGTGAACGTCCACGTAAACAACCTCTTTGTTGGGGGAATTCAGCGCTATCCTCATGGGTATCATCTGTTTTTTGACGGACAACCACTCCATCCTTCACAAGTACTTTATTCAAACAACGCCCACCACAGTTATGCCAACAAGCAGCTGTTTTCCAAATTCCTTCTCCACCAACCGCTTCTGTGCCAAAATTAGGTTCGGCTTTCGCAATCAGACCTCTACCAACAGGTATAGTTACCGTTGCAGCAATAGCAGAAGTCCAACCAATGAACGATCTTCTTGATATTTTGAAATCCATAATTTTTTCAACGATATCAATCACAATGTTACCTCCTCTAGTACAATATCTATGTCCAAAAGATCCTTGAGAACCTCTGAATCAATAAGTAAAAATTGGTGAAGAATTTTAGCTAAGCCAGAAAAAAATTCAGTATTCGCTTCGTTTATAACCCTTTTGCTAAACTCAGGAACGAATAATAGCAGATGGGACTCTATAAAACTCTTTTGTTCTTTTAGTAACTGTTGTAGTTCAGGCAAGCCCCACTCTTGCGTGGGATCAGCAGCCTTGAAACATAGCTCATTCATGTGATAGATGAAATCCAGTTCAAAACCAATATGATCATCTGGCTCAATATTAAAGTCTTTTACATTAATTCCATATTTTTCATAGATCTTTCTTACATTCATCGTCGTTTCCTGAAATAACAAACCATTCCTGCTAACATAGGAGGACTCCCATGGAGGTGTTGACACCTCGAAAGGTCCGATAAACATCCTTGTAAAATCCCAATGAAGCTCTTGATAATGACGCTCAATATTGATCACATCATGGGTGGAAAGATAAGCCTTTATATCCCGAATCCCTGCTTGTATCTCTTCTGAATTCTCTTTATAAGGGAATAAATCAATCATGTTTTTCTGAACAAATGGTTTTAAATATTCTCTTGAAGGCTCTTCAATGAAGAATCTTCTTAAAATGTCATAGGCATATTTCCTTGCATAAAATATATTAACAATCTCTTCGATGGGAACTGTCGTTTGCGTCATTTCGACCCCTCTTTTCTGTACTTTTAAACATCTTGTTTCTCAAATAATAATGGAGTGGTCCATTGGATATTCACTTCACGTATCAATTGGTCATTACCTTCAGATTCAACAACATTGGATGAAATAATAATATCCACATTATTTTTTCCTAGCTTTTCGATTGCATTGATCGAGAATTGAAGATAATCGTATTCTGAATTAATGACAAACGGTATCTGATTCTGTTCAAGTATTTCCCTTATCTTTTTCTGATCCTTACCAAATACTTTTGCTGTTTTCAGGAAATAATCCTTTTCGGAAAATAGATAGGTCTCGCCAAGCTTATGATCGTGGTTTTGCTGATAAATTTGTCCGGTGAATTTATTTTCTAATGAGCAGTAATGAACACCCAGTTTTAAATTCTTTTCCATCGCAAACTCAACCAATTCCATACACATTTGTTCACTGTTCGCAACTGCTAACCCACCCGCATACCAATAGTTATAAAATACTTCGTATGGTGGATTCTTAAGCTCCAACTCTCTTTCTTGGAATGCTTTTGCATTTTCAAGTGGAAAACAAAATTCCAATAGATTAATACCAAAAATATCAAGCTCTTCTAATTCGAGAAGCAATTCTTTCATCCTATCCATTGTTCCTGGAATCACCGGCATTTCAACCAAAACGTTAGGAACATAATCTTTTGATAAGGCAATTTTGCTCAAAACATGCTTTATTTTTTGAGGCGAATCTTCCATCTTGATACTAAAGCGTATCTCATCCAGTCCATAGTCCTTTAACCCATTTAAGGTTTCTACATCAAGAAGATCACCTGCAGTATATAGTCTTGTATACGTATCTGGTGTTAATTTGTTGGCCAATTGGATGAATCGCAACGTCTCCTCCTTGTGTAATAAAGGTTCACCACCTGTTATAGCAAGATGTTTCAGAGTGACACCACTAGCGAGTAATTCTGTAAGTTCTTTATTTATATCCTTATGGTTTGACACATAAAATGAATAATCATCCTGATTTTTGTTAAAGCAAAAGTAACAATCGCGATGACACTTTAAGGAAACAAAGGTCGTAAAACTTCCCGTTCCTGTTTGGCAGGCTTCACATGCACTAGAGATCCTGCTATTTGAAAGAATGCTTTTATTATTATTTCTAAATATCGCCCCAGAAGCTTTAAGTTGTGCTAGTTTCATTTGTCTGCTATCTTCTATATCATTTTTTTCTAAAGGCAGGCCAAAGGATTCAATTGCCTTTACGGTCTCATTTTTAAGTGAAAAGTGTATTTGCGAATAATCTAGTAGAGATCTATTTTTTATACGCAGAATCGTACTCTCATTGACATTTCTAATCAATTTCATCCACCCCTTAAATTAGTGAGTTATCCTATTTATTAACGTGAATAACTTCACAAAATTAACTATTACTATAACATTATTAATGCGTCTTCTTATTTCCCTATTAGTAACTTCACAAAGTGTTAAAAAATTTGTTACGAAAATGTTAAAAATCCTCAATAAAACCTTTACTTTTGGCTTTATTTGAACATATCTGGGGTTCGTCCCCCATGTCATAGACTTAGAGGCTTTTAGAAAGAAGAATGAAAGCGTTGGGATTAGCTGTTCTAGCGATTGACGCTCTATTTCAAGGTTAAAAATAAAAAGTGTCAGAGAGTATATGTACTTCTCTGACACTTTTGGTTCTACTTTGAAAGGTTAATCTCATTAAATTTTCGGGAAAATTATATTAACCTTATCTCATCGACCGAAAGCACTGGAATTCAATGAGTTCTGTCCCCAGTAAGTTAAATCTTTAGTTTTCTGAGGGACCCTATTACACATAATTAAGGAATTAGATTAAAATGGAGATATATTAAAGGAGGGATTAGATGCGTAAAGTAGTTGTATATACTCAAGATGGATGTCGTCCTTGTACAGAAGTAAAACTTTGGTTGAAGGAAAACGGTATTGATTTTGAAGAAAGAAATATTAGAGAAAATCCTACCTACCTCAATGAAATTGTTGAACTAGGTGCCTCTGCTACACCAGCAACCGTTATTATGGATGACAATGGTAAGTCGGTTGTACTAGGCTTCGATCTTGATCGTTTTGAAAAAGTTCTTGATCTAAATGCAAAGTAATTAACTTTTATTAATATGAACTCAAAAATCAGGGTCAGCCCCCCGGTGCGCTAAAGCTTTAGTTAACCGGGGACTGACCCTCCAAATTTTTCATGTAAATCTCTTCGTCTATAAATCTTTCCTTCAATTAACATTTCTACTCCCCCAAGCCATTAATCCATTTTTCAAAAAAGACCCAATCTCTAGAAGCTGAGTTTGCAACAATTCAGATTCTCCTATTATTTTATTTTAGTTAAATTATACCATCTGTAAATTGGTAGTTATATATTTATTGGAAATAGCATTACTAGTAAACGCATAAAGAAGGTAGCTACAACTTTTGTGTTGTACCTACCTTCTTGTTTACTCTATCCTGCTCTAGCATAATACTCTAACCTTTATATACAAACTCATTATGCCACTGGAGATATTCTCTTTTAGGTGGTTGATACTTAGGAACTTTAATTTCTTGAAGATGGTATTTGGACACTTCCGTAGCTAAACTGCCACCTTGATTTATTCTTATTTTCGATTGTTAATTTTCACGGTCGCGGCCCTTTTCAAAGAAGGATTTTTCTATTATATTATTCTGAGCCTTAACTTCTTTACCCGTCACTTTTCCTTTGCCTTTTCCATTCTTCATAACCTCGGTGCCGACCGAAGCATATATGCTATTGGCAATGAATCGATAGCTGTATTGTGTATGCCCTCTAAAGGCAAGGTCGTTAGCGAATAAAGTGATCGTGGCGTCTTCAAAGTTTTTTGTAATGGCGAGGGTTTGGCCCTGCGCATTCTCGTGTTTTGGCCACCATCCGGAAACATAGAAATCATCAGTGTCACTGAAGGATGCCAATACTTCTGCATCTTTCGGAACGGAGGTTATCCAGGCCCCCTGCGTGGTATAGAGCAGTTCATTTTTCTCGTAGCCAGAAGTTAGGTTATGGTCATTAACAACAGCTTTAATCAGCCCTTCATGTCCGCCTGCTGTTCTACTTGCAGCAAGTCCCGGGAGTGCTCCACTGCTCCTAACAGCGTTGACAGCGGAATAGCCAATGCCTACAAATGATTTACCGGATATGCTGTTTGGATTAAAACTGCTGCTATCGCTAATTATTACATCAGCTTCTGCTTGAGGCACCAAGTTAAAACCAAGCTCCCTTACAGAAAAATTCAATTGGTTAGATCCTGTTACCGCAACCTTTGGCAGGTTCAATTGTTCTGTTTTTACTTGGTTAGTAGTGCCTGCAGGTGTAGCTTCAAAGTAATAGTTTTTCCCATAAGACTGAAGATCTTTCGTGTTGACGATAAAGTCTCCTCTATTAATACCTGCTTTTGTTTCAGTTGCTCTTTCAACCACTAACCCATGCTTTAACAATTCATTAACTAGTTTAATCGTGTCATTATTCGTATTGGTCAAAACTTGCTTCGGTGTGTTTCCAACTATTTGACCAGTAGGCAGTGTTACTTTTTCAACCCTTGAAGTATCTTTTGCAAAGGCATCAGGGATGCGAATGGCTTGAACATCAAAGCCGCGCAGATCCGGGAAATTGGTTACAATCGGATCATACATGGCCGCCCAATCTGACGAATTATCCCCTTTATGGAGCATCGCATTCGCCACCCCGCGTTTCGCTTGTTTCATTGGAACGATAAATGTTCCTTTCGGATACATTGTCCCATTTACCTTTATATTTTTAGTTGTTTGCTCAACCTTCACACCATTGCGGAGTAAATACTGGACCATCTTATATGCTTCATGGCTATTTTTTTGTTCTTTCTCATCCACCGGAATTACGTAGTAATCCGGAAAAAAGTTGGCATTTTCTCCTCTTACACGGCCAATCGATTCACCTTTGGCATTAATAAAATATGGGTCAACTGCGCGGTTATCTTCTCCCTTTACACCCCGAGCAAAAATCTCCAGCTGATTTTTAAATAATTGATCTTTGTTTTCGGTAACAAAATGTGCTGCACCCAGTCCTGCCCCTTCCATTGCGCGGTAGCCGTTCTGGCTAAGCTCTGGAACCTCAATTGTATGCCCCAATGAACCATGAAGCATCGCATACATAGGGGTATAAGCGGGAGTCGCATCATCCCAGCCATCAGCCCATGTTTCCGCAGGAATAAAATAAGATGTTAGTTTTGAATTGCCAATCCCTGCTTGTCCCATCGCGTTGGCTTGATCAATCATCGTGTGGTAAAGCAAGTCATACTCATAGTTGGGATTATGCGGCGGTGTTGTTGGCTCGATTAAAAACCCGGAAACATACCCATGCTGATCAATAAAAGACAACGGCGTCCACTTGGCGATTACCTGAGTAACCTGCTGCGTTTCCACTTGAGTTTGATAATGGTTATCCCGGTTCAAGTCAAAGCCGTTGGAGTTTGCCCTTGTATTTGCCACTCTTCCATCAGGATTGTTCGTAAACATATAAAGGAAGATGACATTATCCAATACCTTATCCACATCCAGTGAAACGGTTTTTTCATTTGCTCCCTTGCCAGTTTTTAATGTTACCTCATCCTCAAGAGCGAATTTCTTAAGTAACTCTGCGGAAACATCGACACCTTCTGCTTCATCCGGATGAATATTGTTCATCCAAACAGGCACCTGGTAGTCGCCCATCGTCCCGGTTTTTAATTTCTCGATTAAGCTTTCCGGATTTTCTAATGCGGTTGGTAGTGTTTCGTTTAAATACTTATCGACTGCCTTTTTATCTTTAGCTAATATCACGAAATGAAGATCGCGCCCCTGCACTGTCTTACCAAGGCTTTGATATTCGAGATAGCGATTATTGTCCGGGTCTGCCTTTGCTTTGGCAAAAATTTGATCGATTTCAGGCTTTAGCTGATCGTAAAAAAGGAATTGATCGTAAACATTAAGTGTGACAGTTTTTGCAGCCTTTGTCTTATTTTCAGGATTAACCAATGCCAATTCATAGTCGCCGATAAACGGTTGATATCGAGTCCTAACCCCTGATAGATTTTCCCTATTAAACAACAGTCCAAATTCCAAGGTTGCCTTAACAGTCGTGGTTCCATCGACAAAATGCGGTGCTTCTTTAACGGAAATAAATGGTTCCCCATTATAATTATTACCGCTTGTCCATTTTCTCCATTCAGTAATACTCTTGCCACCAAATGTCCATTGTAATTTAGTTAAATCAACAATCTTGCCAAAATCAGCCTGTACTTCGACAGTTCGAACCTCGGTCATGGAAAATAAATCTCTGCTTGCCTCCAGGCCTATTACCTTGAAGTCCTCTGCTGCTTCATTTGCCGAGACAGGGAATGCTGTTTGGGCAAAAATGGATAGCATCATAATCAATGCTATCAAACCTGATAAACGCTTTTTCATTGAATCATCCCTTTCTATGTAATATTTAATAGATTACTAGAATAATATAACAGAAAATTCAAAAAGTTATTGACGGATTTTATGGAAAACATAGAGTCTTTCTCGACAATTTTCGAGGATTCTAAAGATTGAGGAACAACTTGGATTGTCAACACTAAACTAGACAATTTATTTAATAGAAAAGTGCCAGGAACTTCCATATAATTGGATGGTTCCTGGCACTTTTCCTCTTGAAATATTCAAGGTTTTTATTTTTTATAAGGCTCTGTTAAACTTGTCTGTTGATTTGCGCTTAAATAACCAGCGAAAGTAAAATAAGCGGAGATTTTCCGGTTATTTGAAAAATGGAGCTCGTTTCGTGGAATATAAGGGGAGATTTTCCGGTTATGCTATGCAAAATCACGCATTTTTATGTTTTTTATATAAATAGGCGGAATTTCTCCTTCTATTTACACTATTTTTAATGCTTTTTACCAAATTGGCGGATTTTCTCCGTCTATTTATTTTCTTAAAATTAATAGTATCAACAATAACCTTTAACATAGCCTTTTATAAAAATATTCATTTAGAAATTACCGAAAATGAGAAAAAACTTTAATGAGTCATAAAGTTGAACTTAACAAGTTTTTCATAGGTACTTTATGAAAAATTTTTCATTAGTCATTTGGGTTATTCACAAGGAAATAGGATACCCCATTCGGACCGCAATCCATCCATTAGCTTCATTGTTTCCAGTGTTTCAATTAGCGGCATTTTCGGACTTTCTTTCAAGCCCATATCAAGGCAGCGCATTACCTCTTCCACTTCATATTCATATCCATTAATTCTAAAGGGAAGGTAAAGTTCCTTCACCTCTTGAGAATTATGAAGGCATATCCCTTGAGCCCCATGAAAAGGTGGAAAGACTTCAATATAACCATCGGTTCCTAAAACTTTCGCACTCAAGGTTCCGAGGCGGTCTATTCCAAAACTAAGCTCAGCCTTCTCTCCAGTTTTCCACTCGAAGGTAACAGAGTCAAGACCATCTACTCCTGTTGAGGCCAGAATACATTTTGATTTAATGTTATCCGGGAATCTTCCCACAATCCAATTTGCAAAGGTAATCGGATAGATACCCAAATCAAGAAGTGCACCTCCCCCGAACTCTGACAATCGTCGGTTTGAATCAGGCGGGAACTCAATTGAAAAGTCTGCTTCAATTTTTAACACCTTACCAATACTACCTTCACTGATCAGTTCTTTTAGCTTGTTTAAACTAGGATTAAATTTCATCCACATTGCTTCCATAAAAAATATATTACTTTTTTGGGCAATGGATATTAGCTCTTCAGCTTGATTGGCATTGATAGTAAGAGGCTTTTCACACAACACTGCTTTTCCTTTCATTAACGCCATCTTAGCTGTTTCAAAATGCTGGGAATGAATATTAGCAATATAAATTACATCCACATCAGGGTCGTCGACTAGCTCCTCATAGGATCCGTATACTTTTTGAACGTCAACATTCTTTGTAAAAGTCCTTGCTCTATCCAATGATTTTGACGCAACAGCATAAAGCTCTGAACCCATTGTCCCGCTTATCGCTTCCGCCATCTGTTTGGCTATGCCCCCAAGTCCAATAATCCCCCATTTATATGCTTGTTTTTGACTGTCCCTTTTATAGGCTTGCTCATTCAGTAATTCACCTATTCTTGTATTCTCCGAAAATGACATATTTCTACATCCTCCTAGCCAATCGTAATTTACCAATGAAGAATTCTTCAACTAAAAGTCGACCTTTTTTGCTTCTTGCGAAGGTGATCCCCTTCCAAATTGTTTGTTTCCTCACCAAGTAAAAGTGCACCATCCATTACAGTAGTTCTACAACTATACAGATAAGGTGTGTCCATAGGTAGCTCTTATTCAAAAATTAGCTGCCAATGCTCAGATTGATAGAGAGAGTGTGCCTGTTGTAATACGTGAAGGCTGTCCTTCCAGGCTGCACTTTCTTCCACCTGTTCCTCTTTTACATCACCAATAAAACTACTTAATTGTAATAGTTTGATACGTTTTGTGCATCATATAGTCTTCTATTTAGTATATTATTCCCTTTTCAGGTAAGAAGACCCTTTCAGTTTTAATTATACATTATTTTCTGTATGTAAAGGCTAAGGGAGGACAACACTCACAAATGAAAAAGGTACCATGCCCACATGCTGGGATGCTACCTTCTTCATTTTAATTACACGTCGTTTAATTTACTTAACCAATCCACCCAATCAACTTAGTTGATAGAGATTGTGGCTATGGAAAGAGGATTTTCCATAGTTTTCTTGAAGGATCATTTTTTGGATCCTTTTGGACTAGCACAAAATAGTGATTTGCCCCTAAAGATTTAATGTTCCTCCATCAATAACGATGGTTTCTCCTGTAATAAAGGAGGATTCATCTGATGCTAGGAATAGAATGGTATTCGCGATTTCTTCAGGCTTACCGATTCGATTTAATGCATTGGCAGTAGATAATACTGGCCATTTATTTGTTTTTTTCCAATCTGCTACCATATCTGTATCAATAATTCCTGGAGCAATGGCATTAACACGAATATTCTTTTTCCCAAACTCCGTTGCTGCTGTCTTTGTAAGTGCTATGACACTACTCTTAGAAGCTGAATAAGCGGCCACCAGCTTTTGGCCTTTAATTCCTGCTATACTAGCCGTGTTAACGATGGAACCTCCTGATTCCATCTTTGGAATCACATATTTCATTCCCAGAAAGACACCTGTTGTGTTGATATCAAAAACTTCCTGCCATTCTTCTAGCGAAACATCTGGTATCTTTTTCTCTTCACTCTTCACACCTGCGTTGTTTATTAGGATGTCAAGTTTCCCAAAAGTATCAACCGCTTTTTGTACCATGTGTTCTACATCTTCTGGTTTAGTCATATTCACACGTACGAACTCTGCTTCACCACCGCCCTCTTTTATTAACTGAACGGTTTTGATTCCCGCTTCTTCTCCTATATCTGCAACTAGGACTCGTGCACCTTCTTTTGCAAATCGAATAGCTGTAGCTCTCCCTATACCTCCTCCGCCGCCTGTAATGATCGCAACTTTCTTTTCTAATCGCATTTTATCACCTTTTCTTTAATTTTTTACCCTTCAAATAAAATGTAAAGGGGGAAAATCACCAGGGTGATACTCCCTTTGAGTAGTACAATGCATACTGAATTAAATTTGATACTGATTGATTCATAGTTGAAAACCTTTCATCATTTGTCTGCCCATTGTGGTAACGGAAATAAATTTGTTGGGCAATGACGGCCAGCTTAAAATACGAGAATGTAAGATAAAAATGTATATTAGAAATATCGCGGCCGCTTTTCACCGCATAATCTTCTAAAAATTCCTCGCGAGTAAAGAAACCTTCTTTAACGGTTATAGATTTGCCTACGCCATTTTTTAATTCTTCAGAATCTCCATCTTCCACCCAATAACTTAACGCTACCCCAACATCTGCTAGTGGGTCACCGATTGTCGTCATTTCCCAATCAAATAAACCTTCCATCTTACCAAAATCCTCTGAAAACATTGCATTATTCAATTTATAGTCATAATGAATGATGGTCGGTTTTGGTGAAACTGGTATATTCGTTTGAAGCCATAAAGTTAACTCATCCACACCTGAAATCTCTTCCGTTTTAGCATGTTCATACCGCTTAATCCAGCCAGCCACTTGACGCCCCATAAAACCATTCGGCAGTGAAATGTTGAGTAATTCTGTATTCGTGTAATCAACCCTATGAAGTTCTACCAATTTATCTACCATTAATTCAGAAATTTTTCTTCCTAATTCCTTGTTATAATGAACATTTATCGGAAACTCATTATCTAATACAATCCCTTTCCTTCTTTCCATGATAAAAAAAGGACTGCCAACAATCGAAGTGTCATTGGAAAAAATATAAGGTCTTGGTGCGGTTGGAAATAACGGATGTAAATTAGATAAAATAGTATACTCCCTTCCCATGTCATGGGCTTTTTTTGCAACTGGACCATGTGGCGGCCGGCGCAACACGGCCTCCCACTCCCCAATCCTTAATAAATAGGTAAGGTTAGAATGACCTACACTGAATTGTTCAATCTCTAAATCACCTATTGGAGCTTCCGTTATATTTTCCTGAATAAATTTCTGAAGAGGCTCTTTATTGAGTTCCTCCCCTTTTCGCACCTTGATCGTATCTCGAAAGGATACAAACATTTTCCTTCACTCCTTTCACACGCTTCTAAAAGATTCAGATAGTGAAAGCCTTTCCTCCCACTACCTGAACCTCCGCTTATGGTTAAAATTAGGTTGCTGTATTTAATTATCGAACCGTTGCTAAATCGGCTGGTTGATATTTTCGAAGTTCTAGTTTAGCAATTTGGCGACGATGGACTTCATCAGGACCGTCAGCAAGTCTTAACGTACGAGCATTCGCCCAATGATATGCAAGAGTGAAATCATCACTGACTCCAGCTCCACCGAAAGCTTGAATAGCTCGATCAAGTACGCGCAGAGCCATATTTGGAGCAACTACTTTAATCATGGCAATTTCTGCCTTTGCTTGTTTATTTCCAACTGTATCCATCATATAGGCTGCTTTCAAAGTTAATAAACGTGCTTGTTCTATTTCAATTCGGGAATCGGCAATCCACTCTTGGACAACACCTTGCTCAGCAATTTTTTTACCAAAAGCAGTCCGGTTTTGCACACGTTTTGTTAGGTCTTCAAGGGCACGTTCAGCTAGACCAATCAATCTCATGCAATGATGAATACGACCTGGTCCAAGCCGCCCTTGGGCAATAGCGAATCCTTTGCCTTCTTCCCAAAGAATATTGTCTGCTGGTACCCGTACATTTTCATAGACGATTTCCGCATGACCATGCGGTGCATCATCATAACCAAACACTGGTAAAATCCGTTCAATCTTAACACCTGGTGTATTTAAAGGAACGAGAATCATAGACTGTTGTTCATATAACGGTAAGGTTGGATCATTTTTTCCCATCACAATCGCAATCTTGCATCGAGGGTCTCCAGCCCCAGATGACCACCATTTCCTACCATTAATTACATATTCATCGCCATCTCTTACAATACTTGTTTCAATATTTGTCGCATCACTCGAAGCCACATCCGGCTCTGTCATCGAAAAACACGAACGAATCTCTCCGGCAAGCAGGGGTTCAAGCCATTGTTTTTTTTGCCTTTCTGTCCCATAACGGACGAGTACCTCCATGTTTCCAGTATCTGGTGCATTACAATTAAACACTTCCGGTCCTATGACAGATCTGCCCATAATTTCACACAATGGTGCATATTCTACGTTAGTTAAACCAGCCCCATATTCACTTTCTGGCAAAAACAAGTTCCATAGACCTTCAGTTTTTGCCTTTTGTTTTAGTTCTTCCATAATCGGTGGTATAGCAGACCAGCGTGTCTTCTGTTGATTCAACTGCTCCTGATAGACCTTTTCATTTGGATAAACATACTCTTCCATAAAATTGATCACTTTTTTTTGCAAATTAACTACCTTATCACTATAAGAAAAATTCATTCCATTCAGCTCCTAAACCTATTATTTTTTATTTAAATACTTTATGGCAAAGCTACTAATTTCCCAAAGGTTTGACGATCTGCAAGTACATCTAATGCCAATGGGACATCCTTAAAATCATACACACGGTAAATTAATGGCTTTATTAACCCTTGCTCAAAAAGCCTCATTAAATCTTCGTGAATCTCAATCACTTTATCGGGATGTAATTTGCGGAACAAACCCCAATGGACTCCGACAATGGAATAATTTTTAATCAAGGCATGATTTACCGGGGCATTTGGAATTCGGCCGCCAGCAAACCCAATGACCAAAATACGTCCATCAAAGGCGATACATTTTCTCGAACGATCAAAAATATCTCCGCCAACAGGATCATAAATGACATCGGCTCCACGTCCGTCTGTTTCCTTTTTCACGATTTCAACAAAATCTTCAGTCAGATAATCGATGGTGATGTCAGCTCCAAGATCTTTGCATAATTTAACCTTTTCAGGACCACCTGCAGTTGCGATAATCTTCGCTCCTCTTGATTTACCAAGCTGAATGGCAGCCGAGCCAACACCGCCAGCTCCTGCATGAACTAATAGAACTTCCCCTTTTTGAATATTGGCACGGTGATATAAGGCATAGTAAGAGGTTTGATAGGTAATAAACATGGATGCAGCTTCACTAGGAGACAAGGAATCAGAGATGATATATACAGAATCTTCTGGGACACTAACCCATTCAGATAATCCGCCATTAGGTAACGGTGGAGTTGCTACTACTCGCTGACCCGTCTTAAACCGACTTCCTTCTCCAACTGCACGCACAATTCCAGAAATCTCAGCACCTGGTGTAAATGGAGTCGGCGGCTTTTCTTGATATTTACCTTGACAGAGTAGTATGTCGAAAAAATTTAGGGAGGAAGCTTCCACTTGAATTAATAGTTCCCCCTCTTTAACAGATGGAACCATTAACTCTTTTAACTCTAATACATCCTTAGGGTCACCTAATTTATTTACAATCCAACTCTTCATCTACTTAACTTCCTCCTATATAGGTAACTGTTATTTTATAAAATTGCCTTGTTATTTAGTGGTAATAGTAAGTTTGTTTTGTTCCAAGAAATGGGTCGTTGTTTCCCCGGACTGGAATTCGGGGTGAAGCGTTAGCTCCTTTAGGAATAAAACATTCGTTTTTATACCCTCGACGTGATAAGAGTCTAATGCTGAATGTAGTCGATCAATTGCTTCCTCACGAGTTTCAGCCGTTACAATTAATTTAGCAATCATTGGATCGTAGTAAGGAGAGACGGTTGAATTCTCTTCCACCGCCAATTCATGTCTGATATTCCTGCCTGTTGGGATACTAAATTTTGTTATCTTCCCAGGTGATGGGAAGAATGTTTTTGGGTCTTCTGCATAGATTCGAACTTCAATTGCATGCCCGTTTCTCGTAATTTCTGATTGAGTGATTCCTAATGTTTCTCCGAATGAGATTCTTAATTGTTTTTCTACTAAATCAATTCCAGTTATTTCTTCGGTAACAGGATGCTCCACTTGTAATCTAGTATTCATTTCAAGAAAATAAAAATTCATTTCTGAATCTACTAGAAACTCAACTGTACCAGCATTACTGTAACCTATTGATTTAGCAGCCCGTACAGCAGCCTCTCCCATTTTTTTTCGGGTGGTTTCATCCAAAAAAGGAGATGGCGCTTCCTCAAGAATCTTTTGATGACGGCGTTGGATCGAGCATTCTCTTTCCCATAAGAACACCGTATTTCCTTGTTTATCTGCTAAAATTTGAATTTCAATGTGATGCGGGTTTTGAATATACTTTTCAAGGTACATAGCACCGTTTCCAAAAAAGTTGGCAGCACGAGTCTGATTCCCAGCATAAGACTTTCGAAGTTCTTCCGCACTATTCACAAGCTGTATACCAATTCCTCCACCTCCTGCAGATGCTTTAAGCATCACGGGAAAGCCCATTTCAATTGCAACAAGCTCTGCCTCTTCTACATCTTTAAGGGGCTGCTTACTACCCGGGATAATTGGTAACCCTGCCTTTTCCATTGCAATACGAGATGTAATCTTACTACCCATTTGCTCAATGACCTCTGGACTTGGTCCAATAAAGATAAGTCCAGCTTCCTCACATTTTCTTGCAAAAGTAGCATTTTCCGATAGCAATCCATATCCAGGATGAATGGCTTCCGCTTTAGACTTTTGTGCGACTTCGATTATTCTATCCATATTAAGGTAGCTCTCACTAACCCGTGGTCCTCCTATTAAATAGGCTTCATCGGCCATTTTCACATGAAGGGCTTGAGCATCTGCCTCGGAATAAACAGCAACGGATTGGATTTTCAAGGATTTACAAGTACGAATAATACGGCCTGCAATTTCTCCTCGATTGGCAATAAGAATTTTATTAAACATTTTTACCTCCTTTTCTGCTAATAAAAGAGAGTTAAAGAAGCACCTATCCTTTTTCCAATACTATTTATGGGCGAAAACAGGCTTTCTTTTTTCAATAAACGCTGAAACTCCTTCTTTGACATCTTCTGTTAAGAAAACTTCTTCAAACAGTTCAGCTTCCCTTTCGATTCCAGCAAAAAATTCCATATTTGTTCCTTCATCTACCGCTTTCTTTATGCGGGATAATGCTTGAAGGGAGTATCCGCTCATTTGCTTTGCCAAAACCATTGCCTCGTTCATTCCTTGTCCTGTTCCAACCACTTTGTTTACTAATCCGATTTTTTCAGCTTCGTGAGCAGTAATAGGGTTGCCCACAAACATAAGCTCCTTTGCTTTTGCTTCCCCTATGATTCTAGGAAGTCGTTGGGTACCTCCACCGCCTGGAAAGATTCCTAATTTTATTTCAGGCAATCCTAGTTGAGCATGTTCTTCAGCGATCCGGATATCGCAGGTAATGGCAAGTTCACATCCTCCACCAAAGGTCAGCCCATTTAATACAGCAATTGTTGGCTTTGGAAGAAAATCGATTTGGTTAAAGACAGCGTGCTGCTCCAATACCCGTTCCTTCATGCCTGTTTGGCCGATTGATTGTGGGAATTCTTTAATATCAGCACCCGCCATGAACGCACGGCTTCCAGCACCGGTCAAGATTACTACTACAATCTCAGAATCATTGGCAATTTCATCAAAGGTTGTTTTTAACTCATTGGTTACCTGGTTGCTTAAAACATTTAATGGCGGATTGTCAATTGTTACGATAGCAATATTGTCATTTTTCTCAAGTTTGACTAATTGATTATTCACTTAACCTTCACCCCTGCTCCTTCATATTCATACCAGCCCATTCCCGTCTTTCTGCCCAAAGTACCTGCATTTACTTTTTCTTCCAGACTTATAGGAGGTTTATCTTCAATATTTCCTGTTTCTGTGTATTTTTCTGAAAGTGCGTAATATCCGACATCAATTCCAGATAGATCCATCAGTTCGAATGGCCCTAATGGATGGTTTAGTGATTTACGTACAATGATATCAATGTCTTTATAATCACAAATCCCTTCCTCATGGAGCTTAAGCGCCTCTTTGTTTAGAGCAAAAAGCAGACGATTGGCAACAAAACCCCATGTTTCCTTTCGTAATAATACTCCTGTCCGCTTGATTTTTTCACAAACGGCCAATGTGACATTAGCCGTTTCTTGAGAAGTGGTATCACTCATAACAACTTCCACACAATCCATTACCAGAGCAGGGAAGAAGAAATGCATATTACAGATTTTTTCTGGTCTAGCCGTTGCATCTGCAATTCTGGAACTGACAATGGTGGAGCTATTAGATGTCAGAATGGCATGAGGTGGAGCCAATTGATCAACGGCGGCGAAAAGTTCCCGCTTCACATTTAATTTTTCAACGACAGCCTCAATCACAAAGTCTGTGTTTCCTACTGCAACTTCTAAACTTGTAGTATAGGATAAACGTGCGAAGGCTTCCGCCAAAGCTTCGCTGCTAATCTTCCCTTTTTGGATCCACTTTCCCATTTGGAATTCTAAGTTTTCTTTTGCTTTCTCCAAAGCACTCTCTTGAATATCATAGATTGTAGTTGAAAAGCCGCCTAATGCACATAACATGGCAATTTGGTGGCCCATGGATCCTGCTCCTAATACCGAAATATGTTTTACATCATGAATATCCATCTATTACACTCCTTTTAGATACTGAATAGTTAGTATGGACTGATTGGTAAAATTAAAAATGGGAACCTTGTCTTATCCTTCTCGTTCAATCAACGTAGCAATGCCTTGGCCGCCGCCAATGCAGGCCGTAATGATCGCCGTGTGTTTATTAGTTCTTTGTAATTCATAAATCGCTTTGGTCATTAAAATAGCACCTGTCGCTCCCAGTGGGTGACCGTGCGCAATCGCACCGCCGTTAACATTTAGTTTTTCTTCGTTAATTTCCAGCTCTCGATTGCAGGCAATAACCTGTGAAGCAAACGCTTCGTTTAGTTCCACTAAATCAATATCATTTATCGTTAAGCCTGTCCGCTTTAATAGCTTTCTCACTGCAGGCACTGGACCAATACCCATAATGTTTGGATCGACTCCACTTACGGCATAATCACGAATGACTGCCAGCGGCTTTAATCCTAATTCAGAAGCCTTCTCACGAGACATAATAACTAAAGCGCACGCTGCATCATTAAGTCCTGAACTACTACCCGCGGTAACCGTACCACCTTCTAGAAAAGCTGGTGATAGTTTTGCTAAACCTTCTAGAGTCGTATTTGGACGTGGATGTTCATCCGTTGAAAAAATGATTGGCTCCCCTTTTCTCACCGGTAATACGATTGGAACAATTTGTTCTTTATAGAAGTCTTGTTCCATGGCTGATGCCATTCTTTGTTGACTTCTAAATGAATACGCATCTTGTTCTTCTCGAGTAATGTTATATTTTTTAACAAGATTTTCAGCCGTGATTCCCATTGGCGGATCCCCAATTTCCTTTGGTGAAAGCTGAGCTGACCGAAATCTTGGCGGTGCTGGACTATACGCTTTTGTTGCCCGATCCATTAAATAAGGTGCACGGCTCATGCTCTCTGTTCCACCAGCGACATAAATATCTCCTGCTCCAGCTTTGATGGCTTGAGCTGCAAAATTAACTGCATTAATACCTGACCCACACTGACGATCGATGGTAACCCCAGGTGTTTCCAGAGATACTCCCAGCTGTAAAGCTGTTAATCTAGCAATGTTTCCTCCACCGCTTAATACATTTCCAAAAATAACATCTTCAATTTGCTCTGCGTTTACTCCTGCCCTTCTTAAGGCTTCCTTTATTACGACTGCTCCATATTCATGGGCGTCCAGGCTAGCTAATGCACCACCCTGCCTTCCAATCGGAGTCCTTACCGCTGAAACAATCACTGCATCTCTATTAGACAATTTTTTTCCTCCTATACCTTTTTCTATTTTGTATTCGTAAACCCTCTTTTAAATACCTGTCGGCCAGTTTGCTAATCTTCGTTCACTCATCGATCCATTTTTCACAACCGCAAACTCTAATGTTTTACAAAGAAATTTTCGAGTATCCCGTGGATCAATAACATCGTCGATAAGGTGTTTTGCTGCCGCTTTGTAAGGAGAACTATCGAATGCCCACTTTTCGAGAAGCTCTTTTCGAACTTCCTTAGCATTTTCCACCCCCTCTAACTGCCGCCCATATACAACATTGATTCCCACTTCTGGTCCCGTGAAGTTTATCTCCGCGGTGGGCCATGCAACAACAAAATCCGCCCCCATTGTAGGTCCACACATGTTTCCATAAGCAGCACCCACACTTTTTCGAATAATAACCGATATTTTCGGAACGGTTGAATGAGCGAGCGCTTGGTTCCAGACCATGATTTTGGTTGGTATTTTTTGCTTTTCAGCTTCATTACTTATTCGGAATCCAGGAGTATCATGTAAAAAAATCATTGGAATATTAAAGGAATCACATAAACAAATAAAATCAGTGGCTTTTTCGCATTCCTGTACCCCTGATGCTCCCGCATATTTAATAGGCTGACTGGCAACAATTCCAACTGTCCTACCGTTCATTCTGGCAAAAACCGTTAAAAGTGCAGGGCCATATAACTCCTTATACTCAAAGAATTGACGATCATCCACGATTTCGATGATAATTTTCTTCATATCATAGGCTCTATTTGCTTTGTTTGGTAAAATATCCAACAATCGTTCTACTCTTCGGTAAGGATCATCATTGGTTTCTTTATAGGGGGTTTCCATCGTTGCATTTAACGGCATATAGCTGAAGTACTTTTTCATTTGTGCAATACACTCTTCCTCAGTATTACCGAATGCATCCGCCTGACCTGTCTGAGAGGCATGGACCTTCCAACCACCTAATTCTTCTGTAGATACCCGCTGGCCTGTAGCCATCTCAATCATTCGAGGACCAGCAACCGCCATACAGGTTCCTTTTAGCTGGGTGACAAAATCAGATGAAACGGCCATCCATGTTGGACCTCCAAAGCTATCACCTAGAATACTTGTGATAAAAGGAACCTGTCTGCTATGTGTCAGCATTTCCTGTGGAAAAAGTTTATCACTGATTCCGTCTGATCCCATACCATCAGGCATTCTAAGCCCTCCGCCTTCATGAAGGAAGAACAAAGGTAAACCGCGTTTTAACGCATACTCGTGGATGGTTTTCGCTTTTCGCATGTGAACGGCACCTTCTGTCCCTGCAAACACCGTTTTATCACCTGCCTGTACCACAATCGGTCTTCCATCTACTTTGGCAATACCGACAATAAGACCATCACCTGCACTCTTGTTCTCTAATCCGGGAATATCCGAATGATTGAGCATGCCAAATTCCAGAAAAGAATCTGAATCCACCAGTAGGTCAATCCTTTCTCTTGCTGTATAAAAGCCTGCTTCATGCTGACGCTGAATTTTCTCGATACCGCCATTTAGTATGGCAAGCTTTTTCCTATTGATTAAATCCTCAACCGATTCTTTTACGATATCCTTTACTTGTTCTGTCACGTCAAACCTCCTTTCTTTCCGGTTCTTTCAGGAGTCTTCTTAACACTTTCCCTGAGCTTGTTGCAGGCAATTGAAGTAAAAATTCTACATATTTAGGAGATTTATAGGCGGCCATTTTCTCCTTAGCCCAACCAATCATTTCTTGTTCTGAAATCTTACCAACAAAATCCGGCTTTAATACTATAAAAGCTTTTACACTTTCCCCTCTTATTTCATCCGGCACACCGATTACAGCACATTGGAGAATTCCTGGATGTTCATTTAGCATGGCTTCAACATCTTCAGGGAATACACTATAGCCTGAGGATTTGATCATTTCTTTAATACGCCCATGGAAAAATAAATAGCCATCCTCATCAACACTTCCAATGTCGCCTGTATGAACCCAGCCATCTCTAAGCGTTTCAGCTGTAGCCTCTGGTCTATTTAAATAGCCTTTAAATACCCCCGGATTCTTGATGACGATTTCACCCTTTTCACCATGGCCAGCCAATTCACCCGTTTCAGTTTTGATTATTTTAAGATCTGTATCAAATGTAGGGATTCCACAGCTCCCCCATTTAATTTGGTCTTTCGGCATAAAAGTATCACAAGTATGTGTCTCACTTAATCCATAAGAAGCTTCGTGCATAATGCAACCTTGTGTTACTTTCTTCCACGTATTTGCTAATTGTTCGGTAACAGGCACTCCAAAACTAGTAGATGCATTCGATTTTAGGGAAGATAAATCCCTTTTTTCAATTCCCGGTGTGTTCAATATAGCGACATTCATTGGTGCGATACTATACCAAGCACTGATTTTATATTGTTCAATTGCATCAATGGTTGTCATTGGGTCAAACCGAGTTAATAATATACATTCACAACCAGCATAAACAGGGATATTCACCCCCATAACCATCCCTGCGATATGGCATAATGGAGCAACTGTTAAATACCGTTCACTAGATTGATACTGATTACCTTGAATGGTGGCTGCCGTTTTAAAAAGGGCACTGCCATACGGTAACATCGCAGCTTTCGGTCTTCCAGTTGTGCCAGATGTAAAGACCATTAATCCGATGTCATTCCAGAGGTCTATTTCAACATGATGGGAATAGGGTTCATGTTCACTTAAGATGTGAATGAAATCAAATGACCCTTTAAGATGTTCCTTTTTAAGTGTTAATTCTTGGGGTAAAGACAATGTTGGTTCGTCAGGAAGATAATCAGAATAATTTGTTGTTACAACAAATTCGATCGACTGAGTTTTTGAGCGAATGACTTCAATGCGAGAATACAGTTCTTGACCTGTGACGATTGCTTTTATCTTTACCTCATTTATCAAGTATTCCAACTCAGATTCTTTGTACATTGGGTTTAAAGGGACGACAATTCCTCCCAGTCGCTGTATTCCGTAGTGGGCAATGATATACTGAGGGCAATTTTGCATAAATAATGCAATACAATCTCCTTTTTTCACCCCTTGGTCCGTTAGGAATTGAGCAAATTTATCAACAGATTCGTCAATCTCTTTCCATATTAGTTCCTTTCCATAGAACGAATAGGCAATATTATCGGGTGTATGAATGGCATTTAGTTTTACATACTCATGAAGTGGCCTTTGCCCAAGTCGATATGTTAATGTTTTCGGGACCTGACTAGGCCAGCTTTTTCGCAATAGTTCCTTCATTTCTCTTATACCCCCATCGCTAATTTCATTCTTATTTTGAAAAAAATAGTTCCTAATCTCGGATTAAATTAATTCGAAGTTTGTAATCTCAGCTGTGACATTAGTTCGTTTCTTAACTTATATTTTTCAATTTTATTTGTGGGGGTCCTTGGTAATTCATATGTGAATCGAACATACTTAGGCCACATGTATTTGGGAAGCTTATCCTTTACCCAATCCTTCAGTTCTGACTCGTTAAGCGAAGAGTCCGTCTTCTTTACTACATAGATGGCCACATCATCTTCATCCCCAACCTCTGCAGGAACTGGAAAAGCTGCGGTAAGCTCAATTTCAGGATGTCCGTTAACAATATCCTCCAATTGATAGGATGATATTTTTTCGCCGTGACAGCGAATGACTCCGCCGAGTCGGTCAACAAAATAATAATTTCCATCTTCTCCAAGGTAACCGGCATCACCAGTATGAAACCAAAGGTTTCTGAAAGAATTTACAGTAGACTCAGGTTTATTTAAATATTCAGATAATATAAGATGTGGTAAACGTGGTCGCAAAGCCAGATGGCCTACTTGACCAACAGGAACTTCTAAATCATTATCATCCAGTATCGTGATTTCAAAGTAGTTAGGAGGAGTTCCCATAAATCCCTTTTTCAAATCCTGGTTTCCATTAAGGATTGGGATTCTGTTTACCTTACATTGATCAACAATCTCCTGTCTTGAATGGCCTTTATAAAGGGATAGCGGTGTTCCCTCACCCTCTTCTGTCTCAAGGATTATGCTAATCAACGGATTACCTGACTCCGTTTGCCCAAAACCAGCTGTAACGATATCAAAGCCGAATCTCTTTGCAATATCATTATGATATTTAGGAAGTGGCTGCATATGCACTTTATTTAACGTATTGTTTCGATCGTTTTCGTTCGGCGCCGCGTTCATTAGCCATGGAATCATAACATCGAGCAGCGTAACCATCGTTGACCTGCTTTTTTCAATCCTGCCCCAAAATTGATTGGGACTGAATTTATCCCAAAGAGCAACCGTACAGCCTTCATATGCACCTTTTGCAACATTAAAAAAGGCTCCACCAACATGGTAAAGTGGGAGATCATTATAAATAACATCATCATAGGACATCATTTGCCTGCTCCCAACCGTATATCCATTGATCCACCGGTGTGATTGAACGACACCTTTTGCTGGTCCAGTGGTTCCTGAGGTATAAATGATATTGGCAGTATCCCAATAATTTAACTCTACATCAAGATTACTAGTATCCCCACGCAGCAAGCGTTCGAATGATATTTCATTATAATTTGCATGCAACGAAATATCTGTAAGCTCCACAATAAAGTCATGTTCCCCTTCCATCGGATTATGGACAAAGGTGACAATCCCCTCGATTTCTGATGCAATTTCATTTAATATTGGAACCATCATTCGCTCTGTAATGAGCATTTTTGGTTGTGAATCTTTCAACTGATAACTTAATAGCTTGCCCCGATAGTTAAAATTGATAGGACTAAATACCGCACCACATTTCCAAATTCCAAACATGACCATGGTAGAAATAAGTGGGTTTTTTAAGAAGACAGATATTCGATCCCCTTTATGAATTCCCCTAGATATCAAAGAATGTCCAATACTATTTGTTAATTGATGGAATTTTTGATACGAAATACGTCTCTCATCTTCACCATAATAAAGAAATGTTTTTTCTCCCGCCGTTTCTGCCCAATACTGCAGGCTTTTCGTAACGACTTCTTCCGGAAATGCTCCTTCCATTAATGGATTCAATATACTTCCTCTCCTTTTTCCAAAATTAAGGTCTCATCCCATGACTTGAAGGGCCAAGCATTTGTGGGAGAAGTGCGTAAGCATCCTGAACCCATTCACATAAGAGCGGCCTTGTATCTCGCGGATCGATAATCTCTTCCACGCCGAACACTTCAGCTGTCCGAATTGGTGACCTTACAGATTCCATCCGTTCAAGAAGTTGATTTAATAACTCTTGTGGATTGTCACTTGCCTCTAGTTCCCGGCGATAAGCCACCTGTACACCACCCTCAACAGGGAGTGAACCCCAATCACCAGAAGGCCACGCATATCGCAAGTTCAAGCCGTGTCCATTGGTCATACCTGCACCTCCTACTCCAAAAGCACGGCGCATAATAATCTCAATCATCGGAACTTTTGTCTGATAAATAGCCGCAATGGCACGAACCCCTTTTCGAATCGTACCCTTTATTTCATTTGGGAGTCCAATTACCATACCAGGCTGGTCGACTAAATTGATAATCGGCAAATGAAAGGTTTGACAAAGATCTACAAATCTTTCAATTTTTTCGGAACTCTCAGCCGTTAGACCTCCGCCATTTACATACGGGTCGGAAGCTAGTACCCCTACAGGATGTCCGTTAAGCCGGGCAAAACATGTAAGAGTACCACCGCCATAATACCTGCCCATCTCAAAGGTCGAGTCTTCATCGAAAATCATTTGCAGGATTTCACGAACCCTATAAGGGGCTCTTCTGTTTTTAGGAATGACAGAAAGTAAGCGCTCCTCCTTCCGAAGGGGATTGTCTTCACTTTTTTCTACAGGGGGCAGCTGCCATACACTTGAAGGCAGGTAGGATAAGAATCTACGAGTCTGCACAAATGCATCTTCTTCTGAACTAGCAATATTATCTATCGCTCCACTTGACCGATGAACTTGAATTCCACCTAGTTCTTCTTTCGTCAAATCCTGACCCATACCATATTTAACAACAGGAGGTCCTGCAACAAATAGTTGCGCCGTTTCCTCTACCATTACGGAAAAGTGTGAAGCGGCAACTCTTCCAGCACCTAGCCCTGCAACAGATCCCAAACACAAGCCCACAACAGGAACACGTTCCATATTCGCAACCACTAAATCCCAAGCTGGATTTACCGGAATATATGTATGGCCTTGGGTGTCGAGAAAAGTAACACTACCACCACCGCCAGTACCATCAACAAGCCGGATTAGGGGTAACTGCAAATCATGTGCCATACGTTCCGCATAGATTTGTTTTCCCATAATCGCTCCATCTGCTGCACCGCCGCGAACAGTAAAATCGTCAGCGCCGACTACAACCTTGCGCCCATTAATTCGGCCTGTTCCCAATAAGAAATTTGCCGGTGTAAATTCTATCAATTCACCATTTTCATCATACTTCGCCTTCCCTGCAATGGCACCCGTTTCATGAAAGGTGTTATCATCTAGCAAACTGACAATTCTTTCTCTGACCGTTAGTTTTCCTCTAGATTTATGCCTTGCAACCCGTTCCTCACCGCCCATTTGTTTTGCTAATTCTTCCCGGCGTCGAATTTCGTTAATTTCTACTTCCCAAGTCATTTAATACCCTCCTTTTGAAGTTCTTTAATCATCTTTCCTTATTATCCAGGATAAAAACATGCCACCCATCTTCCATCCGCTACTTGCTCGAGAGGCGGATCGATTCTTTTACAACGCTCATCGGCAAGTCTGCAGCGGGTATGGAATCTGCAGCCAGTTGGCGGGTTTGCAGGACTTGGAATATCACCACTCAGAATAATGCGTTCTCTATCCCGAATGGACGGATCAGGTTCTGGTACTGCAGAGATCAGTGCTTCTGTATAGGGATGGAGTGGCCGCTCGAACAGCTGATCTGTTTCCGAAACTTCCACAACCTTACCTAAATACATTACGACTATCCGATCACTGATATGCTTAACCGCCTGTAATCCATGGGCAATAAAGACATATGATAACCCCATATCTTCCTGGATATCCTTTAACAGGTTTAAAATCTGCGCTTGAATAGAAACATCTAATGCTGAAACTGGTTCATCACAGACTATCAGTTTTGGATTTAAAGCTAAAGCCCGAGCAATACCTATTCTTTGACGTTGACCACCAGAGAATTCTTCTGGATAACGGGTGCCATGTGCTGAAGTAAGTCCTACTTTTTCAAGTAATTCATCCACCCTTTTTTTCCTATCACTTTTGGTACCGAATTTATGAAGGACTAAGGGTTCAGCAATAATGTTGGTAACGGTCATCCTCGGATTAAGGGAGGAATAGGGGTCTTGAAAGACCATTTGAATATTTTTCCCTATCTCTCTCTTCTTCCTTCCTTTGGATAACAGGGAGTTTCCTTCAAATATCACTTCTCCTGTTGTCGGTTCAAGTAAACCTACAACCATTCTTCCGAGAGTCGATTTTCCGCAACCGGATTCACCAACAAGACCAACAGTTTCACCCTGATGGACATCCAGGCTAATTCCATCAACCGCCTTCAACCATTTGTTTTTCTTACCAAACAAACCGCTGCCGATTGGATAGTATTTTTTTACGTTCCTAATGGATATCAATGGTTCAGGCATGAACGGTCACCTCTTCCGTTTGTTGCTCTACTATATTCCAACATGCAGCCTGGCTTTGGTTACCAGTCTTAGTAAGTTTCGGGGTAAGTTGAAGACATTTTTCGGTTGCACTGATGCAACGAGAATAAAAATTACAACCCTTCGGAAGTTCAAGTGGGTTAGGTACCGCACCCGGAATCGTATGGAGATACTTTTCCGAGGCACCTCTCAATTTAGGTACGCTTGCCAATAATCCTTTTGTATAAGGATGCTGGGGGTTTTGGAAAAGAGAATAGACATCTCCCTCCTCAACAATTTCCCCGCAATACATGACAAGGACCCTGTCGGCCATCTCTGCTACCACCCCTAAATCATGGGTAATCATCAAGATTGATATATTAGTCTCTCTTTGCAGTTGACGCAAGACGTTTAAAATCTGTGCTTGAATCGTTACATCGAGAGCAGTCGTAGGCTCATCCGCAATGAGTAACGAAGGATTGCATGCAAGGGCAATGGCAATCATGATTCTTTGCCGCATTCCTCCAGACAATTGATGTGGATAGTCGCGTAGTCTATTTTCTGGATCAGGAATCCCGACCTTGGATAGCAAATGGATGACGGTTTCTTTCGCTGTTTTATAACTGACTCCCTGATGAATCTGAATCGATTCTGCAATTTGTTTACCAATCGGATGAAGAGGATTGAGGGAAGACATCGGATCTTGGAAAATCATCGAAATTTCGTTTCCTCGTATCTTTTTCAATTGCTTTTTCTTCATATTCAGCAAGTTTTCGCCTTTATAACTAATCACACTATCCTTACTATATTTAATGGATGGAGCATTCAATCCCATTATTGATAAGGCCGTAACACTTTTACCGCTCCCCGATTCTCCCACCAAAGCAACAATCTCTCCTTTTCCAATCGTAAAAGAAATATTGTTAACAGGATTTATTGCTCCCTTTGGTGTGGGGATATACGAATAAAGATTTTTTACTTCTAAAACTGGTTCAAAAGTTTCTCCCAATTCAATCCCCCCTAAGATCTTTTTATTTTAGGATCAATCGCAACGCGAATCCCGTCACCAAAAAAGTTTCCTGCTAAAACAGAAAGCAGTATGGCTACACCAGGGAATACCATCATTAATGGATTAACAAAAATCATACTGTATGCTTGTTGAAGCATGCCGCCCCAACTCACTTGAGGGGATTGTGCTCCCATGCCGAGAAAGCTTAAGGAAGCCTCGACAATAATCGCCAAACTGAAACTAAAGGATGCCTGAACGATGATAGGCGATAGGATATTAGGATGGATATGTTTGAACATAATCCACATTGGTCCTGCACCTGAAATTTTAGCTGCCTCCACATAAGGTTCCCGTCTTACCTGAAGCGTTTGTCCCCTTGCTAATCGGGCAAATTGCGGGGTAAAAATAATTCCAATTGCAATCATCGCATTCCATAAACTAACACCTAATGCTCCCGTAATTCCTAAAGCTAGAAGAATAGCAGGAAAGGATAATATGGCATCTACAATCCTCATAAAGATGTCATCAACTATACCGCCAAGATACCCGGATATAATCCCCAACGGCACTCCAACTACAAGGGGAATGAAAATTGCCACCAGGCCTGCTTGGATGGCTGCCTGTGCTCCCATGAGGACACGGGTGAAAATATCCCTTCCCAATTCGTCCGTTCCAAACCAATGCGTTCCATTTGGCGCTAACATGATTTTCGTTAAATCCTGTGCTTCGGGATCAAACGGGACAATAAAACGAGCAAATAGGGCAAGTAATACTAAAAAGATCAGATAAATTAAACTAACAAATGCGAGTCTTTCTTTAACTATTCGGTGGAAAACCAAACGGAATTGCATCCATTATCCTCCTTCTCAATCAAATTCAATTCTCGGATCCAAAATACTATATATGACATCTGTCACAAAATTGATTACGAGGACTAACACGACCATAACTAGTACGACACCTTGTAGCATCGGGAAATCCCTTTGCAAAATAGAGTTTACTGCCAGTTGACCCATACCAGGAATGGCAAATACAGTTTCTATTACAACCGTCGCACCGAGCATATTCCCAAATAAGAGTCCAATCGTTGTAATAACAGGAAGGAAGGAATTTCTTAGGGCGTGCTTCCAAATGACAAGCCAAAGTAATAACCCTTTAGAATAAGCTGTACGTATATAGTCTGTATCCAGTACTTCAAGCAAGGTGGATCTTAATTGCCGGGTAATTTGGGCAGCTCCAAAAGCTCCTAAACAAATAGCAGGAAGGATAATCATTTGGAAATACCCACTGGGACTATCAAAAAAACTAGTAAATCCCGTTGATGGCAGCCATCCAAGATTGACACTGAATATCACAATCAGCAGCATAGCAAGCCAGAAATTAGGGATAGCTGTGCCCAGAGTGCCTATAAATCTAGCAATATAGTCAAGCCAGCTATTCGGTTTAATGATGGAAGCTATCGCAAAAGTCATTCCAAAAATAAAGGAAATTAGAATGGCAGCGAGGCAAAGTTGAAAAGTAATGCCAAGCCTAGAAAATACGGATTCGCTTACGATTTCACCTGTAAAGAGTGATCGGCCCAAATCACCTTGGACCGCATTGACCAGCCAGTTCCAATACTGAACCAGTATGGGTTGATCCAGACCCAGTTGACTTCTCAACTGAGTCAGTTTTTCTTCTGTTGCATTATCACCAAGAAGGGCAAGTGCAGGATCACCCGGAATGAGCAGAATCAGGGAAAAGACGATCAGTGTCGTTACGATTAACATTGGGACTACATACATCAACCGTCGAAGTAAAAATTTAAAAAACAATGGTCTTCCCTTCTCTCTTCACTTTATTTATCAATCCACAAGAAGGAAACTCTTGGTTTTCCAAGCAATGTTCCTTCAAATCCTTTTACTTGTTGTGTCATTGCAGCAGTAACTGGTGTAAAAACAATCGGAATGGTCATGGCTTCGTCTAGAATAGACATTTCATTGATTTTACCGTAAAGGTCTGCACGTTCATTCTCATCATAGGAAGAAGCAGCCTTTGCAATCAATTCTTCCTTCTCAGGTGAGGTCTCACCGCCAGTATTATAAAAACCGTTTCCACTAAAGAACAAATTAACGGTCTGTTGTGGATCAGGTCGACCTGTCCATGAAGTTAAGTTTGCAGCAATTTGTTTTTCATTAAAAAACATGGCTACACCTTTAGTTAGTTCCATCGACTGGATAGTTATGTCAAAACCCGCTTCTTTTGCTTGAGCCTTAATTGCTTCACCAACTCTTTGATATTCTGGAACAGTTGGAACGAACATATCAAAACTGACCCTGTCTAATCCTATACTTTTAAGAAGTTCCTTTGATTTAGCCGGGTCATATTCAATTTTCATATCAGGATTAGATGCCCAATAATCTTTCGGGAAAGCTTGGTATGCTGGTTCTCCATTCCCAAGGTAAATTGCTTTTACAATTGATTCTCGATCAATTGAATGGAGTAATGCTTGTCTTACTTCCTTCTTATCAAACGGTTCCATTTTTGTATTCAAATAAATATTATGAAAATACACTCTCATTTTTGAATCTAAGGTAACATTTTTATCATTTTTAAATATTTGAAGGTTATTAGCAGACACATTCCAATAAAAATCTAATTGAGAGGATTTAAAAGCGTTTAAACGTGTATTTTCATCTGGCATTATTTTAGCTGTGATGGTATCTAGATATGGAAGCCCTTCCTGCCAGTATTTCTCATATGCTGCTAGTTGAATTTCTCCATTACGAACCCATTTTACGAACTTAAATGGTCCTGCACCAACAGGATTTTGACTGAAATCTGGACCTAACTTCTCTACAGCTGTTGGTGAAACCATCATTCCGGAGCGATCAGAGAGTGCTAGAATGATAGAAGAATCAGCTTGTTTGAGATTTAATTTGACGGTATTCGTATCAACTACTTCAACCGATTCAACATTGGCAATATCGGAAATATTTGATTCCTCTGAGTTGACACGGTCCAAATTAAATTTAACCGCTTCAGCGTTAAATTCAGTTCCATCGTGGAAGGTGACACCTTCTCTTAAGTGAAGAATAATCGTTTTGTTATCTGGTGTTTCCCATGATTCAGCTAGTCCTGGTTGTGACTCTAAATTACTATTATAGTTAACGAGAGTATCATAGACAGGATATAAGAGTGCGTGATCATTTCCTGAGTTTCCCAAAATCGGATCATAATTACTTAAATCTGTATCATAACCAAATACAAGATTGCCCCCTTTTTTCGGCTCACCGCTACTTTTAGTTCCTTCAGGGGATTGATTGTTTGCTACATTTTTATTCTGTGAACATCCTGCAATAATCAATAGACACAATAACGATAAAAGACTAAATAATCTGATAGTTTTTTTCATGGAAAGCCTCCCTGGTTTATTCTTATCTATCCTGCTAGGATTTTATTCCAATACCAGGATAACGTCCCCTTCATTTACAAAATCGCCCTCACTCACTTTTAATTCCTTAACAGTCCCTGCGGTCTCCGTTGTAATAGGGATCTCCATTTTCATAGATTCGAGAATCGCAACTTCTTCACCGGGCTCTAATCGATCACCCATTTTGACCAAAACTTTATATAGATTCCCCGCCATAGATGACAATAATTGACTCATTTTCTTTCTCTCCCTTTTTAAATTATTTCTAATAATAATTTAAACGCTTACATTTTTGTTCAACTTTCACCACCTTAAAAAATACCCTGATTACAAAAATCAGAATCTTTTAAATATTTTATATTTACAAGAATCATACTTGATTGCTAAAATGATATCAATGTGTATATATCTCTTCTTTTCTCTCATTCAATGTAAATCTTCACACTGGAGTGATAAACCATGAATAACCTTTCGTTGATGCGTACCTTTTTGACTAAAAAACTGTCTTTGAATGAATATCAAATATGGTCATACAGCCCATTTGACCATAAATGGGTTCAGGTTACCCATCAAAATGTAAATGCGAATCCGCGCCCTGATAATTCAATAGAAAACTATACATTCCCCTTAGATAATCAAAATTATTACTTGCTTGATTTTCCTGAAAACTATAAAGTGGCCATCTCTTTTATTGATATTAAACCACTATTAACCAAAGAAGATATGGAGTATTTATATTATCTGCTTTATCCTGTCTACTCCGAGCTTGCAACAACAAGTAAGGAGGTAAAATTAAAAAAACTGATTGATGGTGTTCAAAATATTACTTCTACACTCGATTTAGATGAATTGCTAACTACGATGCTAGATAACGTTGCCACAGTAATTCCAGGAGCTGATGTATCATCCTTATGGTTGTACAGTCCTGCCATTGACCGCTTGGTCTGCCGGGCATATAGAGGCTGGAATAAAGACATAGAACAGGTCCAATATAAAGTGGGCGAATCCGTTTGCGGTAAAACGTATCAAGATGGAAAAACTAGGTATTATATATCCTCTTTGCATGTGATGGAGTCCATGAAGGGAATATCACCTATAAACTCACAATTTCTAAAGTCGGCTTTTCCCTATCCGAAAATCCATGCAAGCGTGATCGTACCTGTAAGATTTAGAAATGAGGTATTAGGTGTATTAAGTATTCATCGTGGTAAGCGCGTGCCCCATATAGCCAAATGGGATCTTCAAATTCTAAAAGGTCTATCTGCACAAATTGCCATCGCTATTGAAAATGCTAGATTATTTACTGAAATTAATCGAAAAAATCAAGTGCTGGTGAAGCAAAATGAAGTCCATAGTACGCTGACACAACTCTCAATCCAAAATAAAGGGATTGAGACGATTACACAGGAGTTAAATCGGATGCTTGGCCTACATGTTATGTTTGTCGATTTAAATGAAAATAAATTCTATATGACTAGTAAAATGGATTCTTCTATTTTGAGCATGGATGAAATTACAAAAATATGTGCCAATAAGACTGATTCAATCTATGTAGACGTTATCGATAACGAGATGAAATCTTTGTTCATCTACCCTATCCTTGTGAATCGGGTATGTTATGCCAGCATCGTTGTCCTAGTTACACGGCAATTGACACAGATGGAAAATATCATTGTAGAAAGAGGTGGATCGGTATTAGCTTTAGAACTGGCAAAAAGGCAATTATTAACCGAAGTCCATAATAAAAAAATCCACGACTTTTATTCGGATCTTTTAAAGAATGAGAATACTACCCTTCTTTTTCAACAGGGGCTGGACTTTGGCATCGATTTAAAAAAAAATCTTTTTACCATAAAAGTCGAATTATCAAATCACAATGAACTTGGGACACTCCAAACCCCCGTTCATCGTTTTGTTGCTCGAATGAACTATCATTTTCAGGAGGAAGAGAAAATTATTTTCGGCAACAACAATAAGGTTTCCATCCTTTTTTCAGTAAAACATCCTTCTGAAAGGTCGAATGTGATCAAAAAATTAAATACTATTTTAAACGATTGGGAGCAAAATGATGGACAAAAACTTTATGCGGGGATTGGCATGATGTACAAGGGGATTGATTCGATTAAGAAGACAGATGCTGATGCAAACAAGGCATTGGCATACCGTTCTTCTCAAAAACGTACAGGTTCCATCGAGTTTTCTGAAATTGGAATAAATCGCCTGTTTTTAAATCTTTCAAATGAAGAAGTAGAAGAATTTCTCCAAGAAATTTTTAGTCCATTAGCAACGCATGGTGTACGTAATAGTGAACTTGAACAAACACTACTTTCCTTGATAAAATTTAATCGGAATGCTGCAAAAACGGCTGAGGATCTCCATATACATATCAACACACTTTATCAAAGAATTAGAAAAATTGAAGATACCCTTGGAATCTCACTTGAAAAACCAGAAGATCTTTTAAAAATACAGCTGGCCTATCATCTCCGAGAAAATTTAAGTAATGATTGGAGTTCAAAAACACCCTAATTTTTTGACAAAGAAAAATTTTGGACATTCATGCTTCGTTTTAGGGTAAGGGGGGTTTTTTCTCTTTTGTTAAACCGAAACTCTAAACCTTTATCTTTTGGGATGAATGTCTGTGATATAAAAAAACATAGATTTTCTAGATTTATAAATTCTAAAAAGGCACCATTCCCTATATGGAATGGTGCAAAATGGCCTTGGTTAGAGGCGGTGTAGGATCATTATCTTGTTTCACCTTAATTCCTCAACACCAATCACTTTAAAAAGTGACCAGGTTCCATCAAGATGGGGGATATCAGGAATATAGATAATCATCCCATCCCGCCCTCTTGTTAGTAAGACGCGATAGCTATTTAGTCGAATCCTTTTTGGATCGTTTAGATTTCTGTCCTGGAAATGGTCCGTCCATTCTCTACCATTCCAAGTTAAATCGTAGCCCCAGCAAACCACCGCTAAATCAAGCTCTAATCCCTGCGTTTCAAATTCTGAAGCGGCAAATTGTAGTGTAGAAGAATAGTAGTCTGATGGAGTGTGGTTAAAGTAGGATACATAGGGTTTTGTTGTATACCTGGAGGCAATAGGTAAACCCTTAACAAAATGATAAGGGTGTTGAATACCATATTCCCTTCTCGAGGAAGTGACTAACCCGAACTGTTTAGCCTGCCCCTGATATCGTGTACCTACAAAGTCCTTGATCTGTTCTAAATCTCTAGAAACATACAAGGTAAAACGATCTTTTTTTAATTGGTTTGTTTCCTCAGTACATTCATCAATTTTCCCAGTTAGCAAATGGTGAACCCAAGTGTGCAAACCAAGAGCCAAATGACTTCTTAGTGATACATTTAAGTTTAGATGCTGATGGGTTACATGATGAGTGGCATGAGGAAATTGACCGGCTAAATGTTCATGGGAGTGAACGGTCCATTGCCCATCCTTGATGGCCGTATTCCATAACGGAAGTCCACCTTCTTCGCCTTCGTATATTTCCTGCCCTTCGCCAATTAAGCCAATTATGACGGACCAACCTTTTAGATCCTGTGCGATTTTCACCATCAAATCTGGCTCAGAAAAAGGCTTCTTCATCTTCTTGGAATCCCAAGCCCGCTGTGCCTCATCAAAAATAAAGATATTTTCCGCGGGGATCACGTGATGCTTTAGATACTCCCATTTAAAGTTCTTTAATGCTTGAACAAACGTCTTATTTCCGAGGGCGTCTTGGAGGACATCCACCAATGGTCCATTACCAGATAAATAGACTGCATCTTCGACCATATGTGAAAACTGTAAACCTACTAACGTCTTCCCCGCACCAGGAACGCCAGTTAATAATACTAAATGGTGCGTTTTCGTCTTTTTTGCTTCTTCAACAATAGAAACAAGAGTCTCAAGCACCTGAGAAATATTGGTATTGTTCACTTTTCTAATAGAAGGAAGTGGCTCATGTGTCATAATCGCTCTGGCACCTTCGACAATTGTGGGTAATCTATCGTATGATCCTTGCAGAAATTCGTCGCTATCAAGCAATTTTCCCTTCGCGTTTTTCTTCAGTAGCGCTAGAAATTTACCTAAGCCTGAACCTGTAGTTATATATAACCGCTTTTCTGTGTTTATTTGCATTTTCTCTTCTTTAAAATAGGTTAGAACGAGCGCACCTCTTACCTGTAAGCTATACTTCGCAACGGCTTCATGATAATGATTAAAATCACGAACGTAGCTTGAGAGCTGCTCATAATCAGCGGAACGTGGATTTCCTTTCATTTTAAATTCGATCACGAGCAGTTCTCCTGGGAGAAGTAATAATACATCAGGACGACGGCCACCCTCTCGAGGTAGTTCATATTCAAAAATCAGCTGCCACGGCTCAGATTGATAGGAAGAGAGTGTCTGTTGTAAAACGTGATAGCTGTTCCTCCAGGCTTCCACCTGTTCCTCTTTGAAATCACCAATAAAATCACCTAAATGTGCAAGAAAATTCGATTCATCTAACACTAAAAATTGAGTAATACTACCGGACCAACCACATCTTTTACCTTGCTTCGTTTCCATGGATATGTATCTCCAATACAGGAAAATATGAATCTTCTATGTAATCGTTTCTACTTCTTTTCCTTCAATTCAAAGACGATCGCTTCTCTATTATGGCCATTTCGATCCGGTGCTGTTCGATGATGGTAGCCTGTACAAATCATTTCACCGACAAATTTCACATGGCCCGTGCTGTTATTTTGGAATAAATAGATGTCTTTCCCGTTTAAGAGATGATCTCTAATGGCTTTATTACCCTTAGTGAATTTCATATCTCCCTCTTGGCCCTCACCAGTATAATAATAAACGCTATTCCCTTGCCAACCATCTGTATAGCCGTAATTCTTGCCACTCTCTCCCGAAAAAATCAAAATCATCGGGAATTTACTCGGTGTGCTAATTCCTGATTGCTGCTGACCTCCAAATTTATCATGCAAATCTCTTCGTCTATATATCTTTCCTTCAGTTAACATTTTTACTCCCCCAAGCCATTTATCCATTTTTCAAAAAAGCCCCAGTCCTTAACAGAACCATCATCGTTTAAAACACCCAAATAGGTTCCATCTCCTTTACCTACCTGCCAAATCGCTTGTGCTGAATTGGATTTATCTGTTATTCCATTTTTCATTACATATTCAAAAAACGCTAGCTTCCCTGGCTGATAATTTTCTGCAACATAAGCAACCAAATAAATATCAATACAGCTAGCGCCAAAATCATTAGGTTCGCCGCTTAGAATATGTTGTTTAATAAGTTGAATTCTATTTTCCGTTGTAGTAGCGAACATCACTGCTAATTTAATTTTCTCGATCTGATAGGCTTTGTAGCTTCTCTTCTCCCATTGCTTCAGAAGAGCTTCATTTCCATTGATCACAATCAACTTATCTAGCATATTCTTTAAATTGCATACAGTCGGTATAACATTTTGATGAATACTTCTACCTCGTAGATTACGTGGTAATGAAAAAATCTGAGCTGAGTTTGTAACCATTCAAATTCTCCTATTTTGTAGATTTTAGTTAAATTATACCATCTGTGCCTTAGGAGTCATATAAATATAGGAAAATAGTAATACTATTAAACGACAAAAAAAGGTAGCTACAACCTTTGGGTTGTACCTACCTTCTTATTCATTTTATCCTTGCCCTAGAATAATACTTAACCTTTAAATACAAACTCATTATCCCCCCTGAAGATATTCTCTTTTAGGTGGTTGATGCTTGGGAACCTTTATTTTTTGATGATGGTATTTGGACAGTTCCGCAGTAAAAGCAGGATCATCATTCATTTTAGTTGATACTTTTATGAAATACTCTGGTGTGTTTTTGGTAATAATACATAGTTTGTAGTTGTATCTCAATCTTTAGAGGGGTTTGCTGTAACTAGTCCCCCAGTGCGTTAATGCTTTTGTTTCCTGAGGGACTGATCCCAAAGTCTTAGTAAACAAAACAAGTTGCTAACCTGAACTTTTAATAAGCTTCCATCCCAGAATCCCTCAATCAGTGACTGAACAATTTCGGAACAATCAAAGAAATATTCCTCAATTAAGGGAATAGTTTTCAAAGGTTACTATCCCCTCTTACTATACATTCGTCCATATTTTCTGGCTTCGCCGTGAAATATAAATGGGCATTGGCATAACCATGCCTAACTGGATGTCCTCAAAAAATCCCTTTATTAAAAAACAAATGCGATGATCTCTATTGATTTTTTCGATAGAGTCTTTCCGACTTATTAAAGAATTTTCAGAATTCCGAATTTTGTTATGCTATAATAGTGGTACGGATAACATATTAAGGCTGTCATTTATAACGGGGAAGAGTTGATGTTTATGTTAGATGATAAAAGTGTTATACCACTCTATTATCAATTAAAAGAAATCTTTAAAGAAAAAATAAAAGATGGCTCTTGGAAGGAAGGCGAAAAGATTCCCTCTGAAAGAGAGCTAATGGAGCAATATAATATTAGCCGAGCTACTGCAAGAAAAGCACTAAACGATCTCTTATTTGAAGGACTAATTGAGAAAAAACAAGGGGTAGGCACATTTGTCGCCAAAAGAAAAGTTTTACAGGACTTAACTGGTGAATTAGCCTATGCCCATCAAGTTACGGCTCAAGGATTAGTCCCCAGTATGAAAGTAATTTTTTCTGGAACCGATCAATATATTTCCAAACGAATATTAAATACTTTTCAGTTAAACAACTCTGATCAAATATTTAAATATAGCGGGGTACTTTTCGCTGATCGTCAACCTTTGATTTTAGCAACAACCTGCATCCCTTTTGATTTAGTCCCAAATATAACAGAAAAAAATTTGGAAAAGTTGGTTTTATTTGATTACTTAAAGAATGAGTGCAATATTCAGATTACACATTCCGTAATTGATATCGAACCGATCACTCTAAATGAATTTGAAGCAAATCAGTTACAATCGGAAGTTGGAAAGCCAGCTTTATCTGTTGAACGTATACTTTACGATGACAGCAAGGCAGTAGTGATGTCAAAACACATCATGCTTGGTGAAAGATGCAAATACTTCTTTACGATTAAACAGAATAATAATAATGAGCCTGACTTAAATATAGACTTAAAGGTTAATATTGGTCTCTCCTAAAATTATAAATGCTCTTTACAAAGAAATATAACATTCCTTTGTAAAGAGCTTCCTATTATTAATTGTTAAATTAGTTAGATTCCTTCAATATTACATTTGAAGCATTATGATAAATATTTTTCCTCATATAATTTTCGTCTACCTCGGATAGATGAGCAACTATCTCTGCTTTAACGTTTTGAGCTTCCTTACATAACTTTCCTTCTGATTCAATAATAATATCCAACAGATAGAGAGCAAGTCGATGCTTATTTATTTGAATCAGTTCATTTGCCCTATTTAGGATTTTTTCCTCATTTGCAATCAGACTATTAATTTCAGCTGCAACTGTCCTGCTCTTTTCAGGATAGAGATTGGTTGGATTCCCATCATACCAACCAGTGTATCGACGGTATGTGCCTCTGATAGCAAAGTCCAAGCAGCCATAAAATTGAGCTAAATAAGGACTTTCTTCCAAATGAGAAGGCAGTTTCGCACCTTCGAGAATTTCTTCTAAAGATTTCCCGTCATTTAACCCTGAAACCACACGTTCTTGAACAAATTCCATTGATTCCTTGATAGCAGTGGTATGAGCATCGAAAATTTTCGGATTATTGATATAAGGCCCATGTCCAGGAAATGTAATTTTGGGTTGCAGGCTACGAATTTTCTCCATCATTAGAGCCCATTCTTTTGCAAATCGGATATCCTTTGCGGGATTGCCTACATTCGGAAAAGAGCGAATGATAAAGTCGCCCGTGAACACGACATCATCCTCTGGAATATGGATCACCGTAGCATCATCGGTTTCCCCTTTGCCATGTATTAGATGAAAGGTCTTTCCACCCAGTGTAATTACATATTCTTGATCATAAACAATATCTGGAAATAAAACCTCATCCCATAGATTACTCATTTGAAAACTTGTGGCGAATTGACGCTCGTTAATAATATAATGGTAGTTATTTAATTCCTTATATCTTTCTAAGCGGGCAATAACATTCCGCTGGGCAATGATTTGTGCCCCTTCATTTTTAAAGACTCTGGCACCGCCAACATGGTCACCATGTCCATGAGTGTAGATCAAATATTTAATCGGCTGATTGGTCACAGCTCTGATTTTCGATAGGATTCCTTCTGCTTGCGCGGTACTTAAGGTACTGTCGATTACCACTATTCCCTCATCGGTTTCAACAACACCAACATTCCCAAATGCTTTCACAAAGTAATACCCGTCTCTCACCTTTTCGAAGACCACATCGCTATTTTGAGACGCATAGTTCTTCATATCATTTTGTAAACTAGCAATACTCATTTCCTTCCTCCTCATTTATGGGTATTTTCTGAGACCATACTTTGGGCAATTTGTTTATAAATATTTCTCATAATAAAATTATCATTTTTCTCTGAAAGTTTTTTGGTTAATTCAGCTTTTAATTCTAAAGCCTCCGGTTCTTCACTACCAAATACGAGTAAATCAATCAAATGTAGCGCCATTTGAAACTCCCCATTATCACGAAGCTGTTTACATTTTTCTAGGATGGCATTTGGATTAGGGATAAAAGACAGAATTTCTTTTGCGACAACCTTTTGTTTGGCAGGCTGCAGGTTAGTCGGGTTCCCATCAAACCAACCGGAATATCTACGGTGTGTTCCTTTGATGGCAAACATTAAACAGCCATAATGTGGTTTAATATATTCGCTTTTTTCCAAATGCTCAGGAAGTTTAATCTGATCGAGCATATCCTCTAGCAAAGTTCCCTTATTCATATGATAAATGACCTCATCATGGACAAAACGCAGGCATTCTATGACATCTTGTAAAGCGGTTTGAATCGTGTCCTTATTAACAAAAAGATCCCCATGTCCCGGAACGAGGAATTCCGGCTGCCTATCTCTGATTTTTTCTAAGGCTTCATACCATTCCCTTTCAAAGCGAACCTCTTTTAACGGGTTCCCAATATTAGGAAAGGACGAGATGAAAAAGTCTCCTGAATAAATGACCTTTTCAACTGGTATGCTGACAAAGCAATGGTCATCCGTTTCTCCTTTTCCATGGATAATTTGGAACCTCTTTTCCCCAAGTATAAATTCGTACTCGGTATGAAAGGTAATTTCTGGGTAAGTAAAATCGTATTTTTTCACATCAGTTGTTTTATTGTCAAATTGAACAGAGCCAATCCGTTGCCTATGTTCCTTCAAGATTTGATATTTTCTAAATCGATCGATAACATTTTCATGGGCAACAACAATCGTTCCATTTTCCTTAAATACTTCTGCCGAATTGACATGATCCATATGACCATGCGTGTAGATAATATAACGGATTGGCAAATCTGTCAGGTTACGGATTTCCTTATATATCTTTTCTGCGTGTTCTGGGCTGATACAAGTATCAATGACAACTACACCTTCAGTTGTAAGGACTACACCAACATTCCCAAAACCAGGCGCATAGAAAAAATCCTTTTTAAATTCAATTAATTGAACATCCTTTGTACTATTCTTAAATACTTGGTTCATTTGTGTTTCCAATACGCTTAAAAAGTTTCTTGCCATTTCCATCCTCCTTAAAATCGTTTATATTAAGTGGCATGAAGCTTGATGCTCATGCGAAATCTCCTTCAATTCAGGGGCGGTTTGATTACATGAATCCATTCTGACTGGACATCTGGAATAAAACGGACACCCTTTTGGCGGGTTTCTCGGACTTGGTACATCTCCTTCTAAATGAACTCTTTGTGTCAATTTTTTTAATTTGGGGTCAGCAACCGGAATCGATGATAACAATGCCTTTGTATAAGGGTGCTGAGGATTGTTGAATATTTGTTCCCGGGTTCCGATTTCAACAATTTTCCCAAGGTACATAACAGCAACCCGGTCACTGATATGTTCTACTACACTTAAATCATGGGAGATAAAAATATAGGTAAGTTTAAGCTTTTGTTGAAGTGACTTGAGTAAATTTAATATTTGTGATTGAATCGAGACATCCAATGCTGATACCGGCTCATCACAGATAATGAGCTGTGGATTCAATGCAAGTGCTCTAGCAATGCCAATTCGTTGCCGCTGGCCGCCGGAAAACTCATGGGGATACCGATATAAATGATGGACATCCATACCGACTAGTCTGAGAAGTTTGCTCACTTCATCTTCAATTTGGGCATTAGATAGTTTCGTATTAATGGCAAATGGCTCACTTAAAATTTTCTTAATGGTGTGTCTTGGATTTAAAGAACTATAGGGATCCTGGAAGATAACTTGTATATTTTGCCGGTAATCCAGCATCTCCTTTCGCTTCATTACTAAAACATTTTTATCCCTAAATACCACCTCACCCGAAGTAGGTTCGATTAGTCTCAATAGGGACATGCCTGTGGTACTTTTGCCACAACCTGATTCTCCAACAATGCTAAATGTTTCGCCCTTCCTAACTTGAAAAGAAACACCATCGACTGCTTTGATGACATCATTGGATTTACCAAAGAAGTTTCCTTTCATAGGATAGTATTTTGTTAAATTTATTACATCAATTAGAATTTCTTCTTTTACATGAAGTGCCAACAACGTACCCTCCTTCCATGCCCAACATCCATTAATTGCGGTTCTTTCTCTCTGCATTCATGTGTGGCAGCTTGACAGCGAGGATTAAAGCGACATCCTTTAGGCATGTTGTCAAAGTCAGGTACAGTCCCCTCAATGGAGTATAGTTCCTTCTTTCTACTTCCTAATTTTGGAACAGAAAGCATTAAGGCTTTTGTATAGGGGTGTTTAGGATTTTCAAACAATTCCTCAACGGACGCTTCTTCAATCACTTGCCCTGCATACATCACCACTGCCTTTTGACAGATTTCTGCCACAACCCCTAAATCATGGGTAATCATGATCACCGTCATATTCAAATTCTGCTGGAGTTCATACAATAATTCGAGTATTTGCGCTTGAATGGTAACGTCCAAGGCAGTTGTCGGTTCATCAGCTATCAAAACCTTTGGATTGCAGGCAAGGGCCATCGCAATCATCACACGCTGCCTCATCCCCCCGGAAAGTTCATGAGGATAAGCCTTTAATTTTTCTTCAGCATCAGGTATTTTTACTTGATTTAGGACTTCAATCGACCTTTTTTTAATTTCTTTGGCATTTAAGTCCGTATGGTATTTAAAGACTTCTGCCAGTTGGTTCCCAATAGTGAAAGACGGGTTCAATGATGTCATCGGCTCCTGGAAAATTATAGATATTTCTTTTCCCCGAATTTTATTCATTTCTTTCACAGACATTTTGGTTATATCTTTACCATTATATAAAATGCAGCCTGAACCGACTTGCATCGTCTTTGGAAGGAGTCCCATAATAGATAAAGCAGTCATGCTTTTTCCACAGCCGCTTTCTCCAACAACTGCCACAAATTCCCCTTCATTAATGGAAAAGCTAACGTTCTCCAGTATGGCATTAAAACCTTCCTTGTTTTTCCTGCCGACTTGTAAATCCTTAATTTCCAAAACAGCAGCCATTTTCCTACCTCCTACTTTCTCTGTTGTTTAATATGGGGATCGAAGGCGTCACGCATCGCATCCCCCACTACATTAAACGCAATCGATACAATAAGCAGCGCCAACCCAGGGAAAAGGACTAGTCCAGGGGTAGAGGTGATATATGTAAACCCTTCCTGAATCATATTTCCCCATGTAGGTGTCGGAGGCTGAACACCAACTCCCAGAAAGCTAAGACTAGCTTCAATCCGAATGGCAGAAGACATATGAAGGGTGGAAATGACCAATAGCGGCCCTAAAATATTGGGAAAAATATGCTGAATGATCACCCGAAAGTTTCCTGCCCCTAAAGAGATCGCTGCTTTAATATACTCCCGCTCTTTTACTTCCAAGGCGGATCCCCTTGCCATTCTTGCTACCCCAGGAATTAACCCAATGCTAATCACAATGATTAAAGTTGTCATACTTGACCCTAATGCGACAAGAACCATTAATCCAAATAATAAAAGTGGGATCATCATGATGGATTCAAGGATTCTCATTAATACATCGTCAAGCCAGCCCCCCTTATAAGCAGCAACCATCCCTAGCAATCCTCCTACAATAGTACTGACAGCTACTGAAATAAAGCCAACAAATAAGGAGGTTTGTGATCCCAAAATGACACGGCTTAAAATATCTCTTCCTAAAGGGTCCGTTCCAAGCCAATGTTCTACTGAGACACCCTTCGCACGATTCGCAACATCTTGAGCTAGAGGATCATGGGGTATAATGAACGGAGCCGTTATGGCAACCAATAACATAAAAACTAAAATCACCAGCCCTGTCATACCTAAAGGGTTTTTCTTAAATGCGGCCCATTCTGCAGATTTGACACGTTTTTTAACTGGTATTTCTGTATTTGAAATTTCCGAAACTAGATTAGCTTCAGTTTCCTGTCGTAATGGCTGTACCATTTTAGCATCTCTCCTTTCCTTTTAAATATATTTATCTTGGCCTTATTTTTGGGTTAACAAAGGAATAACTCACATCCACAATTAAGTTCACAAAAATAACCAATAAAGCAAACAGAATGAGGCATCCTTGAAGAATTGCAAAGTCTCTCGTTAGGATTGCACCTACCGCTAAACTTCCTAAGCCTGGGCGGCTAAAAATCGTTTCTGTTATAACAGCTCCACTAATCAAAGCGGTTATATCAATACCAATGACCGTTATAACAGGAATAAGACTATTTCTTAAGGCATGTTTAAAAACAACGACCCTGTTCGGAATACCTTTTGCCTTAGCCGTTCTAATATAATCTTGATTGATTTCCTCCAGCATACTGGCACGGGCGAATCTCATCATGACACCAGAAAGGATTAAACCCAATGTAAAGGTTGGCAGAATCAAGTGGAATAAACTTCCCCAAAACCCTTCACCTGATCCCATAGACGGGAAAATATTAAGCTTAAGAGAAAAAGCTAAAATCAGGAGAATTCCAAGTAAGAATGGTGGTGAAGATAACCAAATAAATGAAAAAACTCGCATGATGAAATCGATCCAAGAATTAGGCTTTAAGGCTGATAAGATCCCAATTGGAATCCCTAGAATACACCCAACAACAATACTACTAATGGACAAAGCGATAGTGGGTACGAAATTATCTGCAATAAGTGTCATAACCGGGGTTCCTGATGCAATGGATTCACCAAAATTCCCGGTAAAGATATCGCCCAAATAATGTAAATACTGTTGCCATACAGGCAAATCTAATCCCATTTGCTTTCGTAAATTTTCTAATGCCGCCTCACTGGCATTTTCACCCAGAATCACTAATGCTGGATCCCCCGGAAGAACTCTAAGAGCGAAAAAAATTATGGTTAAGGTAATAAAAACTGTTGGAATGGCAACCAATATTCGCCGTACTAAAAATTTCAACAAAACAATCACCCCGTTTTCGTAAAGTTGGGAAGAAGGAGGGAGAGAAAACTACGCTCCTTCCCACCAACAGTAGGCTACTCTAAATCAGTTGTTTCATAGATTGGATAGGAATAAACAAACGTGCCCTTGAAATCGTATCCAAGTTTAACTTCCGGTCTCCGGAAAAGGATACTTTTTGTTTCAATCAGTGGAACGATTGAATAATTATCCATTATTTGTTTTTGAAGTTCTTCATACAATTCCTTGGACTTCGCCGGATCCATTTCCTGTGCCGCCTGCTCTATTAAGCTATCTGATTTGTCGTACTTAGAAAAGTTCGTTTTTCCAATAGATCCAGTATGGAAAAAGAAATTGACTGGGAAAGCAGCATGAGGCTTGAAATTTTTTGTATATAGACTTATATTGTTCAACCCTTTACGAATATTCGCTTGATACGTTGGAATATCAGCCTGCGTTAATTCCATTTTAATTCCTACTTGGCGCAATTGTTCTTGGATAAAGGTCATCTGATTTAGATACGAAGAGCGGGTATTAACAAAGTTTGGTGGCAGTTCCAATCCATCTGGGTAGCCAGCCTCTTTTAGTAATTTTTTTGATAATTCAGGGTCATACTTATAATTTCCCAAATCCGCATGCCCCTCCATGTTACTTGCCAACGGTCCAGAAGCGAGCGTTGCAACTTTAGAGGTATAAACTTCCTTTACAAATTTCTCCATATCAATGGCATGGGCAATCGCTTTTCGAACACGAATATCATCGAGCGGTTTAATAGTTGAATCAAGGTGAAGTAACCAGTTGAGCGGCGGATCCGGATAATCAATAGTGAAATCTTTTTTCTCCGTCTTCTCAACCCATAACTTATCCGCATTTCCAGTTGCTAGATGAATCTCACCCTTTTCCATGGCAATATCCACTGAATTTTGATCCGCCATCGTAATAAATTCAATTCCATCAAGCTTTGGTTCACCTCGGAAGAAATCTTTATTTTTTTCTAAAGCCACTTTTTCATTGAGTTTATACTCTTTTAACATGAATGGCCCAGTCCCTACTGGTTTTACCATCGAATCTTTCCCGGCTTCCTCAATTGCTTCTTTCTTTACTATTGCTCCTGCAGAATCGTCACCCAGCAATCGCGGAAGGAAAGAAGGGTCAGGACGGTGTAACTGGAAAACTACCGTATAGTCATCAGGGGTTTGAACTTCCTTAATAATCTTTAAATCTTCAAGATAGGGTGAGCCTGTTTCTGGATTGAGTAGACGTTCATAGGTCCACTTTACGTCTGAAGCTTTAAGTTCCCCATAACCAAAATGCCACTGCACACCTTTTCGAAGCTTAAACGTCCAAACAGTTCCATCATCACTGGCTTCCCAAGATTCTGCCAAATCTCCCTCGATTCCATCGACAGTAACAGTTCCAGGCTTAAATCGTACCAGACCATTATAGAGAGTTTGGTTAACCGTAAGGTCAGGAGCGGAAGCGGCAAAAGCTGGATCTAATCTGGTCGCATTACCAGGCATCGCTACTTTTAGAACCTTTACTTTGTTTGTGTCATTATCAGTCGATTTATTATTGGAATTGGTTTCTTTAGAAGTTTCGCTTGATGATGAACAGCCAGTTAGAACGAGAACCATAGTCAAAATTAGGGCAAAACTTATATTTAACCACTTTTTCGATGTTTTCATCGATATACTCACACCCTCGTAATTTAGTATTAATAAAAATATACTGAAATTTCAGTTACTTTGCCACAAAGAATGATTCCAACTTCTCTCTTAATGCTCGCTTTAGAAACTTTCCAACAGAGGTTTTAGGGATTTCATCCATCATGATAACATCATCCGGAATCCACCATTTCGCAAACTGCGGTTTAATAAATTCAATGATGTCCTCTTTTGTTACTTTATCTCTAAATTTTTCTTTTAAAACGACTACCGCTATCGGACGTTCCTGCCATTTTGGATGTGGCAGACCAACAACTGCAGCTTCCGCAACTGCTTCGTGAGCCATTATAGCATTTTCTAAATCTACGGAAGAGATCCACTCACCACCGCTTTTTACTAAATCCTTTGTCCGGTCGACCAGTTTTACAAAGCCCTCTTCATCTATCGTCGCAATATCACCTGTATGCAGCCAACCATCCACAATAGCTTCTTTTGTTTTCTCCGGTTCCTTATAATAGGAATCAGTAATCCACGGCCCACGAAGAAGCAATTCTCCCATACTTTTTCCATCCCATTGTACTTCGCCATTTTCATCAATAATTTTTGCTTCTACTCCCGGAACCATTATTCCTTGCTTTGCTTTTAAGTCAAGCTTCGATTCGTAAGGCAAATCCTGCTGATAGCTTTTCAAACGGGTGATCGAAACAAACGGACTTGTTTCTGTCATTCCATAAGCTTGATAGAATGGAATTTGATGTTTCATCTCGTAATCTCGGATCATACTTTTTGGAGCTGCAGAACCCCCATTCACTATCATCCGTAGACTTGATGTATCATATGGATGTGATTCCAACTCATTTATTATACCTAGCAAAACAGTTGGCACTGCTGCTGTTAACGTCACTTTTTCGGATTGGATCAGTTCCAAAAGTACCTTGGGAGTAAAGTTTGGTCCAGGCAATACTTGAGTCGTACCTAGCATCGCTGCTGTAAAAGGCAGTCCCCATGCATTGACGTGGAACATCGGAACGATGACAAGAGCTGTGTCCCCCTCTGAAATGCCGACTCCATCCGCCATGCTTTGAGCCATGCTGTGCAGGACCATGCTCCGATGGGTATACAAGACACCCTTTGGGTTTCCAGTAGTTGCGGATGTATAGCAAATCCCTGCAGGTTCGCTTTCCTTAATATCTGTTGGAAACTGATAGTTTGGGTCCCCATTACGAATCAGTTTTTCATATAAATACAATGAACTCAGCTCCGTATACGGAAGCTCTTCCTCATCGGTCATCACAATAATGGACTCAACTGATGGAATCTTGTCCTTTACTCTTTCAATAATAGGAAGGAAATCTTTGTCAACAAGCAAAACCTTATCCTTTGCATTGTTGATGATATATATCAAATGTTCGTCCGAAAGGCGAAAATTTATTGTATGCAGCACTGCTCCCATATTTGGAATCGCAAAATACGCCTCTAAATGCCAGTGATGGTTCCAGCCTATGGTTCCAACCATATCCCCTCTGTTCACACCCAGTTTCTCCAGAACACTTGATAATCTTCTGATTCTCTCACCTATTTGTTGATAAGTGAATCGTTGAATACCAGATGGAGTCCTGGAAACAACCGTTTTCTTAGCGAAATATTTCTCTGCTCTTTTTAGTAAAGAAATTGTAGTTAATTGAACATCCATCATGTCTTAATCAATCCCTTGCTTCAGTTTCTTGTAAAATTTATTGAATCATTTTTTGCTCATTATTTTTAACAGTTTGAAAGTGTTCATCCACCAATGGAACCACCTTCTGAGGTGCCTCAATATGGATAAAATGACCGGCGTCAGGTATTATATGGACCGCAGCATGCGGATATTGTAGGTCACGCATTTTATAGGCAAATTCATAGTGAATGTAAGGATCATTTTCCCCCCACAAAATAGTAACGGGACTTTTTATTGCTGACAGCTTTTGATAGGGTTCCAGTAACTCAGGACTAGCCGATCGGTATAAATCCAGAATGACCCTTCGTGAATCTTCTGTTTGGTAAATAGAGTAGAAGTCTTCGAGCACTTCTTCGTCTATTGGAGGAACTTCTTTCTTCATATTGGTAAACCACTGTTCTTTGTCAGCCATCGTTTCCATTACTTGTTCACCAACTTCAGGAGTCCGCCACTTTCTAGCTATCGGATGCCATCTGTATCCCGGTATAAATGAACTGTCACTTATAATTAAACTGCCGATTTTTTCTATATGATCACAGGCCCATCGTAAACCTATTAATCCGCCCCAATCATGAACAATGAGATGTACTTTTTCTAACTTAAGTTCTTCAGTAAAACGATTAATAAATTTGACATAATTAGCCCATGATGATTCAGTCTGAAATCGATCACTTTGGCCAAATCCAGGGAGGTCCGGAGCAATGGTCCGAAAACCTTGCGAAACAATTCCTGGGATGAGATGCTTCCATAACATACTTGACTCGGGTACACCATGGATGAGCAGAACAGGAGGAGCCCCCTGTTCTCCCTCATCTACATACGAGATATTTAGGGTATCAATCTTAATCGACTTTTTGGTAACCATTTTTTCTCCTTTTTGAATAAAATAATTTCTTCCCAATCATTAGATAGTAGGGACTCTTAAACTTATTCAAACATTTCTAATATTCCAATCAATGCCTGCGGATCCCCTGTTAGTTGTACTCGTCCGCTGGATAGTAAGGCAGATAAATCATTTCGCTTAAAGATCAAGCTGTACCAGTCAGAACTTTGGACGGAGAGTGAATAAGTCGGATTTTGCAATGCATGATGAACACACTCCGCCACTCCATTTCGAATACACAGGCCCAAGGTTTCGCTTTTATCAATAAAATGTAACTCTATCTGTGCATCGGTGCCGGCTGATTTAATAGGGTCAATCCGATATTGAAGGACCCTTACAGCCTCCACGATTGGCAGGGCGCCAATTCTTTTCTCGTCAACTGGTGAAAAACCAGCTGGAATTTGATTAAAATCGATCTTTCCTTCCAGAGCGTAGGCCTGGGTTAAATAAAAGTTTCTTGATGATGAAGCTGGCGTGACATAAGCCATTTTCCTTAATGCATCAGCCTTTATTTGTTTGGCCTGTTCATAGTCAGGAGCAATCGTCAAAACATAGTTAATAAGTTCTGCTGCCCAAGCGTATTCTTTATTCACTAAAGATTCCTTGGCAGAATTTACGACTTTATCAATTCCCCCAAAACCTTGTATTAATTTTTGAGCACGAATTTTACGGGGGACAGGATTAATATCTGCTGCGTCCATACTGAACCAGCCAATTAACCCGCTATAAACTCCCTTTACATGGTGCTTTAGTTCCAAGTAGGTTTCCGTTAGACGAGGATGCTTGGCAAGATGTTCCGGGAGCTTAACAGATTCTGCGATTTCATCTGGTTTCAACCCTTTGTTAATCCCACGAATAGTTTGGCTATAGATAAAAGCAATGGAGTCCCGGTAAGCAGTAGCCAATTCATAGCTGTCTTCCCTTGTTAGCATCACTTCACCATGTTCAGGAACAAGGTAAGTGGGGTTGATTCGTCTTATATTATCAATTCCGTTCATCCACATGACAGGATCACGATATGGCTGACCCCTTAATGTATACATATTGGGCAACGAGCTAAGAATGCTGTTCGTGATCACTGTATCATCGTCTGGAAGCCATAGGGTAATCGAATCATTCGCATCTGAAGGAGAGTAAAAAAATTGCATTCTCACCCCATCAATCGTTAATTCTTCTTCATGCTTAATCTCATAGGTTGGCCTTATATAACCTGAGGATTTATCCTCTCCATCCTCTCCTTCATAATTGATTGGCGAAGCATCATGACCCGTTCTAGGGAGCATCATGCCAAAATGCTGAGCAATATTACGGGAGAAAGCTGGCCCCAGTTCAATACCGGAATTCATACAATTTTTATGGATATCTGGATGACCAATGATGTCAATCAATTTTCCCTCTTCCCCTTCTGGGACAAACGCTCTTGCTCCATTGGTATAATGACTGTGGGAGTAAATAATGGCTCGTACTGGTTTATCAGTTATTTGCCGCAGCAATTGGTATTTCTTTTTTCCAATTCCCATATTGGAACCTGTATCCCAGAAAATGACGCTATTCTCACCCTCGATAATTACTGAGTTTTCCAGGAAAAATCTCTCTAATACGGTAATTCGGTTTCCTATTTTCCTAATTTTTGATTTTCTTCGTTTCCCATAGGCTTCTCCCATAAGTTTATTGACAAAAGCTCCATGAGGCATTGTCATTTGATCCACGGGTGCTCCAAGGTAAGGAGATTTCAAATGTTGTTCTGTCATTTGATCCATACCGCCATTCCCTCCTTTGATAGGTTTAGTTTATAAATCAAAGCTTTGCATCAGTTCACTGATGGCTGAGCCCTCTCCACTAATCTGGACAGAATCATGATTGAGAGCCTCATCGATGGTATACTTGCCCAAAATGATGTCTAACCAAACTGTGCTTGGCAGAGCGATTGATATATTGGGCTGTTTAGGAGGGGAATCAATAAATTCAGCAACCCCATTTCTGACGTGTAAACCGAATGTTTGATTTAGGTCAGTAAATTCAATGGATAAAATCCGATTAAGATGCTCACATTTACCTGGGATTATTTTATACTCCAGCAGCTTGATGGAGGTTTCGATTGGATACTTTTGCGCTGCTGCTTTATCGTAATTTTTCGAGAACGAATTAGGGATGTTTGATAGATCAACCTTCCCCTCAAGCTCGAGTGCTTGGGAAAGATAGAAGCCTCTTGATGATAGGGCCGATGTCAATTGACCCATTTCCCTTAAAGCTTCGGCTTTCATCTCGCGGGCTTCCTTCAGGTCAGGCTGTATATTCAACACATGTGTAACCAGCTCCGCTGCCCATGCATATTCATGATTTTCAATGGATTCACGGCAAGCTTTAAGAACTTTAGGAATTCCGCCATAGCCTTCAATAATTTTCAGTGATCTAAAGGAGATTGGCACTGGATTTATGTCGGCAGCATCTAAACTAAACCAGCCGATCAAACCACTGTAAACTCCCTTTACCTGATGCTTGAACTCACCATAAACTTCTATTAATCTAGGATGCTGCGAAAGATGGGCAGGCAAAGTGATTTCCTCCGCAATCTCGTCCGGCTTCAACCCCTTATTAATCAATCGAATGGTTTGACAATAAATGAATGACATGGCATCACGATAAGATGTCGCTAATTCATAGCTTGCTTCTCTAGTTTTCATTGGATTGCCATGTGACGTGATTAGATATTGAGGCCTAATACTGCGAATCTGGTCAATTCCTTTAATCCAATAATCGGGATCACGATAAGGCTGTCCTCTTAACGTATACATATTGGGAAGGACATGCCAAATACTGTTTGTGATGACTGTATCGTGATCAGGGAGCCAGGCAGTGATTGAATCAAATGTGTCCGCAGGAGTATAAAAGAACTGTATCCTAACTCCGTCGACCATTAGTTCTTCTCCATCCCTTACCCCATAGTTTGGCTTTACATAACCAGAAGACTTGTCAGCATCACTTCCACCATCATAGCTAATAGGCGGTGCATCAGGTCCTTGATTTGGCAGGTATAACCCAAAGTGCTGTGCTGTTGATTTGGAGATTGCTTTTCCAAGCTCTGCCGTTGAATTGATCGTATTTTTATGTATATCTGGGTGACCAATGATTTGGATAGACCCATCTTCCGCTTCTTCAGAAAGGAAAGCTTTTGCCCCTTTCGTGTAGTGGTTATGAGAATAAATGATAGCCATAATCGGTTTATCGGTTACACTTCTTAGTGCCTTATATTTCTTTTTACCAATCCCCAAATTTGAACCGGTATCCCAGACAATGATTCCCTCTTTTCCTTCAATAATGATTGTATTTTCTAGTGAGTAATTTTCCAAAACCGTAATTTTGTCTGTTAATTTTGTTATGGAAGGCCCTGGCAGATCTGTATAATGCTTTGCCAATACTTTATTAACAATTGCACCGTTAGACATTGTCACTTTTTCCACAGATCCACCCATGTAGAGATTGGGGTTTATTGCCGTTGCTACATTCTCACTGGGGTTCTGCTTTGTTTCATTTGGTTTAATACTCATCAGGTATCCTCCTCGATTAATGTTTTCAGTGTATTAATATTGTCTTGGCTAATAATGGAAAGGCTTCCAAATGGGGCTTTTCATACCCAAATATTATTTTGCCGTTAATCCTCCATCAATAGGTAACGTCTGCCCTGTACAAAAGTTGGAAGCTCCTGAAGCAAAGAATAATACAGCTCCCATCAAATCGTTTTCTCCACCAAATCTTCGTAATGGAATATTATCCAACATGATTTCACCAATTTTTGCTATCTTTTCCCGGTTTATATCGGTTGGAAATGTACCCGGAGCAACAGTATTTACATACACGCCCAAGGGCCCCCATTTTACCGCCAGATCCTTTGTAAGAATCGACAGCGCCCCTTTACTTGAGTTATATGCCACATTATCCAGCCAAAAGGGCTCTGTTCCCTTAAATCCTGCAGCTGAGCCAATATTAACAATTTTTCCATAGCTATTTTCAATCATCGTTTTGCCAACTGCCTGACACATGAGAAAAACACCTGTAAGATTCGTATCAATAACACTCTGCCATTTTTCCAACGGCATTTCTGCAGCTGGAAATCTACCACCAATCCCACTATTATTAACCAATATAGTAATCTTCCCAAATTGGCTAATGGCGGCATCAACAAGCTTATCAATTGTATCCGGTTTGGTAACATCTACATATAATGCGATAGCCTCCCTACCCTTATCAATAATTTCTTGTTTTACACTTTCACAAGCAGCAAGATTTCTTGAGCATAGAACAATATTTGCCCCGGCCTCAGCTAACCCTAATGCAATTTGGCGACCCAAGCCTCTACCACCGCCTGTAACAATGGCTGTTTGGCCAGTGAGATCGAATAATTTTTGAATAGACATAGAAACCTTAACCCCCTTCATTTCAAAAAAATAATGGACATTGATTACAAAAATGCTATTCCGCCTATCACAGATAAGAAGATTAGGAACAGTGGGTGGATTTTTTTATAGATTAAGAGAAGCAAGGAAATTATGAGCATAATAGTAAAAATGATTGTTTCTATAGAAATGGTCGTCATTATCTCTAAGGAAAAAGCATATTTAATAGCTGAATAGACTAGCAATCCTACGACAACTGGCCTTAAACCATAAAAAGCTTTTTCAATAATTTCACTATCTTGAAAGCGCTTAAAAAATTTACTGATTAGAACCACTAGTATTAAGGATGGTGTGATAATTCCAGCCGTTGCAACAAGTGAAGCTGCTATTCCGCCTGTTTGAAAACCCACAAAAACAGCAGCATTTGTCCCTATAGAGCCTGGGAGCATACCTGATAGAGAAATAACCTCTGCAAACTGTCCTGATGTCATCCAATCATGACTAGATATTAGCCTTTCAATTAGAGGGAGCATGGCATAGCCTCCGCCAAATGAAAAACAGCCAACTAGAAAAAATCCCCAATAAAGTTGTAAATACATCATAATTATTCCTCTTTAACTTTCTTTATAAACAACATTTGCTCATCCCTAGTAGTTATTCCCCCCCCTTTTTCACCAACAGATTTAGGTTTCAGTTTAATCATTCCTACCAAAGCCCCGCTAATTATCAATATGATCGGATTTATATGAAAAATGATTAGCAGTAATAAACTCAGGATCATGATAAATACACTCGTTTTTCCTCTGATAGCTGTCTTTCCAATTAAAAATCCTGCATATAGAATCAAAGCAACGATTGAAGCACCAATTCCATTAAATGCGGCTTTAATAATTGAATTGTCCTTGAAGATGAAATAAATTAGTGAAACCAATATGACAATCAAAAAGGTAGGGAACAAAATGCCAATTAATGAAACCACGGCACCAGTAAAACCGGCTACACGATAGCCAATGAATATGGCGGAATTTATCGCAACCGCTCCAGGCAAGGTTTGTGCAATAGTGAATACATCAATGATTTCTTCCTTTTTTATCCATTCGTTTTTATTTACGACTTCTAATTCAATTAATGTAGTCATGGCATAACCGCCACCAAAGGTGATTGGGCTTATCTTTAAAAAAGTGAAAAGTAATTTTATTAGAATCCTTATATTTGAATTCATTCACTCTCCCCTTCTTTTACTAATATTTTGGGATGATGAAAACCGCATTAAAATTTGACTTACTCGTTAAATTCAATACCAACAAGATAATCTTCGTGTTTTTTTGGTTTTTCCCCTAAAGTCAGGGAAAACTTTCCTCGATCCCCACGCATAATTCGTCTTTGAATGGTGATTACTTGCTCATGGAAATAGATCACTCGCTCTAGCGATAGAGACGGTTTACCAACCTCTATTTCTAAGAAATTTGATTCAAATTCATTAATTGCTATAGGTTCAATTTCAAGGGTAGAGTGAGTGAAAGTTAGCTTACACTCATTTTCCAAATAATTAAATACTGTAATATTCTTTAAATCTTGATTTAATATTTCTGGTGCAAATTTGTATGGGATGTATAAAGTTTCTAATATTAATGGAGTGTTATTTATTGAACGAACTCGGATGATTTTATGAATTTTCTCAGTTTGATTTAAATTGAAAATATCCACGATGCGGTTAGGTAGAGGTGATTCCAAAGCTGCGTAAACAACCTTTGAACTTGGAGTTAATCCTTGAAGTATTGCTTGCCGATTAAAGCTTAGTTCTCCTATTAAATTCTGTGTAATTTTTGTTTTGGAAACAAAGGTTCCAACACCTTGTTTACTAAAGATCAATCCTTCCATCATGAGTTCACTTATTGCTTTTCGAACTGTTGCGCGACTTACACCATAGAATTCCATCAGCTCTCTTTCGGATGGAACCTTTAATCCTTCCTCCCATGAACTGTCTTTTATTTTTTCCTTTAATATCTCTTTAAGTTGGTAATAAAGAGGGATGACACTTTTTTCATCTAACATGTAATCAACTCTTTTCAATAAATATATGGATTATTTCCCTTCATACATTGATTAGACGAAGTCCTTTTATGCTGATGTAAACAATACCTGTTATCAGGTTATACGTACCAGTTTTATTATTTAAAGTTTAATATGAATTTTCCGAATTGTCAAACATTATTTTCTCTCTTTTTCTAGAAATAACACAAGAAACTATTTTATCTTTTTCTTCATCTCGGGCCAAAAACAGGGCCAGTCCCCCGGCACAGTAATGTTTTACTTGAACGGGGAACTGACCCTATTTTCTTGAAGCGTGATAGGATGAAGGATCTGGGGTTCCTGCTGCAACAAATTCCTGGCTTAGGGTTAAGAGGGTTAAAACACTGATGACACCAACTGTAATAACTACTGCTTCAAGAAACCTGAAGCAAACATGCCATATTGCGATTGTTTCATTATACTTCCTTAACAATGGAAACATAGTAGTGGCCGTTCCCACCGATGAAACAACAAGCATTAATTCCATTAAGGCTCCAATTACCACTCGGTTGGCGTGTTCGGAACCATTTCTCAGATAATCGGGACCGTTTGAGATAGGGTCGTATAAATTAAGACCTATCACCGCTGTAACTGCTGCGAGTATAAACAGTACCCCTATAATTCTTGCTGTTTTTTTTGAATTCATCTTTTAATCCTCTCACGTTTATCAATTCAAAGACGGGAAAGCAACTTACTCGGTCTTGTTATCTCCATAAAAGAAGACCTCTTCCAACGGTAAGTTAAAGGCATGAGCAATGCGAAAAGCCAGTTCCAAAGATGGGAGTAGTTTCCCTTTTCGAGAGCCACGATCGTTTGTCTTGTTACTCCAAGTCATCATTCACACCTCCTTGTATGATTAATTTTACAAAAGGTCAAACCGGTTATACTAAATGTAAAGTAAACACATCGAGTCAAGTGTAATTTACAAAAATAGGCAGGATACTGTCTTTAGGGCAACATGCCGGCCTTGGTGAATGAGTGAAATGTAAGATTGATTAAAGAATAAAGGCAACCTCCATTTTTTGGATAGAGCCTAGCACTTTTACCATATCTAATACACTAGTAATTCATTAATATTTGAAATCGAAGTATTTAGGATAAAAAGAAAGGCACCATCCCCTATTTGGAATGGCACCACTTTCATCAATAAATGATAACACGCTATTCTTTTTTCTATTCTACAAAAACGCCCCAACCGTCAGCAAAACCACCATGTGGTTTACTTAAGTTATCTAATTTATTCTGTATTTTTATTAGTTCATTATAATTTAATAACATTCTTTTCGTGCAACAACAGGCCCACTCTTCCGTTTCGTCGTCTTGGTCTAAGAAACAATTGAATCCTTCGCCTTTTAGTACTTGCGATAATTCTTCACCTGTTGCTTTATCAGGAACGGCAACAAAGAAGTCCACTGATTGTTGTTTTTTAAAATCTACTCCATCTTTATATAAACTTTGTAAAGCATCTCCATCAGCATCATTTGGAAATTTCATTCGTTATTCCTCCATATTCTAGTTGTTTTCATTATTATCCACTTATTTCTTTTCGACTAACCCTTAAACATCAAAACTCGGGTTGTGACAGTCACTCAATATGAGAAGTTAAAGGGCAGGTTACTTTGCTTTTGAAAAGCAGAATATCCTGCCCTGTTGAAAAAACACACCGACTATTTATCCAAGTTTGTTCTGGCTCTGACAACAATTCGGGCTCCTTCTGCCTTTACTACTTTTACCTTGGAACCTTTGTCAATAAAGGCTCCTTCACTTACGGCGTCTATCCGTTCGTTACCAATAAGGATGGTGCCGGATGGTCGTAGTATGGTTAACGCATAGCCATCCAAACCAACTAATTCTGATCGATTTATATTAGAAACATATCCGCTTTCTGTATTCGTGGAATCGGTTAAAATGAGCTTTTTAAACAGTCGCAATTTTTTACCAAAAACCTTAATCAATAAAATAGAAATCAAGATGGAAACGACAATGGCTATAAGCAGGGATATTCCCATATGTACCACGTTATCTGCTGCTAAAAATAAACTTGAAATAATTGCCACAAAACCGAGGATCCCTACTATACCTCCTGATATAAATAACTCTAATAATATAAGGGCGAGTCCGGTAATAAATAGAATAAGGGTTTCATAGCCAGTAAGTCCAGCGACGAGATGTCCGTAAAAAAACAGCAGCAATGCTGATATTCCGATAAACCCGGAAACCCCAAAACCTGGTGAGAATAATTCCAGTACGATACCAAGGAAACCAATCGTTAGTAAAATTGAATAAACAAATGGATTCGTGATAAAGCGGGCAATTTTTTCTGCCATGCTTACTTCAAGAGGTCTTACATCCGCTTCGGTATATCCGAGTAATTCAAGCAGTTCATCAAGATTGTTAACAATTCCTTCAGCGTATTTAACCTCTACAGCCTGTTCGGAGGTTAATGTTAATAATTTCCCTTTTTCGGCTCCGTACTCTGGTAGATCAACATTTTCATCAGCCATCGCCAGAGCATAAATTGGATTCCGGTCAGCATGCTTTGCCGCGTTTTTCATTTCGGCAAACCAATAGGATTCCGCTTTTTTTCCAGCTGTATTACCTTGCTGGTCAATGATCGCAGCCGACCCAATAGTCCCTCCTTTTACCATGTAGATTTCATCCATATTTAATGAAATATATGCACCAGCGGATAACGCTCGGTTATTAATAAAAGCTACTGTCTTGATATTCGTGGAAGTAAGCAGCTTACCAATATCTGTAGCAGCATCAACTGCTCCTCCAGGGGTATTTATTTCAAAAATAATGGCGTCAGCATTTTCATTCTCAGCTGTTTCAACGGCTCTTTTCAAAAAGGAGTACAATCCCTTTTCAACTGTTTTTTCAATCGGTACGACATAGACTAATTCCCCTTTGGCAAAGCTATCCACTGGAAGCAGCATAAGCATAAAGCCAAATAACAATGATAAAATGGCAACTATCCGTATTCGATTCACTCCTTTTCTCTCCCTTCTTATTGTGTAGTGTCCATATATAAACGATTTCTCCCTTACTATAAAGGACAAGCCCTGCTAGATAAAAGCAAATAGCAGGGCACTATTATGGACCTGAGGATTTTTTATGACGTTAATACAGTTATCTTTATATGTGGCATATCAATAGATGTATTAAACAAGGCAGCAATATTGGCAATCCATAACTCTAAATCCTTTAATGCTAACTCCAAATAACGTCGGGCATCCACTGCAAATACATTAAAATTCCAGGTCTTGTTATCAAAGGAAAGAACACCTCGATCAAGCAGTTCAAGAATAAAAACTTGAAATCTAGCAATAGAGGTCAATTTAATTTGTACATCATAGTCCCTATGATTCATAGCTAGGTAATCCCGATATTGATTAAAGTTATCCTTATTGGCCCTATATATCTTTCTGAATTCCTCTTTAAACTGTTCATAATTTCTATTTCTAATTTCTTTTGTATTAATCCGTACCACATTTATTCCCGCACGTTCAAAAGCTTTATCTCTTTTTTTATCAAGTACGACTTGATTTTTGTGGTGTGACCCATCTACTTCAATGACCGTTTTAAGAAGAGGAATATAGAAATCCACTTGCTGGTTGTTAAACGCTTGATTAACCTCAGGGAGTATTTTTGAAATCGGGCATTCAGCAATGGTTAAATTCCTTATAAATCCAAAAGTTTTTAATATAGATCCTAAGTCATTATAAAATTGGGCAGCAGGATAATCATCATTACTGACATCCCCTTTAATCGTCTGGGTCCAGTTCAAGTTTTCCTTCGAAAGAAACTTCACCTTTTCCATAGTGTTTAAATAATCTCTCTCTAAGTTGAGCTCTTTTCGTAAAAATTTCGAAGCAATCGTAGGTGCTCCACGCATGACCATATTTTGTACAATACGGTTAATGTTTGTGTATGGTGTTATTATCTGATAGCTAGGTAGGTTAGTAATAATAAAATTTACATTGGTATAGCAATAACTTGCTGTGAATTTCTTCATGTCATTTTTGATCTCCTATATTGGAACTATTCATATATCTATTATAGGATTAAAGTCTGACATTAAGGAAGGATTATTTTTCCACCTGTGTTTATCAAAATCATGTTGATAGGAAGACAGAAAACCCCCTAGTTTAAAGGGGGTTTTTTTATTAACCAAAGGTACAGAAAATATAGGCGGTATATACATTTTTTTGTCAAGTTGATTAGGATTTTTCCGACTACTTTTGCAACTTCGACAATGAAGCGACACTGTAACATTGAGTTCAGTACCTCAGTGATTAAAGCATTAGTATATTGGGGGACTGACTCTAATCTCTAAAGCTTATTCTTATATCTATCCATTCTTGTTTCAAGACTTCTAACTAAAACATGGTAGCTAAATCCATCAATTTCTTGTCCGCTGCTTACATATGACCCCAGTGCGTCCATGGCAGCAAGCAGTTCGATTCTTTCTTTATTTGCTTTTGCACCAGTTATTGTTATCTTAAGCAGCTCTTCTGCCTCTTCCAATAATTTCTCCGCTTTAGAAATTTCTGTTTTCCCATATGCTTCAAGCTCATATAAACTATATCCGTAAAGGTTACCATTTACTGGTTTTCTTTCCGACATGACGATCTTTAAATATTTTGCATGAACATCGTTTAAATGGATCGTATCTGCATCACTGGTAGTTTCAGAACCTGGACTTTCCGGATAAGAATAAACTTCCTCGAAGGTATTTCCATCTTTTGAAGCGAGCAATTTATATTTTTCCGCCCTTGCTCGTTCCCAATAAAGCTTCACTGTATCTAAATTGCGAGAATTCTCCAGCTCTACCATAATCCATTGATTATCTATCTCAGGAGCGGAAATATTTTTGTATTGGGAACCCCATCTAGTAGTTAATAATCCATCCGTTATATTTGCTGCACCTTGAGATTGGTCGTATTCCGAAGAGGCGGTTACCTTTTGTTGGTATGCAAAATTTCTTTGCCCAGGATCGTAAGATAAAATATCATTAATGTCATTGCTCGTTAGGCTCTTATTCATTAAAGTAATGTTGTCGATTTTCCCTTTGATTCCTTGCCCGATTTTTTCCAAAGGCAGAACAAATGTCGAGGAGTCATTGGTCCGTAATCCCAACTTATTCGTTTGTTCAGAAGTCGATACCTCTTTTCCATTAATAAATAGGGTTGTTTTCTTTTTATCCCCAACCAAAACTACATTCTGCCATTCGTTTTCTTTGAGTGCGTAATTGTGGCTAAATGTATAGTTTTCAAATTTATAGAGACTTCCTTCCGCTGTTTCCTCTTTTCTTTGATATCCCAACTTACCTGTTTGGTTTAAGTTCAAATAAAAATCCCCATCTGATCCAGAAAACAGTGTGGCTTCGTCTAGAGATCCTTCATCTAATTTAATATCAAACGAAACCGTATAGGGATATCCTATCCCTGACAAAGGAAGTTCAATGTAATTATTCCCATCCAACTGTAAGGATTGACCATCATAACCATCCACAAGGTTTGGACGACTTTTGATTTTTGCATCATATTCATTACCTGACAAGTCTTTTACTTGGTTATTATTCATAGATTCAAAGTCATATTTAAGGACTACATCTGTTTTGGACTCAATAAATCTAGAAGGATTAGATGTTGGGATCTTATTTTTAACAGAATTCACCCGGTCCATAAACTGCTCTGAGGACTGCCCTGCTGTTTTTTCTCCGTACCACGTTTTTTCGGACATTAATACAACCGCATCCTTCATTCGATCAAAAATATCATAACTTGATAAACCACCCAAAAAGGAAGTCATATCATTCCATACCGCAAATTCTGCACCTTTAGTTTGCGGATGGGCATATGGCATGGTTGCTCCACCTTTTCCTCCCTGTCGGTTATTGCCCCAAAAGTCATTTACTTCCCATGTTTCATATTTACCTTTTAGGTCGAAATAATCCGGATATCCAGCATTCCCTATCGGAACAATATATAAATCTCCACCGACCGTATTAACAATGTCATATCCTAAATCGTACATCTCCTGTACATCGGACCAATAGGGAGCCCAAATATTCATCGTTGCCTGATTGCTTACTGGTGTACTTCCATTAAATCCATTTTTCCCAATGGATCCCCAAATTCTCGTTTCGTAGCCTTTATCATTAATGTAATTAATAAAATGGTTTGTATAGGCTCTCATTTGCTCGGAATATTTTTTATCATACTCATCTGTTCCCATGTGGAATTTACCAGTTTGAACGATCCGATTACTATCATTTGGACTTTCCCCAAGAAACTCATCAAAAAGTGATTCAATAAATGGATAAACCAATTTTTGCTTTTCCGGTGTGGTAATATCTAATGCCCCTTTAGAGAGCATCATATCCTGATTAACAGCCCTAAAGCTTTCCGCATGATACGGTGTATCAATTTCTGTAACCACATCTACTCCAATTTTTTTCATATTATTTTGAAAAGCAATATATTCTTCCTGTGTATAATACCCATCCCTCGCATTAATTTCTGGATACTTTTTACTTTCTACCCGAAAAGCTTGATAATTGGCTGATCCCCAATAATCGTTAATATGCATTTGAATTTCATTTAACTTAAACCAGGCCATATATTCTGTCATTTCCTGTACATAGTTTAATGGAATATACATCCTACCAACATCCAACATTCCTGAGCGCACTTCATATTTAGGATAGTCTCTTGCTATTCCTTTAGGAATGGTATTTTTAGAGTTTGATTGGTATAAGATTTGCGTAAGTGATATCCCACCATAAAGGATACCTTTTGTTTTAGGAGCACTAACAATAATTTTATCAGTGATATCAAGAGTATACCCTTCCTTACCTAAATTTTCTTTCGCATTGTCTATTGTAAGAAAAATATCTCCAATACTTGGCTTCGTACCTTTATTAACAGTAATATCTATTCCTAACATATTCTTAAAATAGTCTTGAATACTACGTGCTGTTTCCATTAATGAATTTGGAGAAGACTCATCTACCACTACCTTTGCTTTTTTTGTAAGTTCAAAATCACCTGTATACCCCTTCCATTCCCGCAGACCGGGTATGACGTTCGGAACAGGATTATCACCTTCTTCATGTTGATATTTACCTTCCATAGTAATCAAAATATCTTTGGTAGAGGTAGCAAAATCTTTACTGTCACCATTATTCGTTATTTTGTATAAAATATTTACACTCATATCACTAATTGGTTGATAGTAATTTAGATTCATATCAACAATCTGCTTATTATCCGAACCAAATAAAGAAACTTCATATCGTGGGTCTGGGGAGTCTGGTAAAACAATTTTTTTACCATCGCTAGATAGTTTAGGCTTCACTTCACTCAAGTAATTAACAACGTCTTGTGCATTGTTAAACTGAATATGTTCAAAAACTTCCAGTTCCCAGATCGAAACCTGCAGTAATTGAGTGACACCTGGAGCTGGAGTGTTTCGCGATTTGTTAGCCTTTACTCGTACATATCTTGCAGTTTCGGATTGACGTAAATAAATTATTTTTTCTAAGTTTGCTTCTGAGGCATCGGTGTAATGACCTATTGTTTTCCAATCTCCCTCATTTGTTGTATTACTAACTTGAACCTCATAGTCTGGGGAATAGGCTTTTTCCCACAAAACTTTTATTTGGCTAATAGTTTGTTCTGTTCCTAAATCCACATAAATCCATTGTGCTGCATTTGGATTTGATGTGCTCCTTTTATTCGAAGACCATCGCGCATCCGATTTTCCATTCTTTGATTTTCCAGAGCGAATTCCATCTACGGCAAAATCAGCTGCTAATCTCCCGTCATTCACTTCCAATCCAGAAACTTGAACAGGCTTGTCTAGTGCTAAATTAGGGTTTTGTACCTCTGCTGATGCATTAGCCGCAGGCAGTAAATAAGCCACTAATATACATATGATACATAGTAAACTGAAATAATATTTTTTCATATCCAAACTCAATTCCATCCCACCTCGTTAATATTTTAGAGTACCATTTGCTCTGCGAATATTGAATTTGAAGTCTATAGAAAAAGAACTTTCTCCTTGACCTCCCCCCTCTCTAGTAAGGATAGTAAATTTACTGTGCTGATTATGATTGTTCTTAAGTAGTTTTTAAAACCCGTTTCACCTAGATTCTATTAATCAAGGTAGATTATTCTTCAATTACATTACTCAAAAAAGGCAGAGTGGTATCGAATTAAAAGAATTAATATTCTTTTAATTGAGCCACTCTGCCTGATCGAATCAGTAACATGTGTTAATTATGTATCACCATATAAAGTTTACCATTGATTGATAACGCTTTCAATATTGCGTTCCTATATTTCTGAAAAATTAGATAATTGATTTTTACTAAACAGCTTATTAATTAAAGAATACTATATTTTTCTTATTCAATAAATCTCGCAACGTCCTGGTCCGGCAAGTGGGTTCGATTCCCCTCAAGCTACCACTGAATGGTTTCAGCAAAAAAATTCCAAACTCCGACATAATGGAGTTTGGAATTTTTAATTAGAAACAGTATTTTCTCTAGCTATGTTATCCTTACTTTTCGCAAAATTTCTAAATTTATAATACAAGAAGATTGCTCTTACATATAAATCTAGTGCAATCGACAGCCAAATACCCGCAATCCCCATGCCGAAATGAATGCCGAGGATATAGACCCCTAATACTCGAATCACCCACATCCCAATGGCGGTACTATACATGGGGCTTTTTGTATCTCCTGCACCTTGAAGTGCTCCGGTGAGCACTAAACTAATAGCTAAGCCGGGCTGTGCAAAAGCATCGATTCTTAAAGCCGTAACTACCATATCGACTGCATCCCTATCGGTAGTAAACCAACTGGCAAACCAAGGTGATAAGAAAAATAATAGAATTCCAATAACACTCATGAATGCAACGGCGATTCCTGTTGTTAGCATTCCATATGCGTAAGCATCCTTGAAGCGTTTTGCCCCTATACTTTGCCCCACTAATGTTGTCGCTGCAATTGCTAATCCATATCCCGGCATATATGAGAACGTTTCAATATTTCCTGCAATCGTATGTGCCGCGAACGTATCCGCACCAATTTTGACTATTAATCCGAAATAGAGCACCTGTCCTAATCTCATGATTAATCGTTCCACCGCAGCTGGAGTGGAGAGTTTGATGAGCGTGGATGACTCCTGCTTTGAAATCTTTGGAATCAACGAAAAGGATACTTTTGATTTTTTAATATAATAAAAGAGTGCCACGGTTCCAATTACTCTCACAATGACAGTTGCCCATGCTGCACCTTCTACTCCGAATCCTGAAAACCCGAAGGAGCCGAAAATTAGTATGTAATCTAAACCAATATGGAGAATATTAATCCAAAAGCTGACTTTCATCGGAGTTTTTGTATCACCTGCGGCACGTAAAATACTACCTAACGTAAACATAAGGGAAATAAAAATGGAAGGAATCGCAACAATCCTAAAATAAGCGGCACCATCCTCTAAAACTTTTGCTTCTGCCCCCATTAACTGCATTAATTGTTCACTGAAAAATAGAGAAATTAATCCAAACAGAAGCCCAAATATTCCTGATAGAATAGTAGATTGCCTGGCAATGCTCTTCGCCTTATCCATATCGCCGGCCCCAATACTTCTAGCAATGAGAGATGACGTCCCTACCCCTAGAGCCATGAAAATAGCAATGTAAACAGCGAGCACTGTATTTGCAATCCCTACTGCTGTTACTTCATTTAGGCCTAATTGTGAAACAAAAAGAGTATCAACAAAACCTACAATCGTTTGTAGAATATTTTCAATCATTGCTGGTACGGCTAAAGCGAGGATGACTGCTATCTTTTGTTTAGTCGTTTGTTCTTGCTGTTCTTTCATCTCCTTCATATACTCCGCCACCCTTAACGAATAAAATTATTCAGAGATTTCTTTATGTCCTCCAGAACTTTTTGCTCATTTCCTTGATGGACGGCATCGACTAAGCAGGTTTCTAAGTGATCCTCTAAAATTAATTTGGCTGTGTTATCGAGTGCCTTTCTGACCGCAGCAATCTGTAGAAGAATATCGGAACAATCTCGTTCATCCATGGCCATTTGTTTAACGCCTCTTACATGTCCTTCAATTCTGGCAAGACGATTGATTACACTTTTTCTGTGTTTATGTTCATGACTGTGTTTATGGTTATGTTCATGTTCAGGCATTTATATTCCTCCTTATAACCATATTATCCCCCCAGGGGGGATATGTCATTAAATACAATAAGACTATTACAGATAAGATTCGTTGAAAATCGACATCTATTTAATAAAAGTTACCTTAAACTTAATTGAGCATCGCGCTCATTTACCCAAATCGTGAAAAGAACTATGTTTGGGGATATGAGGAGAGTGCTCAGTCACCCATACGTAAAAGAAACGGAGATTGGGAATGAGCGCTCTTTTCATTTTGAAAACTCAACACCGCTAAAAAAATAGAATTCCTGTAAACGCTACAGGAACCTATTTAAAAAGACTATTTGATTTCAATCACATAAGGAAATACATATACTTTACCGCTAAATTTAAACTCTGCCCATATCTTGTAAATTCCAGCTTCGGAGAATTGGGTTGCAAAAACAGGGTCATTTCCTGCAAGCGGATGAACGTGAATGTACTTTTCTCCTTTTTCATCCAAAATGACGACATGCCCTAATGCTCCGAGATATTGTTCAGGAGTTTCTCCCGCTAAATCAAAAGAGAGTTCGATTTCCTCATTTGTACGGAAGGAACTAGGCTCCAATGTCGCTTTATGTCCCTGCACTTTTCTCACTAATTCCTCGTCTACTTGCAGCGCGTTATCACTATGGTCATCATGCTGCTCCCCAACTAAAAATGAAATTGGTTCCAGTACATACTTTTTCCCTGTTGGTTTGATATCAATAAATGCTTTGTATTCTCCATTTTTTAATGAATGAATCACGTTAAATACACCTGGTTCGTTTGTTTCAGGATGCAAATGCTGATATTCTTTCAGGTCTGAGCTAACGACAATCAAATGTAAAAGTTTTTCGTGATTAACCTCTAGATCGGATACGGGGTTTCCTTGCAAGTCATTCAAGGCAATGACTAATTCACCATTTTCTGTTTGAATACTCGCATGGACCTCACTCTCTCCACTATGGTCCCCGCCACTTTCGTCATGCGCTCCCTCATCTTCATGGGAATCTGCATCTTCTTCATGAGAACCTGTTACTTCTTCTTTATGACCAGGTGCTGTTGTGTCAATATGTTCTGTTTCTTTCTGTTTGTCATGAGTTACTGGATCCGCAACCGAAGCATAAACATAATACCCGCCTACGACCACTAATAAATAAACGATTGCTGAAATAGCCCATTTTTTCATGTCTTTACTCCTCTACAATTTGACTCGTTGTAAACGAAGGGCATTCAAGACGACCGAAACAGAACTAAAGGCCATTGCCGCCCCGGCTAGCCATGGTGCTAAAAATCCTAATGCTGCAACTGGAATGCCTAAACTATTATAAGCAAATGCCCAGAACAGGTTTTGCTTGATGTTACGAATGGTCTTTTTGCTCATATAAATCGCATCTGCAATGCTGTTTAAATCGCCTCTGATCAAAGTGATATCTGCTGCTTCCATCGCGACATCTGTACCGGTTCCAATCGCCATTCCAATATCGGCAATCGCAAGCGCTGGAGCATCATTAATCCCATCCCCAACCATAGCAACTTTCTTGCCTTGCTGTTGAAGCTTTTTCACTTCTTCTGCCTTTCCTTCTGGTAAAACTTCAGCAATAACATGATCAATTCCGGCTTGTTTCGCAATCGCCTGAGCTGTCTGCTGGTTATCACCAGTTATCATAATTACTTCAAGCCCTAACTCTTTCAATCGTTTCACTGCCTGCATCGATGTTTCCTTAATTGTATCGGCCACAGCCACCATACCGGCGTAGTTCCCATCGACCGCTGCTAGCATCGCTGTTTTACCCTGTTTTTCAAGAGAATCCATTTCGCTTAATGCCTGTTCAATGTCTACCTCGAATTTTTTCATTAATCGGCGTGTTCCAACGAGTATTTCTTTCCCATCCACTTCCGCTCGAATTCCATAACCTGGAACCGCTTCAAATACGGAGGGATTTTTTAACTCTATCTGCTTTTCCTTAATTCCATCGACAATTGCCTCTGCAAGCGGATGTTCTGACTGCTTCTCTGCCGAACCTACAAGGGTTAAAAATTCTGCTTCCTCCATTGTGGTGATCACATCGGTTAAAACTGGAGTTCCCTTTGTGATTGTGCCTGTTTTATCGAGAATGATAGTGTTGATCCGGTGAGTCATTTCCAAATGCTCTCCGCCTTTAAACAATATTCCGAACTCAGCAGATCTTCCGGAACCAGCCATAATTGAGGTTGGAGTTGCAAGCCCGAGTGCGCACGGACAAGCGATGACGAGAACGGCAATCATTTTTACTAATGCTTCAGCAAAGTTTCCTGGACTTACCCAGAAGAACCATATGATAAAAGTAACTACCGCAATGCCGACTACAATCGGTACAAATACTCCAGAAATTGAGTCAGCCAAACGCTGAATTGGCGCTTTCGAACCCTGTGCTTCCTCTACTACCTTTATAATTTGAGCCAACGCTGTTTCTTTGCCAACTTTTGTCGCTTTAATTTTAATAAAGCCGTTTTTATTAATCGTCGCACCAATGACAGCGTCACCTACTGTTTTATCTACTGGTACACTCTCTCCAGTAATCATTGATTCATCTAGTGCCGTCCGTCCTTCTAAAATTTCTCCGTCGACAGGAACCTTTTCACCAGGTTTCACTAGAACGATATCGCCTGTCGCCACATCTTCTAACGGTATTTCTTGTTCCAAACCTTCACGAATGACCATCGCTGTTTTCGCCTGTAAACCCATTAGCTTCTTAATGGCTTCCGATGAACGACCTTTCGCCTTTGCTTCAAATAGCTTTCCTAGGATAATCAAGGTAATTAAAACCGCACTTGTTTCAAAATATAATCCCTCGAGGTGCACATCGCCGCCTCCCAGTGTCGAGAATGACAAATATACACTGTAAAAATAAGCAGCTGAGGTTCCAAGTGCCACTAGTACATCCATATTGGCACTTTTATTTCGCAGTGCTTTATATGCGCCAACATAAAACTGCTTTCCGATAAAAAACTGAACAGGAGTTGCCAGTAAGAATTGCACCCATGGATTCATTAGTGCATCTGGTACATATAAGAAACTGGTAAAACTAAAGTGGCCAGCCATCGCCCATAGGAGAGGTAGGGAAAGTATCATAGAAAAAACAAATTTCCCTTGCTGTTTCTCGATTTCCTTTAAGCGATAATCCATTGTTTCCTGTTCATTGTCTTGTTTTTCTATGGCCCCATAGCCGAGTTTTTCGATCTTTTGAACCATATCCTTTGGAGCTAAAACGGAAGGATTGTATTCAACCGTTGCTTTTTCTAATGCTAGGTTAACGGTGGCGCTCACAACTCCTTCCATTTTGTTAAGGCCTTTTTCAATTCTTGCGGAGCAGGCTGCACATGTCATGCCGGTTACATCGAATTCGGTTTTACTGGTCACGACATCATAACCTAAATCTCGAACCTTTTTATGAAGTTCTGCTGGTCCTGTGACACTTGTATCGAACTTTACGGTCGCTTTTTCAAGTGCGAGATTCACATTCGCGTCCTGGACGCCTTCCACTTTCTTTAGCCCTTTTTCAATACGGAGTGCACATGCAGCACAGGTCATACCGGTAACTTGAAATTGGCTCTCTAACACCTTTTCACCCATTTCCAACACCTCATACCTATATAGGGTATATTTTTTTTGAAAAGAGAGCGTGCTAATAGATAGCACGTTTCTCCTTGTTTGTTATTAAGACTAAACTATATCATAGCCTTGATCGTCAATTGTCTCCTTGATCGTTTCAAGAGTTACTTCATCTGATTTATATTCAATATCCACTATCCCTGAATCAAGATTAACTTTTACTGTTGAAACACCTTTCAACTCGCCGACACTGCCTTCGATCGCCTTTACACAATGTCCACAGCTCATTCCCTCTACGTTTAACGTTACTTTTTCCATTTTATCCTACCTCCTATTATTTCTTCATTAACCTTTGAACGGTTACAAGGACTTCATCTAAGACTTCCAGGTCACCTTCTTGAATTCTTTCTACCACGCAGCTTTTTAAATGACCTTCTAGAAGAATTTTTGCTACGCTATTTAAGGCAGATTGGCAGGCCGAAATTTGTGTGATCACATCATCACAATAGGTGTCTTTTTCAATTAGCCCTTTAATTCCGCGAATTTGCCCTTCTATTCGATTTAAGCGGCTAACTAAGTTTTGCTTTGTTTTATCAGAATGATGACTTTTTCTTTCGCTCGAATGGCTACAGCACTCATCATTCATTGAATTCGTTTCAATTTCGGATACCATCTGGATCGCCTCCTCGATAAGATTACATTATACCCCCATATGGTATATAGGAGAATAGCTTCAATTTTGATAAATAATTTCAACCAATACTTTCATCTAGCGTATCAAATCCCATTCGGTTCACAAACTTATGGAACGGTTCCCGTTTTTTTCCCTGTTCACTGTAGAGTTGAATGAGTTGTTCTACCGCAGAATAAAGTTCGGACGGATTAAGATTTTCGCGGAAGAGTTGTCCGGCCCTTGCGTCATGGCCTTTTGTTTTTCCGCCAATATATAAATTATAGCTATCTTTTATTTTCATAACCCCAATATCATTGACAAGTGGTTCACCACATCCGACCGGGCAGCCTGTATATGCTGGCTTTAACGTAAAGGGAACAGGAATGCCAGCAATTCTCTTATTTAGTTCCATTGCAACTGGCATTCCTTCTTCCTCTGCACCCTTGCAAAAATTACATGTTCTTAGGCTTTTCACATAATTCCCCACTGGGTAGCAGTGTAGTCCAACTGCGGTAAACTCATCGATCATCTGCTGTTTTTGATTTTCCGGTATTTCTAGATAAAGCTGTTGGAAGGTTGTTAATTCAAGCTCTTGCTCACCTAAATATTTCGCTATCACCAATAGCTGTTTCGCAGTTAGCTTAGAACCAAAATCAATCCCACCGTTTACAGCTATTTTTATTTTTTTAACATGACTTTCCATAACAGTCCTCTTTTCTAGGAAGTTTTTTCTAATAAGTCTGCATGACAATGGCAAGATACTACATGACCATTACCTAAAGATTCTATTGGTGGTGTTTTTGTATGACAAGCACTTTCTTGGTGAGGGCATCTTGTCACAAATGGACAGCCCGCTGCCTTTCGGGTTGAATCTACTTCACCATCAAGAATCAGATTTTCTCGATTTTTTATAAAATAGTTCAAATCCTTAACAACGGAAACAAGTGCCTTTGTATAAGGATGGGAAGGAGCATGAATAATTTTCTTCGTTGGGCCGATTTCGACGATTTGCCCCTGGTACATAACAGCAATCCTGTCGCACATATAGCTTGCAGTAGAAAGATCATGAGTAATAAACATCATCGTTAACCCCATTTTCTTTCTTAAGTCCAGAAGAAGATTGAGGATTCCTGCTCGTACTGATACATCCAACATTGAGGTTGGCTCATCGGCTGCAATGAAAGAGGGCTTCAAAATAATCGCTCGTGCGATGGCAATTCTTTGCCGCTGCCCGCCACTTAACTGATGAGGATAACGATACATATAATCTTCTGCCGGCTTAAGCTCAATGGACTCAATTGCTTCTTTTACCCTTTTTACTTTTTCTTGATGCGGCATGTTCTTTTCGTGTGCGTTGATTGGTTCCATTAATAAATCAACGACCCTCATCCCAGGATTCAACGTATCATAAGGATCTTGAAAAATCATCTGCATTTTTTTTCTGACTTGATTGGTTTCTGACTCTTTTAACTTACACAAGTCAACGCCATTAAACCAAATTTCACCGCTTGTTTCTTTCATCAGTCGCATGACCATTCGGGCAGTTGTTGTTTTTCCACAGCCGGACTCACCGATAATCCCCAAAATTTCACCCTTTTTGATTTCAAAATTAACGTTATTTACCGCAAATACATCTGTTTTCTCTCTTTTTAAAAAGTTTCCTGACTTTTTCACAAAAGTTTTCTTTAACAAATTGACTTTGAGTAGAACTGAATTATCCATTTTGTTCCTCCTCCAAAAAACAGGCTGCATAATGCCCCTGATTCACTTCCCTTAACTCAGGAGTTTCCTGTCTGCAGCGCTCAAAGGCATACGGACAACGTGTGTGAAAACGGCAGCAACTAGGAATATTAATTAGGTTCGGAACACTTCCGGGAATCGAAGTGACTTCACGCTCAGGATTTGAAAGATCTGGAGTGGCATTTAATAATGCTTGAGAATATGGGTGCCTGGCACCATTAAGTATATCTTCCGTGGATGCCCACTCCACTAACTTTCCGGCATACATAATCGCAATTCTATCGCAAATGGCTGTGACCATTGGGAGGTCATGGGAGATAAGAATGACTGATAGGTCCATTTTCTTTTGTAGATTTTTTATCAAGGCAATCACTTGTGCTTGTGTTAATACATCAAGCCCGGTGGTCGACTCATCAGAAATGACTAGTTTAGGGTTGCAAGCAAGTGCCATAGCGATAGCAACACGCTGCTTCATCCCTCCACTAAATTCATGAGGGAAGCTTTTCCAGCGCTCCCGATCAATTCCGACTAATTCTAGTAAGATTTTTGTTCGTTCAAGGGCTTCTTTTTTACTTACCTTTTCGTGAAGCATAATTGCCTCGATAATTTGGTCCCCCACCGTGTAAACGGGATTAAGTGCATTCATTGCACTTTGGGGAATCACAGAGATTTCCTTCCATCTTAAGTTTAAGAGTTCTGAATCCTTCACTTTTAATAGATTTTTACCATTCAAATGGACACTCCCAGCGACCACCTTGCCCGGGTATTCGATTAGCCGTAAAATCGACTGGGCCACAGTTGTTTTTCCGCAGCCTGACTCACCAATCAAGCCAAGCATTTCTCCTTCCTCCACTGAAAAAGAAACGTTCTCTACTGCCTTTGCAATGCCTTTATCCGTTTTAAAAAATGTGGACAAGTTTTCTACTGATAGTACAGTACCCAATCTTTATCGCTCCTTTCTCAGACGTGGATTCAAGATTTCTTCTAAGGAATAGCCAGTAAAAGCAAAACCAATTACAAGTGTCGTGATTAGTAATCCCGGAGGTAAGATCCACCAGATCCAAGCGTCGGTTAAAAAGGCACCCCTTGCCTGTGCATAATACAAAATCGTTCCCCAGCTCTTTGTAAAAGGATCTCCAAGCCCCAAGAAGCTGAGTGACGCTTCAATTAAGATAGAATGACTCGCGGCTAACACGAATTGAGAAAGAGCAATGGGGATGACACCCGGCAAAATATGTCGTGTTAGAATGACTCGTACCCCGGTACCAATCGATCTGGCTGCTTCGACATAACCTTTCGTTTTTAACGTTAACACTTGAGAGCGAATGACCCTGGCCGGTGATGCCCATGAAATGAGACTGATTACCAGTACAATATTCCAGAAACTCGGACCGATGAAAGCCGCCAATAAGATCATCAAAGGCAAAAACGGAATAACTAAAACTAAATCTACTAATCTCATTAAAAATGTATCTATTTTTCCACCAAAGTAACCTGAAATAACCCCGATGAGACAGCCCAAGATAATAGAGATGAACGCGGCAATCACACCAATTAATAGTGAAACCCTTGTTCCGTACAACAATTCGCTAAAAATGTCTTGGCCAATATCGTTTGTACCAAGTAAGAATACACCATTTGGTTTCGAGAACGGTGAGCCCACCCTTTCCGTTGGATCAAAAGGGGCGATCAGAGGGGCAAATAGAGCAATACATAAAAATATAATCAGTAATCCCACTCCGAACATGCCTAAATTATTTGAGGACATCACACGCCAATAATGCTTCCATTTTTGTTTATCCATTATGTCTTCCCACCTTTGGATCAAGCAGCGGATAAATTAAATCGGCCAAGAAGTTAGCGATGACCACGCTGAATGTAATAATTAGAAACGTCGCTTGGATAAGCGGATAATCACGGCTTAGAACGGATTCAAACATTAAGCGTCCTACTCCCGGGTACGCAAATACCGTTTCAATAACCGTTGCACCGCCGAGGGTGAAGCCAAGGCTAAGCATGAATACAGTTGCGACAGGTAACAGAGCATTTCTCATCGCATGTTTATATTTAATCACCTTATCTTTTACACCCTTTGCCTTTGCCATCATAATGTAGTCTTCACCTAATACATTCAGCATGGAATATCTCATAATCATAAACGTGCTCGTGACGGAAATTAATACTAATGTCGTCAATGGGAGAATAAGATGGCTTACAATATCCCAAAAGCGTTCCATTCCCGTTAAATTGGACCATGCACTTTCCGCACCAAATACCGGCAGCCAGCCTAACTGGGCTGCAAAAACGGAGACTAAAATCATTCCTACCCAAAAGGAAGGCATGGCACTTAAGAACATAAACACGGTGAGAAGATTCGCATCTGTTTTTGTTCCTCTTTTCCATGCTGAAATTGCGCCAAATAGCACCCCAATGATGGTTGAGATTACTAAACCTAACCCCGTCAATAGCATCGTCCAAGGTAGTCTTTCCTTTAATAATTCAATAATCGGGCGTTTTTGTTGATAAGAAAAACCGAAATCTCCTGTGAAAATATTTTTTATATAAGTGCCATATTGCTTGATGATGGAATCATTTAATCCGTGCTTTTCTAATATCGCCTCTTTTTCCGCGCTGGTCATAAAGCCTACATCTTCTCCTGCCAAAAATACAAGTGGATTACCTGGCATTAGCCTTGGCAATAAAAAGTTTAATGTCAACATCAGCATAATCACTATTATGTATTGAAATAACTTTCCAGCCACGAATTTCGTCATCAACTTCACCTCCCGATTGATGAAAAGATTCCCGTAAAAAAACCATGCTTTTTACAGGAATATATTTTTCTTTTCTTATCTAAAAATCAAAATCGTCTTTGTCTGTATTTTTTCTCTTTCTAAGAAGGATGAAAGCACCCACAACAATTAGGATTATTCCTCCAAAAATATAGAGCCCTGTGTTGTTTTTGGCTGCATCCTTGCTGCCAGATTGACTGTCTTCCGCAGACTTAGCGTCCGTCTTTGGCTGTTCATTTGCAGGTGGTTCTGGTTTATCTCCGGAAACAAATGACAATTTATTAATAATCCCTTTTCCTACTTGGAATACATAGCCATCATAGACGGATGGATTATAAGCATTGACAATTTCCTGATAATATAAAGGAATAATTGGTGAATCTTCCGCTACAAAGGCTTGCATTTCCTTAATTAAAGTTTCTCGTTCCGTTTCGTCAATCGTGTTTTTAAGTTTTTCTGCAAGCGCATCAAACTCTGGATTCTTATAAGCACCAATATTTACTGAACCAACTGCAGGATCGGAATGGAATAAATCCACTAGCCGGTCAGGGAACAATTGCATCGTATTGGACCAACTCCAAACACCCAGGTCATAATCTCTACCCTTGCTGACATCAAAATCAGGCCACATTAATGAATCTACTGTGGTAGAATCCATCGCTTTTACGCCACTTTTAATACCCACTTGATTTAGTGCTTCCGCAATTAATTCCGCTGTCCGAATTCTAATTGGATTATTCGAGTATACGAGAGTGGTTAAATCTATTTTCTCGCCTTTCTGATCCTCTCTAAAACCATCACCATCTGTATCTTTAAAACCAGCAGTTTCTAAGATTTGTTTCGCTTGTTCCTGATCAAATCTTGGCTTTATTGAACTGTTATAGAATGGTGACGATGGATGAATAAACCCTGGACTTCCAACCTCGGCGAAACCAAGTAGTACTGTATCAACTAAACTCTGTTTATCAATGGCAAAATCGATTGCTTGACGGAAAGCTTTTTCTGTCATCGGATATTTTTCTGCATTAATTTGGAAGAGTGATGTGCTATATCCAGGCCCTCTTGCCACTTTAAGGTTAGGTTTAGACTCAAATTGATTCACAAGCTCCGGTGAAATACTTGAAGAGATTGCATCAATCTCACCTGATTGAAGTGCATTAAATAGTGCGGTTGTATCCTCAATAATCGGAAAGATGATTTCTTCAATTGGCGGGGCGCCTTTAAAGTAATCCTTATTGGCCTTCATTTTGTAATATTGACTAGACTGATGTTCTTCCAAAATATATGGACCGCTTCCTAAAGCATTCATTTCATCGTCTGGTTTATCAATTGTCGACCATATATGTTGTGGTAAAATTGGCAAGTCTGCTAGAGGCTGAGTCATGAAGTTAGGATCGGCTTTTGATAAGACAAAGGAGAAATGTGTTTCATCTGTAACATTTACCGTCGTAATCGCTTTTAGTGGATTCGTGAAGCGGGATTTTGGATATTTGATGAAGTACTCTACCGTGAACTTTACATCTTCTGCAGTTAATGGCTTTCCATCATGCCATTTTACCCCTTCTTGAAGTGTAAACTCATAGGTTAAGCCATCTTCACTTACCTTATAGTCTTTCGCCAGCCAAGGGACTGGTTGGTTATTTGCGTCCAATTGGAACAGGTTATCATAAAGCAAATTCATTAAATCCAATCCTGGGTATCCGGTCACATACGTATAAGGGTTAAGACCATTTTCGTCTTTGGTAATCCCTATTTTTAACGAAGGAACAATTGTTTCAGCACTTACCATAGATAGATTGGAAAAGAGTAAAGCGAAAATTAGCAGTCCATTAAGCCAATACTTTCTCATTAAAGGCACCCCTCTTTTTATTTGCTTACTGAATCAATTCTGATAAATGGAAATTCCCTTCTCTTCGATACGCTTCAGCAAAAGCATAATGTCCATGAGTGGCCAGACCATGGTATACATGGACCGCTTTATCGAGGACCTTATGTATTGCTCTTCCCTTTTCGTGATAGCTTGAGAGTTTGGAAAAACCCGGATATAAAGCTTCTGCTGCCTTAGAATCTAGCATTTGTTCAAAATGCGTACCGCTGAATTCCAGTTGGCTTTCGAGCGTATCCATAGCTCTTTCTTTTTTCTCCCATACTTCTGTAATATCTACTACAGTGTTAGGATGGTGGGGAGTCATATAATAAATAGTTGGAATCGGATGAGGTGCTAGCCCTGGTAAATCCTCAAGTGCAAAATCTCTACTTGCTAATGCAATCGATTCTAATAAAAGAGTCATTGCTGGCCGACGATCTGGGTCTAGGTCGTGGAATGAATGTTCTGGGTCTTGAGTAATAATAATATCTGGCTTTACCTCCCTGATCACTTTAATAATCTTCTTTTTTGATTCAACACTTAAATCTACTGTTCCGTATTGAAAGTTGAGAAATGAAACCTCTTTTACTCCTAAAACTTCTGCTGCATTTTTTACCTGAGGCTGACTTGTCTCGCGGCACAGCATGATACTTGCATACGATTCACCGCCACTTAGTACGTTTTTTGCCAGTGCACCGCCACATTCCACGACTTCCATCCCATAAACTCCTAAAAAGAGTACCTTTTGTCCTTTTGCCATTTAAAAACCTCCCCTTAATGTACATTACCCCACTACCGTATATTGGAGTAATTAAGAATAATAGTATTACAGAGTGTGTTTTTTGTAAATACTAAATTTTTAGAATTTTAAATAATCTTTTAATTTTAACTTTTGGGCATGGCCTGTCTATACGTGACATATCATGTAGCAGAAAAGGAGGTCGAGAGTTTTTGGTTGAATATCACATATATGTACTTGCTACAATTATCATCGTCATTCTGGCGTCTTTAATTTTAACCTTTTATTATCGAAAAAGGTTATCTAACATGGCTGGCATGGCACTTGCTATGGCAATCGGGATGAATGTCGGGTTAACTTCAGGTGTATTTCTCGGGTTATTATTCAAGGGAAATCTTTATTATTCTACTATTCTTTCTATACTTATTGGGGTAATTGCTGGTATTGCCTGTGGTATATCCCTAGGGATTCTGCCAACCATTGAAGGAATCATGGCAGGTTTGATGGGTGGGATGATGGGCGCGATGCTTGGCGATATGGTTCAACAAAATCAGGCGATTACTCTAGTAAATGTTTTTCTAACCTTATCAGTAGGTTCATTGCTCCTTTTTCAAATTCTATCTCAAGAGGATAAAGCAAAAACCTCTCAGAAATGGCTGTTCAAGCCCGTGTTAACGTTTGCTATTATGGCGGGATACTTATTTTTTGGGGTTCAACAGGATAAAAACTTTGTTTTTTCAAAAAACATGCCTCCTGCTGCAAATAACGAACATCATCATGAAAATTCAAGTAAAAATCGTTCGAAGGAATTAACGATTAACGTCCATCCCTCCCATTATTCTTACGATCCACAAAAAATTATTCTAGAAAAGAATAAACTGGTTTCCATCATTCTAAATAATCATGATTCAATTGATCATGATATCGAAATTAGAGAAATTCCATTAGAAAAACAAGGTGAAAATGAAGAGCATCATCATCCCGATTCTCATGGAGAGGCCGATTTTCATCTACATGCAACTGCAAAGAACCAAACGAAAATGACCTTTACACCACTGAAAGAAGGAACTTATACATTTTACTGCACTATTCCTGGACATAAAGAAAATGGGATGACTGGAGTACTCATAGTACAATGAATTTATATAAAAAAGCTCCAAACTATTATTTTTCAATAGTTTGGAGCTTTTTTCATTTGTTATCATGGAATTATTATTAGGTTAACCCCTACCAACAACCCCCATCAACTTCCCATAAATGCCCTTCCAAGAATCATCCAAATTCAAAGTCACCACTTCTATAGTCATTAGCTGATTCCACCGAAATGTCTCATCAACATCAACCTCATTATAAGGATAAATCAAAATCCACCTTAAACTCATATCCTGTGGCTGATGCATTAAATACGTATACAGTTGATAAAGATCGATCCAGCAAATTTAACCGTAAAAGATTTGAATCGCTTAATTGCTTATAGTCGATACAAGAAAAAGGGCACACTTGTTAACCTTGTTAAAAAAGGAGTATTACGGAAATAGTAACTGTTTATTCTTAGACGTAAAAAATCCCCAGTTCCGCTTATGGAACTGGGGATTTTCTATACTGATTAAAGTAATAATGAAGATAAAGATATTTTGGAAATTAAAAACGAAATTTACTACTTCGCTATAAGATATACTAAAATCCCCACGATAGAGACACTCAGCACAGTGTTTATCGCAAAAAACATTTTATTAGCCTTAGATATACTAGTAAATTGTGACTGCTGTACATCATCAATACGTTTGAGTTCCCCAACAAGCGCGGTCTGGTTTTGATTGGCCACTTTGTTCATTTCCAGGAAGGAAGAGATTATTCCCTTTTCATTCTTTTCTTGCTGCTGTTTCAATTCATCCAGACTGGTAAGGATTTTAAATTGTAACTGTTCAAGTGACTGGTGTTTAGCTTCTATATTTTTAGAAGTTGTTTGGAATAGCTCTAACTTACTTTCCATAATCTCTTGATAAAGCTTTAGCTGCTCTTTTGACTGGCTCAGCGAGTCTGAGGTTTTCACTATTTTTTCCTGAAATTGTTCAATTAGTTTCAGGTAATCAGATGCTTTCTTTACACTTTCTATTTCATTACCAAGATCAATAATATATGTTTCTAGTTGATCAATTTGTTCTATACTTCCCATGGGTACCCTCCATAAGATTGCTCTTTAATTGTCGAATGTAGTGTTTTTATCATGCTTCCATAGCTGAACTTATCTTCTAGGCTTGTATAAATTCGTTTTAAATCCTCCATCAAATCAAAACCATTTGTTATTAAAACTTCACTCAATTGTCTTCTTTGATCCACATCCAAGAAGACATCCGATGTTTCCAAGATTGACTCAAGCATCTCTAGTCTCATTTCCGAATCCATCTTCGAAATTTGACGAATCGCTACAGCCATCCTTTCGCGTCCATCAATGGAATCAAATTTACCATCTGCGAGACTTGTCATACCAGTAATCAGATTAAGACTTATATCATTATTATAGCTTTCTAAAAAACGACTTACAGTAATTTTTAAGCTTTTAAACGTACTAAGGGAGCGTGGTTGATCGTCCTTTCCCTCTTCTTGCACATAGAAAATTTTGAACCAATCCTTTAATCTCTCTTTCTGAGCACCCCGTTCGTAATATAAGGTTAACCAGATATTTCTGGTTGACCTTTTTCTATATGGTCTTATTATAACGGTAGTCGGGGTAGAACGTCGCACCCGTGGGACTCGATCCCATCAGCTAAACTGTTCACCCCCTACTTGTATAACCATGTTTCAGGCTGGTTGGGACAATGATCCCGTTTAACAAGCGAACCTATGACATTACAAGAAGCCTTAGGGGATACCGACAATTATTGTTTTACAGAGGAGGAGATTTGATTATGAATCCAGTCATTGGTCTGGATGTTTCAAAAGGTGAAAGTCAGGTTCAAGCATTTTTAGATAAAGGCAAACCATATCGTAAGAGCTTTAGTATCAAACACAATACTGAAGGTTTAGGTAGTTTATTAGAGTTCCTCCATGAAGTAGAGAGTTCAGCTGGTGGTCATCAACCTTCAGTCGTTTTAGAATCAACTGGACACTACCATTTTCCTGTAATTCAATTTCATGAGGAGCAAAATTATGTTTATATTGTTGTTAATCCTCTTATCTCACATAGAGCCAAGAGTTCAAGTTTGCGGAAAGTAAAAACAGATGCAACAGATGCTTATCACCTTTGCGAGTTGTTTTATAAAGAAGAGTTGGAAGCTTATAAAAAACGTGGGATACAACTCTTGAACCTTCGTAATCTAACGAGACAGCAGGAAAGCATTGCAGAAATATCAGCAAAACTAAGATACAGCTCCACTCTCTAATAGATCAGGTATTTCCAGAGTATAGAGGTGTATTTGGAAGCTTGTATTCGAAAGTATCCTTGCTTACTCTACTGACATTCCCAACTTCAGAGGCAGTTTTAAGTGTGAGTGAAAAAGAATTAACTGAGAAAATAGCTTCGCTATGTATGAGTCGTTCAGAGCTATGGGCAAAAGAAAGGGCACAGAAATTAAGAGAAGCAGCCATTCGTAACCCATTCCAAAACAACCTGTACCAATGTCATATTTTTAATCTTGAGTTATTAGTCAAGATCGTTCTTCAATACCAAGAGCATCTATCTAAGATTGCAGATGAAATAGATGCCCTCGATAAAGAAATTGAAGAAATATCATATACTCCAATCTATTCCTGGAATCGGAGAGAAAATCGCCGCCACGATTATTTCCGAAATTGGTGAGATAGATCGGTTCAATGATGCCAAAAAGCTAGTTGCATTCGCTGGAGTAGATCCTAGCGTTTACTCATCTGGTAAGTTTACCGCATCAGTAAATCGAATTATCAAACAAGGTTCTTGTAGGCTTCGTCATGCCTTGTATATGGCTGTTCAAAGTGGTATTCGTGTGCCCGTAAAAAGAAAACGACTGATGAGATCATCGCACGCAATAAAAGACTAAGAGAGTTTTAAGATAAGAAACGTGAAGAAGGAAAACCCTTCAGAGTAGCAGTTATTGCATGTGTTAATAAGCTCTTACATTGGATTTTTGCCTTACTAAAAAGCAGAACCACTTTCCAAGATATGACTTAACTATATCTAGCTAAATGCAACAAAACCTTCCAATTACAAGAAAGAGGAAGGTTATTTGGCATGAACATTTTTAGTATACCATGACGTTATTAATCTTTTTACTGAAAAATGTTGACAATCTATTAGCTGGTTTAGTTAAGTGAAATCCCTCACATATATTTATTTGTTTTTTTTGTTTTCTTCTAAAAGATTTATTATTTTACCTAATCTTCCTACAATAAAAATTGACATAACTGCAATAAAGTATAACGCTGCTTAATCTAGGTTTTCTAAGTAATATTGAATCAATTCAGACAACTCCTAACCCTATTTTCTATATGTTTTTAGATTTTTCTTTGATATTATTAAATAGGAGACAGCCAAACTCCTTCTTTAACTAACCTGCATCGTTACTTAAAGAAGGAAAGGCGACCCTATTATTGAAGTATTGCCCCCGTTGAATAAGGATATTGCTATCCCTAACCAAAGATTTGTGCAGTAATAGCAAATAACTCTTTATTCCTATATGGCATATTATTAGAGTTCTTTATCATTATCGGAGGATTACTAACTTTTACAAATCCACTTTTCTCCAAGAATAACATTAACTCGCCATTACTGGATGGCACATCAATCCTTAACTTTCCTTGATGATTAAGAACTAACCTATCGATTATTAAAGCTGCTGTTTGTGAATCTGGTGCTACAATAGGTCCTATTAATAGATTTACTGGTCCTAATATGGATAATCCAAATCCAATAATCTTCCCCTTTAGATTTCTAACAACTAAACAATGTTTTGATTGATTTATCCTGTTAAGAAGTAATTTTCTTCTCTTATCACCAAATGCAGCCGAATCTAATTCAATAATTTCATTAATATCATTCTCACTGTATTTCTCTAAGGTAATTTCTCGATTTTTAAACAATTTAGTTGGAATATAGTTATCACTTAAATATTTATGTACATAGTCGACAGTAATAAAACCCAAGTTTTCATATAAGGGTTTCCCATCTTCAGTTGAAATTAACATTATTGAGGTATTTTGAGAAACACTGTCTATACATTTCTGAGTAGCCTTTTTTCCTAATCCTAAACCTCTATATTCTTCATTAACAATAACCATTCCAATTGAAGCTAAATTAGTATCATAAGGTATTATTGCAGCACTCGAAACAATTCTTCCCAAAGCATTCTTATGTCCGTATATTTTACCAGATGACATAACAGTTCTAATTTCATGTTCATCATAATCCCAGCCAACTGATGCAGAAAGTTCTACTAAACCTAGGATATCATATTTATCAAATCCCACTAATTCTAATACTGTTTTATTGTCTGTATGCATTAGAAATCCCCCTTTCTTATTTCTATTCTTATCATAATTTCCTATCTAGCCTTGTTCAACTAAACTGCGACGTTACTTTAAGTACATTCCTTCACAATATTGTACGTGGAGTAAACATTTGGGCGATTTTGTTTACTCTTGAAAAAAGGATCGTCATTTGACGATCCTTTCTCAATTAAAGCTACCCATTAGTTTAAGTGCATTTATTCACAAATGATGAAGGTAGAAAAATAAATATCTGTTATAAAACGCCGAACGCTAAAAACCTCCATAACCTTCCATCTTCCATTTCATAGAAGTTTCCAACTATCCCAACAGCCCTAAAGGTTAATATTTCTCCATTTTCATATTCGTAATCTTTTTCGTAAATATTAAAAAATAACCTTTCCTCATACGTTCCTGACCTAGATTGAATTTCCTTGTTGTCTATTACACACCAATGATTATATTTGTCGCATTTAATATCATACTTTTGTAAAATCCACTTTTCAAATTTTTCACTAGAAGGAGCAGTTGACACCATAACTGTTAAAAGCAATAAGGCTAACATTACAAGCACGATTCTAAATTTCCTTTTACCTCTACTTTTTGTTTTCCTCTCCATAGCTTGTAGACCTTCCTAATCTAATTATTTTTATGTACTTTTATTTCGTCATAATTCCTCTTAATCCTTCTTCAACAAACCTGCTTCGTTACTTGAAGAAGGAAAAGGAGACCCCTCCATACTGAAGAATTGCCCCTTCAGCACAATAGGAGTTTAAATCAGTTTTATCCGATTTTTCCTTTTTCTAACAGTTGGATAATCTTAGAGTTTTGCTCAACTTGAATGTCACTATTTCTTTTTATCTTATAAGTCCATATTAGAAGAAATACAACTGCCAAAGGTGTTCCAATCGTAATTAGCAAAGATCCGTAACCCATAATACTAAACATAAAGTATCCCCCAACCATTTTTTCCTAATCATACCAATTGTTACATCCCAAACCCCCTCATCGTATGAATTTTTCTTGAACTATCCTGCTATGTTAGCACAACAAAAAAAAGGGAATGCCGTAGCATTCCCATTCTTGAACTCTTGCAACCTGTTAGCCATCCATGAAGCGCAAAAATCAGCGCTGCACCACATAGAATGAAGATGGTTAGTAAGTTTCAATACTGATACTGATACTGATACTGACCTTAATCCAGTAAACCCTAATCCATAGACTTTTTATTACCGCTCTCCTCTTTTTTTAAACGATTGAGCAGGGTCTTCTTCAGTATTGTCATTTTTCTATTCTTGAAGAAACTTATTTTCATGGTAGTAAATTAGCATATTAGATTTCTATACTACTTTTTTTCCAATCCAATGAGCAAGCAAAGCAACTGGGATAATTAAGAGACAAAAAGGTAAGCATAGAAAAATAATTTCCCATGTAATTACTTCATTCACTAATAATGAACGATATAAAACTAAACTGTATGGAATGATAACAATCAACGAAGTAAATGCACCGGGCGTAACTGAACGAAGAATGATAGATTGACCAATATGAGTAAAAGCGTGTAGAAAAAAAACCGTTGTAATAATGGTAAAAATATAAATATTACCAAGTAAACCTTGAATTACATATTGGTTGCCATAACTGTTGAACTACTTACGAATAGGAAAATAACTAATACGACAACTGCAAACTGGGCTGTTGACATAGAAAATTGTTTAATTACTCTATCCGCAATTCTTTTCGGCAATATGTCATATATTATAGTTGAATTTCTCTTCATCCACCTTTCAACCATAATAATTTCTTCAAAATCATGAAGGATAAACATAATTGGAAATAACCAGATAAGTGTTTGAACATCAACCCACTGTTCCATAATCCCCATCCTTTCCATAAAACTTCTCTTATTTTATTTTAAATTTACTTGGCATTCTTTCTTCAACTAACCAGCACCTTTAGTTGAAGAAGAAAAATGTCTGTCAAAGCAGCCGTACATATTGTGCTTAACCACTCCTTACTTTAACAGATCTTTTTATAACAGTTTAGACATATAATATTCATCTGCAAATTCGCCTTCAAAATATAGCGAATGCCTTTTTGTTCCTTCAATTTTAAACCCCATTTTCTTATATAGCCCAATTCCAGCAACATTTCGAGTCATTACGGTCAATTCTAAGCGGTGAATATTATGTTCTTTTGCCCAATTCTCTAATTGTTGAAATAGTTTTGTTCCTATACCAACCCCTCGATATTGAGCCAAGACACCAATAACAAGATATACGGAATGCTTGTTTTTTTGGGCGTAGCCGCCAATAGCAATTAAATAACCAACTAATTCATTATTTTCTTCTGCAATGAAAATGGTCGAATTCTCAGTTTTCCTCATTGCTTCAATTCTTTTTTCCTGCTCCTCTGGACTAATTTTTCTTTCTCCTGATTCGAAGAGCATAAAGTGGGACTCACTTTCAACTCGATAAATTAATTTCACTAGACCTTCAGCATCCTCAGGATTTATTTCTCTGATTAACATTTGATTCCCCCAATCAATTTATAACCAATATTATACAATATCTTGTTTAACTAAACTCCCGCTATATAGAATGGAAAAGCTCTCGATTTCTCTCATTTTCTCCAAATTACATAGTAGTCAGTTTTAATATTCATTTGAGGATTGGAATAATGGTGTATTCAAGGATAATTTTGGGGACAAAGTGAAAAAACGACTGATAGCTGCCAAACCCACTTATCCAAAAAATGGATAATTAGTTAAAGTATGGTTGCGCTGATGGATCTCCACATTTCTCATGGAGGTCAACCCTCCCATATCTCACAGAGTCTTCGCTCCAAAATTCCTTCGTCCAACCTTTCCATGAGGTGGATGTCAGTCATGCTGCCCGACAGGGTCCTTGCCCGTATTTTAGTTGTTTTACTGATTAATTCGTGCTTCAAATGTTTAAATCAACTAACCTACTAATTCATTTATATCAATAAAAAGAAAATTAAGCTGCTTTCTGTAATACTGCCATATGAGGAATGTCCCTTAACATACGTTCTTCACTAAATTCACATTGATTTTTACCGATGGTAAACAGAATTCGTATGAGCTTATCAAGTCCCAATGGTTAAGCCAAACTGTTGGTACAAACCTACATGGAGCACATCCCATGGGGCACTGCCTAAATTTGCTTTAATCATAAAAAACAACACCAAATGACATAACCATTAGCCCAAACACAAAAAAGCCCAAACGGAGTAGTAATATCTTTTGTTTAGTCATTTTTCCCCTTCTTTCTTTTCTCAACACAACGTGAATTTGCACCATCAACAGTTGTTACACATAATGATTACCAGAACTTTATATTAATACAATATAGTAAGCATTTACTCAGGCGACGTTCTTACAATTGATTGGCGATTATTTACAAGTTATGGATCACTATTGGGCTCAGTCCCCCCAGTGATTAAATCTTTAGTAAAGCGGGGGCAGTTCCCTTCAGAACTATCTATTCACTCTTTAAATTTCTTGTCTTGAATAATCCGGTATCTTCCAACTCCAATACTTCAATACCGTCTTGGTAGATAGACTCTAGGCATTATCGAGTTAATAATGGGCCAAACATTAATTCCACAAGTAAGGACTTCTCCAGATTAATACATACTTAATTAATTGACCATCTATATAAGTTATCCACTAGCAACAATCGATACGACTTACCTCCGAACATACGCTACCATGATGTGCCAACATTACCTAAACAATTAGAACATCCTGATATTAATATGTTACCTATTTACCAAATATGTTTGGTCAATACAGAGCTAATTGTGGTACATAGGTGTGTTAGTAATGATATAGGGAGGATTGCTTAATGCCCAATTAACAGGTGATATCACGTGTGAGAAAAACCAACAACTAATAATGTAATTCAACAACACCACATCTTTTCCTTTAATTTAATTTAATGGTCATTTTACTAGTTTAAGATTTAGTTAGACCATATACCTAGGAAGATTAGCTGAATGGAAAGTAAATTGCTATTTTAAAAAAGAAATAAAACAATAAAAAATCCTCGACACCAAATAACGGCTCGAGGATTTTTTGACCTATTACTGAACAATAACGTTTCCATTTAACAGTACAAACCTTGTTTTTGTTTAACCCACTTCAATACATCTAAATTCAAACTGATTCAAGTATTCAAGAGTACCCTCGATATCAATTTCGTTGGCGATATGCATTTTGATTTGTAACTTTTCACCAATTTGTTCTGTATATTTCGATTGAAATAATTCATTCGCTTCTATATAGGGAAGCAATTCTTCTGCCGTCCATTGCTTTTTCTTAATTTTGTTAAGTGTGTCAGGTATGGTATTTGGCTTTGTGATCTTTATTCTACCAATCCCATCCTTGACCTTTGCATCTACGCCAAAGGATCGAAGCATCCAAACAAGAGTTTTTGAGATAGTCGTTCCAGTATAGGACTCAAATACGCCTTCGCCTTTTTCCATCCAAATGATTCTTTGATGAGCTGTAACAATGTTCAACCAGTATTTCTTTCGAATATCATTTAAGGCAATCATGGCGACTGTGTTGACATATGTAAATTCTATTTGTGAACAGAGGATTTCCATCATTTTCTCCGCAATTCTCTTATGAATGGAACCGGGACCTCCGGTATAAGTTGGCTTCTTTCCGCTCACTGCTTTTGATACATACACCTTGTTACGGTCGTAATCAATGTCCGAAATCCTCCAAAGTCTACCACCTAAGATGATATTGTCACCAATGTTGATGATAAATGCTTTATCAAGGCGGCCAATCTTTTTTATGCCTTCCATCACTTCGTATTCTTCAGCAGATAAAAACACAGCATAAAAATCCATGCTTCGTAAAATTCGTTCGCCCTCAAGTCCAACAATAATTTCCTTACTTCCCTTTACAACCTCTAAAAATTCCTTATCAATCATATGTTGGATAAGGTGATTAACATCCTCTAAAGGCAGATCGTGAAAAATACCGTTTTTCTTGATTTTTTCTAGGAGTTCTTCTTTCGATATCCCATTGTTCTCTTGACTGATTGATATCAACTGTTGAAACAACACATCGTATGGAAATAAATATCCCTTTGAAGGTTCCACCCATTTTTCGATAATTAGTTCCATGACTGCCAACGACTGGACTAAACTATCATCACCGGTGGAGTAAAGCTGCAGCATTTGAGCCGCATCTCTCTTCCGACCGGAGCGTCCAAGACGTTGTTTTAAGGAAGAAACGGAAAAAGTACTATCGATTTGAACTACCACTTCAATATTGCCAATATCAATCCCTAATTCCAATGAACTAGTAGCTACTACACTTTTTGGATGGGTAGATTCACTCATGACTTTCTCAACATATTCCCGTTCTTTCTTGTCGATCGAGGAATGATGAGGATAATAGGTTTCCCCCATTCCCTCTTTTTCTGCTAATCGATTTAATGCAACCGTTGTTTCCTCTACTTGACCTCGATTATTACAAAAAATAATCGATTTCTGATGGCGCGTTAATTCCCTAATATCTTCAAACAATTCCCACGGCAATAGGCTTGTGTCACTTGGTAAATGCATGAGATGGAACATAAGCTCCTTATCACTGCCCTTGACCTCAACAATTTCAACATTGTCAGGATGAGCATAGTTCACCCAATTTTTTACCAAACCAAAATTTTCGATTGTAGCAGACAAACCGACAATTCTAGGAGGAACTGTGGTAAAACTGGTAAGTCGTGATAATAAAGACCGTAAATGGACACCCCGTGCATTATCAAAAAAAGAATGAATTTCATCGATCACGATAAATTCTACCTCTTTAAAGGATGCCTTTAACTGATTCGTCCGGTTTACAAATAAGCTCTCGATCGATTCAGGCGTAATTTGTAAAATCCCTGTTGGATTCTTTAGGAATTTTTCTTTTTTACTTTGAGAAACATCACCGTGCCAACGATGAATGGCGATATCACTATATTCACAAAGTTTATCAATTCTTTCAAATTGATTATTAATCAAGGCTTTCAACGGTGATATATAGATCACCTTTAGGGCGTTGCGAGCTTCTTTTTCAATTAATGATAGGACAGGTAAGAGGGCAGCTTCCGTTTTTCCGGAAGCCGTTCCGGAAGAAACAATCACATCTTTTTTTGTATTGATAATTATCGGTATCGTCTTTTCCTGAATCGGGGTAAAGCGGTCCCATTTCATATCCCAAATCTTTTTCTTCATATTTGGTGAAAGTAATTCAAAAGAACTCACAATATTTATCCCTCCAGCCTAGAAAATCGACTGTTTACACTTGCGGCGCTAGTAGAAGTTTGAGGCTCACCAAAAATTTGTGAACGATCATAATGTGGGTTTTGGTGGAGAATATTTAATGCACCTAAAAATCCCCTTACGACTTCTCCGACAGTCAAGTTTTCTAATGCTCCTGGTCTTGCATATTCATGCTGGATAAATTGCTTCATCTCTTCGTTCGTTACCGTGCTTTGGTATCCATAATGTGCGGCATGAATATCCCTCAACTTCTGAAGGAGAACGTACGTTTCTTCGTGCTTTAAAGGCTTAAGTTTAATGACGGGTTGAGAAAGATCACGAAATTCATTGGTTTCAAAGCGATTGGTTTCCAATCTTCGCTTCAAGGCACCATAACTAAAAAGCCCTCTACGTTCATCTTCTAAAAATTCTAACGTTCCACCAAAGTTGATATAAAGTCCTTCCATATTTCCTTGAAGGGTATCATTAAAGATTTTTAAAATCGTTTCATAGTTTTTCTCTCTCGTGTGGGGATGAGTAATTTTATAAAGGTTAATCGCTTCATCAAAATTGATGACCAAACCAGAGTAGCCGATTTGTCGAACAAATTGAGAAAGGATCTTTAAATAGTTATAATAATTATCATCATTTATTGTGTCCCGGACACCTAAATCCTGTCTCGCTTCCATTTTGGTTCGGTATTCACCGCGAATCCAGCGTAAAGCTTTTCGTTGTAACTCAGAATCGTCTTGGATAAAGCCAAGATAATATTGAGTGAGGATTCGAGCAAAGTCATATCCACCCGTATACACATCCATTTTCGAGACGATCCGAGTAATTTCAAGTTCAACATCAGCAATAAAAGTGGGATTATTCAATTCAATGGATTGATACCCTCTCATCTTGACCACTTGCGCTTGAACATCGTTGATCCATTTATCAATAATCGTACTCAGGGCACCACCATCTGGTACAGTAGATATTGAGAGATTCTTCATTAACTCTGTATAGAGTGCTACCGCTTTTTGATCACTGCCGTAAAGTCGTCGTTCAGGAGTAAAATCTGCTTTTGTAACCACAAAATTTTCTTTAAAGGCAATTTGCTGAATTAACGCCTGAACAAAACTTTTTCCGCTTCCGAAAGATCCAATAAAAAACTTCACCACCGAAGAACCCTTTTTCACTTCATTAAGGTCCTTTAAAATCTGTGCAGCTTCTTGAGTACGGCCAACTAATATGTATTGCAATCCCCTGCTTGGTACAACTCCACCTGAAAGAGAATTCAGGATTGCTGTAGAATCTCGTTTCTTTATGTTCATTTCTTACTCTCTCCTTAATCTTTCAACTAGAGATTTAAACTCTTCATACACTGTGATCGATTCATTTTGAATTTGCAATAAATTATCATCAAGATGTTCATTGGCTTTCTCATTAATGGTATGAACAAATAACGCCAACATCAGGCCATGGTTTTTCAAATAGACTTTTGCATCATCTACTGAAATTTGTCCATTATCAATCATCATTAGGAAATTCCTTTCGGTTTCAGACAATGATTGAAAAAAGGCATCTTGATCCACTTCATCTGTGTTACTCAGCAAAAAGTTGGTAGATACGGGTGTTACAGTTGGATTTGGTAGAGTGGGTGCTACTTCTTCTTGATGGTCAGCAAATAAATGAATAAGCTCCGAACTTTGATGGGATAATGTTTCAATTCGACTATCATTAAACTGAACCACAGATGAACGTTTTAACTGGACATGTTCAGTGGGTGGGTTTGGTATCACTTCCCCAGATTTAGTGCCTGCTCCATCTTGTACAGTTTGAAACCGCTGATTTGGGTTTGTTGGTGTTTGATTGGTCGAAACCTGATTCTGAGATTCATCCATAGGTGGATCGACATCCACCCCATATTCAGTGCATAAGTCTGCAAGACCTCCATAGAAACCTGAGCCAACAGCATGAAATTTCCATTCACCAGAATAGCGGTAAAGAGTTCCCACCACAACGGCGCTCTCTTTTGTAAACGAGTAATTTATCGGAAATGTCGCAATTTCCTGCTGTGGCTTACTTCTTACAATCCTCAACTGGATATCTGAAACTTCTTCAAACGTATGCCCGTTTAAATCTGATTCATAAATAGTTAAGGTAAACGCTATCTTTTGAACTTCTTCCGGAACATTAGCCAGATTGATGGTAAAGTGTTGTTTTTCTATAGTAGAAATGGATTCCTCTAAGCTTACAGATCCATTACTCGAAACCGGTTGACCGTAAAAGACAAAGTCTTCTTCTCGAACAATTTGCTCATCCTGCCCCAGCAAAAAGGCCGAAACATCAATATCAAAATGACGCGGTGCACGCCAATCCAAACCAATATGTATTAAATTTATATCAGGTTGATTCTTTGTCAAATCAATCTTTTGGCCTTTAACCAAGGATAAGACCATCCTAACCACTCCTTTTAAGACTACATGTTAGTTAACTATATGGTGAATTTCTGTACGTTTTAGTTGAATTTGAATGTAAATCCGTTTATTGCCGATATATGTCATTTCCTTAATTTTATTATGCTATACTGCTCAAATATAAGCACGCCTTTTTTCCTAATTCAGGAGAAATAGACCTATTAAAACGAACAATTGGATATTAAACATACAGCACTTAATCCTCATATTAAGAGATAGAAAGTGCCAGGCACCAACCAATAAATTGGATGGTACCTGGCACTTTTCCCCATTAAATGTCATTGGTTTTTTCTTCAATGTGTGGTGAAAATTAGTTTGTAATCATAAATCCAAACATCTTTCGTCCATGGAACTTTTTAATCAGCCTGTTATCAAAGAAGAGAACATTCGCCTTTACTCCAGGGGAAAAGGCGTCAGTTCCCCGCTATCTTAATACTTTAGTAGACTGGGAACTGCCCCTTTTTCCTCGGTTTTACATTTAAAAAGACCATTATTCCATCGATGGTAATATCATAACTTCGGGATTATAAGGTGAGTTGATTAAAATGTCACCAATGTATTCATGTTCAACGACACCACCTGGCCCAATTAGAGGCTTCTCACGGAGATTCTTATCTAGCATACTAACAAACCAATCAGGATCCTTTAGAATTTGACCACCGCGTTTTTCAAAATTCGCAATCCATTGACTGATTAAAGACACTTTTTCATCATATATTAATTCATGCCACTTCTCTCCCTCCATTTTACCAAATACATCTACAATGCTTAGACGTAGCTCTTCAAATTGTTTTTCCAATGCAGAAGGCTCATTAGAGTCTTCTTTAATAATGGGTTCTTTCACAAGTTTCATTTCTTCATCAGAATCATCAGACGTTGAATCTTCCTCAAATGTAAGACTATATTTCTGATTATAATTCGAGTAATCCCAACCAAAGAAGTCTACAATAAAATCAAAGCTATTTACATTGAAGTCAAGCGATTGAAAATCGGACTTTTTCATATATACTATATACGCTGGCATGATCTTCCCACGATAATCCAAGTTAAATGTCAATATCGCACTATCAATCTCCTCATGACTAAATACGGCATTTAAAATACCTTGCATTTCTTCATGAATTGAGTAATCTTCCATCGGGATTTCATTGTCAGAATAAGTAGAATCGATATTATATGAAATAACTGATAAACTGGCCATGTGTTCATCCTTATAATCAAACTGATGAACAAAATCAAATTTTTGGTAGGGTGTACCATTAATGATAATTTCACTTCCAAAAAGACTTTCAAGTTTATTTTTTAATTCAATTTCTTCTAATGGACTATAGGATTCATCAGTCGCCGTCTTATAGCCAATGGTATAAGAGATATTTAATAATTCGGTTAAGGCTTCTAAATCATCTTTAAATAAAATATGTTTTTCATAACCATCAAAAATGAATAGCGGTTCATTCATCGTCTTAGATTCGATAATTAGATCTAACCCATCTATATAATCCTCTAAAATTCCTTTGAATTTAGCTATTGCTTGGTTTTCAGTCTCCAATTGTGATAACTTCTCGTACTTCCCGTATAAATCTAGAACCTTTTGATAATCCTCAAGGGCAGCTTGTTCGTAATAATACGGTCTTTGTGTTGTAGCTGCATAATTAAGAAGACTTTGCAGCTTCTCATAATATAGTAGAAACTCCTCCATATCCGATTTAATCTCAGTATGTGTTAAGGGTTTCAACTCTAATTGGTTTACCTCGGGTTCGGTTGATTGTGGTTCAACTTTATTTTCTACTTGTTGGCCACAGCCAAATAGCGAAATCGTTAATATTAAAATAAAACCAAGTAATTTAGTATTCATATGACCTCCAGTGATGTGGAAAAAGCTTTTAAAAAAGACCCTGTAATTATACTACATGGAATGGTGGTATATAGTTTGGAAAATCACGGTAGTTTTATGTAACTCAAGAGACTTTCCTGGATAAAACTATGATAAATAAATTTTATACTAGGTATTTTAAAATAAAAGACCAACGATGAAAAATTTATTAGATGCCCACTTGACCGAAAAACGCTGATCCGCCTTTCCCATTTTTTTCGGAATTGTGGATTCGGGCTTTTAGACATAAAAAACCTCCTCAAACTTTCATTTGAAGAGATTATCAGATAATATCTTTAGATGGGAACTATTGGACGCTTTCCTATTTTAAAACTATAAAATCCTTTTTAAAATTAATGTTACTATAGAAGTAAACGTTAATAAATAAGTCGGAAAAACAGATCACTGGAATGCTCCCTTAATAATATCTAGTTTTTAGACGTTCCTCTTCAAGTGTTTTATAGAGTACGGTAATATTTCTTTTATTTGTACTCTTTGGGATAAGGTGACTTATATTCAAAAATAAAAATGCATATAATTACCATCAACTACTACATGAATAGAAACATTACCAGTACTTTCGGAAAAATCGGGGTCCCCCAGTAAGTTAAAGCCTTAGTTTTCTGGGAGACTGACCCAATTACCCCCGTAAAAAACCCTTCGACTCTAATTTAGGGCTCGAGGATTTTTTTAGATTCAGAGAAATTCATCATAGAAATTCTCATCATTAAAAGTACATTTTATTTTATCTTTTTAATTGCTTCTGTTTCCGCCAAAGTGATGACGACATTTCCTTTTTTGTGACCCTTTTCCACGTAACGGTGCGCTTCGGCAACCTGTTCCAATGGATATCGTCGATCGATGACCGCTTTGATCTTTCCAGACTCATAAAGCTCTGATAGGAAGTTCATATTTGCTTGGTTCTGCATAAGTCCCGCAGTAACAAAAATGGCTCTCTTATTGCCTAGCGCCGCAGTCAGTAACATGTCAAATAGAATGGATATAGAAAGTACCGTGGAAAGGTAGACGCCTCTTTGCGTGAGCGAGCCCTTACATTGTGAAAAGGAGCGTTTACCTACAGCATCGAAAATGACGTCATAGCTCTGACCGTTTTGTGTAAAATCCTCTCGGGTATAGTCAATCACCTTATCAGCTCCATGCGACTTTACCAACTCAAAATTTGCTGTACTGCATACTCCTGTGACTTCGGAGCCCAAGTATTTCGCAATCTGTACTGCATAAATTCCCACCGCTCCAGATGCACCATTAATCAGAATACGTTGTCTGCGCTGAAGCTTTGCTTTATCGCGAAGGAACGTCAATGCGGTAGGTGCACCATCACAGACGGCGACGGCTTCTTCATAGGACATTGCTGCAGGTTTGATTGCCAGCGGGGTATCTTCGTGCAGACATTTGTATTCGGCTTGGGCACCGAACGTCTTAGCACTTAACCCAAATACTTGATCGCCTACTTTATACCGTGTTACTTTTTTGCCAATGGCATCAATTTCGCCGGACAGCTCCGCACCAAATATCGAATTTCTTGGCTTTTTCAGACCGTAAACAAGCTTAACGATGGGGGAACCTTTTCGAAAGGTACAGTCCGATGGTCCGACTGAAGCCGCGTGTATTTTAATCCGGACTTCATAATCGGTGGGGATTGGCGTATTTACCTCTTGGAGTTGAAAAACATCCGGTGATCCATAATTTGTGCATACCATTGCTCTCATATGGCCGCTCTCCTTTTATATTTTGCAGTGATGGATTCAATCGCATTATCATTAAATCCTTTAACAATAAGCCATACTGCTAAAATCATTTCATTCGCTGCTACTGGCACAGCCAAAATAGCACCCCATAAAGAAATTTGAGGAAATACACCAAACATAACGAACAAAGAACAAACGAAAACAGAAGTTGCTCCTGTCATACCCAGGATCGAAATAAATCGGGGTACAAGCTTCGTTTTATAAAAAATATAACTATACATCACCGTATTAATACCGAGCATGAAAAGTGGACCTAGCATAAATGTCCAGTCATGGATGGCTTTTAAGATAATACCTGAAGAGTGAAATGATGAAGGATCTGGGGCGCCTGCTGCGACATATTCTTGGCTTAAGGTTAAGAGGGACAACACACTGATTACTCCAACAGTAATAATGATCGCTTCAAGAAACCTGAAGCAAACATGCCAAAGGGCAATACTTTCATTATACTTTCTTAACAATGGAAACATGGTAGTGGCCGTTCCCACCGCTGAAACAACAAGCATTAATTCCATTAAGGCTCCCATTACCACTTGGTTAGCTTGTTCGGAACCTTTCCTTAGATAATCGGGACCGTTTAAGATAGGGTCGTATAAAATAAGGCCTATCACCGCCGTTACAGCAGCAAGTAAAAACAGTACCCCGACAATTTTTGCAGCTTTTTTGTTTGAATTCATTTTTTATCCCCTCACATAATAGATTCAAAACGGTTAAGCAAATGATCATTCTTCCTGCTTGGTGTTATCTCCATAAAAGAATACTTCTTCCAACGGTAAATTAAATGCATGAGCCATGCGAAAAGCCAGTTCTAGAGATGGGGAGTAGTTTCCCCTTTCGAGGGCGATGATCGTTTGTCTTGTTACTCCCACCTTGTCAGCCAAATGCTGCTGTGTCATTTCATCATGGTTGAATCGTAATTTACGGATGTGATTGCCGACAAGATTTTTACCCATTTTTACACTCCTCTCCGATAGTGATAAAGTTTTGTAACCGAGCCGGTGATATCTGAAATGAAACCTGCAGAAATCAGAATAATGAACATCACATGTAACGGTTGATTGATGACGAGGGATCCCATTGCAAAAAGAAAACCGACAACAAACACAAAAAACGAATTTCGGAACGCTTTCAAGTCAATTAACTTATCTAGTTCATCCGCAAATGCTGGCTCTTTTTCATTAGTCGTCATTCTAAATACAATGTTGAAAATAATGCTGATCACGATATGTGCGACGATTGAAAACAAAGTCAGGTAAAGGACGAAGGAGCCCCAATAATGAAAAACCACACTCGACTCTACACCCTCCCCAGGGTACCTCGGGTACATGAACAAACAAAACGAGACAAAAATGAGAATAGCACTAATTACCGAAACGATACTTTTCTTTTCTTGGTAAGTCATGGTTCACGCCTCCTTGTATGATTAATTTCACAAAAAGTTAAACTTGTTATACTAAATGTAAAGCAAACCATACATCAAGTCAAGTGTAATTTACAAAAATAGGCAGACACCGCTAAAAATTTCTGTTTTTTTCCTTTTCACTAAATAAAAAATTCCCCGATTCCACTACTGGAAGCGGGGCATGCTTGCCTTCTCCTCAAAGGACGTATTGGAGTCAGTCCCTCAGTAAGTTAAAGCTTTAGTATACTGGGGATTGACCCTACTATCTTTTTAATGAGTAACTTATCTAATTAAATAGAGTATTTCAGAAACTCTTAATCTTTTTGGTTAATACTCACTTTCAATTCGTAATGGTCCGAAAGAAGAAATGTTTCAAAGAATTTCTCATCTTCTATCAGGACAAGCATAAGATGGAATAACACTCTTTTTGCTGAAGGGAATGTTCAGCTATGGCTTTTGACCAGTCAAAGATAACAGCTTCACTGTATGCGACATTGTCGATTAGTTTTTGGGGAGTTTCATTTGTATCGACAAAGGCTCTTCTAGGAAATCTTGACCCCTACTCTTTGCTCGTTCTTCGGTTTGGAATTGGGGCATTATTTTTGTTTTTTCTGTTACTAATCCAGCGTATTAGGCTACTTGTCTCCATTAAATACCTCCCCCATTTAATGGTACTGGGTATTATTGGGGTATTTGTTCATCAAGTACTCCAAGCAACAGCATTGTTGACAATTAATGCCTCCACTGCAGGATGGCTCATTTCGTTCTCCCCCATTTTTACAGTTTTCCTAGCAATGCTTTTTTTAAATGAAAGGATTACTCTCACGAAGGTTGTAGGAATGGCGTTGGCGATAACAGGTGTTCTGATTGTTACGACGACAAGAAGTGGACAATCCTTTCAGTTTGCCATGAATATCGGCTTCATTCTGATGCTTTTGAGCACGTTAAACTGGGCAGTTTATTCTGTTCTTTTAAAAAGCTTAAAGATTCCATATCCTCCTCTTTTAGTTACCTTTTATATGAGTTTAATAGGATTAATTCTGACAACACCTTTTATTATAAGAAATAGGGGCTGGGAAGCCCTTTCCCTATTGAACCATACAGAGTGGGCACATTTGTTGTTTCTTGGTGTCTTTGTTTCGGGTATCGGCTATTGGTATTGGGGGAAGGCACTTGAAGTTTTAGCGGCGTCGAAGGTTTCGATGTTTCTATATTTGGAGCCCATTGCAACGTTAGTGGCTGCGGTTTTTCTTTTACAAGAAAAGGTAATACTCTTAAGTTTTGCTGGAGGTATCATAATTATTATAGGAGTGATTATTGTTAACGGTCAGCTTGTGCCTCTGTTGTTGAGTATTTTTAGGAAAAACCGACTATAGGAGGAAAGCTTGATGGCACTGACTAAGGACGTGCTAAAATGTCATTAGGTATCTTAGTACGAGAAGACCCCAGCCAGTATACCCACCATAATCAACTATTCAAACAGTTGATTTATTTTTTTCAGAAGTCCATCAGCATATTAATTTTTCTTCCATGAAGGCAATATTGGAAGAAATGTTACTCTTCAAGCTCCCTGTTAGCAATAACACAAAAACAAAAAGAATGCACGGAACAGACTGCTACTATGTTTTGTCGGAAGCATCTTTCTGATTCCCTCAATCCTTTCAATCTACAAAAACGCCCCAACCGTCAGAGTAACCACCATGTGGTTTACTTAAGTTATCTAATTTATTCTGTATTTTTATTAATTCAATATAATTTAATAACATTCTTTTCGTGCAACAACAGGCCCACTCTTCTGTTTCGTCGTCCTGGTCTAAGAAACAATTGAAACCTTCGGCTTTTAGTACTTGCGATAACTTTTCACCTGTTACTTTATTCGGCACGGCTACAAAAAAGTCCACTGCTTGTGGTTTTTTAAAATTTACTCCATCTTTAAATAGGCTATGTAATGCTTCTCCATCAGCATCATTTGGAAATTTCATTCGTTTTTCCTCCACATTCTAGTTGTTTTCATTTTTCATTATTATCCACTTATTTATTTTCGCCTAACCATTAAACTTCAAACCTCGGGTTGTGACGGTCACTCAATTTGAGAAGTTTCAGGTCAGGTTACTCTGCTTTTTAGAATGCAGAATAACCTGCCCTGTTGAAAAAACACACCGACTATTTATCCAGGTTTGTTATTGCTCTTACAACAATTCGTGCTCCTTCTGCCTTTACTACTTTTACCTTGGACCCTTTGTCAATAAAGGCTCCTTCACTTACGGCGTCTATCCGTTCGTTTTCAATGAGGATGGTACCAGATGGTCGTAATACGGTTAACGCATAGCCTTCCAAACCAACTAATTCTACTCGATTTATATTAGAAACATAGCCGCTTTCTGTATTCGTGGAATCGGCTAAAATAATTCGCTTAAATAGACTCAACTTTTTACCAAACACTCTCATCAATAAGAAAGACACTAAGATTGTTACGGAAATGGCAACGAGCAGGGATATTCCCATATCAACCACGTTTTCTGCGGCAAAAAAGAAACTCGCAATAATCGCCACAAAACCGATGGCGCCAGCAATGCCGCCTGCTATAAAAAACTCTAATAAGATAAGACCAAGTCCAACAATAAACAGGATAAGCGTTTCATACCCCGCAAGCCCAGCTACCAGATGTCCATAAAAAAACAGCAACAAGGCTGACAAGCCCATAAACCCCGGAACACCGAAACCTGGGGAGTACAATTCCAACACAAGACCTAGACTGCCAATCGTAAGTAAAATTGAATATACAATAGGATTTGTAATAAAACGGGCAATTTTTTCTGCAAAGCTAACTTCAAGAGGTCGGACATCCGCATCGCTATATCCAAGTTTTTCCAGCAACTCATCAAGATCGTTCACAATTCCTTCAGCATAGTTAACCTCGAGCGCCTGTTCAGAGGTTAAGGTTAATAATTTCCCTTTTCCAGCTCCGTACTTTGGTAGATCAATATTTTCATCAGCCATCGCCAATGCATAAATAGGATCCCGGTCAGCATGCTTTGCCGCGTTTTGCATTTCGGCAAACCAGTAGGATTCTGCTTTCTTTCCAGCTGTATTCCCCTGCTGATCAATAATTGCAGCCGACCCAATCGTCCCTCCTCTAACCATGTAGATTTCATCCATATTTAATGAAATATACGCACCAGCCGATAGCGCTTGGTTATTAATAAAAGCTACAGTTTTGATGTTTGTAGAAGTAAGCAGCTTCCCAATCCCCGCAGCAGCATCTACAGCGCCTCCAGGAGTATTTATTTCAAAAATAATAGCATCTGCATTTTCCTTCTCAGCCGTTTCAACCGCTCTTTCCAAAAAGGCAAACAATCCCTTTTCAACGGTTTCTTCAATCGGTACGACATAGACTACTTCCCCTTTTGCAGAGCTGTTTACAGGAAGTAACATAAGCAAAAAGCCGAATAACAAAGATATAATGGCTACTAATCGAATTCGCTTCACTCCTTCTTCCTCCATTCTCTTACTATTGTCCTTATTAAATAACATATCAGCCTATTAAAGTTTCATACTTCTCTTACCTAAGGATATAGTATATTACGGAGATTATACATAGTAGGTTTCAAAAAGACTTTGGGAAGCTTACGCCAAAAGTGATATAAAATCCATCTATATCCCCTTGGAGCGTATTATAATATAATTTCGTTTCATAATTGATTACAGCCACAAGAATGTACATCTTCTGCCATGTTTTGTACCATCTGTTGCCATGGAATTTACCACTTGATGTCAACGCATTTACCAATAGAAAAACTTTAGAGATATTGAATTAAGCCTAATCCTCCTATTTTTATCGAGGAATTAGGCTTTTGTTAAGCTTTCCGTAATAGCGCCAAAAAGTGGACTACCAGCTTTTATTGCACGGTATATTTGTACTGTGCAGCAAAACGAAATTGGTTTTTCTTCCTATATCTCTTTTGGAATTTCAGAGTACCTTTGGATTGATTCTATTAAATCTTGTAATATCCACTCATTCTCTAATTTATTTTCTGGATTGTCAGATTTAATCAAATAGGATTCCCATGTAGGAGATTTCCCCTCGTTCCCACCATAATAATAAGCAAAGTTGGTTACAAATAATGCATTAAAAGGGTCTGTATTTGGGGAGTGCTTAATTTTATATTTGTCATATATCCTATCAATATCTTTAACCCAAGTTTTCTCTCTTGGTTCGGTATTAGGTGTTGTAGGTAGGTTTAAATCAATGAAAATTATAAATGGTAAATCCTCAGGTTTCTGAGTCCTTGCATTCCTAAACAAATACTGAATATTCCCCTTAAAATCTGTTGATTCATCAAAAGAACCCTCTTCATGAAGAACCCCTTTTCTTCTCTTACTTTTCGCCTCAATACCAATTTTTTGACTTGTCTCTTTGTGTGTAGCAATAAACTCACAATGCTTTTCACTTTTAAACTTGTCATCTAAGAACTCAATCTCAAATCCTGCTCTTGCAATCATTGCTGCAACAGATATTTCATACCTTGTCCCTTGAAATTCATGTGGGTTAATTAGTTTCTTAATAATAAAGTCAGGTAATCGATTTACTGTCTGAAGGCAGTATAAATCATATGCGTGTTGTAGCAACGATTTAACATCACCAGTAGCCTCTCCAAAAAATATTTCACCATACTCTGTTTTTTCTATATTATTAGCATTCTTTGCTCCCCAATCACAGAAAGACATCCACCATCTAAATGTTATGTGGCGTTTTTCCACAGGAAGTGATAATTGATGGTCATGAAACTCTCTTCCATAGGTTAATTTATAAGCTATTAATATCAAAAACTCATGAAATGTCTCTTTAATTGGTCTAAAATAAACTGTATTCCATATTGCTCTTACTTTTTGTCCCTTATAGTTTACACTGTCTACAAAATCTAAGTGAGGTTCCGGTCGTGGTTTTGGAGAAAATAAACTCATAGGAATATAAACTTCATCTTTACCCATACAACAGTTTTTGTACTTCTTACCACTACCACAAGTACACATAGAATTTCTTCTAGAGCCATTACCCATAGTTACCCCCATATAAGCCAGTTATTTGTTTGCTTTCATTACTCCAGGTACAAAATCATTTCTACACCATCTTACAAATGTTCCAGAATGACGAAGGTACGTTTTTGCAGTTTTCTCTTCAAGTAAACCTTCTTTCATTTTAAGATTAACTTCTTGTTCATAAGTTTGATACAGTTCTTCTAATTGCTTAATAAATTCCTGTGATGCTCTCACTACTATTACAACTCCCTTTACTTTTTAGCCTACTATAATGGAAATGTAAAATTTATGTAAGTAATGGAGTGGTGTGAATCAGTGGTGTGTTTAAAGGTGTAATTTCAAAATATAAGGAAATGCGAATACCCTTGTTAATCATTCGCTACCCGTTTGTTTAGGTGTATTCTTTTACACTCTCACTCCACAATAATCCTGAGGCTGCGTTAAGCTGCCCATTAATTTATGTGAAATACTTTACAAAGTCATCTACGGGTCTAAACTAGAGGATGTTTATTTGCGCAGTATATGTCAAATAGACAGCAATATACTTACTGAATCAAATACTTTTTATGCTGCTCTCGCTTTCGCTCATGAGTAATCTTTGCATACCTAAGTGTCGTATCTGGTGAACTATGTCCTAAGAGCTCTTGAATAGCGACCAATTCAGCACCATTATTTAATGTTAATGTTGCAAACGTATGTCTTAAAACATGAGGACTAACCTTGTCTTCTAGACCCACTTTCTTAGCTATTATTCCTATTTCTCTTTGAATTCCTCGCTTAGATAATCTTCTATAAGGTTTTCTCTCTGTAATCATTAAGGCTTTACATTCATCTTCACGTTGTTTTAAGTATTTATTTAAATGATACATTGCTCTAATTGAAAAATAGACTTCCCTTTGTTTATCACCTTTACCTATAACTAATGTGCTCATGTTTTGTTGATAAATATCAGCTCTATTTAATCCATGAACTTCAGATAAACGACAACCAGTTGCATACAATACTTCAAGAAAGGCACGTTGTCTAACTGTTTCACATGCTTCTCTTAACATTTCCAATTCTTCGATAGATAAAGCTTTAGGAAGACGATATTCATCTTTTGGAGCTTTTAATTTTGTAGTTGGATCACGTTTAATATATTCTTCCGAAGCTAACCAACTAAAAAAACTCTTTAAAATAGATAGCTTCTTTCTAATTGTGCTCATTTTTAAGTTCCCATCTTGACTTAGGTACATTCGGACATCTGCTGTTGCAATGTCCTCGGCCTTCTTCTTTACGATATCAGCAAACATACTTAGTTCTAGGAGATAGTTGTCTAGAGTAATAGAACTTAAGCCTTCTAGTCTTTTGGCCGAAAGGAACAACTGTATTTTATTCTCAAGATCAGGATGTACCTCTCCTAATTTAACTTTTTGAATATAATACTCTGATAGAACAGTAGATAATTTATTCTTTGTGGTTTCCACTTCGATATTTGGATATAACTCTATTAACGCTACCACTAAATCTGATAATATTTGCTCACCTAAGTTCATAAAATTCGACCCTCCTTAGTTTTTATTTGTAAACTAAGGATTACCTATTCAAATGCCAAAAATACATTAGAAGTATAGGTTGGTTTCGTATCTTGCTAGGGGTTTTTTCTTTATGCAAGAAAAAAGACAATTATGCTAAGCATAATCGCCTCTTAATGATTACGGTATTAACATTAAGGTTGTACTGTGCAGCAAATGGCCTTGTTTTAGATTTCCTTCTAGATTTAAAGCTTTAATAATTTCGTTGTCCATATCAAACATAAAGCAATTGTTATTGCACTTCTGTCGTTCCAATGTATATGTTCTCTTTATCAAAAATGAGTTCGATTGGCTGATTATATAGTTTGTTTACTGTGTTAATGTTTTCAACGAAAGGTCGGATGTAATCGTTCTGCTTTTCTATAAATATAAGTTGTTTCATAGTCTGCTCTGTTCTCTTTGAACCTTTCTTTTCTAGTCCTTTGCTGTTTATAATTAAGACCATGCCCAATAATGATTTCTTAAAGTCTCGTTCCATTGCTAAATTATCTCCTACACCTCTGCTAGCGCTTGTCAATCCCTTAAACAGTATGGACTGTATTGAGGACTGAGCATATCCTTCAATTTGGTCATAGCACTTAGTGTAGAGTTCACGATACTTAAGTGAATAATCTTCTATTTTTTTAGAGATACCATCAAGATATGCTGACATAAAGTTTTCTAAAAGAATTACTTCAAGGAACGAAGAAAAGGAATACAAATATAAAGCAAGTTGGTAGTCATTAAACTCAGACAGAATTTTTTCAAGTTGCTTTTTTACCCATTTATCCGAATGAAAAAAAGGCTTCTTACTTATTATATTAGTTATCCGCACTCTGTAAAAATCAATTTTTCTTTCTGCCTCCTGCTTAATACCCAGGACTTTATTATAATTGTTATTTCTATATGTGTCGTTGTTCCAGTTGTATTTATAATTATTTAGAACATCCTCCAAAAAATTGAGATCACCTTTAAGATTGGACCTCTCTTTTTGTACAAGAAAATCAAGGATTTCTTGCTGCATTTCTTGGATGTTGTCGAGTTTTTTATCAATGGTCGCTAGAGTCGCAGCCATAAACAGCATTGTTGGATTGCAGACAAGAGGATTCAACACGGCCTGTCCGCCACCTACTGCACCGTTTTTCTTCAAAACGCTTCCTAAGTATCCAGAACCATTTTTAAATTCTGCTAGGTGTGCACCTTTTGGAATCGTTACTTGATATAATCCTCTTGTAGCTCCACCTCCATTTATGACATTTCGAAACGCCGCTGTCAAAGGCTCAAAGGCAGTCCCGAGGGTTTTAACTCGCGATAGAGGCAGCTTTGTGTATTTAGCCACACAGATCTGTTCTTCTATAATGGCAGGGTAAAATTCAACATCTGTCATTGCTTTTACAATTTCGCTTTTCCGCTCAGCGATTTCGTTAGTTATTTCAAATTTATCTGACATATCATACTCTCATTCCTATTTCTTAATGTTCCGCAATTTATTCTATACCTTATGATTATTAAACTCGCTCCATCACAAGGAGTAAGCTCTGTTTCTCCATTATATAAACCTTTGTTAAGAATCCCATTCCACCGATTAATATAATCTTTTACAGATTTCTCTCTCAAATGGGATAATTCATTCTTAGAAAATCCCCAAATTCCCTACCATATCCCTCCCTCACTATTATTTTCTAATATATCTATTCCCTATCATCATCTTCTTTTCCTTTTCAAAGGGAGCAGAAAAATCATTAATGAAGAATTTAATGCGCAGTAAAAAATCAAATCTGAAAGACGACCACTCTAAAAGTGATCGTCTCTAGATATTTAATTTATTAACAGTATCGTTGTACTGCGCAGCAAACTTTTATTTGTTAGTTCTCTTTTTGAACATAAGCACCCAGTTAGTTTAAGTACAATTCTTCACAAGCTCATTCAACCTGTTAAATTAGGGATAAGACATAGCCGTTTTTCCTTTTCATCGATAGTAATAGTAAAAACTGAATCCGTGTCGATATTACTTAATCTTCTAATTTCTGCCGGTATATGGATTGTTCCTTTTTGATTATAAGTACACTTATTTTCTTTTTCAAATCCTGCTTTAGTTGTTAATACTATTTTATTACCATCTATAAATACATTGATAATATCTCCTACTTCAATATCAAGTATTTTAGTAAGAGTTTTAGGAATGTACAATTGTCCAGTTTTTCTTAATTTTACTTTATTCAATTCAATCCCTACCTAAAAATGTTTGGATTATAATACAAAAGCTAGATGTAGGCATTTATTTATCCTTAATAAAATTGAAAGGGGGGTCTCCAAAATAAAATGAATGAGTCTACATTAATATATTGTCGGCTCGTTCATTTTATTTAGCAGCTGTAGTAATATTCCATACGAAGGGATCAACCATTTCATTCCAATTTTGCATCATCTCTTCTTCTGTCAATAAACAGCGATCTAAAGAATTTTTCACAACTTCTTTATCCATGTGAATTCCGATCACAACGATTTCATTTTTCCGATCTCCAAACTTTTCATCCCAATCTTCTTTTAATGTCGGGTCTTCATCAAAATATTGGCCTTGTTGCTCTGGGGACAAGGATGCGACCCAATAAGATACCGGGTCTAATTGCACCGATGGACCTGCTTGCGAAAATAATAAAGCTAAGTCATTCCTGGTTGCGCACCATACGATTCCTTTTGCCCTCACAATTTCTTCTGGCATTTCTTCCACCCAGCGATTGAATCTTTCAGAATGAAATGGGACCGAACTTCTATAAACGAAAGAGCTGATACCATACTCTTCAGTTTCAGGAGTATGCTCAGGCGCTTCCAATTCTTTAACCCAACCAGCAGATTCGCTTGCGGCTTCAAAATTAAACAAACCTGTATTTAAAATCTCTGGCGGGCGAACCTTCCCCTTAATTGAACGATGAAATTTCGCTGTAGGCTGTAACTTTCTTAAAAAAACCTCCAGCTGAATTAATTGTTCCTCTTCAAGCAAATCGCATTTATTAAGGATCAAGACATCACAAAACTCAATTTGGTCTATTAATAAGTCCGCAACCGTTCTTTCATCCTCTTCACCTACTGCCTGGTTTCTTTCCAGAAGGAAATCTCCTGAGGCAAAGTCATGCCAAAATCTGTTTGCATCAACAACTGTAACCATTGTATCGAGTTTACAATGTTCTGTAAGATCAATCCCCAACTCTTCATCTATGTAAGAAAAAGTTTGTGCAACGGGTACTGGTTCACTTATACCTGTTGATTCAATCACAATATAATCTATATTTCCAATCTCGACAAGTCGTTCCACTTCTTTTAAAAGGTCTTCTCTTAATGTACAGCAAATACACCCATTTGATAGTTCCACAAGCTTTTCTTCCGTTCTATTTAACCCTCCTCCCTGTTTTACCAATTCTGCATCCACATTAATTTCACTCATGTCATTGACAATAACTGCAACTCTTAATCCATCTCGGTTTTGAAGAATATGGTTTAGTAAAGTGGTCTTCCCTGCTCCTAAATAGCCGCTTATAACAGTTACCGGAATTCTTGTGTCTTTCATGATAATTCTCCCTTCCCTTATTTACAAATAATAACCATTACGATTTATACTTTATACATATTTTAATTAGCTTGAAATTACTCAGGTATTAAAAGACATTTATAACTATGCTATTTTCTTACTTTGTTTCTCGGTGTATCGTATAGCGTTTCAACCGAGGAGAATACTTCTTTAGTTCGAGTCTTTCCGGATCATTCCGCTTGTTCTTTGTTGTAATATAATTTCTGTCGCCAGTTTCTGTACATTGCAAAGTAATTTTTACACGCATATTTCTTTCCTCCTTAAATTTTCTTTTTCAAATCAAAATGATTACGATTTGCACTTTATCCTAATTTTATTTTAATGTCAAGCGGTAGAACTGTAACTTCTTGATTAAAAAAATAAATCGAAATGATTCCTAAATTCATTTACAAACGCATAGATTTATTTTAGAATGTAAAACGTAACGATTTCGTTTTATCGCATTCTATAAAATTTTTATATATAAAAGGAGTAATTCTATGAAAATTTCTACACTTATGTCTACCTCTGTTCTAACTTTAAGCCTTTTGTTAACAGGTTGTGGATCCAAAGAGGTTGTAAAAACCGGAGAAAATAAAGAAAAAAACTCTCTAACAGTCTATACCACCATTTATCCGCTTGAAGATTTCACTAAAAAAATTGGCGGAAGTTACGTCGAAGTAAAAAGTATTTATCCTCCAAATGTAGATGCCCATTCCTTTGAGCCTTCTACTAAAGACATGATTACACTTGCCAATTCAGATTTATTTATCTATACAGGAGTTGGAATTGAAGGGTTTGCTGAAAAAGCAACAGAAGCTTTGGAAAAAGAGGATGTACAAGTTTTAAAAGCCGCAGATGGAATCAATCTCATTGAATCCACTGATGATAATCATCATGATGATGAAGAAGGACATTCTGATGAAAATGAAGGTGAACACACAGAATCGGAAAACCATGAAGGCGAAGAACATAACCATGGTGACGTAGATCCCCACGTATGGTTAGATCCTGTCCTCTCTATCGCTCTAGCAAATAACATTAAAAACTCTTTGAGTAAATTAATACCAGAACACGCAGCAGAGTTTGAAACCAATTTTAAACAGCTAAAAAGCGAGCTCGAAAAACTGGATCAGGAATTTAAAACAACCATCGAGAGTTCAAAAACGAAGAATTTATTAGTTTCTCATGATGCTTATGGATATTGGGAAAAGCGATATGGCATTGAAACGATTGCCATATCAGGTTTATCACCCACACAAGAACCAACTCAGAAAGAACTGCAAGCAATCATTGAAGAGTCTACAGAACATAACATTCATTATGTGATTTTCGAGCAGAATGTTTCACCAAAGGTAGCAAAAATCATCCAAGAAGAATTAGGAGCAAAGTCTCTTAGTCTCCATAATCTAGAGGCAATAACAGAAGAAAACATTAAACAAAAAGATGATTACTTCAGCATCATGCGAAAGAATTTAGAAACGATAAAGAAAGTTTTAAATGACTAACAACATACTGACTAACCAATCCCGGCCATTTTTGCGGCTGGGATTCCCTTTAAATAGATCTATCAAAAGGTATATTTTTAAAAATTTTTTCATACTCTATTAAATGTACAAACTATTTAATAGAAACTGGAGGTATTTATGTATCGCATTGTTCGTAATAATATCATAGAACTTACGGGTATTATGATCATTGTTTTAGCACTTTTACTGCTTTCATTTAGTACTAGCTTTAAACTTTCATTCGATTTACCTCCGTCTCTATTAAATCTAAACACGATATTTCTAAGTATTTTAATAGAGGCACTGCCATTTGTTCTAATAGGAGTCCTCATCGCGGGTGTGATTCAAATATTTGTCACCGAAGAACATATTCAACGCTGGATTCCCAAAAATAAGGTGTTAGCTATAATCATGAGTTGTATAATTGGTGCCCTCTTTCCTGCATGTGAATGTGGTATAGTTCCTATCGTCCGTCGTCTTGTTGGGAAAGGAGTACCCATCCACGCTGCCATCGGTTTTATGCTGACAGGTCCGCTCATTAATCCCATTGTGATTGCCTCTACTTATATGGCATTTGGGAACGATTTTAAGATTGCGGGATTAAGAATGGGGTTAGGTTTTTTTGTCGCTTTAATGGTTGCATTGGTTGTTAGCATTATTTTTAGAGGAAATCAATTAAAAACTCCTATCCATACAAGATCTTCACACACTCTCTCTAAAAAAGAATCTCTTTCAACAAGATTTTGGTCCATGTTAACCCATTCCATTGATGAGTTTTTTGATATGGGTAAGTACCTCGTTATGGGAGCTTTTTTAGCTGCATTTGTACAAACCTATCTACCGGCAAAAACTCTCTTGGAAGCTGGCAGCGGACCGATATCGTCACTATCGCTCATGATGGGATTAGCTTACGTTTTATCACTTTGTTCTGAAGCAGATGCGTTTATTGGTGCTTCCTTCAGCAATATTTTTCCAACTTCAGCCATACTAGGATTCTTAATCTTTGGTCCAATGATGGATTTAAAAAATACCCTTATGATGTTGAGCGTATTTCGAGTGAAGTTTGTTTTCGGTGTGCTCGCTTTAATCATTTCGATTATCTTTATGACGATCATGCTTGCGCAAAGCTTTATTTAAGGGGGAAAAGTCGTGAGATTCCATTTTCAGCAGGCTGTCAGAGCGTTTATTTTACTAGCTTTTTCAGTCATGCTTTTTAAGCTTCATTTTACTGGCGAAATGACGAAGTTTATTAATCCAAAATATGAGGGTTTAAGTCAGTCTGCTTCTGTATTATTTCTAATTTTGTTTATTATCCAAACGACAAGAGTATGGACCGTTAAGGAAAACAGCCAGCATCACCATTGTCATCACGGTGCACACGACCATAACTGTAATCACGACCATGGAGATTCCCCTTTTAGTACAAAAAAATTAATCGCTTATCTTGTTATTGTTTTTCCTTTGATCACGGGGTTCCTGCTCCCATCAAAGGTTCTCGACGCATCTATTGCTGATAAAAAAGGTGGGCTGGCCGTACTATCAAATCAGAGGGCAGAGAAGAAACAAGAGGAGGAGGCTGTACCTAACAATAATCAACAGGAAGATCCTGTTATTAATGAGGATCTTGTAGACCTTTCGCGTATAGAAGACAACGTTTATACAAACGAACAATACGAACAATTAATACAGCAATTAGAACAAAGTTCAACTATTGAGATGAAAGATCATGTTTTTTCTACCTATTATGAAGAAATGCATATGGACCTCGATAAATTTAAAGGTAGAGAAATCAATTTAAAAGGATTTGTTTATAAAGAAGATGGGCTTGAAAAAAACCAGCTTGTACTAGCAAGATTTTTGATAACACATTGTGTAGCAGATGCTGGCATTGTTGGATTTATATCAGAGTTACCAGAAGCATCGTCAATAGAAGTAAATACCTGGATTGAAGCGAAAGGCGTTTTGGATACCACGAATTATAATGGTACCAAATTTCCGATCATAAAAATTACCAACTGGAAAGTAATTGATGAACCTAAAGAACCATATCTCTATCCAATCAGCGTGAAAGTCCTGTAGAAAAAATAGCCTTAGTTCTTATTGAACTAAGGCTATTAATACTGACGATATACATAAGGATCGTCTGGTGTAGAAATGGTAGTATACCTTCTTTCATTTTACGATTTACTTCTTGTTCATAAGTTTGATACAGTTCTTCTAATTGCTTAATAAATTCCTGTGATGCCCTCACTATTACAACTCCCTTTACTTTTTAGCCTATTATAATGGAGATGTAAAATTTATGTAAGTAATGGAGTGGTGTGACTATGTGGTGTGTTTAAAGGTGTAATTTCAAAAAATAAGGAAAGGCGAATACCCTTGTTAATCATTCGCTACCCATTTGTTTAGGTGTATTCCTTTACACTCTCACTCCACAATAATCCTGAGGCTGCGTTAAACTGTTCATTAATTTAAGTGAAATACTTTACATAGTCCTCTAAACTAGAGGATGTTTATTGCGCAGTATTTAGTCTACTACGTAATACAAGAGTTACCCTAAAATCAGTCCCGTCGCAAGGCTGGTCTTGTTTAATCAAATTTTTTACCATTCTTGATACTCCAGACTATAGATTTATTCCTCCTATTACCAGTAAGATTGCGGTGGTAAACGTCTTGTCATTCTTTGGTACACATCATGTCATTTAGTGGTAAATACATTGTAAGAAGTGGTACATTTCAATGGCTTTAATCACGTAATTTTTATCTCTAGTTAGCAAGTGGTAAATTTATTAGGGTTTATCAATTTATCAAAATTGACTAATGCTGTTTACAGGGATGAAGTTTTCACACTAAGCAGGTAGAGAAAATGCCTATACCGAAAAAGTATAGGCTTCTAAAATGATAATTCAATTAATTTTCTCAATACCAGGTTTAGCTTGTTTTCTCTCTTGGAGAATCAAATCTAGATAGTGTGTAAATTCAGATTCCCCTGAGTATGAAAGGCATAGGTATTCCTTTGCCCTAGTCATCCCTATGTACAGCAATGAAACTTCTCTTTCCTTATTCTCCTCGAGAGGAAATGGCATGGAGTCCACATTAACGATAAATACCGCACGGAAATCCAATCCCTTACTGCTATCAATGGTACTAATTTTAACTTTACCATCATCTTTTGCATAGGAGCGTTTTGAAACGTCGTTCTCCGTGATCCAAAAATAAGGTAATCCTTCATCCTTCAATGAGCGCTGAATAATATCAATAATAGGATATCTATGAGTACGTTTAACACGGTAAAGTAATAAGATGTCCTCTAACGGGACTTTTTTCTCCGTATGTAAATTCTTTATGGAGCGGGCAACAATTCTCATTTCCTCAAAGAAATTAGCTGCCTTAACAATGCCAGGCTCTGGACCTCTCCGTTTCGTGCTCTGTGGTGCAATAATCTCACCTTCTAGTTCACGATTGACCACTTTATTTTTAAACATGGAATGCTTGCGGTAAAATTCCCATGCAAACTTTACAATTTGCTGGGTGTTCCGATAGTTGATGGACAGAACCTTTGATCTACCTTGAAAACTTAAGCCCGTATCTTGCAAATAGGAACGCTTCCGCTGATAAATCGTCTGAGCACGATCTTCTACTAATAATAGTGATTGTGTATCTGCATTAATCAGTAAACTAACTAAACGGAGCCAGTCAGCTTCGAAATCTTGACCTTCATCGATCAAAACAGCGTCATATGTAGGTAGAATCGCTTCATTTCTTTCTAGTTTTTCTATGATATCTGGAAGCTGCTGCTCCCTTATCCTTAAATCATTCTTTAACCAGGAGTGAAAATTCCTCACAATGATATTCTCATTTTTCACAGTCATAGCATTTGGATCAAAATCAAATAAATCCTCTGGCTCATTGAGCATATGATGAATCATTTGATGGATCGCATTTGAAAGAGAAATATTGTAACAGAGAATGAGAATCTTCCAGTCTGGATTTTGTTTTGATAACATCTTTGCTCGACTTGCTAATATAATCGTTTTGCCACTACCAGCAACTCCACGTATTAAGCGGTTTTTATCCCCTATCTGTTTAGCTAAATTCTCCTGGTGTAGATCCATCGTTTTAATATCATGCAAGGATAACAGAAGCTGGTCCTGATAAGGTACAGGTGGTTTGAATTCAGCACTAATCCGTACCTCCGGAAATAAGTGATAACGGATAGCATTGATGTCCTCTATCGATAACGATTCCTTTAAACGGAATGGAACCACAAACATATTGAGGATCTTTTCCATTAATACTTCTTCTGAAAATCCCTCTTTTTCTGGGTCAATTTCATCCCTTGTTAAACTAAGATTAGGTTCAATAACTGAATATAAGCCATCTTTGATAAAATCCCTTGAATTCATTCTCGTAAATACAACTCCATGGCCATAAGGGAACTTTAATTGAAATTTATATTTCCCGTCTAATTGAATCAGACTTTTATCTTTTTTCAATGTGTCAACCACATGAAACATGTTATCTCTTGCCTGCTTCATCGGACTTTTTATGACCGCTTGATCTCCTGAAGTAGCCACAATATGCCATTCATCATGATTAATTTGAAAAAGTGTATTCTTCGTATAGTCCTTTACCTCTAATACGACAATGCCAAGGTCTGGACCAATAATCACAAAATCAGGTCTTCTTCCTTGAATATCAGGTTCAAAATAAACAATGTAATCATCTGGTAAATAGGTCTTAAGCGTTCGAAAAAACAGCCTCTCCCCTGTTGTCGCAGATGATCGAATGGTCTCGGGAATCGTAATTGCCATAACAACCGCTCCAAATTTTGCAATTTTCTCCATTATACTACAAATAGGCTATTCCACCCATAATATTACAAAATACTTCTAATTATTAAAGAATTAATCGGTTCTTTTGACTACTTTCTACCAAAGTTAACAAAAGTCTCCCAAAAGTATTGTGTTTTACATTATATTAATTTATTAATAGTAGTATAGGAAAATATGACCAGCTGGAAATTTGTTAGGACTCACAGAAAGTGAAGTGAATGAATTGTTAAAAGGAATAATAGATAAGTTTTTTAAATCAAATCAACCTACTAGTGCTCCTCAAAATCAATCGATCAGCCAAGCAGACGTGGAAGCATTAGTTGATGCAAGGCTCAAAGAACATGCTTCTACCTTACCACCGACCAGTCAAGAGGGAGATACTAGTAAACCTCAAGTTGACGATGAAGATTATTTTTTAACAGCAAAACAAATAGAATATGCCCTCACCCTGCTTGAGAAAGTGAAGAATGATTTCGAGCTAGCTCTCGATCCAGCTAAACTAACTGTTAAAGATTTAAATAGGTTAATAGCTTTTAATCGATATAAGAATAAGGGTACACTTGTTAACCTTGTTAAAAAGGGCGTATTGCGGAAGAAGTAAATTATTTTACAAGGCAAGAAAAGTCCCCGTTCGTAATATAAGGTTACCCAGATTTTTCTGGTTGACCTTTTTTCATATGGTCTTATGATTACGGTAGTCGGGGTAGAACGTCGCCCCCGTGGGATTTAATCCCGTCAGCTAAACTGTTCACCCCCTACTTGTATAAACATGTTTCAGGCTGGTTGGGACAACGATCCCGTTTAGTTATTCTGGGGACTTTTCGCTTTCCGCTCAAAATGATAATGTAGCCGATATTCACATATTTCTTTCGTCCAATTGAAAAGGATTTCTTCGTCTTCTTTAGCAACCTCGAAAGTCAAGGTAAATACATCATTTTCATAGGATACTAATCCTTTAGAACTGCCACTCCATTTACTCATCGGCATATTAGCGATTAGTTTACTTACGCCTTTTTCATCATAATCCCATAACTTTTTTGCACCTTTATCGGAAAAATCAATTCTTTTCCGATGTACCTTCTCCATTAGATAATGATGGAAAAATAGTGCTACCTCCTTTGATGAAATAGGTTTATTCCAATTAGACATGCCACGTTCCAGCATAGCCAATAATACAACCATTTTATAGCTTTTGGCCATGCCTGTTTTTTCTTCTTCCACAAGCCATTTTTCATATCGTTCAAAAACTTCTACTTCACGATATGATAGTTCCTCTGCCCATTTAAGAAACCCAAAAAAGGATTGAAACTCCTGCTTATACTGGGGAGAGACCGATGCACCCTTTAAATGCAATTCTAAATAAGTGGGTCTTCTTCCAATTTCTTTTTTCAAATCCATGTAATCATTGAACAGCTTCTCACGTCTAGGCTGTCTCTTCCGGAACATTTCTTTGAATAGATCAATGACATTTACATCCAAATTGACTTCGCAGAAATTTGGCAATGTCGGTTGGATATTTTTAGTTTTTCCTACGCTTGGTTCCGTATTGAATAAGCTTAATTTAATATCGGCATTTCGATAGTTACCAATTAAATCAATAATTACACAATTTTCTTTACCTGGATGTAAACGAAGCCCGCGCCCTATTTGCTGGGTGAAAACAGTCAAGGATTCTGTCGGTCGGACAAATAATAATGTATCAATAACTGGGATATCCACCCCTTCATTAAAAAGGTCCACGGTGAAAATGATATCAATCTCACCACTAGTAAGCTGGGAAATTACCTCTTTTCTACTTACACCTGCCTGAGAGTGGAGGCTAACCGTGTGATAACCATGGGTATTAAAATAGTGAGATAAAAAGTTTGCTTGTCGAATAGAAGAACAAAACCCTAATGTTCTCGTTTGTTTTTTATCCTCCCAAGCTTGAAGTACCTTTTGAGCCAATTCCTCTCTTAGCTGTGCCTGAAGTAATTCCTCTTCATCATAGCGATTTCCCAGCCAGGTGATCTGACTATAATCTGTATCATCGTATACCCCAAAGTATGTAAATGGTGCCAGCCATTTTCGGTTAATCGCCTCTAAGAAATCTAATCTATAGGCGACGTTCCCTTCACAAATCGCATAAACATCCTTGTTATCATTACGATCAGGCGTAGCCGTAATCCCTAATAAAAAGCGTGGTTGAAAATAATTGAGTGCCCGCTGGTAGGAAACAGCTGCAGCATGATGGAATTCATCCACAATGATTAAATCAAATTCATCCGGGCGAAATTGCTCAAGATGCTTTTTAATACTAAGTGTATAAATCGATGCAAAAACGGCATCAGCCTGACTCTCTTTATATTTCCCATTGTAAATACCATATTGTTTATCAGGCATAATTCTCTTAAACGAGTCTCTTGCTTGATAGAGAATTTCTTCCCGATGAGCAATGAAGAGTATCTTTTTAAAATTTTGCGCAAAAAATCCAGCCAAATATGTTTTACCTAGACCGGTAGCCATAACGACAAGGGCTTTATTATACTCTTCTTCCAGTGTTTTATTTAACTCTTCCAGCGCTTCAATCTGTGCATATCTAGGTAATATTTCTCCATATGAGACCGGTGGATCCAGCACTATGTCTGGCTGTTCTTGGATTTCCTTCTTTGTTGGAAGCATTAAATCTAATTCCTCCAGCTCAGTCCATTTACCTGATAAATTAGGATGTTTCCGTTGATACTCATCATAATTTTTTCGATATTCCTCAAGTGTTTCCTTATTCAACGGGACGGTTTGATCAGAATAAAAGATAGTTAGAAATTCCGTTAGGGCTTCATCAAAGACTTCCTTTTCGTCACTAACAGCTACATTCCATTCCACCCCGTGATTTAAAGCCGACCTCGAAAGATTCGATGAACCTACAAACAGAACATCATGTTCATTGGTTTGAAATAGGTAGGCCTTTGGATGAAAGGAGACACCATTGCTTTTCCAAATTCGAATGCTAATTCGTTCATCGATGGAAAGCAACTCTTCTAAAGCCTCCGGTTGAGTGATGTACAAATAATCGCCCGTGCATATTTTTATATCTGCACCATTTTCGGCTGCCGTTTTTAATGCTTCTTTTAAGTACCTAACACCCGACTTCATGACAAAGGAAGATAGTACACAAATAGTGAATGCTCCTTCCATCTTCTTTAACAAATGATTTCCGAGATTCCTGGTAATCAGTTGAACCTTACTCATCTTCAACATCTATTAAAAATATTTTCTGTTTAAATCCACCACGCTTTTCTGCCTTTTTTTGCCGTACTTCTTCTACCTTTTCAATAGATGCACCATGACATTCAGCAAGCGCATGGATTATTTCCAACAGATCTGCTAGCTCCTCAATTGCATCATTATCATTCTCAGTGTTTATGTATTCTTCAAGTTCTTCGAAGCTTTTATTTTTTAGTTCTTTTATGTATTCTTCATTCTCTAATATCCTTGTAGAGAATTGTTTTCCCGTACTTTCAATTACTTCTGGTATTCGATCGCGGACTAGTTTGTTATAAATAGGCATTATTAGTTACCTCCATAATGAATATAGTCTTATTATAGCGAATACATAGGTATATTTGTTAATTTCACCTACTCAATTTTGGCCAATAGTAAATGTATTGACAATTTTTATCATTTGAGAAAACAATAAAAAACCTCCTACATTATTAGAGTAGAAGGTGAGACATAATATTATGAACGCAGAACTTTATTACTAGATGAAGAGATATTTTGCAAGTATTGCATTTACAAATTTGTACTAGTACCGAATAAGGCCAAGCAAAAGGACCAATACGGTTTTGAAGACCGGGGAGGACACCAGTACCCCATTCAGCCCCTACCAAATGTTGATATATCAATGTTTATCCGCACCACTCCGACGGTTTTTCACCTAACATTCGTACGGTCTATACGTCAGTTCACACGGTTTATTTTACCACAATAAAATAATAAATTGAATATAACCCTTAAATTTTTCCGACCATTTTTTATTTTTTGATAATGTTTATGCTTTGGTGATTTTCTATTATTTTTAAAGCGTCTTGATATGATTTTGTTTCTATGAGATTGACGAAGATGTTTCCCTTTTTAAATTCTTCTATGTTTTTAAATGTTACTAGAATGGGTATTTTGCCTCCGTTGGTTTTTACCATGTTGTTTAAATGTTCAATCCCCTTTAATACAACAGGAGCAATGTCGTAAACGTATTTTTCATATAGATGTTTAATGAACATCTTAGAAATTTCAACGTGAATGTCTAATGATATAAAATTAGGCATTTTTTCAATATCCTCTTTGACATGTTTCCATGCTTTGAATTGCAATAATGCTTCTTTTGTGGCAAAAATACCGTTAGGTCCTGAAATACTTTGTTTAATAATTGATAAAGGAAAACCATAATGTAAAGCGTAATTTCTCATTAATGCCATGAACCGATAAGAAACATGTCCATCATAAAATTCATTTGTATTTTTTTGAAACTCTTTTAGTTTTTCTTTACCGAAGTGTTTTTTGTTGTATTTTTCGCCATAATCGATAAACATTGATAAAGAAGATAAATAGTTTATTAGTAAACGATTCGCTTCCAAACCTATTGAATCATCATTATCTTTTTCTAATTGTTCTTTTATTTTAGTGGAGTAAGTTAAATACTCTTTTCCATTCCTATCAAGTAGATTATATACATTCGTCATAGCGTTTAATTTATTGATTTCACTTAACCTTGTATTGTGATCGTCGTATTCTTCTTTTGTTATATGTTTTTCTATAGTTAATTGGTGTTCTCCTTTTTTGATAAATTCACTGTACCCGTATCCGTAAATCATTTGTTCTTGTCACCTCCTAATTTCCCCTAATTATACAATAAGTAGTAATTTTAGGTTCATCTGAATTGTTATTTTTTAAATAGAAGGGCGAGCTAACCCACTTTTTGCTTTCTTTTGGTTCTTCTTGACTAGCTAATTGATTTAAGCTGCTAGACCCTCTCGGATGGAGTGGCGGATATCCTTTGTAAATAAAGTGCTCATGGACTAAATATGCCCTTCAACCATTGTTGTTAATACATTTATAGTGAAAAAGCTCTTTTATTTATGCTGCTGCGTGTGTAAGTGATGGAAAAAGACAAACTATTTCATAGTATCTTTTTTGTTGGTAAATTGGTCGTTATCTTTTGTTGTAGGTGGCTGTTCCATCCACACATTACTAATCATTAGGTCGGCTCCATCTTTAGTATATTGAGAGATTTCAAATGATAAGCGTTCATAATATAAACTAAGGTCACTTCTTTGACTCGCAACTGTTACGGCTGCATAATTTCCTGTTCCTCCTGCACTCATAAAGCTCATGTGAAACCACTCTACTTGTAGTTATCAGGCTAATGCAGATATGTAACTAATCACCCAAAAATGGTGGTTTTTAGTCTAATCTAGTATAATGTATCTTTTTAGCCAATACTTAATAGGGGGGCTTTATGGGGGAAGAAAAAGATATCAATGAAAATTCTTCTACAGGTGTTGATAGACGGTTATTCATCTTTTCTTCCTCTGCCCAATAAGCAGGTCTTTCATCTAAGAAACGATTAATTTCTTGGAATGTTGCGCCAGCCATATATAAGCGTTGGATAGATTCAAGGTCTGCGAATGCTCTGGCAGATAAAGTTCCCATGTACTGCTTACGAATATAAGACAACCCAAGTCCCTCTGCTAGAGCCTTTACGAACTCAGTTGTTTTTACCTTACGAGCAAACACCTTAGCTTTCTTTGCTGCTGTGGTATCGTAAGCAAATATCGGCATTGTTTTCTCTAAGCACGGTAAAAGCTTGAGAATGCATCTTTAATTCTTCCGTGAAGTTCAATTGCTCTTAATCCCTGTACATATCCAGATTCACCCTTGCGTTTAACACAGAACTGGACGGACTCACAGTCAACTTCATGACCATTCAGTGTATAATCAAGAGCATTAAGTATTTCACGTACTCTGATAACAATTAGGAGATTTATGGAAAGATTCCATATAAATCTCTGCTAATTCTGGTATCCTCGATAATATATCATTTAAAGTAACCGAAAAACCTTCTTCTAAATTTGTTTTTAGAAGATCCTAAGTCATTATAAAATTGGGCAGCAGGATAAGCATCATTACTGACATCCCCTTTAATCGTCGGGGTCCAGTTCAAGTTTTCCTTCGAAAGAAACTTTACCTTTTCCATAGTGTTTAAATAATATCTCTCTAAATTGAGCTCATTTCGTAAAAATTTCGAAGCAATTGTAGGTGCTCCACGCATGATCATATTTTGTACAATACGGATAATATTTGTGTATGGTGTTACTATCTGATAGCTAGGTAGGTTAGTAATAATAAAATTTACATTGGTGTAGCAATAACTCGCTGTGAATTTCTTCATGTCATTTTTGATCTCCTATATTGTAACTATTCATATATCTATTATAGGATTAAAGTCTGACATTAAGGAAGGATTATTCTTCCACCTATTTTCTTTAAAAAATTACTGCTCCTCTGTACCTTTGGTTAACAAAAAAATCCCCTTTACTCTAGTGAACTAGGGGATTTCCTGCCTTCTCTTCAAAGTAATAATGTAGACGGTATATACCTATTTCTTTTATCCAGTTGAAAAGAATCTCTTCGTCTTCTTTCTCAACTTCAAAGATTAACTTAAGTGTATCATTTTCGAATGACAGTAATCCTTTTAAGCTACCACTCAATTTATTTTATCAACTGTCAGACAGCTTTTTCTTCGGATGTTGTTCTTCGGTTTGCAACCCTATAAAAAAAGAAAGCCAGGTCAGATGAATTCATCCAACCTGGCTTAAATATCTTTAAATTGCTTTGAATACAATATATCCAATTTAGCTTTAGTACTTCAGGGCCCAAGCAGTTTTGAAGTTTGCTAGCATCTGTTTTTCTAGTATCTTCATGTACCCTCAAGTCTTGATAAATCAAGCTTTCTTGCTTCCTAGTGTTTTCTTGTGATTTGTAATTTTAAAAATTAGGGCACCAAGCAAGGCACCTGATTGCCCACCGAATTTTATTCTACTTTGCAGTTTCAAAAACTATGTTCATCTATAAAAAACTACATTTAGGAATTTTAAGCACAAGTAGAATATCAGAAAATCACTTGTATCTCATAACAGCAATAATTGCCAGATTTTGATATAATCAAGTTAAATATGGAGAGGAGTGCTGGTATGGTGAGTGATAAACCCCTAAAAGAAACGGATATTGGCAACATTGCAAAAGTTGATCGGAAGTATTACTTAATAAATAAAGAAAAGCAAACATTAATTAAAATCCCTAAAAAGGTACTTAATGCTTTGCTTAAAATGAACACATCTGAAAAAGGTGGTCTGGCAGCAGATTCCCTTGCAATGGCAATCGCTTATCGCAGATCTAAAGGGATTATTAATGAACTCAATTCATGGATTTCTGAAGGGGGACAAAAGTCTAGCAAATACCCAATTTGTGAAGCAAATAAAATGTTTACTAAATTCTTGTCATCTATTTTAAACTCCCAATTATTAGATGGTTATTTTACTTACGAAGAAGTAAGTGAGTTAGAATTATTTTTTGCCAAATGCCCACATGGCTATGAACCTTACAACCAAGGTTTAATAGCAGCACATCACGAGTTTAAACCAGTTCTAACATAAAAAGCTTCAATATACAGGCTTTCTTTATATATTTATTTAAAAACCATTATTTCTACTAATTGAGTTGTACTCACGTTAATTGATTTGCTTAGTAAAACAATGTATTTCTCACCAGCCTTTTGGGGGAGGTTTGGGGGAGGTTATCAGAAGGAAATTCTAACAAAGTGGACAGATGCTACTAATTACATTGGGAAGCCCACAGTTAATGCTGATGGCTTTTTTTGTTACGTTCGTTTTCTCCAACAGTCTTTAACTACTTTCCTTCCAACATTCCACATATTAGGGCACCAAAACATGGCACCATTTATCCCAATTAACAATGTTTTTTCTTATATTAACCTTCCTTCTTTTTCTGTAATGAAAATCATATTGAAGAGATAGAAATTAGAAAAAAATCAACAGGTAGCTAAGGACGGTGGTTAAAAGGATCAGCAGAAATACCTCACTCTATTGGACAGGAGTGGGTTGAGTCAGTAGTAATAAAAAACTACCAAAATATGTATCTGTTATTGTGAGAATTGTTATACAATAGGGGTAACTCACATTTTAAAGGAGGATCTGCTATGAAAAAATTCCTGATTGTCATCCTAGCCCTTTCCCTCATAGGGTGTCAGAGCAAAACTTCCGTAGAGAAGCCCAAAGAAAAAACGGTAGAAGATAAACTTGTGGAACAGACACAACCGCTGGCAGATTATTCGAAACAAATTATGCCACCAGGAACGATTAATGAAAGAAATCAATGAATTCAACCTTATGTTGAAGCTTAATGCAGCTTCTCCCAATGCGTTTTCAGTCCAATTTTGGACCGATCTGGATACTTCTTTATCGGAAATCAGAGATTTGACGAATGATATACTGGGACTGCAGGATGAAATTGGAGAGAATAAAGAGGTAGTGGAATCTTATTCACTCTTCTTAAAAGGAGTAAAAGAATGGAAATACATAGCGGATAACTATTATCGGGAACTGACAAATCAAGCTACACAACCTTCTATTGATGCGAGTTTGAGAGCAACAGACTACTTTAATCAAGCGGAAACCTATTTTAAAGAGGCCTCCCAAGAGGCATTGACCATAAAAGAAGAATGAAGAAAAAAAGCAGTGAATTTGACATTGTAAAACGCATATACTAAAAAGGCAAAACTCGCCTCAAAAATTGGGCTAGTTTCTTTATGCTGAAATCCAGCTCTTCTCTTACTAAAACCCCCATTAGTTTAACTGCGGTTGTGGTTATAACGGATTTTATTGTGGGGATATAAATACGGTTATACGCATATTTTGATCGCTTAGTTTTTCAAGATCATTAATGAGTCCGTGGGGATTTGTAATATGCGAATTCTTGTCATAAACAAAACAAACTAAATGACTATATTCTGGGTGTTGCTTATACCTTTCAAAATCAATTATCAATTGTTCACCGATCTGCTTATCGGATAAGCCCCTGTTTGTCATTTTCGTCTCAATAACTACTCCATGTTGAGGTAAGAGAAAATCTACTCTTGAATTACCTCCAGCATAACTTGGTACATAATCCTCGGGTCTGATGTCATCAACAAACAGCTTTAATATAGCTAACATTGCATCTTGCATATCATACTCATCATTGATTGTTATTGTTGGACGATTGGAACGCCGACGTTTAATGTTAACATCGAATTTGTTAAAGTTATTGCATAACTTTTCGATAATGGGCATTATATCAGTTTTTTGTGGTACAGGCGGGTTCTGTTCAAACGCCTTTAGGATTGATATAAGGGGATGATATTTATCATCTCCAAAACCATTTGCATTTTCAGCTATTTTACGAAATCGTATTGTATCAGGATCGTTAGGGAAGTTGGATTCTACAAATCGTGTGGCAAGAGCGAGCCAATTCTGGTATGCTTCGCCAGAATAGTAACCGCTACCGTAACCTCCTGATTTATAATTCTGTTTTGCAACTTTTTCTCCCAAAGCAATAAGTTCTGAAATATTCATGATTCAAGCTCCTAACAGTAGTTTTTTTCTCTAACATTAAAATACCATATTATGGGCTAATATGTGAGATGCAATGCCTATAACTTAATACAACAGGAACTTAATATATCAGACAAAAAAACTATGTAGTAATATAAACCAGTGCAACGACATAATTGTTTTATAGGTAATAGTTATTGAGCTATTCTGCCCGTTACTTCAATAAGAAAACGGCATTACCTCATTGTTGAAGTAATGCACCCATTACTTTAAGTACATTTCTTCACAATAATCTTTTTTACTATGTATTTGCTACCCTAGTAGTTAAATGCTTATCGTCTCCTATTTGAACGGCTTTCCATAATGTAGCTTTCGAATAATGTTCGATTATAAGCATTTTGCAAATGTTGATTTTATAATAGAAGAAACCCACACATTTTGAACAAAGATTGATCAAAATGCGTGGGTTGGTTTTATAAAAAAGATTGATTAAAATACAATTTTCCACTAATGTATATGGCATTAAATGAATTCAAAGCAATCATTTAGTTAACACTTTGGTTAATTTCTTTTATAAAAGTAGTATAGTCAGATGCTTTTAGGTCACTTAAATTAGTATTGTTCCAATCACTTATATCAGATAAAAATTCACTGACGTTATTTGAAATACTCTTTATTCTTTTTAACTCCTGTAAAGGTTCTATCTTATTTGTATCTTGAGTTATTTTCCGAATCATTTCCGAGTATGCCTTCTCTTTCTCTTCCCAATAAGATATATATCCTATCCGTTGCTCAAAAGAGTATATATTAGCTGCAATTGTAGACGGTATCTCTGAAAGTGAAGGTAAAAATTTTTTATCAGAATCTTTTAATATTACCAATAACATTTTCTTTTTATATTCACGCGAACGCATAACTTCAGAAATCTCATACATACAATTTACTGATTTTAAATATTGGTCACTAATAATACTAATAACAAAATCGTGTTTCCCAATAGTTTTCATGAAATCTTTAATACTATCTTTAAACTCAATATTTCGAACATCTCTAGTTAAAGTATACCCCATATTTTTGAAATCATTATCAATTAAATCAGCAAACGCTGCATCATTCCAACAATATGAAATAAATATCTTCTGGTTCTTCATCTGTTCAGCCACTCCACTATCACCAATTATATAAATTGTTTTATTTACTTTTACTAATTCCTCTGCTTTATTAATAGAAATATAATAAAGCTTAATGCCTTTTAAAGTAAAGTATTCACTTTTAAGATCTATAATACCCTCTATCAAATTTTGAACTCTCTCCAAATCAAATCTAAAGGGAAAATTCTTTATTTCTAATCTTTTACCATCATCTCGTATTCCAAAGACTATATCTCCACCGTTACTGTTCGAGTATGCAACAATTAATTTTGCTATTTCTTCACGACTCGCAATTGGGTGTATATAGGTTGTATTCTGTCTATTGTTTGTACTTATTTTGTTTTCAATATCTTTAATTGTTCTAAACACTAAAAATTACCTCTCTTATAACTTAGTCAATGGAATTTTAGATATACCTGTTGTTTTAAGCAAATCACCTAAAGTAATCATTCGTTGTACTTCTCCATCATCGGTCCACAATTGATAGTTAACATCATCTAAAGCCTCTAATTCTTCATCATAATAAAATATTATTTTTTGATAATCACTTGGACGAATAACGATTCTAAAATCATTTCCGTTATACTTAGCTGGAAATACCGTATCAGAATACTTTTCATTCATCCATTCTTCTAAAGTTGCTGGAAGTGTATAATCTTTAAGTCTGCTTAAATACTTAAAAATATTTTCTGTACTTCTATGTAGTAAATTCTCTACATAGCGTTTCATTTCTTCGGATGAGGTAATAACATGTTTTAATTGATCAATAATATCATCTTTGCTCAGTTCAGAGTTAGTTATAATCTCCATTATTTTATCTCGATTATTAATAATTTCATCTAATTCTTCATACTTAATATTGTTTTCTTCTATTTTCTCGGCTATTTTATATCTTCTTAGATTTTCTTCTGGGGAAGATAACATCATTCTCTTTGGATATAAATTTTCAAACCACTCTTTTGATTTTTCAGGATTTGACAGGAACCAATTAGTTAATCTATTAAATACTCTTTGAGTAGGTTCTTCTCTTTCTGCCCTATCCACAGTTTCCTTACCTAGAATTTCTGATACTTTAAACTCAATCAGATCAGAGACTATTTCATTAGTCTTAATTTTTTTGGGGTGTTCTTGGAAATAGTGTTCAAATGAAATAATTTCTTGGTGTAATAGCTGACCTCTAATATTTCCACCCAATAATGTTAAAATATTCTTGAGTTCATCATCTATATTTTTATCGGAGTAAATCTTGTCGAATTTTACAAACTCATTATTTTGATTCGGTATAAATACTGATTCTACAACTTTCTCAAGACCTTCATCCTTAATCCAGAGAATATAAAAAGCATTCAACCAATCTAAAAATAGGGTTTTATCTTTCAAAAAAGCGACTAATTTATCAATGCTTGAATCTTTTAAAGTATTGTTTATCCTAGAAAATGAAACATTACCTCCAAACACCGCATTCCAACCTTTATAAGTATCTTTAGTTGGTATCTGAAGTGCTTTTAAATTAGATAAAATATCCCAAAGTAAGCCCTGGTGAATCTCTTCTATTGTTGATGGTATGCCTATTACTACGTCTCCATCACTATTTTTAAATGCCAATCGCTTTGAACCTTCCACATGATTATGAATAGGAATGATTGCACTCTTATCAATATATTTTTTAATCTCTTTGTAACTATTCTCTTGAATAAATGATGAAGTAGCTTTATTTAAAATACAAATATTAAATTCATTTTTTGTCGTGTTATTACTTGAACAATAATCTATTAATTCCTTGTATAAAGAGACAGCTACTTGTATTAATTCATTATTTGATTTATTGCTATCCCTAATAGCATTTCTATCTCTTTCTACTTCAAAAAACCTTGAATTAACCACTATAGGAAAACTAAATTTTTCAGTTCCTAACAGAGGAAATTCACAAAAAACCTTTGCCATAGTACTGGAAATTGGCAAGAAATATAACTTATCGTCTTTACGTTCAATAGCGCAACCAATCGTTACATTATTTTCATTTACTATTAGTAACTCTTTATTACTATCAGAATCATTAATTTGAACAACTTTTATCTTGTTATTTTTGCTTGAAGTTATTTCATTATTTTTCTTGTAACAATTACCATTGTATGTAATAGAATTGATATTCTCATTAAAAGTTAATACATAAGGAATAGTCTCTTTCAAGTCTACTATTCCTTTCTCTACTGCTTTACTTATTTCATCATCTTCTATTGAATAAATAAATTTTGTGTCCTCATAATTTTCTTGTAGTTCCTCTTGATTTTTGCTTACAAGATCTAATTGTTCTAGCATAGTTTTGGTTTTATTCTTAATATCGCTATAATCATTTCCTGATCTATCAACAATGAACTCGAATTTTGTATACTTACTATCTTCTTGACTAAACGACCCTTGAATCTGTACAATCTCTGATAATAAATGAGTTGACATAAAACCAGTTCCAAATTTCCCTGTTTTCTTTTCTTCTGAACTTTGCTTAGATGAGATTTGTGTGATTAAATCTAATAAATTTTCATACGAAAATGGGAGTCCATTATGACTAAATATGATTTGATTATTAGAGTAATTAATTTTTATATCTATTTTCTTACCTTTAGGTGTACAGTCTGATGCATTTTGAATTAGTTCCCATATCCATCTACGTCTAATAGTCCGTTTTTCTATTTCTGAAGACTCTCTTATCTTTTTCAATTCATCCCAAATTGTATTGGAACTCGCATCTAAAACTTTATTTAGTAAAATATCTTCATTAGACATAGTAATATTCAATCCTCTTTTTCTCTGTATTCTTCTTAATTTCCAAGTATTAATTCTTCATCAATACATAAAGCATCTGCTTTCTTTTTTTCTCTATTTCCTTTTCTGCGCTTTCTTCCGAATCACTGGAGTTTCCTTCTTCCTCTTCTAATATTTCCTGTTCAATTTGATTAAGAACATCTAATTCATATTCCGACATATAAATCCCCTCAATAGTAATAATTCTACAAATTTTTATGCTGTTCATTCTTGATATCCACTTAATCATGGAAATATATGACTATATTCTTAAAAAAACTCTGTTTTAATATTTATTTCTCAATTTCACGCTGGGTATTATAAAAAAAGGGAGTTTTGGCAGATTTCCTTTATAATAATATTCTATTTAAACATTAAGAAGGTCGTGAGGACGTGGAAAAAACAAAAATCTTAGGGAGAACTATAATTTTCTCCATGCTAAGCAATAAAAATTATCCTGTTCCTGTTCTTACTGCTGAACACGGTATGGGAGAATGGGAACCGTCCGTGTTATATGATTTGTTAGAAGACTTCATAAAGAATATTAAATAAAGAGGACTGTTGTCTTCTTTATTTAATATTACTAATTGCTTAGACAAATCTTCTTCAGCTAATCTGCTCGTTAGTGGAACAAGGAAAAGTGCCTCCCAGAACAGTCAAGTTTATACTCAAAACTTGTCTGCTTAAAATAGGAACCATTTTCTCCTATTTACAAACTGTTTCAATATTTCATTGATTCCAGTCACATGCCATTCCATCGTTATCACGATCCAAATCGTGTGGGTCTTCATCAGGTCCACCGTTTGCTTCATAAAATAACTGAGCTTCTTTCTGTGTTTCAAAATCACCACAATCATGGTCTATAGATGTATAGGAATAAGGATTATCTGTTTCATTAGTGCTTACTGGTTCCGATTCATCTGTGTCACTCATTAAGATAAAACCAGTGACAGAAGCAATAACAATGCCACTTATCCCCCATGCAAAGAAACTCTCTTTTGAAACAGATTTTTTGGAATTACCCGGAATTTTATTTAACAGTTTCTTAGTTTTTACTTTTGTTATAATCCAAAATACACCTAAAAGTATAAATATGATAACTATTACAGTAGCTGCAATGTACTTTTGAAATAAAAAGTAATAAATATTTTCAAAAAAGCTTCCTCCACCTCCCTCTATATAACCAGCAAAATACCCTTTTTTATAAAATTTGAGTTCATTTTCTTCTAGACTACTATCATAGTCATCATAAAGGTACTCCCCCACCGCCGATTCAAAGCCTTCATCGTAACCATCATCATATATTGACTCTTGATCTATTGAACTAATATCTTCATCAGAATAATATTCTTCATCTGAATCTGATGTTGAGTCGTAGGACGAAACGTATGAAGCTTCTTCTGACTCACTATCATCCTCACTTTCCGCCTGCCCCCATCCCTCACTGTAGCCTTCCTCGTATGTTGTGTAGTCATATGTTTCTTGAGGTTCACCGTCATATCCATAATCGTCTATGTAATCCGAATATCCTTGTTCATACCCTGCAGTGCGACTATTCTTATAACAAATGGACATGCCCTCTTGATGACCATCCTCTATTCCCTGCTCATACCCGTCACCGAATGTCTGTGGTCCTTCCCACCACCATTCATATTCCTCTTCACATTGGGAGGTATAACTATACGCTATTTCATAGCCTCGATTATAACCATCATCATAATCACTGCTGGAAAGCGGTGAAGAAGAATCATGATAGTGATACTCTCCGTAATCCAATCCCCACTGCTCACAGTTGGTCCTACACGTATGACCGCCACTCGAATCCGTATTTCCTGGGTGGGCAAATGCTGTATTGGCTGACACTATCCATAGAATCATTAATAGGTAGTAAATCCTTTTACTCATCACACAATCCCCATTTGTTTGATATAATAATTCTATTTTATCATTAGGGGACCTTTCTTAATAGGAATAATTTACAAATAATTCTATTTGTTGGAATACCATGGTTCTTCTTATTGGAAAAATTACGGTGTAATGTCATTACATAACGAAAACGCGCTACAAGGAAATATCTACTTTTTATGCACATGATGGTTTAACTCCTACATTCCAATTAACATTTAGTAATATTAAGTAACAAAATGTTAAAAACGCCACCAATTAAGGTGACGTTCCTCGCTATGTATAAAAAGGGGGAATTGTTAGACTTTACGGTAATACAATTTCTGCTGAACCTCTCTCCAAGTTGGTTTGGTAGCATCCCAATTATATTCACTGATTTTGCTAGTTTTACGTAGCGAGTCTATTTTCTCTCTTGCATATTCCTCTGTTACGAAAAATTCGGCTTTACCACAACAATAACCTGGTACAGTTCTATGGTATTCAAATTGGAAGATGTAGACTTTTTTTTCATCACATAAAAATTCTCGGAATTCAGTTTCAATGGTCCATTCTTCCCCTTCAAAAAGCGTCTTGTCTATTACACTAGGTATAGTCCACTTTTTAGTTGGAACAGGCTCTTTTGTTAAAATAACCGCTTTGGGTTCACTATTTAAAGTATAGAACTCCCCTCCCGCAACACCCAAAACAAACTTATCTTTTGCTAGATAAAATTCCATGAAATACCTCCTTTAGGGCTTTCAAGAATATCTTACTGCTTAATTTATTTGTTTTCTGCTTTCACTTGTTACAACTTTTCTAATTATTGATAATTAATCAAAAAATAGCCCTAAATAGGAACCAATTAATATCCGACTTATTAAGTTATAATAATAGATAAAAGCTATTTTTTTAAAAAAATTTACCGCGAGCTATAGTAGAGTGAAACACAATCACAGACGACATACCCCCCAGGGGGACCCCAGACCATTTCTTTTATTGAACCTCTCTCGCCAATCCTCTCAATAAAGGGAAACACTTTTCTCCATCGACCGAATGTGATCGTGACTGGCAGGAACAATACGCCTTGCTCCTTTATTCAATAAAAAGAGCTGCCAAAATGACAGCCCCGAACTTAAGCTAACGTACCTGTTAGTGAAAAATAATTATATTTTCACAGTACATATTTTATAGATGATATGACTATGACCAATAGTTTCAGTTGTTCCAATACAGACATCCATTTGCAAATTGTTATAAATCGTCCAACGAGGAAAATGTTCTTTCGTTCATTTATTTTGCCTCAAAGTTCTAGGGGATTACTCACCTACCATACCGTCATTATCATTATCGCGCATATAGGGGTATAACCAATGAGCACTCGTTATTGGCATACTGAAACCTGCTGCTTTTGCTTCTTTAATCGTCACCTGTCCATTACCGTTTGTATCAACACTAGAAATATCACCGTTTGTGTTTGTACTAGTTGAATTAGAAGGCTCACTGCCTGTTAAACCGAGTGACGAGTTTATTTCATCAGGGTTCACATTGTCAAATGTATCAACAATCTCGTTACCCATTATAGTATAGGTATACTGATAACTTGAAGGAATCTGCGTTTTTGTATTCGGATATGTGATAATTGCTTCAAAATTAGTTGCTCCACCTGCCGTACGGATTGCGTTTTCCATATAAGCTTGATCACCATGCCGGTTGAGCGTACTATCTTGTGGGGTAATATTATACGCATTCGATACCCCACCTAGAGAATCAGCAATAACATGCCCTTCATCTAAAACGTCACTTTCGACACCAGGAACCTTTGCTTCATCAGAGTAGTATCTGCCAGACGATAATACAGGTTCGTTACGGTCGTCTTGTATAATGATTTCGGCAGCAATGACACGCACTAGTTGCCCGTATTCATTCGTAAATGCCCAGTATTCACGGTCCCCATAACCAATGTCAACGACGACATTAGCTTCACGATTGCCAGACAAATCACCACCGTCAACACTAATAAGTTTGTATCCAGAGAACAGTTCAATATTTGGTTGGGTTGGTGTTTCCTCTACTATTGGTTCATCAACAACCGTAGTGACAGTTTCTTCTTTTTCATTATTATTATTTGTTTCAACTGTGGTTACTTCTTGTGAATCTGTTTCTACATTTGTATTGGATGTATCTTCTAAGTTGGTACAACCAACCATAAAAATGATCGTTAAAAGTACGATTAAATAGTTCATTTTCTTTTTCATTTTAGGACTCTCCTATAATAGTTTTCATACTGTTCATTCTAAAAACGATGACTTTCAACTTATTCCTCCCATAACTTATCTTATCTTATTCTATAATCTTACCATAAAAGACTAATTTCCAATTGAATTATCCTGCTGCGTTAGCCCAATAAGAAAACAGCCTAATCCCTTGCTATGTTCAAAAAAATTTTCCGAGAGCATTGAGTAAATTGATTTCAATAGCAAGCGTGGTACCCCCCAGGGGTCATCCCCTCTGACATCGTATCCGAGGAGTCAACAAATATCCATTCCTTCAATTTATAAGCACCTTTATGAGGAAAACCTACAAACTATGAGATCAATCTATGATGTATGGATTAGTGGTAGTAGCCCCTGCAACTCCTGTCATTAACAGTTATTGTTATTGTCATTGGTCAATTGACGATAACCTATTATACAAACAAATAGGAGCTGATTAGCTCCTATAGATCACCTTTGTTCCATTTTATAGCTTGAATGATTGTAAGCTATTTTCTATTTCTTCATCCGTGATACCTATATACCTTAAAGTGATTTCGGGGTGTGAGTGATTCAATATAGTTTGTAGTGTTGCTATATCTTTGCTTTGCTTGTAATACCAGTAACCAAAGGTTTTTCGCATGGTATGCGTTCCGATACCCTCCGCTATGTCACACATATCAGCGGCTTTATTTAGCTGTCTATAAGCCTGTATTCGTGTTATGGGCTTATTGCCTTTTCTGCTAGGAAACAGCCATTCACTATCCAGCTTTTTGATGTAGTCGTTCAATTCCTCATAGATGTTATGTAAATGGATAGTCCTGGGCTTGTCAGTTTTTCCTTCCTTCACGATCACTTTCCTTTTGCCTTTTAAATCCTTTACTTTGAGCTGCAACAAATCGCTAACTCGTAAGCCTGTATTTATCCCCAGCAGAAACATCATGTGGTCACGGTCGGAACAATGCCGCTTTAAACTCCACTTCATATCCTCCAGTTTTTTCAAATTTCGAATCGGTTGTACATCTTGAACTTCTTTAACCATTTGTCCTCCCCCTTTAGAGTCAGATAAAACAACAATATGAATGTAACGTTTTCTTCTAGTATCTTTATTATATCTCATTTCTTCATAGAGTCAAAATATTCAAATAAATGAATGTAACATTTTATGTATTTTGTTACATTGAAGAATTAGATGTTTTGTCACATACCTCAAAATAAAAAGACCCCAGGCATTACCTGATAGTCTATTCGATTTCAATATTGTATTCTTAGTTTTGTATTGCGGTTTGCCTATTTTTTGCTGCTTTGCAACAAAACGGATAATACCAATGATTCCCCCAACTCCAATTGCCAACCAACTTTTAAATGGAAAATCTGGGATCAAAAATGCCATTCTGTGCTAGAAGATTGTATCTTTAAGTCCTTTTGCTATTTGAATTTATGAATCTTCAATACCACTTCTTCTTTATTCAATAGATACCATCTAACATTAATCTTAAGTTAGCTAAACAATCCACAGAAATACTTTTTTACTATATTAGTTGAATTGAAACATAAAAGGTATTTTAATAATAGTTCAAATCTATTATACTATTATTGTATCTATTTACATATTTAGTAAAAAAATAGGAGGGGAAAACTATGAAGAAATTCCTTTTAGGATTATTCTGTTTTGTGTTTATTTCATCAGTTCCATTATCCGTATTTGCACATTCTGGTAGAACGGATTCTGGTGGGGGACATTATTGTTGGACAAACTGTTCGCAGTATGGGCTTTCTTATGGACAATATCATTACCACAATGGAGGAAGTTCAAGTTCAGGCGGAAATACAACTAGTGTTTCAAATGGATGGAAACTGGTTAATGGAAAATGGTATTACTATATTTCTGGTGTAAAACAATACGGCTGGATTTCGTATGGTGGATCTTGGTATTGGCTTGATTCAACAGGAAGTATGAAAACAGGATGGGCAAAAACCGGCTATAAATGGTACTACTTTAATTCAAACGGAGCCATGAAGACTGGTTGGTTTTTAGATAATAGTAAATGGTATTACCTTGCCTCAGATGGGATGGCTACCGGATGGAAAAGTATTTCTAATTCGTGGTATTTTTTTGATAGTTCTGGAATTATGAAGACAGGATGGCTATCATCAGCTGGAAAGTGGTATTACCTAAAAAGCAATGGAGCTATGCAAACCGGTTGGGCAACTTTTTCAAATCAATGGTATTTCTTTGATAACTCAGGTGTAATGAAAACCGGTTGGTTGAAGTCTGGCACTGGCTGGTACTATCTAAATTCAAACGGAACAATGAAAACAGATTGGTTACAATCAGGAGACAAATGGTACTTCCTAGATCGTTCTTCTGGGAAAGTGCTTCTTAGCTGGCAGGTCATAGACGGAAAAACTTATTACTTCTATAACAGTGGAGTAATGGCAGTCAATACAGTTATTGAGGGTGTGCAAATTGGTGCAGATGGAGTAGCAATTACAGTTGATCCTACAATAGAAAATGTTAGAGCAATTGCTTCAGAATATGGGATAACAGTAGAGCCTAATGCAGTTGATATGGAATATGACTTATACAATGGAGAAGAATACATTGGAAGCTTTTCAATGGATGCATTTATCTATGGAGATCCTGCTTACGGAGAAATGTTTAAAAAAATAGCTATTGAAATGGGTGTACCAGCTACAGAAGCTGAGCTAAACGATTTAATATCGCAAGCTAAAGCTTCTGAAACAGGTGAAATCATAACAGAAAATATCTACATTTTAATTAATGAAACTATATATGTAATTTCATGGGTACAATAAAAGTGTTGAATTAATTAAAAAATCCCCATTTCAATATAAACTATTACCCGAATAATGGACACTTTATTAAAAGTCCCATATTCGGGTTTTTTGTCTTCGTTAGACAAAAACCCATTTATAATCGGATAAGACCTGTCTTATTTACGGAAGAATACCTTTTATGTATTCCTTTAGTTCTTCCGACAGCTCATTCTTCTCAAGCTCATCTAAAGTAAGTAGAATATTTGTGCGGCTGCTGCATCCATCACCTGGACTTGCATTTGCTTGTGCCCTTTAAATCAGATACTTTTTTGTCGGCAATGTGATAAGAAATGGAATCACTTCTATTTCTGTGAACAATGAAAAAAGCCTAGCCTTATTAGCTAGAGCCTCAATTATCTTTACAAGGATCAATAAACCCAAATTCTATTATTCCATCGAAGGCGCCCTTCACTTCTTTTTTATCAACAAAAGCACCATTGGTTTTAGCAATATACTCCGACGCCTTTAACCGGTCCTTCATATCAGCATTTTCATCCCTCAAGAGTTCCGTCCAAAACCGCTTTGTTTCCGTTATATCAGCAATAAAATCCACGTCCAATTGTTCATTACGCTCCTTGATATATTTTAAAACCTCAGCATTTCTCAGCAAACGGCTTGCATTCACTTCCGCTGAATGTCCTCCAGCTTTGTATCCTGCCCTCAAATAACTATCAGTGGCATTACCTGTTTGAATATAGAAATCTGCAAACATTCTTTGCTTTTTATTTAACTCTTCCATCGGCTTCACCATCCCAAAAAAGAAGCGAGAACATTTGTTCTTATTTTAATTATATCATATTCTAATCAAATCCGAATTTGGAAAAGCATTGAGGTAATCAGAAATATTAAAATAAAAAACATTTCGTGTGCCGAATTACACGGAATCGTACGGACTTTTTGTACGAGTTGTACGAGTGACTTGTCATTTGTTTGACAATTCCTTGAACGAGTCATATACCGTTTTTAAACTTCGGTGTGCATTCTACTTTAATAATTTACTGTCTATTTTAAAGTCCTCTAGGTTCTTTTAGTTTTTTCCCATACTCAAACCTCGCTTAACAGCAATTTTCAATTACATTTATCACACTTATCAAAAAAAGTGCATTTAGAGGTAAATATATTAGTTGCCAGTTTGTTATAGATTTTAATAGCAGCACATCAGAAAAATATAGAAGGTGATTCTACCAAAAATATCCTAAATTGTTGCTTTAATAATATTTGAAGTATTGAACAAAGTAAGGAGGTATCTGATATTGTCAACTAATATTTGCAAAGAAATTAAGAACCATTTATCTATTGCTGAAGCTCTGGATCGTTATACTGATGCTAATCTTTCCAAAGCAAAAATCTATAAAAAGCAATTTAATATTTGCTGTCCATGGCACGCAGATAAAAATCCTTCTCTAACTATTTATACCGAGAGCAATACCTGGCACTGTTGGGCAGGATGCGGCGGAGGTGATGTTATCAATTTGGTGGCAAAATCAAAAAATGTTTCAAATGATGAAGCTATCAAGCTATTAATTAAAGATTTAGGAATAAATACAACATCCTTTGTACAAAACTCCCAAGAATACAAAATTAATAGAGGCTTAAAAGAGTTTAACCATACCTGCAAGTTATATTCATGTGCTTTACACGACTTAAAAATTTCTCTACTAGACGAAGCCAAGTCGCTGAAAGATGTTTATGACCTGGAACAAAAGGGAGATGTTTACCATACTCTTGCTCGAATTGAATAACTTTCCCCATTAATAGAGTACGGAGATATAGAGGATAAGATTTATGCAATCAGAAAGATTGGAGAAATGATCCATGTTACAACAAGTATCTAAGAAAGACCTAACCGAAAAGGACTTAGAATTAGTGGCTCATTACAGCGAGGAAAGACACTACTTTGATGAATGGGATGAACCAATAAAATACGACGAACATTCCCTTCCAGAATTTAATGTAGATGTATTCCCTGCTTGGTTAAAAAACTTTGTTATTGCTGTTGCAGAAACAACACAAACACCTGCTGAAATGCCCAGTATGGCAGCTATCTCAATCCTATCAATAGCTCTTACAAAGAACTACGAGATAAATCCGTATGGTGACTGGGTTGAACCTTTAAACACCTACTGCCTCACGCTAATGGGGCCCGCCAATAGAAAAAGCTCGGTTTTTCGCGAGATGAGCTCTCCAGTAATTCAATTTCAGAAAGAGGAGGCTAATCGTTTAAAGCTGGAGGCAAAGAAAATCGATTCGACTAAACGTTCTTTACAAAAAAGAATAGAACATCTTGAGGGTAGCTATGCCAAAAATGGTGACGATAACATCTTTTTAGAAATCGCCGAAGCTCAACAAGAGCTAGACTCTTTAAGCGAGGTCTATCTGCCAACATATGTATCTGATGATGCAACCCCGGAGACTATAGTTACGCTAATGAAGCAAAATAGAGAACGCTTGGCAGTTATTTCTGCGGAAGCTGGACTTTTCGACATGGTGAAGGGGCGGTATAGCGGCCAGGTAAACCTTGAAGTATACCTAAAAGGCCATACTGGTGATTATCTCAGAGTAGACAGACAGGGAAGAACGGAGATCCTTGAGTCTCCACTATTAACAATAGGATTGTTCGGCCAACCTGATTCGGTAAGAAATCTTCCTCCTGTTTTCCATGGCCGTGGATTAATGGCCCGCTTTCTCTATTCCTCTCCAAAGGACTTCAAGGGGTATAGAGATGTAAGACCCAAATCGATTCCACCAGAGGTCCGAACCAAATACATTAATAATATAAAACTCTTAATGAGCCAAACAGTGAAAGAGCCTGTAATACTGCGGTTGAATCAAGATGCAGACAGCTTATTTGAAAGTTTCCAAAAAAATATTGAAATACAACTACGGGATGGCGGCTCCTTATACGAGATACCAGAATGGGGCGGGAAATTAGTAGGAAACATCGCTCGAATTGCAGCACTTTTACACATCGCCATTCAAATTGACAGCACTTCGGGCTTTATCGATTTATCAATGGAGATTAATGAAAGAACAATAAAAAATGCTATTTCATTATCAGATTACTTTATAGAACATGCAAAAGCAGCCTTGGGGGTTATGAAGGTGAATGGTAATACGGTGGAAGAATTAGACCTTCTTAAGGTCATTTATAGGAAGTATCGGAAGAACTATGATGATACAGGTCTTCTTAGTACTCCTATCTCTTATAGGGAGATCCAACAAGCAGTAAAATCCCGTTTTGACAGCAATAAGATAAAAACGATATTAACAGTTCTTGAAGAGCGCGGATTTGTTCGAATTTTCTTGGATGAAATGTCATTTAGTAAGCCAAAGTACAATCTATTGGTTAACCCATATTTGATAAAATCTTCCCCATTTTCCCCAATACCTCAGAAAGCTTTGGGACAGTAGGGATACTAAGCAAAATAGGGTTTCCCCATGTATGCCCCAATTCCCCATTCAATTGGGGAATTGGGACAAAATTGGGGAAGTGACAAAAATCGAGCGAGGACACCTATATCAATGGATTATTGACAAATGGGGAAAACGGGGAACATTTACCTAATTATTGGAGGTCGACTATTGTATGACTAAAACTAAAAACGATGAGCTTTTGGAATTAGTGCAATTACTTCGCTTTAGCAATCAAGAAAAAGCAAGATTAGTGCGCGAGGGTAAGGCCCCTTCTATAACTAACCTACAACTACTGAATACAGGTGCAGCAATTGCTGTAGACAATATGCTTTGTGAGATTTAAAGAATTGGAGGGCTTTATATGAAAACTACTTTTGAATTACCAGCGGTGTTGGAAGTAAAACATATTCAAGAGTTTCTTGGAATTGGGCGCAGTCAAGCCTATCTGCTTGTCAAATCAAGCTCTTTTCATACGGTTACAGTCGGCAAGCGCATCCTTATATCCAAGAAATCATTCTTAGAATGGTTTGAAGGTATGCCTGCTCAAACTGATATGACTACTACTTTAATAGAACCCACAATCTAATAGAATGCTATTGGCGGCTCGCTAATTATTGAAATCAGCTTGGGCACCAGCAAATCATTTCCATTATAAGGATAATTCAGTATAATGATGGTAAGGAGCAAGATGCTTGGTGTCCAGCTAATTTAAGGATGGAGGTAAAATAATGGCTGGCACTGGTTATCCAAAAAAGGATCAGAATACAGGTAAGTGGCTCTTTGTGCTAGAAGCAGGTAAAAATCTCAACGGAAAACTACCCGAATAAAACGTTCCGGCTTCAACACAAAAAAAGAAGCGAAAATAGCGATGGAAAATGCATCACTTGAGTTAGATAGTAGCAAAAATAAAACAAAAAATACCGAGATTTCAGTTGGTGAGTACCTAACGTATTGGCTTGAGAATTATGCAAAGACGAATACGAAGCCAAAGACATATGCCGAGTATGAGAAGATCGTTAAAACTCATCTTCAACCGTCGCTGGGGCACATAGCGCTCCATGAATTAAAAAGCACCCACTTACAAAACTATTACAAAGAGAAATTGAATGTGTAATCAGCCCAATCGGTTACTCATCACCATCGAGTGCTCTCTAAAGCCTTGAATGACGGCATTGACTGGGAGTTCATCGAGAAAAATGTCGCCAAAGGAGCCAAACCTCCAAAGCCAACCAAAAGGGAAATGAACACCTACTCTGTCGAACAGCTTAATTTCCTGCTTAAAACGGCAAAAGAAAGAACACCTGTGTTTTATCCGATTATGTACGCTGCAGCTCATACAGGCATGAGGAAAAGTGAGTTAATTGGGCTCTCCTGGAAGAACGTCGACTTTCACACGCGAAGGCTCTATATTCGACAAACGATTACAGAAGCAAATGGACAATATTTTTTCAATACACTTCCAAAGAATGAAAGACCTAGAGGGGTAAGGCTAACGGCAGAGCTCGCAAAGCTACTAGAATCACTCAAAGAGGAACATGAGAAGCAAAAACGATTACTTGGTGATGCCTTCAATCCTCATAATCTCGTCTTTTGCAACTCTAAAGGGAACATCATGGCCCCTTCAGAAATCTCAAGAGCCTTAAAAAGAGCGATCAAGGCAGCTAATCTACCAGATATTCGCTTTCATGATTTGCGCCACTCACATGCAACGATCTTACTGAAAGCCAATGTTCATCCTAAAATCGTCAGCGCCCGTCTGGGACATTCCAAAATCTCCGTGACCATGGACACCTATTCCCATCTAACAGATTCGATTGAAGGAATTGCGGTAGATACCTTAGACACCCTACTTAAATAACAAAAGATGGCACAAAAGGAAGAATGGCACTTTTTGGGCACATGGCAATAAAAAAAAGACCAAGTCACTCCTGGTCTATGTATGTAAGGTGTTCGCTAGAACCCTTGGTATATTTGAGTTGGCGGGACTGTGTGGGAATCGAACCCACCAGACCTGGCACGCAGGTCTCAAGCAGTTTTGAAGACCGTGGAGGACACCAGTACCCCATTCAACCCCTACCAAATGTTGATATATCAATGTTTATCCGCACCACTCCGACGGTTTTTCCCGACCATTCGCACGGTCTAACTGGCGGTTCACACTGTTAATTTTAACATAAGGAAACGATAATTAAAACTCATCTTCATTCCTATTTCAGTTATAGCACCGTTTTATAATCCCTGTCTTCATCTATTTTCTACAGATTGACTTCATTACGAAATTCATTTGAAACTTCTATCAATCTCCCTATATGACCGAAGAAGACATGGTCGAAGAAGGGGGAATTGAAAATTCACCAAGCTTCCCATGCTCGCTATTATTAGGATTTATTGAAATTCGTAGAATACGGAATTCGATGCCAGAAATCGTGAACACAAACAAGTGATAACATGTTTATGGCATATAAAAAAGAGCATCTTTTCAGATACTCAATTCATAATGATTATTAAATATCTAATTTATCGACTGCATTTTGACGATCTTCAGCTTTCCTTAAGCATAAAACTTATAAGTTACGTCTGTTGAAAAATGTCCTGCAATACATGTGTGTGTGTGGCGTTACTGTTTCAATTCCTGCTTGTTTAGAATACTTCTCCAATAGCTTATTAATCCCTAAACTTGTCATTGAACTTCTTTGACCTTGAAGCAACTTATTATCTGTTGTTGTTGGTCTAACTTCAATATATTCCTTTATTGCTTTGACTACATTAGCATTTAATTCGATTTTACAAATCTTATCCCTTTACCTTTTACAATGATAGATGAAAAGTTATTATCACCGTTTCTTTCTGTTAAGGGGATATTATCCATTTCTAATCAGATACCCGAACCACAGTACCAAACAATAAATAATAAATTGCAATATTTCGCTTGCTTCCACTGGCTTCAGTAGTACGTTTCAATTGTATAAGTCTTGTTTCTCTACTATCTTAACTTCGTGATCGAATTTGATTGTATTCTTTTGGAGAACATCCTTTGCCTTAACTGTTGTCTTCGTTTCTCCAATAGCATATAAGAAGTTTTTGATATTGACAACTGGCTTTAATTTACGATTGATTGAAGCAAGAGACAATTTTTTCACGTTCAACAGATAGCTTTTATATTCTCGTATATCCGTTTTTGTAATATCATTCGTTGCTTGTCCTATAGTTAATAAATCTATTAAACTCCATTGCTATAATTAAAAGAAAACACAGCAATTGGATAGTTATTAATAGAGAAAGCATATTGCTCTAATATTAACAAATCTATTTGTTGCTCTCTTTTTATTACTTGCCCCGCGCCAGTAAACTCTAATTCATAACCGTTTAACAGAGCTGTTTTTACACTTTGAAACATACTTAAAATATTTCTTGCAGCTGTTGCAAAAAAAGCTTCTTCAAAATGAACTTTGCATTTTTTATTATTAAAATATAAAATCATTGTTACCTTACCATTAGAAATATCAATTGTCTCAATTAAGCCATATATAGCACGTGTGAATCCTATATCAGCTTCATTTAGCAACTGAATATTATGTTTTTTCCGGACGTTTGGTTCTCTCACGCCTTTTCCAACAGTTTCTCCTCTTTCGGTAGTAGCATTCATTTTCACTGTTGTTTCTGCAGGCTGAGAACCATCAACAGTTTTATTTTTTTTCTTTTTATTAGTTTTCTGATTTTCCAACCGTTTCTCTCTAGCTTCTTTTGTTTCATTTACTTCTTTATAAAGAGTTTTTAAAACATTTCTAATATGTTTTTCAGAAAGAGTGACATTGATTGTTGCTGATCCCTCTTCACTTTTTCTTTTCTTCTCTCTGTCAAAATAATCTATACAGTCAGCAGTGTGGTCTTGTTTTGGCCAAGTTTTAAAATATGCTTTGTAAACACCTCTTGGCACGTATTCAATCTTTGCTGGACATCCATCATAGGTGCAATATAAGTTTTTTTTTAATATTTCAAAATCTGTACGTGTTTCTATTGTTTTTACATCAATTTCTTCTACATTACCCTTATATTTAAATAAAGCTCCCTCTATAGACAAAAAATCCACGCTCCTCCAGATAGTACCTTTTTCAACAAATTATACCATATATAGACAAAAAAATCCAACTTAATAGGTATTAAATGCAACGTTTTACGTTTGCAAGGTTTGGGTAATTAGCCCAATATCTTTGGAGTTTGATTTTAGTGCGCAGAGCACACCTTTACGACAGTAAAGGATAGTCTATTATACCTTACATAAAAATTTATTCTGCTGTCGCAACCCTATTCAAATGGGTGTGATAGGTTGCTGACTATTGATAATACTTTGTTTCCATCTTGTTTACATTGAATAGGTTACACTTAGTTGGACAATAAAAATAAGGGCGAGTAGAATAATACATAACAAGTGAGGAGAATCTACTATGTCCCAAAAAAGAAGAACGTTTACAACAGACTTTAAAAGTCAAGTGGTGGCTTTATATGAAAATGGGAAAAGTCGTCAAGATATTGTTAGTGAATATGAATTAACTTGCATCTTCTTTAGACAGGTGGATTAAGCAATTCCAACAGTCTGGATCTTTTAAAGAGAAAGACAACAGAAGCCCTGAAGAACAAAGAATTGACGGAGTTAAGAAATAGAAATAAGCTGCTAGAAATGTAAGTCGATATTTTAAAGCAAGCCGCGCTGATCATGGGACTAAAATTGAAGTGATTGAAAGAAATCGTCACAAATATTCGGTATCAGCAATGTGCTGGGTCCTATAAATTACTCAGAGTACTTTTTACTATGAAACAGAAATAGCCGCTCAAAAAGAACAATAAAAGGCTGTAGAAGAACAAAAATTAAAAGAAGAAATCCAAATATTTTTAAAAAAAGCCGTCAAGTATATGGAACTCTCGCAAAATTAAAAATGCCCTTTTAAAGCTAGGTTACACAGTCTCCAGAAGGCGCATAGGTCGATTAATGGGGGAACTTGGAATTCGATAGAAATATGCACAAGCATCCCACAAAGCCATGACCTTACCACCAAATGAAGAATCCGTACAAAACGTGTTGGATCGAGAATTTGAAATAGACGAAGAGTGTCTGAATTGGTCAGTAACTTGACCTACTTGCTAGTAGGCAAGAGTTGGAGCTACGAATGTTTTTAATAGATTTATATATTAGAGAAATAGTTGGTTACAGCGCTGGAGTGCGCAAGGTGCAGCTTTAGTTCAGCCTGCAATTTTCATCGATTAGATGTCCATTAGGAAGTGTGAAAATCTTTCATACAGATCGTGGATCTGAATTTAAGAACGTTGATATTGATGAATTATTGTGTGACATCAGATTACACGCTCACTGAGCGATAAAGGAAACCCTTATGATAATGCCGTGGCAGAAGCGACATTTAAGATATTTAAAACTGAATTAATCAACGGTACATACTTTCTTACCCTTGAACAACTTGTTTTTTAACTTTTCGATTATGTTAATTTGTACAATAATATCCGGCCGCACAGCATACTTGACTACTTAAGTCCGGTGACTTATAGAAACTGATAATTTTCCCTATCAAAGTTTTTACCGGTTTTTTTTTCAATATAAATATTTTCTTCTGGATTTCCAAACTTGATTAGTGATTCCAATTGTCGAGTTAAATTTTGGTCTTTGGATGATATTCTAATGTACCCATATTTTTGCATAATACTAATTTTCCTCCTCCTAAAAAAAGAAACCAATTATGAGACAAATTTTTGAGACGCTACGAAGCCTTGATGCTAGGTTCATATTTTTATGTATCAAAAAGTTTAAGTTATGTCCCCATTATTCTAGTTATTTGGATTTACATCCAAATAAAAAAGCCATACATTATGTACGGCTCAATATTCTCAATTATATTCTTCCTTAATTACCTCAGTATTATTTTTCTTAATCTATCAGCTAATAATTCTTCTTCTGGATTTTCCCTACCTTTTTTAACTTCATTTAACATATAAATGAAATCGTCATCAACCAAAGGAATAATAGTACCTCTTGAATCGTGATATGTATCCGCACATCTTGCAATAAATCTTTCCATATCATCAATCGTCCTACAAACAAGTAATCCAAATTTCCCTCTATTTGGGGAAAATCTTCCCGAAATTTGATCTAGTTCAGGATTTGCAACCTCTGAACCATAGTTTTTACACTCCACAAATATGTATTGACTAGATATATCTTTGGAGGCATGAAGTTGATGAAAAAAACCTTTTACAGCAGAATTATCAAAGGTTATATCTATCCGTTTTCGACCATCATGAATATCTTGCTCCATTATTGGACGAGTTAGATTTGGATAAAATATAAACTCCATTATACCTAAGATATGTCTATGATATGTTGTGGCATTTTCCCTTCCAGTTTTTATGCTCTGCAATCTACTTATTAGAAGATCGATAAATTCTTCTAAGTTAAAATCTTCTTCTGATTCTAGTTGTTCATGCGATAGTGGCTTTACTTGTTTTTTTGCGGATTGCTGAAAATCTTTAAAAATTTCAGGATGTTTTCTAGTAAAGTCTCTTAGATAATTCTTTTGATATGCACCTTCTTCTTTTGCAATTTCCTCTTTTATTACCCAAACTTTCTCTTTCCCACTTTTTAATTTCCTTCTTTTTACCAGACTAGAATTTAATCGTATATGTTCATGTCTTAAAAATTCTAATACGAAATGCCTGCAATAGTTTTCATGAGTATATCTATAGGAATACGAAACTATACTTTTAGGAACAAGCAAAATAACTTTGCCGTCAATTACTAACATTTTGTTATAATCGTTATTCCATTGTTTTCGAACAGCATCCCAAAAAAAACCAGTTGGAACATTTTGAGTAAGGGGAATACCGTGTAACTCACATTGCGTTTTAGTATAGTCAATTAAATGGTTCCTTATGACATTGGTTGTCAAATCCGAAATCTTATCTTTACCCACATTTTCGACAAAAATTGCTAAATCTTCAAGATGGCTTACTAATCCATGCTCTAAAGCATTACTACTTACTAAGTTATCAAAAATTTCTACTGCTTCATCTGTTCCTACTCCCCTTCCCCTCGGTTTACCATTAGATACACCAAAACAAGTTTCATTTGGCTCACTTAAATTTTGAAAAAGTGATTTTGCATCACTCTTTCTACCTGCATCATATAAATCAATAACATAATGAAAAAAGCTTTCTACTGTTCTATGAGCATCCAATGACCAAGGGTCAGATCTCATAGAGAGAAAGTACGGATCAATAAATAGAGGAATATCTAAGTCGGTATCAATATCAACAAAGTCTAATTCTCTTTGTGTTTTTTCAATGTTAAAAATCTCACTTATTTTCATTTTAAGTCTCCTTAGCTTTTCATTAATATAAGTATAATCTAAAAATGAAAATAATGTTATAATTTGTAATTATTAGCAAACGAGGTATGCAAATTTATAAAATCAAAATTTCATTAAGTATAACAAAGAAACCAAAAGGGTATGATTCCTACATACCCTTCAAACAAGCTATCAGCTAATTTGCAGCAGACTAGCCAAAATATTATTCATTCTTTTCTCTTCTTTAGCTTTTTCATAATCTCCTCGGCTATTGCTGAGAGTGGTTCACCTTAGTATGTTAGAAATAAGTTTTCATTTTCAAATTCTTTTGTTTCCTTAAAGTATTCTTTTAAAATATCTATAGTTCGAACTGATAATGATACTAACCTTACACGTCTTGTTTTTAATTGATGGTGGCGTTACTTAGACTAAATAAAATCAAAAAAATATATGTTATCATTTATTCAACTAAATTTTTCAGATATCAAATATGTGCTCGGATATACCTATCCAACCCTTTATCACAGCAATAAACATAACACCCCTTCATCCCTCTAGTCATTAACGTCTTATATGTATTCCTGACAAGTTCCACTAGCGGGTCTAACTGTCCCTTTTTCGGTTTAGCCGGCTTTGCTCCCTTATCCTTAAACTCATCTCGTCTTACAATTAACTGTTTGGTTTCTTCATCATAGCCCAGGTCCTTACCTATAATTACGCCGACGTAATCCATTTCTAGCCCTTGTACCGTGTGGATACATCCGATTTGTTCAGCGCATTCTGGATGAATAGCCCAGTCAATCCTGTTAGGATCATTCCATGGCAGGGCAAAATTATGCTCCTCTATTATTACGTCCTTAGGAAGCTTCCCATTTACCATGTTTTTATTCCAATCCCATGCATAACCCGCTAAAAGTCTGCCACCACGTTTATCGACAATTTCTTCTTTCAATTCTTGAGGACTAGAAACAATTTTAAAATCAAAATCGCCTTCAAGGATAAAATTATCCTCACCATCATTGAGGATGCTTTCTAGCCAGGAGATGTAGTTCCCTGACCCTGAGCAACGGTACTGAGATTCTAGTTCGATTGTGTGAATATCTGCCCCAAATCTAGCTGCTTCTTTTTCTACTTCCTTCACACTGCCAATGTCCTTTTTGGAGATTTTCTGAAAATCATCAACAAAAAATACACTGATTCTTGAAGATCGAATGATTTGTGTTACCTGATTTTCCCCTTCAATTTTCTTTTTCATATGTCCCTGTTCTTTTAACCGATGCGCTTCATCGCAAATAAGGACATCAAAGTAATTTTCGGGTGCTTGTACATATGAGGCAGACCCTTTAAATAAGTCTCTAACCTCCACATGTCCGGATGTCCCAATTAGCTTTTTCCGCAGCACTTCTCTAAATGCCTGATTAGGGGTTATATACTCCACATATGCCTTAGAATTTAGCATATAGCTCATTAAATTTAATCCGATTACTGATTTACCTGTACCAGGACCACCCTTGATAATAATGACATGCTTTTGGCCCGTTTGTGTTTTGAATTGATTGTATTTACTAACAACCTTTTCATATGCTACCTTTTGTTCATCTAATAACACAAACTCTTCATTCCCCTTTAACAGTGATCCAACCGTTTCAACCAGTTTTTTTGAAGGGCGACTTTTACCATTTTCAATGGTCTCAGCGATTTCCCTACCATTTCCATTGGAAACAAGCTGCCGAATATTTTTTGCTAATTCTCGATCACCGAATTGGAAATACAGAGGAGATTCCTGAAGATAATTGCTGTATCTTTTGTCAAGAAGCGGCTCCCCGATACTCGCCATAATATAGTTATGTAAATAAGCACAGGAATGCAGCTGAATAGCGGATGAGTCACTGTAAAGAGACTCATTGAAATTCTGCAAATATCTCTTATAGGAGGAAGCTTGGTAGGCAGGATGAACCGTTTCCCGTTCCCTTCCTCCTAAATACGTCCGAACAATCCCATCTCCTTCAGACACCTTTGCTTTTTGCCATTGTTTCAATTCAATGATTAGAGCATTTTTCTTACCCTTCTCGTCTTCACCTACTACGAAGAAGTCGATTCTTTTTTCAGAAGATGGTAGCTTGTACTCTAACAAGACATGCGTATCCTCTTTTAAATCTGCGTCTCTTAGTACCTTTGCCATTTGTGGGAGTGAATTTTCCCAGGATCTCAACTCACTGCCGGATACCACCTTATTCATTTTTGTCAGGACATTTTCTTTGAGAACGTAACCAATTTTATTTTCATATATATGATTTAAGAATTTTGAAGAGGACTCATTATAAATGATCATTTGCTTGTTTCCTCAATTCTGTTAACAGGATATTTTATAGCATTTTTCTCTAGCTTCCTTAAGACTTCCTCTTCTAAATCAATCTCCATCTTATCGGCAAGCTGCACAAGGTAAATTAAGATATCAGCCATTTCTTCTTTTATGTTTTGTCTTGTCTCAGTTACTGCTTCCTCACTGGTTCTCCACTGGAAATTCTCAAGCAATTCACTTGCTTCTAGAGCAACAGAAATGGCCAAATCCTTTTCATTATGATATTTCTTCCAGCTTCTTTCATCACGGAAAGCTAGCACCTTTTGGCGAATCTTGTTCATTTTTTCCTCTCCTAAAATCATTTAATTTATATTCTATGCTAAATTTAGTAATACCTTATTTTAACACTTGATTTCCTATATCGATAGCAAATGAAATATCTTTAACCTTATCTGCATCCTATTTAACATCCATTTCCCACTACTAGATATTGGAAAGGGGAATAATGGTCAGCGGTTTCGTTACTTAATACGCAAAGAGTTTTTTAAGTTTTCAAGCAATAGTTTAAATCTACTGTAATCAAAACTAGTCCTGTTTTTTGCAAACCCGACAGTTTCTTGAATAAAATCCCAATCTTTTTTAAGACCTACAGGAATTTTATCTTCCATATTTCTTATCTTCTTTAATTCCTCTAAATGTCGATTTAATAATTCCTCATATGAAGTACATTCACCATAACTCTTCTTTAACATATAAGTTCCTAGCGGTGGACTTTCTGACTCTACTATCCTTGATTGAGCAAATAACTCTTCTGCTACCTTTTCCAAAGACTCCGATGTGTACTTATTCAGCTCTTGCTCTTCTTTTATTTTTTCTAACTGCTTCTCTATAACTAGATTGATAAACTTTTCTCTATTTTCATTTTCGATATGGTGATCGCTTAGTTGTAAGGATTCTTGTTGTGCCAAAAGAGCTTTTGATAAACTAATTTGATAACCATTATTTAATGCAAAAGCACGAAATGGATATTTTAACTCATCTATTATAAAACGGTGAACTGTAAAAACGATATGAGTTTCAGATGTATGTACATAATACAAACTCTTAATATCATAAGATTTTGGTAGACTCCTATGGTAATAGTTGAACAGCTCATATATTGAGTAATTTAGTGCTAGGTCGTTTATGGCCGCCTCCCAAATCAAATCCTCATTAGTTTTTAATGCGATATCTAGTTCAGCTTCCCAAAGGTGTATTACATTGTTATTTAGATCTATTGATAGTTCCGCATCTTCCACGAACCAGATTGTTTCCATGCTTTTTTTATTAAAATACCTGTTACGATTCTTTATTTGTTTTACCAATTTCTCATCTTTATTGGCATTAACGTTTGTTAAAATAGTAATTGCAATCTCTTTATCTTTATTTTTCATGACGATATCAGGATAATAGCGCCAATTTTCTTTCGCTTTCTCAACATAACCATATTCAACCTGGAGATCATTATTTAGTTTTTCTTGAGTCTTTAATTCATCGTAAATAATCTCTTTAATACTTGAATGTTTTTTGGACTCCCTATTAATTTGCTTTTGATAAACTTCGCTTGCCACTGATACCTCACAGGATTTTGAATGACGATGGGAAAAATGTTCTTCGCGAATTTCACCTGATTTGATGATTAAATCTCCACCACAATATGGACAATGATAGGCCCCTTTATCTGCCCGTTTTTTTAATTTATCCAGCTCACTTTTTTCATTATTCATAGAATCTAAATGTGTTCTTAAATGAAAATACTTTCCCTCATATAAAGCTTCTTGCAAAAAAATCCTCTCCTCTATTCCTTTTTATTAGGTGTTTTGTGTTGTATTAATTACTCTTAAAATAGCCTGTAATTCTCTTTATTATGAATGCACCTTTACATCTTTAAATCCTATAAAACTAATGATACTATCTTTATTTACAATCAGTACTGAACTATCTTCCTGAACTCAGATTCGACGCCTTTTATGAAGGCTGGAGACATGTCACTACAGACCGTTCTAGCTATCTGCTCTATATTTTCCGATGTCCAATTGATAATACAGACTACTAAAAAGTCAAAAAGATAGATTAATATATGAACCCCCATTTTAGATATTTTTTCTGGTAGTGGGGGCATTCTAGTAGTCCTATACTTCACATAAAAGAGTATTGAAATTGGCGGTTTCCTTTGTCAATGAAAAAGAGCGCTCATTTACTGAACGCACTAGATCGGTTATTTAGAACGCCGTCTCTGTTTATCGCTGTTTAAATACCTTAGGCAAGTGGTAGCATAGTGCTGAAAAATTCCTAATTTTGAGATAAAGTAAAAATGTCAAACTTCGTTGCTGCTACGCCAATAAAAATTTAGCACAGCTAAGAATAAAAGTATATGCGAAGCTTCTTTGCCTAGAAATAACCCCTTTTAGTATGTTATTTCGGATCGAACTAACAAATACTATATAAGGTGATCCCACATTTCATTAAGAGTTATTAATATTAATATAGTTACCAAAATATCTGCTATCATATAACTTTTCCATAGATTCCCCATACAAATCAGAATAGGTTTTAGTTGCAAAGGAATCCATCATACCGGAGATATAATCAATAATAAATCTTTTTTGTTTTTCATCATCATTCGACCTAAATTCAACTGGTAAAAGAAGACCTTGTTTGTTGAACTTTTGATCAGAGAATACTTCATATAAACCTTTTATTATTTTTTCTCCTTGCTTTTCGTAAAGTTGCACCTGGTTTGTTCTATTGATTGATTTGAATGTAAAATCCTTCAATCCACTTGCCAACTTCCCAAGATTTTTAAAGCCTAATTCGTTAATATGTTTAGTTCCAGTCTTTTCAATGTGTTTTTGTTCTACACTAATAACACCAATATCATTTATTAATGCATGCACAATATTTGAAGTAATTTCCTTTCGCAACAAAAATCCATATTCTTCTGATGAATTATAATTAGTTGCAGAACTTGCCACTTCTTTTGCCCTTTTAATAATTTCCTCCAATTTGTAATGAGCAACACCAAAATCGACTTCTTTATTCAAATAATGTTGAAATTCAAACATGTACTCATCAATATTAAATAACTTTAGACTAAGAGCATCTTCAAGATCATGGGCTGCATACGCAATTTCATCAGCTAGATCCACAATTTGCACATCTAAAGTTCTTGGTGCAACATTTGGATATTCAGAAAGTATTTCTTCAAAAAATTCATAGCTATCATCGTAAATAAATTTACTTTTTTCATCCTTATGAGGAATATAATACTTTACAACACTTAATAGAGTTCTGTAAGTTAAGTTCAACCCCCTATTATTGGGCAGTTTTTTTTCCAATTCAGTTAATACTCTTATTGTTTGAGCATTCCCCTCAAATCCACCATACTTTTTACTTAATTCGTTTAAAACCCTTTCCCCATGATGTCCAAAAGGCGGATTACCAATATCATGAGCCAGTGAACCAGCTTCTATAACATAAGTGTCATCAATATAAAAATTATCAAATCCAGATAAATCTTTTAATTGATCAGTAATTCCTCTTGCAATTTGTGCGACTTCTAAACTATGAGTTAATCGATTTCTATAGAACTTATCAGATTGTATTCCTAATAATTGCATTTTACCTTGTAACCTTCTAAAGGAAGTTGAGTATAAAATTCTGGAATAATCCCTTTGATACTCATTTCTAGTTCTAGATGGGTTTTCAGCATGCCTTCTTTTATCCAGTTCCACAAGAGGTAGATAATGTTCCTTAAGAAATTCAGTTAAATATTGACTTTCTGACTTCATCAAATAACTTCTCTCCTTTTTAAAAAATATTATTATATAATCACCTTTGCTGTATTATATTATTCTATCACTTATTAGGGAAAAATGTTTAATTTTGTAAATTTTACCGACATTTTCAAATAAGAATCATGTTTTTCAACATATTTTGGCATTAACTCTTAAGACTTAATTGTTGATAAAAAGTAAACAGAAGAGAGATCTTTTTCAGGGAATTTATTGCCCCCTAGCGGTTAAAGCTTTAGTTTACTTCGGAATTCACTTCGAAAGTGGATCAACATTTGTATCCAATCCCCAAACTTAATAACCTTCTACATCGGGAATATCTTTTTGTTATAATACCTTCTCTTACTCATTGTTATTGCAATGGTTTTCTCATTAAAAATTATTTTTAGCAGGCTTATATTTAAAAATCCTCGATCCTTTAGAAGTATCAACAACCTTGATATCCAAACCTTACCTAGACAAAAGATACCATAGTACAAATCGGTTTTAATTAACCTTTTTCCAATTTAATTGTTATTTTTCATGGACGGCTTTACATCCATCCCGCAATATATGATTCTTGTGAAAAAAGGGAATTTTCTGAGGTTAAGAAATGAAAGACGCACTCCATGTAAATAATAATGTATTATTCAGCCTTCCATATACAGCAACTGGTGAAGAAGTATATAACTTTAAGAAATTAGCCGAAAAAGATCCCTTTCAGTGCCCCTACTGCAGTGCTAAATTAATAGTCAAATACTATGATGAGCGAGGGCTCTATTTTTCTCACCAGCATTCAGAAGCTTACATAGAGTCTAAAACCGTTGATAAGGCGGAGAAAAGGTATACTAAACAAACTGAAAGAGAAACAAAGATTCATAAAGAAATGGTTAGTATTGTACATGATGAACTTAGTACTCAAGCGAAAAGGAATTCGCAGATTATCGTCGATTATGGATATAAAGCTAAATCACATTTAAAGGAATATCCTGATATTTGGGTGAAAATTGCCGATAAGGAATTCGCTCTTTCTATTGTTACCGATGTGAAACCAACAGTGGACAGCACTAGCCAATCAAATTAGCAAAAGGCACCGCTATTTCCTTGATCAAGGAATGGAGCCTATTTGGTTTATTGAGATAAAAGAGCAATCCATTGGAATAGATAAAAATGCTATCGTTCTGTGGGATGCGGAGTTAACGATTGCAGCAAAAACAAATGAGGATAAAAAATGGGATTCCTTGCTTGTTCCTTTTGTTGAAGACAAGATGTTTTTTACCTATTTTAATTATCCAGTGTCAATGGACCATCTAGAGATTGATGTTAGAAGTATGTATTACATTTATTCTAATTGGGAGCGTATCGTCGTTAAGGTTCAGCGGTTCTTAAAAGACCGAATGGTCAAACCTTACCGTGCTTTTCTTCTTAATGATGGTTATGAGATACCTTTTGCTGAAGCACTTGTAATTAGAAAAGAATTAATATTAAGTAGCTCTATTCTAGAAGAACAATATCGCAACGAATTTACTCAGAAATTTCTGCGATTACAATTTGAATATCAAGAGGAACATCGAATACAAGAAGAACAAAGACAGTTAGAGGAAAAACAAAGGCAGAAATTAATACAGGGAAAGGCTGCAACAAGAAGAGGAACGGAGAAAGAGAATAATGCAGCAAATTTCCGATAAAAAATTACAAAGGAACCAGCAACCACTTAGAGTATCATCTTATGACGACCTAAAATTGTTTTTAAAAGAACAAATTGGCTTAACCCAAACCCAGCAAATGGAATTATGGACAAAATACATGCCCAAAATAGGTTATCATAATTCAAATATAGTATGGAATTTGTTTGTCGAAAATGATTGTAAATCTTTTGCCGAATTACGAACTGTTTTGCGAAATTTCGTATCAAAAAATAATTAATAATGTTAACAGGAAGCATCCAGATTTTGGATGTTTCCCGGCACATTATTGCTATAACCGATTTGCCTGTACCTGGGCCACACTTGATAATGCCATTGAAAATTCTCTAGCAACTCACTTGCTTCCAGGGAAACAGATATGGCCAAATCCTTTTCACTATGATATTTCTTCCAGCCTCTTTCATCACGGAACGCTAGCACCTTTTGGCGAATCTCATTCATTTTGCTCTCTCCTATACAACATTCAAAGTCATTTCTTCTATTTTACTATAGTATTACCTAATTTTAACACTTGATTTCTATTTAGACACTCATTAATAAATATCAATTTACTATCTAAGTATTTGAAAAATGCTCATTCCTAGAGGAATGAATCATTTGCATGAACGGAATTCTCAAGAAACCTCATTAACAGAACAAGTAGTGGCTATGTTCACTGAAGAAAGAAAAAATATTTTGAAGGATATCGTACTTCCTAATATATACAAAGGAGCTACCTTTACAATGGAAGGTCATCTAGACATTGGTTCAGGTAACCGAAATAAGATCAGAAGTTTTTTGAAGAAATGGTAACTAGAATTGAAGTAATGAGGCTTGAACCTAAAATCAAACCAAATTCATTTGTTGCCTCCAGCTATGCGATCGATTTACAAAATAAAGCCACTACTACAACATTTCTAAATCTATTTTTATACAAATGGCGAAAAATGATAACCGTGTATTTTATTACCATTTGGGTACCCTAACCAGTGAGAATTACTTGAAGCTAATCCAAAAAGTTATGATTGAGTACTCAGAAAGGAGAGATTCCTGATGTATAAAAGTCATGAGCGTAAATTAATTTGGTTAAGCTTTATAGTCGCTTCTATTATGGGACTATCGCTCATTGGGCGAATCTTTTCCGGATAAGGGGATTTGAATATGGTAAACGAAGAGACTGTTTTCTTCAGTCGCATATTAACTGAATTAACATTATCGTTCCATATCATTTATGCAACGATTGGTGTTGGAATTCCACTGATGATCATGATTTCTCAGTGGGTAGGGATCAAGAAACAGGACGAGCACTACATACTGTTAGCAAGACGTTGGGCTCGCGGGTTTGTTATTACAGTAGCTGTTGGAGTCGTTACAGGGACTGCAATTGGACTTCAGTTATCTCTTCTATGGCCGAATTTTATGGAATTGGCAGGAAACGTAATTGCTTTGCCTTTATTTTTGGAAACCTTTGCTTTTTTCTTTGAAGCTATTTTTTTAGGTATTTATTTGTATACATGGGAGCGTTTTGAGAATCAGAAAAAGCATTTAATGTTGCTCATTCCGGTAGCTTTAGGTGCCTCTTTTTCTGCTGTATTCATTACGATGGTGAATGCCTTTATGAATTCACCACAAGGATTTGATATCGTAAATGGTCAATTAACGAATATTAATCCTATAGTAGCCATGTTTAATCTGTCCATGCCTACTAAGGTGTCACATGTCCTCGTCACAGCCTATATGACATGCGCATTTGTACTCGCTTCTATTGGAGCTTTCCGATTACTTAATGGTTCAAAACATGTATATCATAAAAAAGCATTATTTTTAACACTGAAACTTGGATTGCTGTTTTCAATTGTTACAGCCATTCTTGGGGATTTTTCTGGAAAGTATCTAGCCGAATATCAGCCAGAAAAACTAGCAGCTGCGGAATGGCATTTTGAAACAAAAGAAGGCGCGCCTTTAATCTTTTATGGAGTACTTGAAAATGGAGAAGTGAAATATGCTATTACTATACCTTATGCACTCAGCATTTTGGCCCATTTAAAACCTAATGCTGAAGTGATTGGTCTTGATCAATTTCCTAACGATGAAGTGCCACCACTTTATATTCACTACCTATTTGATATCATGGTGACAATAGGAATGATGATGATCTTGATTGCTTTTATCTATGTTATCGGCATTTGGAGAAAATGGCGTTTCGTACTTTCAAATGGGTTCAATTGGCTCATTTTATTTGGAGGCCCGCTTTCTATTTTAGCAATTGAAGCCGGATGGTGGCTTGATGAAGTGGGACGTCAACCTTGGATATTGCGTGGAATAATGAAAACAAAAGATGCGGCCACGACAAATACTCATGTTGATACCATGCTGATCTTGTTTGCTGGACTCTATTTTATCTTAGGAATTGGAAGTATCGTGGTACTTACACGAATGTTTCGGAAGAATACGGTTGAACAGGAATTGGCTGATCATGGATTGGAGAAAGCTGGTGATTCTTTATGACACTTGAAATAATAGGAATTTCAGTATTATGGCTTTTTCTGTTTGGTTATGTCATGGTCGCTTCCATCGATTTTGGTGCAGGCTTTTTTAATGCATACAGTACACTTAGGGGTAAACAACATATTTTAACAAAAATCATTCAACGCTATTTATCCCCTGTTTGGGAAGTCACGAATGTATTTTTAGTATTCTTCTTCGTAGGGGTTGTGGGTTTTTTTCCAAAAACGGCGTACTATTATGGGACAACATTGCTTGTTCCCATAAGCATTGCGATTATCTTGCTTGCCATCCGCGGAGCTTATTATGCCTTTACCACTTATGGAAAGCTTAAATCTAAAAAGTATATCTACTTATATGGTCTAACCGGATTAATTATCCCGGCTTCTTTGTCCATTGTTCTGACAATTTCAGAAGGTGGCTTCGTGACAATGGAGGAATTGGGACCAGTTCTACATTATTGGACATTGTTTACGAGCCCTTTGACATGGAGCATTGTTTTGCTTAGTTTAACAGCCGTTTTGTATATCTCGTCCGTGTTTTTAACCTGGTATGCACATAAAGCAAAAGATGAAGCTGCCACGAATTTGCTGCGGATTTATGCACTTTCATGGGCCATACCTTTAATTTTGACAGCTGTAGGCATTATTTTTGAAATGCGTACACATAATCCGGAACACTATGAGCGATTAATGGATTTTGGGTGGATATTTAGTCTATCATTTGCATTATTTGTTGGAACAGTTTATTTAATTTGGAAGAGAAAATCTTTTGGTGTAGCGTTTGGATTCGTAGTAGGCCAATTTTTCTTAGCCTTTTTCGCTTACGGCATCTCCCATTATCCTTATTTGCTTTATCCATTCCTCACCATTTATGACGGCTTTACGAACGAAGCAATGGCCATTTCTTTAATCATTGCCTTTATTGCAGGACTTCTACTACTTATTCCATCCCTGATTCTTCTTCTTAGACTATTTTTGTTTAATAAGAATTATGTCGAAGGTAAACAAATCGATAATGCTTAAGGAGAAAACGAAAATGGACGATTTCCTTATCTTTTACGCACCTATTCTAGTCGTTATTGCCTCAATTGTAATAGCTTTTTGGATTTCCATTAATGATAACGCAGTTAAGTAATCGTTGTTAAAAATAATAATCATCCTCACTCTATGTGACCAGTTTCTACTATTATAAAAAAACGTATTAAGTACATCGCACATTATCGATCGATAGTTCAGGTTGTTCCTGGTTTACTTGATAAATATTTAACTCACAATTTGGAAGGGTGCTGACACTTTTATCGGCAAAAAGGAGGGATGCTATGCGATCCCTCCTTGCCTATCTATTCAGATCAATTCTAAAAAAGAACATATCGTTAAGATCCCTTTATCAAAGTTTTCTAAGTTAAAATGTTCATTCGGAGCATGTAGATTTTCATCCGGCAAGCCGAATCCCATTAAGACAACAGGAGAATTTAGGGTATGGCTAAAATCCGATACAATCGGAATCGAGCCCCCTTCTCTTTTATAAACAGGTGCTTTTCCATATACCTGTTCATAGGCTGCAGCTGCTTTTTGAATCATCGGATCATCGATTGGGGTTAAGAATGGATTTCCCGTATCTTGAAGCGTCACTTTTACCGTGCATCCTTTTGGTGCTTGTTCTTCTAAATGCTTTTTGATTAAACCCTGGATTTTTTCTGGATTTTGATTATTGACTAAACGGCAAGTGATTTTGGCATGTGCCTCGTTCGGAATGACAGTTTTTGTCCCTTCCCCCTGAAATCCGCCCCATATGCCGTTTAATTCTAATGTTGGCCGCGAGCTGATTTTCTCAGGATAAGGATAATTTGTTTCCCCTCCTGTTAATTCTGTTAATCCTAATGATTTTTTTAGCTTTTCTTCATCAAAGCCCAGTGCTTTAATTTGTTCCTTCTCAAATTCTGTCAATTCTAATACATCATCATAGAACTGATCAACATTAACCTTTCCGTTTGCATCATGAAGAGTAGAAAGCAGCTGCACTAACAAATGGTTAGCGTTCTGAACTCCCCCACAGAACATGCCGGAATGCAAATCCGTACACCTAATGGTGTATGAATATAGCATTTGTTAATTTATTGAAGCTTGTCTTAATGACATTGGGTCTGACCCCAGAGCCTCCACCGAACTATAGTGTGCTGATTTCTTCAAGAGACTGTAGGCTACGGTATTTCCCCTGGAAAAATAACAATGGGTCGCCATCCCTTACGTGAACATCGGTAACTTCACCTAACAACAGGGTATGGTCACCAGCTTCATATTCCGCATATAAGTTACAGGTAATGGCTGCCAAAGCATCTTTTATTACCGGCAGTTGATTAAACAGAAAAAATTCAAAAGCCGTGTCTTCCTTCAACTGTCCGGCAAAACGCATCGATACTTCCTTTTGTTGGTCTGATAAAAAACTGACAGCAAATTCCTTCGCGTTTTGAATGTAACCAAGCGTTCTTGCCTTATTTGCTACTGAAATTAGCACTAACTTTGGGTCCAGTGAAACAGAAACAAATGCATTTGCGGTCATTCCTACCGTTTCGTTTTCATATTTTGTGGTAATAACGGTCACTCCTGTTGCGAATTTTCCCATGGTGTTTCTAAACAAACGTTCATCCATGATGTCACCCCTTCTACGTTAATCTGTCAGATAGCTTGGCTACCTGACAGAACGTAACAAACTGGTTATTTCTTTACTCTTCCTATTTCAAATGCAGTGTTCCGTCCGTATTCGGAGTCCTCAGGCTGTGCACCAAAATCACCAAAATCAACCTCGGACTCTACGATTCTATTTTCAAGCCGTCCATAACCTTCTATTTCCACGGCAACAATGTCACCGGGATGGACAGGACGGGAATTTGCAGGTGTTCCGGTTAAGATCACATCACCTGGTTCAAGTGTTATAAGTCTGGATAGGTCAGCGATTAAATAATCAAATGGAAACATTAACTCTCTTGTATTTCCTACCTGGACCAGTTTTCCATTCACATAGGTCCTCAATGGCATATTATGAGGGTCTACTTCATGAGCAGGGATGATGCCCGGACCAATTGGGCAAAATCCATCCTGCCCTTTAACCCGCAGCATTGAGTTGTTGTCGGATGTCCGAAAATCATGAACACCAAAATCGTTAGCAGGACTATAACCAGCAATATAATTCAAGGCATCCTCCCTGCTTACTGCTTTTGCCCGTTTGCCGATGATGACGGCAATTTCACCCTCATAATTTAAGTACTTCGTATTTTTTGGCCGGGCTACTTCTGCCTGGTGGCCAGATAATGCCGAGACCGGCTTCAGGAAATAGGATGGCCATGGAGGGATATTTCCGCCAAAAGCTTCCAATCTACTAGGGTAATTAAGATGGACAGCGATAATCTTAGAAGGTTCGACCGGAGCTAAAAATTCAGCCTCTTCCTGTTTTATTTTCTCACCACTATCCAAATAGATTTGTTGATTTTCGAGATATCCCCATACGGGAATACCATTGCGATTCACGCGAACCTTTTGCACTAGGAGTCCCCCTTTATATTAATTTTTCTAGCAGTTGCCCGCCTTTAAACGAATAGCCGATTTTGTGGTAGTATGCACCTGTAATTTCAATTGGTGCTAATGCTGATAGTTCCTCAGTCGGAGAGTCAAAGAAAGTTAACTCTGCAGAGGCCTTCCAAATAGGGCCTATTTCTACATCCTGTATGGAAAGAGCAACCAATTCTTCGAGCGCGGCACCGGGGTGGTCAATTGCCGGGAAATGTCTGGTATGATGTAAAGGTTTTCGTCCCAAACTTGATCCTATATTGGTTAATTCCTCCAACTGAATCCGAGCTTCCATTAGTCTTCGTCCACCTACTGATGCATTTGCTGCCAGTTGCCCCCCTTTTTCAATGCGGGGTCCTCCAATGCCTATATCAACTGGCCTCGTTATTTCAATAGAACCGATCTTCTTTGGAAAGCCTTGAACCAATCCTCTAAACATAGCAAAATCTTTGTCTACCCATATATAGGCACAGCGAGATACGTCTCTCCCATTATATTTTGCGCCAATGGTAATGTAAGCTTCTTTATATTGGGCGTAATAGGGATCAAGTAATTCATGCTTATCCTCAGAGCATGATTGCCAATCGGCAAAAGTTACGGTGCATAGGCCAGGGTCATCAGCTGGCTCTAATTGTTCTGGGAGCAATGCCGCAACAGCATCCGGATTTGCTTTGAATTCAACCGTTAACAGCGTTCCCGAATAATACCAAGGTGGGGCTGGAATGATATTGGCCCTTCCCTCAGGTGACAACGGAAGGGAATATCCTTTAAGTTTACTCATTTACCTATCTCCTTTTATGTTAATAAATTTTCATCTATCAGCGAAAAAAGTTTTTTAAGACTGCATGATAGGAGCAGGAACTGGCGGCTGCTTCACTTCTCTTATGGGAGTACCATACGTAATAAATGTTGGAGGAAGCGGAGCTCCGATCCAAATATCTCCTTTTCCAGGTATATCCTTTAAGTCCCAAACGACAGGTTCAAAACTTGGATCAAAAATAAGGTAGCCGGTGTCACCAAAAAATTCTATTCTGTTCCCGCCTGGTTCGTATACATACAAGCAAAACGCCTGGCTGATTCCGTGTTTACCCGGGCCACCCTCCATGAAAATACCGTTTTCTTTTAATAAGTCAGCAACATCATAGAGATTCTGTGGATATCCGTACCAATAAGCGACATGGTGAAGTCTGCCTGTTTCAGCTGTAGGGTCTAGTGTAAGTGCGATTTCATGGACAAGATTGGATACACTCAGCCAGCTCGATGCCATTTTTCCATTTTCAAACCGGACATATTCCCGCATTTTAAAGCCGAGAACATCTGTTAAGAATTGAGACATTTTGTCTACATCATTCACCATGAGGTTAATATGGTCAAGACGTCTAACCGGCACCCCCCGATTAGGCCGCTTTTGGGCACGGTTTAACAGACTTGTTTTTTCAGTTTCCAAGGGTTTGTAGTACTCCACATCCCAAAATAGTTCCATCACATGTCCGGAAGGAGTTTTGAATTGATAGGTTTCTCCATAACCTTGATCTCCTGTAGTCCAGCCAATCCCATACCCTGCTTCTTCGATTATTTTGACTCTTCTTTGTAATCCCTGTGGTGATACGGCCCGCCACCCGATGGCACCAACCCCTGGCTCAGTACTTTCTGTTAACTTTAAAGAATGGTGGTAGGTTTCTTCATATGCTTTGAGATAGATGGACTTTTCAGTACGGTCCACGATAAACATGCCCAGATATTCAGTAAAAAAATGCAGGGACTCCTCCAATGTCGGCGTCAATATTTCTGTATAAGCAAGCTGGGCCAAGTCAAAAAAATGTTCCTTTGTCATAAAAATGTCCCTCCAATAATCAAAATGGATTGTTTTTATATGCTGTTAATATCCAGAAATATTAATGGTAAAATGACCCCATTTTATGGGATAGTGTCTTGACATCACAAAAGAAATCAAAGCTGTGCGTTCCGCCTTCCCGGCCTATTCCAGATTGTTTGGACCCGCCGAATGGAGCTTTTAGATCCCGGGCGTAATAGGTATTGACCCAAACGGTTCCTGCCCGTAGCTTTTGCCCAACACGTTCCCCACGGGTTTCTTCACCTGTGAAGACTGTCGCCGCAAGTCCATAATCCGTATCATTTCCCATCCGGATAGCCTCTTCTTCATCTTTAAAGGTTTGAAACGTCAAGACAGGGCCAAATACTTCTTTCTTTAAGATTTCTGCATCTTTGGGGACGTCGATGAACAACGTCGGTTCGAAGAATAATCCGCCCTGTTCTTTTGAAGGTCCTCCCCCGAATAAAGGCTTGGCTCCCTCACGCTTGGCGCGCTCCACAAAACCGGAAACACGATCAAAATGTTCTTGACTGATTAGTGGCCCAACTCTTATTTCTTTTTGCCGAGGATCCCCAAGTTTCAGTTGTTTTGCCCGTTGTGAAAATTTTTCAAGAAACTCCTTTTCTATCGATTCCTCCACTAGTAATCTAGTTCCAGCAAGACAAACCTGACCTGCGTTGTTAAATTGCGCCAATGCATGGCTGACTGCTGCGTCCATATCAGCATCTGCAAAAATGATAAATGGCGATTTTCCCCCAAGTTCCATACTTACAGGTACAATCCGCTTCGCGGCGGCACTTCCGATGATTTTTGCTGTATCTGTGGAGCCGGTAAAAGAGATTCGATTAACGAGCGGATGGTTGACTAACTCTGCCCCCGCCACCTCTCCAATACCTTGAACAATGTTGATTACCCCGGGAGGAATCCCAGCCTCTTCCGCAAAATCTGCCAAGAGTGAGCATGTTAGCGGTGCCCATTCCGGCGGCTTGATCACGATTGGATTTCCAGCGGCAAGAGCAGGTCCCACCTTCCAAGTCGTTAGCATAAACGGGGCATTCCACGGCGTAATTAACGCAGTAACACCAGATGGATCGTAATGCACTTTGTAGCGAATCCCGTTGGAGTCCCAGCCTTCTCCTTGAAGCTTTTCAGCCCAATCAGCGAAAAAACGGATGTTATGGGCAGAGCGTTTCACCATAAAATGCAGGTTTGCCGCGAGCAATGACCCATTATCAGCAGTTTCGACTTGAGCAATTTTTTCAGCATTCGCTTCGATGATATCGGCCAAGCGACGTAAATACTCTCCCCGTCCCGTTGACCCCAAGGCTGCCCATTCCGGAAAAGCCCGGTAGGCGGCCTGAACAGCAGCATCTACATCAGATTGATCTGCTGCCGACATTTCGCATAGAATGCTTCCGTCAATGGGGCTAAAATTAAGAAACGTTGCTTTAGACAAAACCCTGCGGCCGTCAATGTATTGGAAAGGAGATACTTTGACGCCTGCTATTTTTATCCTCTGTTCCAGATTAAGCATCTCTTTAAAATCTCCTTTTATTTTTTAAAATAGTGAACATCATCTGGGTTAATCCAGGTATCGTTTTTCCAGCCATCCAAATCATAATCATCCATGCATTCCTCTACAAATACTTCAAACTTTGAAATGTCGCCCTTCATTCGGGAATAATCTAATGCTTCCGTCCGAACCCGGTCGGAACTACCGGAATAATTTAGTTCGTATAGTTCGTGACGTCCTCCATATTCTGTACCGATGACTTCCCACAATAGCTTGATCAATTTTATTTTTTCAACAGATGTAATCCCATTCGACCCACGGTATAATTTATCCAATGTCGGACGCAGTTCCGGGTTTTTAAAATCTTTTGCGCTGGAAGGCTGCACAATTAGGTTTCCGGCAACCAAATCCTCAATAATTTCCTTCATCCTTAGCCACGCTTTTGACATCATAATCCTGTAAGTCATGCCGTAGTCGAGGTTGGGCACCACTGCCCCGTTATGGCCTGGTTGAGGATTCAATGCCATTGCATCACTGATGCCCCAAAACAGGTTCCTCCAAGCGACCACTTCACCAATATTGGCCTGTACGCCCCTAAATTGATCGACTCCCGAGGTCTTTACCGCCTTATGCAGAAGCCCCGTAATAAAATCAAATTTTACAGCCAGCCGAGTTGTTCCATGAAATGTAAACAGATTGGCCCAATGATTTGCAATGAAGAAAAAATTGGCTTTTTGAATGTCTTTGTATACCAAAATTCCTTCCCAAGGGATAAGCGCTCTTTCAAATACCAATACCGCATCATTTTCATCAAAACGGCTGCTCAACGGATAATCAAATGGACTTCCCATTACAGCTGCGTTCATTTCATAGGAAGCGCGGCTGACTAGCTTTACCCCCGGAATATTCATCGGACAAATGAAAACAAGGGCCATATCTTCGGAAGAAACCGGATTCGCAGGAGCAACAAAGTTATAATTTGTTAATGCGGAGCTAGTTGCAACCATTTTGGCACCGCTTACAATCAGTCCTTCCTCAGTTTCTTCTTCGACACGAATAAAGATGTCTTTTACGGCTTCAACCGGCTTATGCCTGTCAACTGGGGGATTAATAATGGCGTGATTTAGAAAGTAACAGTTTTCTTGTACCTCTTTATACCAACGCCGTGCATTATCCGCATATTCTCCATAAAAGTCCGGATTTGATCCTAACGTAGTAATAAAGGATGCTTTGTAATCTGGGGTTCTTCCCATTTGTCCATAAGTGAGCTTCGCCCACTCTACAATCGCATCCCGTGCTTCTACCAAATCCTCGGTCGTTCTAGATACAACAAAGTATTTGTGGGTATAGCCTCCACTACCTGTATCGGTTTCCCTCGTTAAGATGCCTTTTGTTTTTTCATCATGCAAGGCATCATAAAGTCTTGCAATAGATCTGGCAGAGTTACGAAATGCCGGATGTGTGGTGACATCTTCAACTTTTTCTCCATGAAACCAAATTTCCCGGGAATCTCGCAGGCTTTCTAAATATTCTTTTCCTGTTAAAGGCCTTGCTGTTTTCTTCACTGTTTCAACCAATCCAACTCAACTCCTATCGATTACTGTATTGGGAACATCTTCCTAATCAAAAGTATAGGGACTTTTCTTTTCACTTAGTAGCGTAAAAATATAGTGAAAATTCAAACTTTTATATACATTTTTGCGGTACCTTCTGATTTTCACCGCAAAAAAAAATCGGGATACAGTTTCGTAAACTAATCCCGATTATCTCTATTAAATGATAGTAATCTAATCCTTCAATCTTAAGATACTACCAATTCATCCATCATTTTGATTGAATAGTAAACTTTAAGTGCCAATTGGCATTGAAACCTGCCTTCACCTGTTTTAAGATCCACTTCACAAAGGGTTTCAATTCGTTCAATTCGATACCGCAGCCCTGCAATGGAAATATGTAAATCATTTGCCGTTTGCTGGAGATTCCCACTATTTTCAAGATATATATTTAAGGTTTCAACAAAATTTCTTTGACTGGATTGTTCATATTCAATAAGCCTGCCGAGGGTCGTGCTGTAAAATTCTATTAACTCTTCATGATTGGCGGAGTTTACAAATAACAGAATAGGCTGCAATTCATTAAAAGTGGCGATCTTATTTGCATTAGGATACATCATCTGCAAATACTTAGAGAAAGAACACGCATCACGGTAACTTTTTCCAAGTTGGTCGACTGTTTCCGCTAATCTCCCGGAACTTGCATACAAATGAACATCAGGAAATTGAGCGTTGATTTCCTTCACTATTCTTTTCATAAAATGATAGATATTATCTACATTTTCTGAGGCGATAATGATATATATATTTTGATCTTTACTATATTGGTTCCATTGAGGATATCGTGAAATTAGATAATAGAGTACTTCTTCTGTTTTTTCTTTGGGGAAAATATTTAGTGATATAACATAATGAGATTTTTGTGAATTGAAACCATAAATGGAGGAATCCATTAAAGAGGCATCGTTTTCAAGCCCTTCAGTAAAAAGCTGCTCAAAAAATGCTTCCCTCTTTTTAACTAAGGATTGTGCTATTTTTTCTTGGTAATTTAGTTGAATTGAAAGTGTCAGCAGGATCCTTTCAATCTTCATCTTATCTATTGTCCAAAGCTTTTTTTCTCCGATTACGACCAAATTTCCGAAGTATTTGCTCCCATGAATGTGGAATGAATCCACATACCTTTTGTTAATAATCGTGCTAGATGGTTCACCGGCCTTCATCCAATCCCGCAGGATTTTTTCTTCCTCATTCATTTTAAAGCACGCGATTTTTTCAGCGTCTTTATTTTTATAAATGATAGAGCAATTGAGAACAGTTGCCGCATATTGAATGATGTCTAACGGGGTTTTATCTTCAAGTATAAGTTGATTTAGCCTTTTTTGGATTTCTTCTACTTCTAACAAATCCTTGTTTAATTGTGAAACTTCCAAATAGATCCGGTCGAATTCATTTCGTGAAGATTTATTATACTTCGTATCTACTTTTTCTAGTACATCCACTATTGAATCTCCAACAAATTTATTTTCAAAGGAACAGTACTCATCCCCTTTTGCACGGCACGTCTTTTCATAGATCAATACCTGCTCATTTCCAAATAATTTTGCTGCATACCCATTAGCGTAGCCAACTAGCATCCAACAGACCGTTTCTTCTGTTATGCCAAAATGTTTGATATGCTCTTCTGCCTCAAATGAATTCCACCAAAAGCCATGAAATAAAGGAATTCCGTTTTTAACTTCTTTAATATAAGCTTCCGCCGTAACGAACCCTTCTAAAGTGTGCATGGCAGGCCCAGCCAAAAATATTTCATCTTTTGAGTCCCAATCCGTTCTGCTTTCCATTATTTCAGCATCATTAAAGCCGCAAACCCACCCATATTGCATAATAAAATTTTTGGCCTTTTCTATTCCAAATGTGATCATTAAATCCCTGCGCAATAATCCCAAAGCCTCGGTAGACATCAATGCCATTCTTTTTCCTTTTACCGAAATCATTCCAGTACGGGCATTGATGTCTATCATATTATCAAAAGATAAACGACTAGCTTTCATTCATTCAGACCTCCTTCCTTTTTAAGAAACACCAAAAAAACCATTATTGATAATACTCAAAAAGTAAGCGCATACATTTTAATTAATAGAATATTCTTTTAATTTATTATTCTTATTATAATCCATTACTGAAATATATGGCAATAAAAATAAAAGGATCCAAGACTCGGTATTGGAAGCGTGGACTTTTCGTAAAATAAAGGGTTCCGTTTTGAAAACACTACTATAATTAGGGATAGACCTTAACGTATTCTACGTGGGGTTTATCCCTTTTTATTTTACCTTATTGACAGTAAAACCCTATTTAAAAAATATAGTATTCAAAGTATACTACGAAAGTACATTCTGTTGTCCCCCGTTACATTTAAGCAGTGATTCGATTAGAACTAACCTTTAATCAATAAACACTTACAAACATTGAAATTTTCAACATTTGTGAGTGTCAGCCGTATAAAATAAACTTTATTAAATTCGTTCATGCTATTTCTACTATTTATTTGTTTTGAAATCAATATCGTTGCTAATCTATATCGCTGTAAAGGCACCCTTGTTCCAAAATTTGATAGATAACGTCCAAAATGCAAAAAACGCCTTAAAAATTCACTTTTGAGCGAGAAAATGAGTGTTTGGAGTCAAAAACGGGGTAAAAAGTGAATTTTGGCCGTTCGATTATTAAATCCATCCGGGCTATCTTTAGGAAGAATCGGGAGCTTAAAAAAGTCCCTGAACTAAACGATTAAAGGGTGGGTCAAAATGATGAATTTAAAATCTGGAAGCATTGACAGGTTTGAACAGTTTTCACAATTTAGTTCACTTAAAGAATTTAATAATCATTTCGAAATGTGGCTGCTATACATAAGCATGATTTTTCAAAAGGGGAATTGCTTGGATTAAAACGGCTTGTTCGTTTTGCTGCAAAAATCCCTGGTATTTGCAATGCCAAAATCGGAACGCTCTTAAAAGCGATTCACGAAGAATACAAGGATAACGGTATTTCACGCTCTACTTTTAAACGAATGATCAAAATAGCAGAAGAGTTAGGCTTAATCACGGTTCATGAAAAAGAACGAAAAAATGGTTCACAATCGAGTAATCACTATGTATTTCTTCGTTTTCCCGTAAGTGAACCACCTATACAAGAAATAATGAACCACCCTAAAGAAACTAGTAATCTTTCTAAAACTAAAAACAAGAGATTAATAAACGTCCTTCGATTTTCTTCATTTCTATTACAATTAATAATACAAAAAAAATAAAGTGCTAAACCTTCGAAGATTTAGCACTCTATTTTTAATGTTATGTTATTTTCTCCTCAAAAATTGAACTACTTACTTTTCAACAGTCTGATCTAAAATTGTTTCTATGCCAAAATCCGCTCAATTTTTTCAATAACTTCACTTGTAAGTTCAATTTCAACGGCTTTTACATTTTCTTCTACTTGGCTTGGTCTACTTGCACCAATTAATGCGCTTGAAACATTTGGCTGACGTAAAATCCATGCTAACGCAAGGCTAGATAGAGTGATTTCTAATTCCTTGGCGATCTTCTCTAACTGTTCCACTTTAGTATAGGTAGTCTCAGTTAGCATACCCTTTATGAAGTTGTTGATTTCTGTATTTGAGGCACGGCTATCCTCTGGAATGGTATTTCCTTTATATTTTCCTGTTAAAATCCCCTGAGCAAGAGGAGAAAAGACCACCTGTCCGATCCCATGCTTTGAACTCACCGGAATAACTTCCTTTTCAATATAGCGGTTTAACATGTTATATACAGGCTGGTTCACGACAATTCGATCTAAAAGGAACTTATCAGCCACACGGACTGCCTCTTCAATCTGAGCCGCACTCCATTCACTTACACCTGCATAAAGAATCTTTCCTTGACGAATTAAATCATCGATGGCTCTCAACGTTTCTTCAACTGGCGTTTGCGGATCATAGCGGTGACAATAAAAAATATCAACATAATCTAAGTTCATTCGCTTCAAGCTCGCATTGGCTTGTTCAATCACATGTTTCCTCGATAATCCGCGATCATTCGGACCTTCACCCATTGGCCAGAACGCTTTTGTCGTAATGACATAGGATTCACGTGGATATTCCTTTAAAGCCCCAGCCATAACTCGTTCACCTTCACCACGCTCATAAACATTGGCAGAATCAAAGAAGTTAATTTCCTAGTTCATATGCTTTATGTATTGTTTTCTCAGCAGTGTTATCTTCAACCGTTTTCCCGTAGGTTAGCCAGCTTCCTAAACTTATTTCACTTACCTTTAACCCACTATTTCCTAAACGTCTGTATTTCATCGAAATCATATCTCCCTGAATAATTAGAAAAGGACCTTCAGATAAACTATATAAAATTTGTACTATTTTTACAATTATGAAATACTTCAGTATTGGATTAATAGATGGAATAGGACTGGTTGATTTATAATTTAGTAAATAAAAACACTCAAAGCTTTTAGCTTCAAGTGTTCCAACTATTAGCGATTCAGTTTAGTTACTAGAATTTGGAAGGTGCTCGGAACTTTTATAAGCAAAAAAGAGGGATGCTATGCATCCCTCCTTTGCCTATCTATTCAGACCCGTTCTAAAAACGAACAGATCGTTAAGATCCCTTTATCAAAATTTTCCAAGTTAAAATGCTCATTAGGAGCATGGAGATTTTCATCTGGCAACCCGAATCCCATTAAGACAACAGGAGAATTTAGGGTATGGTTGAAATCCGATACAATCGGAATTGAACCCCCTTCTCGTTTATAAACAGGTGCTTTTCCATAAACCTGTTCATAGGCTTCAGCCGCTTTTTGAATCATCGGATGATCGATTGGGGTTAAGAATGGATTACCTGTATCTTGAAGTGTCACTTTTACCGTGCATCCTTTTGGTGCTTGTTCTTCTATATGCTTTTTGATTAATCCCTGGATTTTTTCAGGATTTTGATTATTGACTAACCGGCAAGTGATTTTGGCATGTGCCTCGTTCGGAATGACGGTTTTTGTACCTTCCCCCTGGAATCCACCCCAAATACCGTTTAATTCTAATGTTGGTCGAGAACTGATTTTCTCAGGATATGGATAATTTGTTTCCCCTCCCGTTAATTCTGTTAACCCTAACGATTTTTTTAGCTTTTCCTCATCAAAGCCCAGTGCTTTAATTTGTTCCTTTTCAAATTCTGTCAATTCTAATACATCATCATAGAACTGTTCAACATTTACTTTTCCGTTTGCATCATGAAGAGTAGAAAGCAACTGAACTAATAAATGGTTAGCGTTCTGAACTCCCCCGCCGAACATACCCGAATGCAAATCCGTATTAGCCGTTTTAAGGGAAACCTCAATAGCACACAGACCTCTTAAAGAATAAGTAATAGCAGGAACTCCCCTATCCCACATATCAGAATCGGATATTACCACCACATCACAGGCTAATTTTTCTTTATTTTCGGATAAAAACTGTGGAAGATAAGGACTTCCGATTTCTTCTTCTCCTTCGATGCAAAATTTTAGGTTTACCGGTAATTTATTTTCTACTTTTAGTAGTGCTTCAACTGCTTTAATGTGTAAGAACGTTTGCCCTTTGTCGTCTGTTGCCCCTCTGGCAAAGATTTTTTCATCTCGGATGTCTGGTTCAAACGGAGGGGTTTCCCATAAATCAATCGGGTCAACGGGCTGTACGTCATAATGACCATATACTAATACAGTTGGTGCATTTTCCTGATGAAGCCAGTCAGCATAAATAATCGGATGACCTTTTGTTTGTACGATTTCAACATGTTCCATTCCAATGTTTTTTAACTTATTGGCGATCCAGGAAGCTGCTTTTTGCATGTCCTCTTTATGCTCAGATAAGGAACTTATGCTTGGAATACGTAGTAATTCTTTTAATTCCTCAACATTTTGATGATGATGCTTGGATACAAAATCGGATAATTGATTCATGTTATCACCTATTCTTTTTTATTTTCTATTCTATTTTACACAAAAATGAAAAAGAAAATAGAAAACCAGCTCTGAAATAGGGAGAATGTTTATTTAAAGTATTAAAAGTGTCTGGCACTACAAGATAATATCTAAGGAAATAAGACCGTTTGCTGGACCAAGCCTTTTTCCCAGGATTGTAAAGTCTTCAAACAAAGCGTAAAAAAATGCAGCCAGTTTTCCAAGAAATGGGACTGACCGCGTTTGTTGCTTTTTGTAAGTGCATCACTATTTAACCATATAAAGTTGTCCCGCCAGGTTCCAATAACGAGCCGTCCAACGCTCGGGCAATGCCAATTCTTTGCCATTGTCCCCCAGAAAACTCAGGTGGATAACGACGCAAATGGCTGGGGTCCAGGCCGTAAATAAATAAAGATAACAAATGGACGGTTCACATGTATCATTTGAAAATTCAAATGATACATGTGAACCGTCCCCATAAATCAAGAAAATAAATCTGGTTTTTCTTTTAGTAAGTGATTTAGCAAGTCTGTCATTTTTACTGAGTCACATACTCTTACTGTTGCATCGCCAAATTGCCCTTTGTACATAGCTTGATTATTTAGAAAAATATCTTCAACACGATTGTATTTTTCAGAGGTATGACCAATATGTCTTCTTTGCGGTATGGAAAGTTCGGTGTTATCCGGTAAGATTGTGTAAAGCATTTCGTGATCATCGGTCAATCGACCTGGTATATCAAGCCATTCCTCGACTCCATGAATATATGTACATCTACGTAAATCGACTCCGATTAACAAGATGACTGCCTTCTGATCGAGTAATTTCCCCCAACTCGATTCCCGTGCACAAGGAGTGTCGAATTTTTCATTTCCCGTAATAAATTCATGTGCTTCTTTTCCCAGGGCAGCTACTGAATGCGTTGGATGCCATGAGCGAACAACACCCGGACGTTTTCGAAACAGTTCCGTTAATAAACCAACACAAGATGGTGAGTCTTTGACATAAAATCGAGGATTCTCCGCTTTAATATACGACCATGTATGGGTGGGAAAAACCAAAAGACCATTTTTCATATATTCTGAAAGTGCATCAAGGACAGTATCCGCCCCACCCTCTACTTGTCCAATACTTTTCATTGATGAATGAACAAGTAATGATCCATTTTCGTCGATTCCCAATTCTTTAAGATGATTAACTAAATCTTGTTTCTTGTACATCACATTCAACCTTTCAATCATTAAATATACCAAAAGAATACCATATTAGGTTTATTTGTCTATGTTTCCTGGAGAATTGCAGGATATAGGGATAGATTTCTTATATAAAAAATATGAATTCATTACCCACGCACATATGACCATATAATCAGCAAACTGAATCAATCCTGTCAGGGCAGAAATGTGCCATTTCTATATAATACGTTCTTAATGAGTGATAGGTTTGATTAATTGGAAATAAACAACTGTCTTCATCATTCTAAAAAAAATGCCAGGCACCGCCCAATTTCTCGGGTGATACCTGGCACTTATCTTTCGCATAATACATCATAAGGTATTTAGTAACTAATGTTTGAACTTTTCTAAGCTTTATTCGATCCTAGTAACATCCATACCATTTATTGTTAAGGCTATGTTAAAGGATATTGTTGATTTTATTAATTTTAAGAATCTAAATAGACGGAGAAATTCCGCGTATTTGGTAAAAAGCATTAAAAATAGCCTAAACATACTAACATTAGTAGCACAAACCAAGGCCATGGTTTGTGCTACTATTTTTTTATAGTAGAAGTGAAGGAAGGTCGATCCGTCTATAGGACCATGTAAGAGTCCGTATTTAAACAGGCCAACTTCACACCCTTGTTTGAATCAGTTTAGTATGTTGGGTCTTAGAGATCGTGTATAAGAAAATGGAATCGATAAGGCACTGTGAAGACTTCTATGATTGGTTATAAAAGGAGAATATTTATATGAAACATGTCATCTCTCTTGATGTCAGTAAAGGGAAAAGTACCATTGCCATTTATGATGGCTATAGACAATGTGAATTTGAAGGGGAATTGTATCATACACGCATTGATTTTGAGCAGCTACACCTTCGTATTAAGGAAATAACGGCTCTTGATGGACAAGCCCCTGAAATCGTATTTGAGGCGACGGGTGTCTATTCAAAATCAGTTGAAAAGTTTCTACGGGATCACGGACATACATACTGTCGCATGAACCCGCTTGAAGCGAACCTACAAATGGCTTCAATGCGTCGAAACAAAACCGATATTAGCGATGCCCATGAGTTAGCGAAAACCCACTTTAAATTAGAACGTGAAACGACGTATGTGCAGAATGAATATTATGAACAGATGCGGGCGATTACTCGTTATTATGACGAGATTGAAGAAGAACTTATTCTTTTACGCAATCGTATGCATGCCATTTTACATCTTTCATTTCCAGAGTTGGAACGACTTATTACACCGAGTTCAGCGCTATTTTTAAATTTTGTGCAATTGTATCCACATCCAGCACTTTTATTAGCTCAGTCAAAGACAATTATTAAAAATCGTTTAAAAAGTAATACACGTAAAAATCTTTCACTAGAACGTGCAGAGAAAAAAGCCATCGTGTTATTAGAAGCTGCGAAAAATTCATATCCTGCCATTGAACCAACGGATATTCGTTGTAATCAAGTAGGCGATTATGCCCGACGTATTGCGGATTTAATGGAAAAGAAAGACCAGCTTGTGAAACAGATGGTTATGATGTCTGAAGGAAGAAAGGAATATACCGTATTACGCTCCTTTCCAGGGATTGGTGATACAACAGCATGCAGACTTATTGGCGAACTAGGTGATATTCGCCGATTTAAAAACGCGAAACAACTGAACGCTTACGTTGGCATCGATATTATGCGCTATCAATCTGGCAATACACAATACCGTGATCGTATTAATAAACGAGGAAATAAGAAGCTACGGAAGATTTTATTTTTTATGATTTGTACGATGCTTATGGCAAAAGGAAAACCTAATCATTTAGTAGACTATTATTACAAATTAAAAACGCAACCTCAGAGAAAGCCTCATAAGGTCGCGATTGTGGCGTGTATCAATAAGTTTCTGAAAGTGATGTTTCAGTTACTGACACACGGCATACTTTACGATTATGAGTCCGCACTACCAGCTCAGAAATCGTAGCCAAGTTTATATTCACTATAGCACACTGACCTTTCGAAAAAAAGAATATCGTGAGGTCTTTTCGTTATGGAAAAATTTAGATGTATTTGGGAGGGGTACCCCTCCCAAATACATCTAAATAAAAAAACATAAATGAATTAACTAAAATACACTTGACTAATCGTAAGAAATAGACGGAGAGATTCCGCCTATTTATATAAAAAACATAAAAATGGGGGATGTCTGCATAGCATAACCGGAAAATCTCCGTTAATATTCCACGAAACGAGCTCCATTTTTCAAATAACCGGAAAATCTCCGCTTATTTTACTTTCGCTGTTATTTAAGCGCAAATCAACTGACTTGTTTAATACAGCCATTGATTTTAAAAAAAGAAAGCTGACCAGGTCAACTTTCTTCCATACTCCCTTTTCCAAATATAAACTTTTTATGCCATTTAAAAAATGGCTTATTTTCTGGCTGAAGATCTATTTTTGTTCTTGGCATTAATCCATATTTTAGGTAATTCTCGGGTTCTATCAAAGAGGATATGTGTAGTCTCCCCTGTCCATCAAAAGCGATATATCCTTTGTCATACAGGGCATCATGGTTAGAGCAAAGCAGTATCCCGTTATACGGATTTAATCGTTCTTCGTTCGTACTATCCTTCCATGGCTTTGAGTGGCTCGCACGAAGTAATTCAGGGAGGTCAATACTACAAAGTGCGCATTTAGAATTCCACAATGGCATAAGGGCCTTGCGAAATTTCTGTTGACCTATTCGCACCTTCGTTTTCATTTCTGATTCTGTTTCAGCAATAACAGGTATTAAGGTATTTCGTTCCGTTCTTCTCACATTATCGATCGATAGTTCAAGTTGTTCCTGGTTTACTTGATAGATATTTAACTCACTAATCAGTTCAAGAAGCTTTATTGCGAGTTCCTCATTACATGGGTATAAATAGCCTTGGTTACCATCCCCGTTTTGTTGAAATGGGGAATATTTGATTGGAAGAAGAGAAAGTATTTCACTTAAATTCGCTTTCAAATTTAAAGCTACGTCTAACTCATGGTAATCCAATTTCACAATATAGCCCTCATTATTCCAATTGCTATGATTTTGCAAAATGGAAGGTTTAGGAGCCGTTTTAAAATCCTCGGTTGCAATACTTATGGCAACAATAAACCCTTTAACATAATGAAAAATTCGGTCTCCTTTTTGCACCTCTTTCATACGGAGCCAAGAGTGTGGAACATTCCCACCTTTGTCTTGTTGCGGTGACCAAATGATCCCTAATTCTTTTTCCTCATGATACGTATGCCCTTGCATAACAATGTAGTTATTCATTTCTTCTCCTTTAGTCCATACATTCTTATGTTAATGAAAGCTTCCAATAAATAAACAAGCATATTTGTTTTATTTACCCAATTATACCACTTATTATTTTATTCTTCCGATGCTTTTGTTTGTATGTAGTTTGAATAAATGAATGTCCTTCGAGTTAACATACAATTGAAAGGAATAATGCAAGATAATTGAATCTATTTGTTCATTAATGTTTGAATAAAATGTAAAATTACATAGGCATTATATTTTTATCGATTATAAAAAGGAGGATTAGTCATATGTCAATTCTTAATAATATTTTTTTGCTGTTACTTTTAGTATCGGTCATCATTATTATCATAGGTTTAATTAAACCATCCTTAGTTAGAATGAAGTCTCGGAAAGCTGCAATAACAAGAGGTGCTTTATTGTTTGTACTATCTTTCATATTATTTGGTCTTACAATGCCTGACGAAACAGAAGAAGTCAGTGAACCTGATGAAGAGCAAATATTAAATGAAGAAAATGAAAAGAAGGAAGCCGAGCGTTTAGAAGCAGAAAAGGCTAAGGAATTAGAAGAGCAACAGAAATTTCAAGAACAACAAGCATTAGAAGAGCAACAGAAAAAGGAAGAAGAAGAAAGACTACGATTAGCTGAGGAAGAGAAGAGGAAAGCTGAAGAAGAAGCTGCACAAAGAGCACAGGAAGAAGCAGCTAAGGTCCCTACTGAAGTTGAAGAAACAATTCCAAGCGAAGACATAAGCTTTAAGAATTGTACTGAAATGAGAAAAGTTTATCCTAATGGGGTACCTTCAACCCACCCTGCATATGATTCTAAACATGACAGGGATGGGGATAATATGGCATGTGAGCAGTAAGGAAAAAGATATATAGCAATGAGAACATGCTAACTATCATCTTTTATATTCCTATGATTTTAACTTAACCTATTTTAAAAAATCCTAATAGATCAAAAAGATCAAACTGCTTTAAATTTTGCTTTTCTAACCATTTCACCTTCTTAAAAGATTCAAGGTATATCAATAGATTATCATAAAAATTCTTAGACCAATTAATTCTCTTTGCATAACCATAATCAGAGCAACCCCTATTTTCATAGTAAACTATAAGTCACATTCGAAACGGAATTACTAGTAGAATCTTGTTACGTCACCAACAACTAACAAAATAGACTAAGGGGTAATTTATATAGGGTACAATATGAAGTCTTACAAGTAATAAGGCACAACTAGCGTTAATACTAATTGTGCCCCTCCCTGTTTTCTACTATGGTAATTGTACAGTACACACTATACGGTTACAGTGTTGAGTTCTTTTAACTGATAAGAGGAACTATCAGTTGATACTGCATTCATTAGTTCAATCAAACGATAATGGTGAGAGAAAAATATGATTTGTGTATGTTTTGATAGTTCCAGTAATACTTTTAATGTTTCTTTCGACCTTTCGTCGTCAAAGTGGACAAGGATATCATCCACGATGAATGGGATTGGTTCATTGTCTTTTACATAATTTTCAATGCTTGCAATTCGTAAAGCTAAATATAATTGGTCTGTTGTGCCATCACTCATACCTGAAACTTCTACCTTTTCGTCATTGTTGCGAACTCCCATGATGATTGGTTGGTCTTTTTTGTCATAGTCAACGGTTAGTTCATCAAAGGACCCTAGTGTTAGTCGATTGAAAATTTCGCTCGCTCGATTTAGGATTGGGCTTTGATTGTTTTCTCGGTAGTATTCAATCCCTTTTTGTAACAATAGTGAAGCTAACTTATAGTTGATGTATTCATTTGTGTACCCTGCAATGGCTGCTAGCTTACTTTGTTTTTCTCCTGCTGCTTTTACCGAAGAAAAGTTCGTTCCTTCAATTTTTTCTGTGTACTCATTTTTTACTACACCATGTGCTTGTTCCATTTCAGATCGAGCTTTATCCAAAGTTATTAATTCTTGCTTTACTTCATCCAAGTCAATATCTAGTGAATCTTTGTTTGCAAGATTTGCTTCTTCCAGAAGGTCATTGAGCATTAGACCATTACCCAATTCGATAATCTGTAATTCTAACTGTTCAATTTTGTCCTTCCATTTACACTTTTCCTTATAGTCAGACTCGATTTTTTCAAGTTCTTCAATTGATTCACAGCAGGCTTGCTCGAGTAGCCTTTTTAGAACATCATTTGCATGAGTGATTTGCTTTTTCGCCTCTTCAAGTTCACCTGTTGCATTCGTTTTTTGACTATTAAGATTGTCAATCTCGATTTGGTCTTTGTTTGCCTTCTGTAATGCGTCAAACAACGTTATTACGGCAAGGTCCATCGCATTAGGAATTAATTCGATGTTAATGATTTGCTTGATGCTTTCTACCTTGTATTCAAAAGCATTAATTCTTTTGGTTAGGGTATCTATTTCTTTTTCTGCGTGCTTTAGTTTATCATAGTTAGTTACACAATCTTCGTATGTCTCAAGAAGCTCTTTGACCACTGTTGGAGAGGTATATTTTGAGATCTTTAGGTTTTCAATTACCTTGTCCCATTTACCTATCCATATTTCAAGTTCCTTACCGGTTTCTGCTACTTTTTCCTTAGCGATCTCTAGGTTTTTCTTTATTTTCGTTAAGTTTTTTATCAAGTTTTTACGGTTGGTCTTCTCTTCTGCTACTCTTTTACTCTTTCTTTCTGCTGCTTTCACGAGTTCTTCAAGTGTCGAATAGTCAGCACCTGGTTCAATGTCCCTAAGGGATTCTCTTAGCAACTCCATAAACACTGCGATTTTTTCATTTAACCCTTTTACGTGGACAGCTATTGTCTCTTTACTTTGATTACGTTCAAGAATCGCTTCATATTGATCCAGCCACTCTAACATTTCTGGTGGTGATAATGGTTCAAAATGAACGGATTGCCAATGTTCTTTCCATTGCCCATTCCAAATGAACTCTTTTTCCACTAAACCTTCTAATGATGATTTAAGTGTACTCAAATTATTTTTACTTTTTTCAATACTAAGGAGCAAATTATTTTTTACCCCGACCTTCTCAGCCTCGGTTCGCATCGTATCTGAAATACCATCACTTTCATGGATACTTCTTTCAAATGCCAAATCAAGTGGCAGACCGTTTGAAAAGGCGGATAGTGCTGCTTCGTCAAGATTACCTGTATTCAATTTTTGGCGAATAACTAGCCAGCCTTCATCCCGATATTTACGCGATTCTTGCAATTGAGTTATCGTCGGTATATCCGCAAGTGATTCTAGTTCACGAATTCTATTTTCATAATCTAGAATAGCTTTATTTTCATCCTCAATTTCTTTTTCAAACTGCTTTTTTTTGCTAGAAATTTCTTCATTGTCTTTTTGAAATTTCTTAATGGTTTCCTTTAACGTAGGCACTTTTAACTGAAATAATTGATCGCTTGTTCCATTAAACAGAGGCAAGCTGTGGATTAGCTCTGTTAGTTGCTGCTCAACTTGTCGTAATTCTTCTTCCTTTTCTTTTAATAGGTTCTCGAGCTTTCCTTCCTCTCGAATTCTACTAATGGCAGCATCAAGTGACTCCACATCAAACGCCTCGTTAACCTCTTGAATATCACTTTGAATCTCAGTTAGCTCATTGTTTAAAGAATTATAATCGTCGTTTGCCTTCTTTGCATTGTTGTCTAATACGAGCTTGTGATCCGCTAATTCATGAATATTTTTCTTAAGCTCCGTACTGATCCGATATTGCTCTATCGTATCAAAATTGTCCGTAACTTGACCTAGCTCTCTTAACCTGGCGAGAATACTTTGTTCTAATTGACGAAATTCTCCTTGAAGAATTGGCACCTGCTCGACATCCTTACGATAACTGCTGCTTTCCCGATACAAGGATTCAATAAAAGATGCTTGGTCAAGAATTCCTTCTGGGATAACAATTGTTTCTAGTTGTTTTTGTGCTTGCTCCAAGTCCTTCGTTGCTTTTTGCTTGGCAATTTTAGCTACTTCTAAATTTCGCACATTTTCTTTTCGTAAATCTTCTATATTTTCTGGTAAGTCGGGAACGGTAGAAAGCTCTTCACATTTTTCTTGCATTTCCTTGTAAAGGGCGATTTTTGGTAAAGTTTGTTTTAGTCGCAAGTATTTTTGTTCCATTTCTCTTAACTCTTTAATTCTTGTCTTTAATTCCTCTATTTTCTTTTTACCCTCAACATAGTTTCGCTCTAGTTCTTTCCAATCTTGTATTTTCATTTGGTTATCTGTAATTTTTAGCGACGATTCTCTTTCTTCTTTAATCGCACTATTAATCGTTGATTTTGGCCTGTTTTTTGTATACAGCTTGCTTGTTTTTATTTCCATTTCGTCTAAAACGCTCCGAAGTGCATTCATTCCTGTTGCAGCAGAAAATAGACTTTGACCCACATTTCCATCACTTTGAAGAAGACTTTCTCCACCTTCACGTAATCGAATATGATCTAGCGCAAACATGTTATTGAACTGATCTTTGCTCATTCCGTTTAAAAATTGAAGAACTTGTTTTTCATCGAGTGGGTTATTGTAGGCATCTAATACAGTTTTTGATTGACCTTTACGTCGAGTAAAATTCAACTTTTCCCCTTTTTTGTTTTGCAATTCACCTTCAATCCTCAGCTTTTGATTGCTGTGTAGGAAGGTGTCTGGTGTGTTCTTTGGGAAACCATATAAATAGTTAGTAAAGGAACGAAGGATCGTGCTTTTTCCTGCTTCATTTGGACCGTATAGTAAATGAAAGTTTTTCTTTTCATCAAAATGTAAATAGTAATCGGTAAAATGACCAAATGCTTTCAAATTTATAAAATTTATTTTCATGCAATTACCTCCCCAGCTTTCGTAGTCAAGTAATGTAAAATTAGATCTTCTACTTCTTTAATTCTATCTTCAATGATTGCTGGATTTGTGAAATCAAAAGCATCTTCCCCCGTCTTTAATTCGTGGGGTAATACGGTTTGTAAGTCTTTAAATTCCGCTAATAGCAATTCAACCGTTTCTGGTTCGTTCCGAATCTGTTCAATGAATTCTAGAATGCTTGCGATAGGGGTGCTATTTTCCTTTAACTCATTGATATCGATTTTTCTACTTGTTTCAATTTTTACCTTTTCAATCCAAACATCTCCAGTACCCACTTCTAAAGCCATCGAGCGAATATTATTCATCACATGTTCTTTTTCCACAATTAACTTTTGGTGAATTTCACTTGCACCGGTTATTCGGAATCGTATGGCCAGGAACCTACCATCGGATTGATTCATAAGCTGCTCCAATTTTTCACTGGCGATATCTAATACATCTTGTTCCGTTTCACAAGCAGAAGCGTCCACCTGGCAAACTTCCCACCTTAGCACGTCAAGGGTATGGTGTTCATATTGTTCAATTTGTCCCTCTTTTACCGTAACAATGGTACATCCTTTATTTCCAATTTCTCTAACATGCCGACCTTGGATATTACCCGGAAAGAGGATGACTGGATTGCTTTTATGTAACACTTCTCTTAAGTGGATATGACCTAATGCCCAATAATCATAGCCTTTTGCTTTTAAGTCATCTACTGAACATGGCGCATAATTTTCATGGCCTTCATGTCCGGTTGCACTTGTATGTAACAGACCAATGTTTAGGTATCCTTCCTTTTTTTGCGGGTACGATGTTGCCAAATTTTCTGTCACAGCTCTTGATGCAAAACCTTGTCCATGTAATGCAACCTGTAGAGATTCAATCGTTATCGTCTTAGGATGGTCAACGGAAAACTCAAAGACATTCGCAGGTAACTTTAATTCTCTAGTGATGAGGCTTTGTGCATCATGATTTCCTCGAATTAAGTAAACATTAATTTTTTCTTTATGTAGTCGAATCATTTGGCTAATAAAAAATAGCCCTGTATTGTAATCCTTCCAATCTCCGTCGTAAAGATCACCAGCGATAAGCAGAAAGGCTACTTTTTTTTCAATTGCCAGGTCGACCAAGTTTTGAAATGCCTCACGTGTTGCATTACGAATTTTCTCCACAGGAGCTCCTTCGTACTTTTCCAAACCTCTTAACGGACTATCTAAATGAATATCCGCTGCGTGAATAAATGTAAATTCCAAAAAGATTCCCTCCTAAAATGAACAGTTCCCTACCTCATACAACTAAATTTGGTCATTTTATAAAATCTTTGATACTTAATACAAACTTCTACATAAATCTGCTTTTTCCTTCTTTTTCCTGAAAAAGTATAGACTGTTAGTCCTATGTGAATAAAGATGCTTTATTACTTTGAGTGGGTTCGTCGCTTACTTAAATGTTTTGATAGCTAGTATATTTGATATGATATTCATATCGCAGATTGCCTTATCACCGAACGACCTTTTAAATTCCGAATTTTCACTCAAAAATATTTTTTCGTGTAAAATAAAAAGTATATAATTTTCACACCAATTAGGAGGTTATTTTTATTGCAAACCTTTTTACAAGAAATATTAGATTTGTTAAAAACTAGAGCTAGTTCCTCCAGAGCCACATCTAATCCCACTCGCTATAAAGAACTAATTGAACAATCGGGGCCAGATATATTTGCGAGAAGACTAGGTTTCTCACGTAAAAAAATAAATAGTAGTTGCTTTCAAAGGGATACATGGGTTGATTGCCCTTGGATTTCATTTTATTCGCGTAATACGAGTAAACCTGGGTTAGGTTATTATTTAGTTTATTTATTTGCAGGAGATGGCAGTTGTGTATATCTATCATTAAACCAAGGAACTGAAGGTTTTCAACAAGTAGTCATACAAAAAAGAAAACAGGATTTAAATATTCTTACTGAGCAAGTCACAGGAATAAGTAAAAATGATATAGATCTACATCAAATTACAAATTCCGAGCGGCCAAAGCTATATTCCTTGGGGAACGTTATGTCATTTGTATACAAAGATGGAGCAATTCCAAGTAATGAAGATTTGGTAAGTGATTTTGAGAAATTGTTTAATGTCCTTGAATCTATTGAGTATACCGGATTTAAATTTTACCAAGTAGAACCTCAGTCACTTTTCTGTAAAGTAACTGCAGCAGAATTAAGAAAAATCAAAGAGAAGTCAGAATATTACCCTAAAGGCATTTATCTAGAGATTAGTGAGGAACATAAAGCCATTAATGTAATAAAAACACAGCTAAACAGTTCAATTCCAACCTATGCTAATTTTTATCATAGCGATAACGAATGTTGGGGTTCAAGGGTATTGGAAGTTATTCATGATGTTACTTCTATTAGTTCCTCAAAAATTGTACGTGTAGGACGAATGTCATCTTCTAATTGCTATGTGTATATTGCTAATTTTCATCAAGTTTCTAAGGAATTTATCAATAAATTAGTATTGAAGAAAAAACGGATTGATTCTAAAGAAATAACTGCAATTGCGAATACTGGTGAAAAATTTTCATTCCCATATGAAAGGTATGATTTCATGCGCGAAATGCAAAAAAAAACAAACTTGGATCTTAGTTTTATAAAGGATTTAAAAGAAACTCTTTTGGAAAATGGCCAAATAATTCTAGCTGGACCCCCTGGGACAGGAAAAACATTAGTCGCAGAGGAACTTGGTAGGGTTATTGCGGGAATAGAAAATGTTAAGTTAGTACAATTTCACCCTAGTTATACATATGAAGATTTTATTGAGGGACTCCGTCCTGTACCAACATCTGCAGGAATAAAATTTGATGCATCCCCCGGAGTATTGATGAAATGGGCAAATGAAGCAAGGGATAAACAAGAGAAATATGTATTAATTATAGATGAAATGAATAGAGCAAATTTGCCTAAAGTCTTTGGAGAGTTATTTTACCTACTAGAATATAGAGATAGAAAAATAGACTTACAGTATTCTAAAGGTTTTAAACTCCCAAGTAACTTATACATAATTGGAACCATGAACACGGCAGACCGAAATATTCGTGCACTCGACCATGCTTTGAGAAGACGTTTTGAAATATTTGAATTAGGTGCAAGATCTGATTTGTTACGAAAGTTTTATAATAACAAAAAAGAACAAGCATATTCAGTAGATAAATTGATTGAAGGATTTACATCCTTAAACAACCAACTTCGTTCAGAAATTGACCGCCATCATGAAATCGGGCACTCATACTTTATGAAAAAAGAAATTACAAGGGAAATTCTGAAACGCGTGTGGGACCGTAAGATTTTTCCTCTTATTGAAGAATATTATATAAATTATAAGGAAGACAAATTACAAATAAAATTTAATTTTGATGTTTTATGGCCGGAGGAAGTAAATGGAACTGACAGAGACGATACCAAAGATACTTAAATTAAGTTCTAAACAAGCTGAAGCTTTACAATTTCTAGGGTACGAGTTGGCTGAACAATTAGCACAAGATAAAAATCATATAGACGATGAATATATGTCTAAGGAAAGATCCATAATTTCTTGTAGAAAAATTTCTGATGGCAACTATGAGGTAATTGTAAGAAATGCAATTGGTATAATAGGTTTAGGAGAGGCAAATATCCAAGTAAATCCTAAAATACCAATAGATCACTTTTTATATCTATTTTCGGAAGCGACACGAATGCCACGTCTCGCTTCCGAAAAAGCATTTGGAGAAAGTGGTCATAATTTGGTGGACCTTTTCATTTTATCTTTCTTAAAGTATGTTGAAGAATTGGTACGCCAAGGAATTCTTACAACTTACCAAACAGTAAATGAACCACTCCCTGTTATACGTGGAAACGTTGATGTGAGAAAAGTAATTATGAACTATTCCATGGGTCGATTACTGTTTGATTGTGAATATGATGACATTATAGTTGATCATCCTTTAAATCGAGTGATTGTAGAGGCACTATTAACTATTAGCATGATTAATGATGAATGGAAAAAATTAGCAACACCCCTTTTATCCCTTTTTGATGGAGTTGGAAGATTACAATCAACGGACCTTACCATTGAAACAGATCGTCGCTCATATTATTATCATGATGCTTTAATTCTAGCAAAACATATTCTTCACAGGATTGGTCTAAATTTGAGATACGGTGAACTACCAATTATATCCTTTTTATTACCAACTCCTGTTGTTATTGAAGCAGGACTTAGGACTATTCTTACCGAACATTTAACTAATGAAACTGTAGAAAAAAAACCTTATCAAATTGGTGAGACAATTCAAGGGAGTTTAATAAAAGTAAATCCTGACCTAGTTTTTGGAGATGGATTAGGGGTCGGGGATGTCAAATATAAGTTGTCAAAAGGCTACTGGAAACGTCAAGATTTATACCAAGTAACAGCATTTGCAGCTGCTGCGAAATCTAAACGTGGACTTCTTCTAAATTTTCAGGATGCTAAAACACTGTCACTTCCAAAAGTAACCTTAGGTGACATTGAAATAAGTCAGTGTGCTTGGAATATCGATTCAAAAAGTCCTGAAGTTGCCGCCAAAAACCTTGTTAAAGAAGTACATAGGTGGATTACTGAAAAAGGTTAAAAAACCTTAATAAAACATATAACTTAAGATAAACACTTGTGATACTTGAAAAAAAATCCCCTACATTGGGGATTTTTTAGTTCCTTACTTACATTAAGTTAGTCGAATTCGTGATAAGTTTTTAGCCAAATAGGATAATATTAATTATCTTTCATACCAACTGTTCCAACTTTCCAAAGCTTCCTTTAATCCTAGTAAAATATAAAAAACAATCACAAAAATTCAGTTTGAATAGTCGTTATATTAACTGTTGAACAACTAGTTTATCATTAATATCTTGACTAATAATAAAATAGGAATAATCAACATTTATAAGCTCGTTTTTAATATTTTCTCTAATTTCATGAACCAGTCTTGTATTTAGTGCTTCTTCAATTGAAATTGTCTCACAATTATAGAATTTATTTTCTATATCAAAATTAATTAAATCGTTTCGGTATTTGAATATTCGTATAACTATCTCATCAAAAGACATATTTCGATGATAATCTTCCACTAATCCTTCCAAATCTCTTTTTTCAGATGACCACTGATTAACACCTATCTGAAAATCAGATGTACTAGCAGCATATCTTTTATTTCCTGCATAATAAATTGGTAATGCTGATGCTGAAATAGAGCTGGAATTATAGGTAACAAGTTCAATATTATTTGAAATAGCATTAAGTTTATTAAAGGCCAGAATACCCGCAAAACAGTTGCCTTTAATACTACTAATTCTAAGAACGATCCTAGTGGAAGGATTATTATTTATTATTTCAAATAGCTTATAAATAGAATTTAATTCACAATCTGCACAAAAATCAATAAAAAGATCCTTCATTTTGAATCCTCCAGACTATTTGTATAGGCTAAAATATTCGTAGTTAGAACCAATAGCTTTAAAGTAATTATCATCTACCCCATTCGATTGTGCTTTGATCAATCCCCAACTTTCAGCCTCTATAGGGGATAAAGTTGTACCAGCATAATAGGCATCCAAAACTTTACGATTACTTTGTACTACATTGTCTTTTATAATCGAAATACTTCTTTTATTATTTTCTTTGATCAGTTTAATTCCATTTTTTATCTTATTCACTGTGTAATCGGAGTAAGTATTTCTTGCTTGATGAATGAGAAAATGAGAAGTTGGTACGGCGTATCTCTCTTCACCTCCACAGTATAAGGAAATAGCTGCAGATTCGACAAATCCAACGTTGTAAGTAATAATCTGGATTTTTCCATTCATCGATTTCAAGTAATTATAACCTTTTATGCCGGCATCTATATCTCCTCCGTTAGAAGCAATTAATAGAACTACTCTTTCAAATCCATTTACTGCTGCCTTCTCAATTTCCATAATTACTTGATTGATTAATTTATTATTTATGTCACAGAAGTATTCAATTACAAGGGTTTTTTTCATGAGATTCACCGCCATTTTTTTATAGAAACCTTATCCAAGCACTTTAATATTTTGAAACAATAGATGCATACACTAGAACTTCTAATCTCCTTTTAGTATTACTTTTAAAAAATTTGTGGTTATTTCCCTACACTTACCTTCTTTATTTCTCCATTTTCTTCCACTAACTTAGAAATTTTATTTTCTGCTTCTGTGAGCTTCTGATTGCACACTTTAAATAGTTCCATTCCTTTTTGATATAAATCAATCGAGTTCTCGAGAGTAACATTTTCTTCCTCTAGTTTTTCCACTACTTCTTCCATTTCCCATAATGCCTCTTCGAATGTTAAACTATTAATATCATTATTCATCCGTTTCTCCTCCTTCTACCTTTTCAACCTTACATATTGCATAATTATTTTCGAATGATATTTTTATTCGATCTCCAGCTTTTAATCCTGAGGCATTGTTAATAATAGATTGATCCTTCTGTACAAAAGCGTAGCCCTTACTTAATATCTTAAATGGACTGAGGCCATCAAATTTTAATCCTATTTCTTTGAGATTTTGATCTTTTTCTTTCATTACATGATTCCAAGTCACTTCCAAAGAGTCGTTTATTATTTTAAGTTTCTCGAATTCATTTGAGAGCTTTTTTTCAGGATGTGATAATGCTAGTTTTTTTACTTGAGAATGGTTTATTCTTTGGTGGATTGTTATGTTTAACGTTTTAGCTATTTGGTGCATTTTTTCTTGCGAGGAATGTATTTGGTTTTTCAAATTTACTAGTTTAAAATTTTGGTTTAATAAACTTACATTAGCCTGTTTCGTTTGGATGATTTGTTTCTTGCTGTTGTTCAATTTGTTTAAGGTATTTTGCAGGACCTTCTCACCATTCTTCACTTTCATTTTGGGATGAGAAATTTTTAACATTCGATTAAAACTTGTTAATTGGTTTTCTTTTGCTTTTAGTATTCTATTACTTCCATTGTTCATTTTAGAATATAGAGTCTTTACCTGCTCGGTTAAATACTTATATGTTATGGGTGTGGCAAGTTCTCCAGCTGCAGTTGGTGTAGATGCCCTTTTATCTGCAACAAAATCAGATATTGTATTGTCCGTTTCATGACCAACTGCAGAAATTACCGGACAAAGTGATTCTGAAATTTCTCTTGCAACTTCTTCATTGTTAAATGCCCATAAATCTTCTATAGAACCACCACCACGTCCCAAAATTAGAAGGTCAATGTCATTGTATTGTTTCATTATCTTAAGACCACTAATAATTGAAGCTGGAGCTGAATTCCCTTGTACGGTTATAGGATAAAGTATAATTTCTGCCATCTTATTTCTTCTTAGAATTGTCTTGACAATATCACTAACAGCATCGCCTTTTAGTGATGTTAATACCCCAATTTTCTTTGGGAAGTTCGGAATTGCTCGTTTTCTATTTTCATCAAATAATCCCTCATTTTTTAGCTTTTTCTTTAAATCTATGAATTCCTTAAATAGTTTACCATTACCTGTACTAGACATTTTATTAACTAGGATCTGGTAATTTCCGGTTGGTTAATATACCGTAATTTTCCCTTCAACTATTACCTCTTGGCCATCCTTTGGGTCAAATGTTAAGTGTTTATTGTTCCCATTAAACATTACTGCACTAAGTTTGCTATTTTTGTCTTTTAATGTAAAGTACATGTGGCCGGAATGGGTATTTAGGTTCGAGATTTCACCCTGAATACTTACTTCATGAAATTCCTTTTTATTATCTATTACATTTTTTATTGCCTCAGTAATTGAACTCACGGTATAGATCGTTCCATTAATTGAAGTTGCCAATTTAGCACTCTCTTTCCCAAAAATTATTAATAAACAATTTAAATTACTAAATTTATATCAATCATCCTGACTGAGTTCGGCTATTTTTTGCCATAATCGCACCATAGCTAATGTATCGAGTTTACAATATGAAAGTAGGTCTTTACGTATTGTTTCGATCTCATCTGGAGTTCGTAAATGTAAAGTTTCATATACCTCCATTGCCATCGAACCATTTTGAATAGTTAAATTATTATATTCGAGCTCTGCAATTCCAGGAAGTAGTGCAGGTAGAACATTTTTTATAGAAGAACTACCCTTCATTTTGTTCCTATAGACCCACTTCTTCTCAAATGGAATCATTAAATCTACGATATTATCATGAATGTTCATCAAATGATCTGCCAAATCTGGAAAGGATTCCGCCAAGTTTTTTAGGACCATTTTTTCAAATTTCTGATTATAGACGATAGAACAAACATCAAGTGGAATATCTTCTACTAATTTTTCAGCAAGCTCTCTCCTTGGATCTTTCCCAGCTGTTGCAAGAAACTCTCTATGTTCTTCAGGAGAACTTTCATCTTCCAATATATGTAGACTATATTGAAAAGGTATTTGTTGATATGGTTTTATCCCTTTAAATAATGGGATGGGCTGCTGGAAGGTCTCAAAATCCAGAAAATATAAAGGAGAGTAGAATTTTGACATAAATTCTGTGATTTCAGCTTTATTAATTATGTCCTTATTATCTTTTAGAGCAGTTACTTGAATTTGTTGTGTTTTAGTTAATTTGTATTCATCTGGGATATTTTCAATTTTTATTATTCCATTTTGAAACAAATCAAATTTTTTCTTCCCTATTCTAGCAAGGTTAAATACAGAATAATTTGGAATGTGACTCCAGCATTGGTTTACAAAAATGCACGGATTATCATCTTTCCCATATTTCTCGCAGTGGTTACCAATATCATATTTATAGCTGCGTTTTCCTACGATGCTTTTCATCGTAACAATATCTTTGTCTACTGTCGGTTGTAGTGTTGTGGTTTCCTCAGTAACGTCAGCAATGGTAAAAAGTGAATATAAATCAAGCTCATCTTCTCTAGCATAACCCTTGTTGAGGTAGACAAAATTGACACTTTTAATAGGTAGATTGTTTTGAAGCACAAAAGCTTGAATCGCAAGATCATCCAGGAACTTTGCCTTCATACGTGTTGAAGATTTCACTTCAAACAAATGCCAACCATCCTTTTCCCGAGTTAAAATATCACATCTTACCAGTATGCCATTTTAGACGAAAGTTCCTTCGTAGATAATCGATACACCGTTACTAATAAGTTTCTTTGTTTCTTGAATCATTTTTTTATAACCTTGTAAATTAACTAGATTCCCACCCGGAAATAAACCCCGTGCAACTTCAGTAACCATATTCACTTTATCTATTTTAGAATTATCAGAGTCGTTTTTGGATTTCCAATGATCGGCATTATTCATTAACCAAAAGGCTTTGGGGCATTGCTTATAAGCCAGATAATCTGTTTTTGTTATAAACATATTTTCTCCTTACTATCTATTGAATTCTATAGAGAAATCTCCAATACAAGTTATACCTCTGCAGTAATTAGTTCATCATATTTATAAATTACTTCGGCAATTACCTCGGATACTATTTCTTCAACATTTTGTAGATTCCATCTTTTTACTATCCGAACATTATCATTGCGTAATCGTCTTTAATATTTGATATTAATAAATCATGAATTGATTGTGGAATATTTCCTATATACCTTTTTAATTCCTTTTCACATTGGTAATAAAACGTTTGTGGGATTTGGAGATAAAAGTTTTCCACTTTACAAATTAATCTGTCGTATTAAAAAATATTGAGTTTTTTTCTAATGCAAGGCAAATATCTTTAATTTTCTTTGGAATACTTTCCACATGAAGTAGAGCTGTTCTACAATAATAATTCTTTTCAATTATTTCTCCACTATTAGAATAGTAGGTGATTTGCTTTTCACAATTACAATCATTACTACACTTTATTCCTATTAAAATTTCCATACCAGACCTCCTTGACTTATTCCTCCTACAAATGGACTATTAAGAATATATGCTCGTCTACCTATTTTAGTATCTATTTTTCTGCTATTTCCAGTTTTACTCCAATAATCTTCATTAATACAATTAATACAACCCTAAAAAACAAAGATAGCAGCCAATTTGACTACTATCATTTTCTTTCAAGCTGTTAGTTTGGTTTTTATTATGATCATTGAAATTTATTTAAGAAATTTCCTAGCCTTTCCATTAAATCGTTCTTGTTCACCATACTCACCCATCCCTGTGTCATACGTTCTAGTATGTTACTGGGAGACCATCCTATTATTGTTGCACCATATTCAACCCAAGGAGTCCATTTATCTCATCAAATAATGCTGCATTTTTTTCGAATGAAATGGGTGAATAATCCTCATAAATTTTGTAGATAAAATCATTACCAAAGGAGATCATTGACATAAATCCATAACGACAATAGTCAACACCATTAACTGGTCCAGGTTCCTTACAAGACAAGATTAAATTTCTTGTTAACTTCTTTCGTGCCAATAGGTCATCTGCGTCTTTATCTTTAAGAAATCTCCTTTTGTAAAATGTTAGCGCAGATTCCTCAACCTCTACTATACGGAAGGATGCCCCATCTCTTAATCTAAAGAAATCTTTTGGTCGATGAAAAGTTATTTTTGTTAGTGCATCGGCCAAGTATGAGGTTGTTTTGGTTACCCGAGCTGCTATCTAAAAATCTTGGTGACCTGCCCAATAAAATAAGGATCCACTCGAAATACTCGGGATCCCCTTCACACAACTGATATTTTTCTTCCATTTCCCACTACATAATCCAATCTAGTAACATACCTCTCAGAAAATTAGTTGGAACACAATCAAACAACCTTTCACAAAACTCCCAAAAAGCCTCGTTCAATCGCTTAGTCACCGTGATCACTCCATATAATCTTTCTCATTATCATATATACATAGGGATATTATTTTTTGCTACGGTATATAAAATAAGTTACAGATACACTTATATAGTTTGCTATAATTGTTGTTATTTTTGAAAAGCTTGACATCCATCTCGCAATATATGATTCTTGTGAAAAAAGGGATTTTATCCGAGGTGACAAAATATTGAGAAAAAAATCGCCAGCGAATATCCTATATTTAGAAATAACCTGGCGCTTTAACTCGCATTCGATCTATATAGCTTTTACAGCATAAAAAGCTCGCTTAAGAGCATTTGCTGCCTGATTTATGGCCGCCTTCTCCTGGACCAACACCCCTTGGCATCCAGAAGAAGCCGTGAATCGTATATACTAACTCCATTACATTATATAGTGCTATGCTTGATATATTGCAATTGGCATAATTTCGATTGCAGGACCTTTTATTTCAAATGATTCTTCAGTTATTTCTTCGGTATCAAAAGAAATATCATCTTGGCTCATGTTTGGAATAAATTTTATCAATTGTTCCTTTTTAAATTTCATTTTTCCAGGTAGCAATTTAGCTAAATCAATTTTTTGATGGGGTTTATATATTTTTCTTATTTTACCCAGGATTGTGAACTCCCCTTCTAATTCATAGCGATCCTCTAAAAAATGTTCGGCATCTAAAGAGGTGAAAAATTTAAAGTCACCATCTACATAAGGATTGATTATCATTGTTACTTTTTTTAGATTAAAAATAGAGGTAGCAAATTCAATTTTTTGCATATCCTCTTTGGATGTCTCAGCAGCGTAGAAACCTTTATACTTATCTGCAAATTCAATCATACTAGACATAACAAGTTCTGCAGGGGATTGTTTGAATTCACCATCGATCTCAATGAACTCACCTGTACGAAGTTGGTTCCAGATCTCCTCATCAAAACCAGCTAACTTCTGGATTTTATCCCCATCTTCAAGGATCGTGAATAAGTCTTTAAAAAGCGATGAGGTTGATCTTATTATTTTCCCTTCCCTTTCGGTACTGTCATTAGATTGCTTTTGATATTTTGCGACTATTTTTCCAAGATTCCCTTCCAGTCCTTTTTCATTTGACTTCCCTTGAGATGCAATTAGAGTGTACTCAGGCATTAAATCATCGATTAACATACTAAGGAATTGCTCAGTTTTTTTTCGGTTACACCAATAAATATCAGGTAAAAAATCTATTTTTGACACCCCCATAAAATATATTTCTATTTAATAAATTCAACATAATACAGCAATATTCCTTTAAATCCGACTTTATTATTAATTTTGGCTCTTTTCGTAAACTTTGTTGTTATTAAAACTATATATTTCAATGTAAAATGCTGATTTTAACAGCGGAAATTAGATAAATAAAACAAAAAGGGGTACAGGTACCTTCCAATTATTGGATTCCACATAGTAATTTTCCCTCAACGATCTTTTTTAGATTTTAAACAATATCTTTTCATTCATTACTTTTTGAAAATCATTAAACGCTTTACTTAGATTCTCAACTTCTTTTATTGCAATGCCTCGATTATTTTAGGTATCTGGATCAATATGGAGGTCGTCAGGCCATGCAACTGTCTCAGCTTCTTCATCAAAATAACCCTACCTAAATTCTTAAGGATTATGAAACTTTTCAAGAATTCCTTTCATGGATGGCTTAATATCAACAAGCCTCTTTTTGACTCATATTTTAAACCTCCTATAAAGCGATGGGATATTTATAAGTAAAATCCCCTTTCTACAATCATCTCATGCCTTCATAAGATCCTTTCTATTCTCAAGCCAAATTTGTATATCACGTTCTTTATTTTTGGAAAGAGAATTATCACCTTTAAGATACTCACCTAATAATATGTTGATTCTAGTTTTTTCCTGACCTCTGACATGAAAATGTGGCGGTTCTAGATAACCCAATCTGCTTTCTGCTGACTGTTTTTACCGTAGGAGTATAGCGGATAGCCATTTTAGTTGAAGTTTAATTTTATTCAGGACGACACTTTTATAGCTTTAAAGGCACCATTGTACCTAAAATTCGATAGAAAAACCGCACCAAAATGCAAAAAACGCCTTAAAAATTCACTTTTGAGCGAGAAAATGAGTGTTTGGCGTCAAAAACGGGGTAAAAAGTGAATTTTGGCCGTTCGATTATTAAATTCATCCGGGCTATCTTTAGGAAGAATGGGGAGCTTAAAAAAGTCCCTGAACTAAACGATTAAAGGGTGGGCAAAATGACGAATTTAAAATCTGGAAGCATTGACAGGTTTGAACAGTTTTCACAATTCAGTTCGCTTAAAGAATTTAATACTCATTTCGAAATGTGGCTGGCTATAAATAAGCATGATTTTTCAAAAGGGGAATTGCTTGGATTGAAACGGCTTGTTCGTTTTGCTGCAAAAATCACTGGCGTTTGCAATGCCAAAATCGGAACGATCTTAAAAGCGATTAACGAAGAATACAAGGATAACGGCATTTCACGCTCTACTTTTAAACGAATGATCATAAAAGCAGTAGAGTTAGGTGTAATCACGGTTCAAGAAACCGAACGAAAAAATGGTTCACAATCGAGTAATCTCTATGTATTTCTTCGTTTTCCCATAAGTGAACCACCTAAACAAGAAATAATGAACCACCCTAAAGAAACTAGTAATCTTTCTAAAACTAAAAAACAAGAGATTAATAAACGTCAAGAAGAACCGTCCGTTTTGGACCACACATTTGTAAGCGATAGAGTTCCACAACCTTTTGTCCAGCTGGTAAACTATTTCTTCTCCGAAGCAAAGACAATTGAGGAATATTTGAATATGACGAAAATTGCAGCCTACCGCAATAATCTGGAGAAGGAAATGAAGATCGTTCTGGAGATCGCGATCCAGTCATTCAAGCAGCTGATTCGTACGGTTAAATTAACTCAAGTAGTTAAAAATCACGTCGCTTATTTTTACGGAATTCTCGACAAAAAACTGACAAAATTCTATTACACCAGGTTGTATGAAATGGGTTTGGACAATGAGCTATAGAACGAAAAGGAACTTTTTTTGGCAGTGAAGGAACCCTCATTATTAAATGAACACTAAGCCCTTAAAATCTTTGGGCAACGATTTTCAATGCATAAAAAAAATCAGGACAAGGTTCTTGTCCTTTGTCCCTTGTTTCCCTTGTTTCTGCTATAATTTTATTAAAAATCAGTTACGGATCAAGGTGAGAGAATGAGGAAGCGGTATTCAAACTTAGATGATGTGAACAACATTAAAACGTTTAGGGATTTGTTAAAGCGTTTACAGAATTAAAGGCTAAGTTTTTTGTACCTATGCATTATGGAGCCTATCGATTGGCTGATGACACAGGCCCGGAAGCAATTGAAAGTCTATACAAAGAATGGGAAAAGCAGCAGCTTTCCAAGGAACAATTAAAGGTTTTGTTGTTGGGTGCAACCGTAATGGAAGACGGATCTGGGCGGTTGAATGTGCACTGAAATCCAAGTATAATGGGATGATTCTACAGATACAAGGATGGTCGGTAATGAAAAAAAGGTTAGTAGATATTGTTATTATTATTATTATTATTGGGGCTTTTCTGTTTGCAATAGGAGTTAATCTTTTTATTATTTCAAACGAGCTTGGATAAGGTGGAGTAACCGGGATCACTATTATTACCTACTATCTCTTTAAATGGTCTCCAGGTCTGGTGAACTTAATTCTTAATTCAATTTTGTTAATCGTTGATTATAAATTTTTAAATAAATTGACAACGGTATACACTTACGGAAGTGGGTATTACACAAAGGCGCAAATCTTCGCCGCTTTAGAAGACGGCGGACAAGTCGTTATACCTCTTCATAAGACAGATTGGAGCTCCTTGTACGGGATGGTTAAGGACAAGTTCGGGGTTATTTTCAATGTGAATTTCCAAGGGGAGCAGCCGTAGTAATAAACAGACTTCCGCTTCACCAACAAACAAAGGCTCCTGTTCGCGAATGGACAGGAGCCTTTGTTTGTTGCAAATACGTTGGTGTGGGACTAATGAGTAAATCATACGAGACCTATCTTCAAAAATCGGCCGCGATTGAGGAAGATCTTTAGTCTAATTACTTGGTAAAGTCGCTGGTAAAAACATGGCGAGGAAGGTAATATCTAGTGGCCGTAATCAAAACCGATTATGTCTGTGCCGTCACTTTTGTATGGCTGTATTCAAAAACTATTTAAAATTTTATTATTGAAATAGAGGGATGGTTCCCCCATCCTTCCGTTTCGCCATTTATAATGCTGTAATAGCATCCAGGGCTATTTGCATTTCTGCTTCCACCGCATGTGAAACCAAGTCATTGTGTGGATTGTATTCCTCACGAAGCTCTGCATCCGCATAGCCATCAATGGCTAGAATCGCTCCAGCTTGTACCCCTTTTATACTAGCTATAACGAATAAAGCCGAGTTTTCCATGTCTACTGCAACAACTCCAGCCTTTTTATAAAGCTGATGTGGAAATTCGAGAACCCCAGAATAAAAGGCATCGAGTGTAAGGGTGATCCCCTCTTTTACAGGAATGTTTTCTTCAGTAAGAACTGCTGCATTGGTTAATGCCTCAACAACTTTACGGTCTGCAACTGCAGGGAATCCATGAGGGACAATTTGTTTCGTTAATCCATCACAGCTTACTGCAGCGGTGCTTACCACAAGACTTCCCGGTTTAATCTCTTTTTGATAAGATCCTGCTGTTCCTACTCGAATGATGAACTGTACGCCACCCATAATAAGTTCTTCAAAACATACCGCTGCCCCAGGTGCTCCCACACCATGGCTGACTACCGCAACCTGTTTCCCATTCCAGCTTCCGCTATAAGTATGGTACTCGCGATTTTGGGCTAGTTGAACTGGATTATCTAGTAAATCGGCGATCATTTTCGCCCGACTCGGATCCCCGCATACTAGAACACGATCTGGCAGTATATCTGATGCTACTTTTAAATTTGGCAATTGTTTAGTCAAAGTCTTTTCGCTCCCATTCATCTTCTGGTATTGGCAGGTCATCTCCTGAGAACCTTTCTTCTTTAAACGGATCACCATTAATATGAAATCCGTTTTGCTCCCAGAACCCTGGCTTGTTTTCATCAATAAATTCAATTCCGCGGATCCATTTTACACTTTTCCAAAAATAAAGATGCGGTACGACCAGCCTTAGCGGCCAGCCATGCTTTTCTGTTAACGGCTCTCCTTCAAACGAATGTGCTAGAAGAACATCTTCTTGAAGCAGATCCTTCAAAGGAATATTGGCTGTATAATCATGATCCGCATGCAGCATTACATACTTGCTTTTAGGAGTCACACCAATTTCCTTAAGGAAATCACCGAATCTTACACCGGTAAAGCCATTGTCAAAACGAGACCAGCGCGTTACACAGTGGATGTCCACGGTGATGGTCGTCTGTGGCATTTGTTTGATTTGACCATAAGAGAGAACCACCTCTTTGTCGATTTCTCCGAACACTTTTAAATCCCATTTTTCCAGATCATAAACGGGCACGTCTCCTTCATGTAGGATCGGGAAACGTTCTGTTAATGCCTGACCAGGCGGAAGACGTTTTGTACTCTTAGGATCAACTGCCGGAACTCTCGTTCGTTTAATTCTTTCTGCTTTATTCATACTTTCATTCCTCCTTGTAGTTACCTAGAGCTTTGCTGCCCTGAAAGCTGTGAGTCTGCCCCGCGATTCTTTAGGAAGAACATCGCGAAGATGGTGATAATATAAGGAAGCATCGCCGTAAATTGGGTTGGCATCGAAAAGCCCTGAAGTCTAATGCTCAACGCATCCATAAGACCGAATAATAAGCTCGATCCAACAATGCCAATCGGGTGGGATTGACCTAACATCATCGCCACAAGAGCGATAAAGCCTCTTCCAGCCGTCATTCCTTCTGTAAACATAGTGACCTGTCCAAGTGAGAGCTGCGCACCTGCCAAACCACAAAGAATTCCACACGCCACAATCGCTCCATATTGTAAAACAGTAACTCTTAAACCAAGGCTTCTGGCAGCTGCTTCATTTTTCCCAACCGCAAGAACTCGAAAGCCTGTAACGGTACGGTAAAAGAATATGTACAACAAAATTGCTGCTAGAAAGGCGATATATACGAGTGGTGAATGGCCCGATAGAAGTTTCCCGACAACTGGAATTCCTTCAATCACCGGGATGTCCAGCTTCGGAAGTCCTTCCATGTTTTTATCATAAAAGGCTCCTTTCACATCAAAAATGGCTCGAAGACCAAACGTGGTCAAACCAAGAACTAAAAAGTTGATGGCAATACCTGCTACGATTGGGTTTGCTTTAAAACGAATGGATGCCAAACCAAATAATAGTGATACAAGGATAGATCCCAGTGCACCTACTATAACCGCTACAAACACGTTGCCGCTAAAGTAATTTCCAACGATTGCGGAAAAGGCACCTGCTAAAATTAAACCCTCAAGGCCAACATTAAAGATTCCAACGCGTGCACATAATGCTCCTCCTAGAGCAGCCAAAAGAATAGGACTGATCATACGGATGGCTGACGTGAAAAATGAGAGATCAAGCAGCTCCATGGATGTCACCTGCTTTCTTCTTTATTTTCCACCAGTTAATGGTGATCTTTGCTGTAACAAAAAGAATAAGAACTCCTTGAATCACACTGGCGATTTCCAACGGAACCTCGGTATTTCGCTCCATTCCCATTGCACCGGTTTGAAGTGCCGCTAGCAGAATCGCCGCGACCGCTGTACCCAGAGGATGGGAGTTCGCCAAAAGTGCTGCCATTAACCCTGTCCATGCATAACCTGGTACGGTCAGGGAACCTTCCACATATCGATAGTGTGATCCGAGGACTTCAACTGTCCCAGCTAGTCCGGCGATCCCGCCGCTAAAGAACATGCTGTAAAGAAGCACCTTTGTTTTATTAATCCCGCCGTATTCAGCAAAAAATGGGTTATAACCTAGCATTCTTACTTCATACCCAGCTGATGTAAATCGTAGAATTATAAATAGAATAATCGCCACAACAATTGCAATAACTAATCCCATATGAACACTCATACCTTGGAATAACTTAGGCAGCCATGCAACCTGATCAATCATGGGGGTCTGTGCTAATGCAGCCGATCCACTTTTGTCTTGAAACGGCTCCGAAACTAAATACCCTGCAAATAATACAGCTACATAGTTTAAGAGTAACGTAGAAATCAGTAATTGTACTTTGAATCTAGTTTCCATCCACCCCGCTAGGAGTGACCATAAGCCACCAGCTAAAAACCCAGCCGCCAATGCAGCCAGCATCTTGATGATCCCAGACCCCGGAACATATAAAGCAGCAAGGGCAGCACTGACGGCACCTAACACCATTTGCCCTTCAGCTCCCATATTGAAGACACCTGCTCGAAAGGCAAGGACCAATCCTAAACCTATTAATATAATAGGAGTGGCACGAGCAAGTGTGGCGGTAACAAAGTAAAAATTACCGAATGCCCCGTCCCACATGACTTTATAGGTTTCCAAAACAGATGCCCCTACTAGACTAATGGCAACTGCCCCTGTCAAAAGTCCAATTAACACGGCCGTTACAGGCTGTACCAACGATTTAAGCAGTTGTTGTAGTTTTCGTTGAAGATTCATTCTCGTTTCCTCCTGCCATTAGTACACTTAATCTCTCTTCCGTCGCATCTTTCCGTTCAAGGATATCGACAATTTTCCCTTCATACATAACAGCAATTCGGTCTGATAACGTCAGGATTTCCGATAACTCCGATGAAACGAGGAGAATACCGTCCCCATTATTTCGTTTCTTTATGATGGCTTCATGAATATATTCCATTGCGCCAATATCTACCCCACGGGTCGGTTCTGCCGCAATGAGAAAATCTGTTTCAAATCCTAGTTCACGCGCCACAATTAATTTCTGCAAGTTTCCGCCAGATAGGTTTCCTGATTTTTCATCTAGGGATTGTGCTTTAATTTCGAAGCGATCAATCCATCCATTAATAAGCTTACGGAATCCATTGAGTCGAATAAAGGAAAACTGATTGAAATTTTCCATTAGATAATAGCCCATCACCCCTGTTTCCTCGACCGAAGCTTCCTTCGCTGCTCCCCATAGGTAACGGTCTTCAGGAATATGGGCGAGACCAGCACTTCTTCTATATGCCACGGACTTGCCCGTCAAGGTTGTTTCCCCTAAGCTTATACTGCCACTATCAATTTTTCTCAAGCCTGAGATCGCCTGAATTAGCTCTGACTGTCCGTTACCCGATACTCCAGCAATCCCAACAATTTCTCCACGGTGTACGGTTAAAGAAAGATGATCCAATATCGGTTTCGCGTCTTTCCCGCCAATAGTAAGATTGTCTACCTCAAGCAGCGGTTCTCCGTCGAATTGGGTTCGGTCGGAAAGATATTGGAGCTCACGGCCAACCATCATGGTGGCTATCTGTTCGATATCAGTATTTTCTTTTAAAACATTTCCTGTTACCCGACCAATTCTTAACACCGTTATTTGATCTGCTACTTTCATCACTTCCGGCAACTTGTGCGTAATTAAAATAATACTTTTCCCTTGTTCTGCTAGAAATTGAATTGTTTTTAATAATTCCTCAACCTCAATCGGAGTTAAGACCGCAGTTGGTTCGTCAAGAATAATAATATCAGCACCCTGATACAACACTTTCAAAATTTCAATCCGCTGCTGTTCTCCTATCGAGCAATCTCCTGCTTTTTTCAATGGATTTACATGGATTTTATACTGTTCGCTCAGTTCCTTCACTTTTTCTGCTGCTAGTTTTCTATTAAAGAAACCATTTCGTTTCGGTTCATGACCAATGACAATGTTTTCTGTTACGGTAAAATCGGAAAATAACATAAAATGCTGATGCACCATGCCGATTCCATTTTCAATTGCATCTTGTGGTCCTGAAAATTTTACAGTCTTACCGCTGAGTTTTATTTCTCCGTAAGTCGGCTGTTCAAGACCGTATAGCATTCGCATGAGGGTCGTCTTTCCAGCACCATTTTCTCCGACAATCGCCAAAATCTCTCCCTTTTTCAGATTTATCGAAATCCGGTCGTTAGCTAAGAACTCACCGTACTTTTTGGTCATTTCCTTCATTTCTAACCGATAGTTCATCGTTTTCCCCCTTTTAAAAATGGAAACCGACTACAATGTGCAGTCGGTTTACTTTTTTCAGATTAATTGCTCAATGGATTTTTGATTTCTCTTTTTCCAGATACAATTTCTTCATAAAGAGCTTTTACTTGGTCAATTACTTCCTGTCCAACAAAGCTGTTAAGAGGAGTTTTGCTTTCATGGGTTACATATGTTAAGCCAACACCCTTTTCCTTCAAGCCATACTCGACAATGCCAGATTTAAAATTATTGTTTGCAAATGCTTTTACGGTTTCATAGGCTGCAGCGTCCGTCCCTTTTAGCTGTGAGAGAACCACATGTTTTGGATCTACCTCTGTACGGTCAACATCCTGACCTGAAGTAAAGAATCCTTGCTCTTTTGCTGCTTCAAAGACACCTAAGTCTCCGACTGCCGCAGCTCCTGCAACGAAATCCGCTCCTTTAGAAGCTTGTAACAATGCTAATTCCTTCGCTTTCGCAGGATCCGTAAAACCTCCAACATAGTTTACTAGAAACTCTGCATTTGAATTGGTTTCCTTTAATCCTTGTTCAAACGCGACTGTCCATTTTTTCATTAGTGGAATATCCATCGCCACGACCATACCGACTTTATCGGTTTTCGTAGAAAGACCTGCTGCCGCTCCTAGTAAGAACGCTGCTTCATGCTCTCTGAAATTAACACTTTGAACATTTGGAAGGTCAACAACGGTGTCAATAATAGCAAACTGACGATCTGGATTTTCTGTTGCTATCTTTTTTAATGCATCCTCTGATTCAAATGATGAAGTAATGATTAAATCATATCCTTCTGCAACTGCAACCCTAAGGTTTTCTTCGATCGCAGAATGATCAGTTGATTCGATTGTCTTTAATTCTATTCCAAATTCTTCTGCCGCTTGTTTTGCACCTTCATCCATTTGCTGGAAGAATGGGTTTACCCCCATTTTCTCTGGAAGGACAAGGGCAATTTTCTTCTTAGCCTCTTTCGATGGCGACGTATCTTTCCCCGTTGATTCTTCAGCTCCACATCCAGCGACAAGCATTACCAAAGCTAGTACAATAAGTGAAAGTAGTTTTTTCATGATGTTCCCCCTGTAATATATTTCGTCTTTATTACTATTTATCTATTAATTTACTAAAATAAATCAAAAATAGCAATACAAAGTCGAATGTTTTTTTAATACTTTATATAAATGTTCGTGTTTTTCTTTTCGCACCTAATAAAATACCCTCTTCCGAAAATAGGAAGAGGGTTTATGTATATACTCTTCCTTATCTTTCAGAACTTACTCGTTCTGTAGGATTTGGCACCATACTATAAAAAATAGCGGTTGCCGGGCGTCATCGGGCCATTCCCTCTGCCTCTCTTGATAAGGTTAACATTATGTAGTATCAGGTATTAATCAACTTAAACAACTAAGTAATAATAAAAACTATATTCAATATATATTAAAAATTTTAAAATTACAATACTATTTAAATATTCATATAATAAAAATAACCGTTGGGAAAAGTCTATACAAGGATTTTCTGACCCGCTTAATCGAGTTATTGCAGTAACGGTTGGAAAGCGCTCCATATTAACAGCCTCATACAATACACTGGATTGTTGTCCACATGCTAAGTTATAACCAACAGCAATCCTATCTGTTTCAGTCGTTCCAACTAGGAGCGGGCTACAGCAATCTGATTTCAAAAATTTCAATTTTCTATTCACCTCTATTCATATTACATTAAATGCAAAAAATCTTTTTTTGAAATGGACAAGTTTAAAGTGAATCCGTACATTTTTAATCTTTTTTCAAGTAACTTACAATAAATAGAAAAAAGTGCTATTGGAACATAAAAAATGGAACAGTTACTGTAAAGTAACTGTCCTTGGAAGTTTCAATTTAAAGTTTGGGAACTAGTCCCCCTCTTAATTGAACATTAGATTTAATCAAACATTTACAGAACCTTAACATCCACAAAGCAGGCTCTTAACAATGATTGATTATCCTAGTATTAGCGGGGATGGCATGTGTGGCTGTCATGGTAATTGGCGAAGGTGGAGCCATTACTTGTTTATTAATCTTTTAGAAAATTCCAACAGGTACTTACTTCACTATTACAAATAAAAGCGCTAGGAACCCTCCATTTGATGGATAGTGCCTTCATTTTCGAAAATTCGGAGAATAAAAGTGCAGTACACTTTAGTGATAGATAATATTCAATTGTCTTCCTGCTACTAGAGGAGGAGATACATTTTTTTACACCTACTGTTCCAATCCTTTCATAAGTTTTTCAGCGCCCTGCTTAATAACCAAACCTCTCTCCATAATCATCCTACTTTAAAAGAAATCCCCTTCACATGTTGCGTGAAGGGGATTATGTTTGTTTTACAATTACAGTCATTGTCTCTAAAAGGGGACTGGTTCCTCTCCCCTAATAATCAAACTGACGGTAGTAACGGCGCATGTCTAGGTCATGGCCTGTGTATTTTTCGTAATAGCGAGCCAGACGGTCTACTAACAGTGTGGAAGAAATGGCTGGTGCTAATATCCAGCGGAATTCATCGTCAATTCCGTTCAATTCATAGTCTTTTGTATCAAGGACTACAAGCTTTTTCGTATATTGTTTACAGAACTTTTCAACACGCTCATCGAGCACTCGGCGTTTCCCCTCACCTTTAACTAAGAAAACGGGTACATCCTCATCTACCAACTCTAGTGTCCCATGGAAAAACTCAGAAGAGGAAACAGCTTTGGTTCGAACCCATTGCATTTCTTCGAGGATACACATGGAGAATAGGTATACCTCTCCCCATATTTCCCCGTCACCAACCCAAATATTGTATGGCTCATTATAGTACGTTTTCGCAATTTCATCTGCGACTGGTTCAAATTTTTTCTTAGCGTTCAATAGGTTTTCCGGAAGGGTTTCAAGTTGATCCGCAAATTTTGTGTACGTTGGAAATTCGCCTGCATTTTTGAGCATTTTGAACACTAGCATAAATAATTGCATATATTCAAACTCCACGCCATTTTTCGCTTTATTTGGAATGACCCAGCGACTTGCCTTTTCCAATGGAGTCCCTGGAGTACCTACTAGTGACACAACTCGGAAACCTTGTTCCTTACACCATTCTGCAGCGGCAACGCTCTCTTTTGTATCTCCGGATTTAGATGCCATGATCACAATCGAATCTTTTGTAAGCTGTTTATGACCTGTTAACACAACTTCGCCTGCCTGTTCTGAAAAAACAGGAATATCCGTCATTTGTTTTAGCATTTCTTGTATTGGCCACATGATAGAAATAGATCCGCCAACCGAAATGAAAAAGATATTTTTAAATCCCTCTTTTGAAATTTCATCAGCAATCTTTTCAATTTCCTCACGTGTTTCATAAGTAATCCGGCCATTTTCTAAATAGACGCCTTCATCAAATTTTAACATGTTGTTGGTTTGCTCCTCCGTTTGTAATCTGCATTTACCTGCTATTAAACTTTGCTTTTTAAAACTTTATCAAAGTCATCAAATATACGGACTCCAAGATCAATTCCTCTTCCAGAAGCAATTCTGTAAGCTAATAGTTGGAGCGGAATAACCAAAGCCAATGGACTGATTAATTCATCAAGATCGATGTCTAAAGACAAGCTTTTCGAATCAGCGTCATCAGATTCATTTGAGATTGAAAAGCAGTGTTCAGTATATGGCAGCAGATACTGTTTTAAACTCTCAGACCGCTGCGCGAGATGACCTTTGGTTTTAATAAAAATCAACCCATAGGATTGGTTTACTTCTAAATACGGACCGTGCATAAAAGCTTCCAACTCAAACCCCTGTGTGGGAACACGAACGGTTTCAGTAAATTTGGTTTCTCCCTCTTTTGCTGTACCAACCGTTGGACCATAGCCGATGACAGCAAAGCGTGGAATGGCAGTCAATTCACTGGCATGTTGATTATAGAAGCTCTCTGTTTTTTCAATCATTGCGGGAATATGCTCAATTATTCTAGTAAACTTTTCAATTTCTTTTGCTACTTCTTCTGCTTGTATCTCTCCAAGTACTGCTCCTGCTGTTATTCCCATTAACATGGAAGTAAGGACTGTCGCTGTAAAACCCTTCGTAACAAAGCCGACTTTTTCAACCCCACAGCCGATATCAATAACCGTATCGGCATACTCGATAATTGGACTATCCATCTTCGAAGTCAAGACTGCCGTTGGAATCCTTCCTGCACCATGGACCTTTTTTAGTGCTTCAATCGTTGAAAAACTATGCCCACTTTGCGAAACAGCAAGAATAAAATCTGTGGATGGCTTTATTTTTTCATAATGAACAAAGTTAAATGGCTCTTGAATTTCGATAGATACGCCAGCAGTCTTTTCCATATAGTATTTAGCACTTACCATCGCATTTGCACTGGATCCTGTTGCTAGTACAAGCCAATTTCTAGGCTGTTTCGCTTGAATCAATTCCTTAAATGGCTGCAGATTTTCTTCATAGTTTGTCAAAATCTCTTTACATACTTGCGGTTCCTCGTGTATATAGGTCATCATCGTTTCTTTCAAATGGAACACCCTTTTTCTGTATTTAAAATTAGCCCAAAATGCCCGCCCAAACTCCAAGGATACCGACGAGCGCGATTCCAATAAGAATGGTGGTTGCTTTAAAGCCCTTACCGAGCAGCCAATAGATCACTCCAAATGCCGCTAAAGGCAAGAGGCCTGGCATGATATTATTTAAGATATCTTGAACCGGTGCCGCCCCTTCTCCACTACCTATTTTTAGCGGGACACCGATCGAAATCATCGAAGCGCTCATTCCCCCTATCACCATTAATCCAAGAATCGCAGCTCCAAAGGTTAAGCTTTCCATGGTTCCACTTTGCTGCAAACGCTGTAAAAAGCCAGTCCCCATTTTAAAACCAAGCCGGGTAAGCATAAAGCGAATCAAAATATGAGGAACATTGAAGACGAGTAAAAATAAAATGGGACCAAGTATATTTCCTTGCAAGGCCAGCGATGTTCCGACTCCGGTAGCAATTAACCGCAGTGTACCCCAAAAGAATGAATCTCCTAATCCGGCTAACGGCCCCATCAAGGAGGCCTTAACGCTGTTTATCGTTGAGGAATCAAAATCTTTGCTTTCCGCATTTTGTTTTTCCATGGCCGCAGACAAACCTAGCATCATCGTGACAATATGTGGTGTTGTATTAAAAAATTCAAGATGGCGTTTTAACGCTTGTGAAAGGTCTTCCTTATTCTTATATAACTTTTTCAAAAGTGGAATCATCGCATAAGTATAGGCCATATTCATTTGTCGTTCATAGTTCCAAGAGAATTCCATTTGAAAGGAACGCCAGAAGATTCGATTAAGATCTTTATTACTTACTTTTATTTGTTCTAAATCCTCGAGAACCTGTTCTTGATCAGAAGTCTTCATCGTCGTCATCGCTCATCACTCCTCCTTGATTTGTTGCTAGATTTACTTTCTTACCTTGCATAACGTTAACCATAATTACCGCTACAATCGCTCCAAGAATTGCAATACCCGTTACTGGAACATTTAAATAAGCAACAATGATAAAACCTAGAAAGAAATAAGGTACCACTTTTTTATTAATCAATAATCTAGCCAACATTGCAAAACCGAGTGCTGGTAAAATACCCGTAGCGACCTGTAATCCTGTTTGAATGAAATTCGGGATGGAATCTAACACACCTTTAATGGCATCGCTGCCAACGTAAAATGAGATGGTAACAATCATTCCAAGCATTAAGGAAAGACCGAAACCTCCAATTAAATGCATCGCTTCAATCCCGCGAGTATTGCCATCATCGGCATATTTATCTGCTTTATGGGCAAGAATTGGTAAAAAGAGTCCTAGATAAATATTTTTCAAGACAAGTGTAAAGGTTGCGATCGGTAACCCAAGTAAAAGGGCTGTTTCTGGACCCGCACCGGAGGAAATCGCAAATGCTGTCCCAAGGACACCACCTGTTACAACATCAGGTGGGATTGCCGCCCCCACTGAGAAGGAACCAATGAAAGCCAGCTCCAATGTTGCCCCCATAATGACTCCCGTTGTTATATCTCCCATGACAATCCCAACCAATAAGCCTGTTACAAGGGGACGAGAAAGTAAGCTTGTACCCAATGCATATTCACTTTGTGCTATAAAAGCAACCAAACCAAGCAACAATGCCGTAACCATTTAAACCCCTCCTATACTAAAATTTTAGAGCACATTTTGTGCAATTACCTTTTTATCACTTGGTACTTGTCTAATTTCGACCTCAACACCTTGAGCTGCCATCTTTTTCACCAGCTCTTCCTCTTCAGGCAATAGATTCACGGCTTTCGAAATGTTGCGAGCTCCTTCCTTCGCTTTAATTCCTCCTAAATTTACTTGTTTGATTTCAGGATAAGCGCTTACAATCCGTTCGGCATCTGCCACAGATTCCACGACAATAAAGAGTTTATATTTATCTGTAGCACCGCTTTTCAATGCCGCTATCGAATCGTCAATATTTTTAATGACCAATTTTATTCCTTGTGGCTTTGCAAGCTTAATCGTGGTTTTTCTTAATGCGTTTACTGGCACATCATCATTCGCAATTAATATCGAATCTACCCCTAAATTATTTGTCCAAGAAAATGCGACCTGTCCATGTAATAATCGATGGTCCACGCGTAATAACTTAATCATATGAGAGATCCTCCCTGTTAAAATTCTTCGTCATCTGTATCACATTTTAAATCTAGATTGCAATATCTCATCGAGCTTTTTGAATTATTCAGTGCAGATTTAATTAATTTCACCGTATCCTTTTCTCGGTTATTCATGGTTACCAATTCAATGACCATTGCCAGATTCAGACCAGCTATTAAATGAATGCGTTTATCATCAAGTACATTCATAAATTCGTTATTAACACTGCCGCCAAAGATGTCTGTGACAACAATTAATTCATCCTCATCCATGAGTCTCCTTAAACAAGCATTAATTTGCGATTTAATATCCACTTTTTCCTCAAGATAAGCCCCCATTGTCCAAACACTTTCTTGCTTGCCTGTGATCATCTCAACTGAATGTAGCATTCCTTCCGCGAGTCTGCCGTGCGAGGCAAATAACAAATATCTCATGATTATCACCACCTTTATTTCATATTCCATCACTCTACCTATATATCATGCAAAAAGCGTGCCAACTTAGTGGCACGCTCCCCGTTTTTATTTAGAATTCCTCATGATAACTACTTTCTGCCGCTAAATAATCATAAATATAGCCGATCTCGGCGAGATTGATTTTGACATTATAGATACTCTCTATGACACTAAATGCCTCTTTTATAAAAGTGATCATCTCTTTTTGACACTGTTCAAAATATTCAAGATTATGATAGTTCTCAATCGGAACTTGGCGAATCAGCCGCTCAACCAAACAACTGACATGAACATATAAGGCAACTTTTTTATCATTTGGCAATCGTTTGTTTAAACGAATTTCTAATCGATGGATAAATTCCTCTGCGTGAGAAAGGATTTTTTCTGAATCTAGAATAGTAATCGATTCAATGACCCGTTCAAGCGAGCAATTGCGAATCAAGTTATCATTTATTTCTTTAAAGCGTTCTTCATTTACAATGGGCTGGAAGATTTTACGCATCTTTGCCTCTCCTTGTCCAGAAATGATATCTTCCAAGGAAAGGTACAGTACCTTCTTTATTCCTGGATCTGTTGTCCCGACAATGGCTAGTACATCATAAAGTTGAAATATTGCTTCCGAAGAACCTAATTCTTCTAACCGATTATAATCATAGGCCATCACTTGGATTGCTAAATCTTCTGGAATACTTGCTTCAAGTAACTTTTGAATTTGATAGGCTGTTCCCATGCCAGTTAAACAAGAGGTGATGATGATCTTTTCCTTTTCCTTTTCAGGATAAATAATGTTATACTCCGTTTCATTTGCAATGCGCAAATTTTCAATCATTTCTTCCAAAAATAAGTCCTTCTCTAACATACTTCCAAGAAATAATGCCATCTGAGTTGAAACATTATTAATGATGGCCACCGGACCATTCACATGCTTTTTGAATTGAGAATAAATATCTTTCAATGAACCCATATCGACTAAAATGACAAGGCCTTTCGATACGTCGTTATGTTCAATATAATTCACTACTCGTGCGGCGGTTTCTTCAACGGAAATGTCAATCGGCATATCAAATGCTTCAAAGACATTTTTACTTAATAGACGATTGGCAACGTTGGCGATACTACTGGCCGTTGCATATCCATGAGCTAAAATAATCGCTTTCACCTGCTGGTTCGTCTGTTCAATCGCCAAACTTCGCAGATAGAAGGCTAAGAAAATTTCATCCATCATATAAAGTTTTACATCCAATTTGCTTTCTAACAGATGGACAAATTGCTTAGCTAATTGCTGCTCCATCTTATAGGATGCATCAATATAATGTCCCAGTTTTTCGATAATCGTTTCTTGTTGTTCAGACCATCTAATCAGTGTGTTCCCCTTGTAATAAAGAAAATGAGCAATAGCGTAAATGCTATTTCCATTAAATTTGACATGATAATTCGTTTCAAGATACTGAATAATTTCTTGAACACTAACTGTCGTTAATTCCAATCTCACTCCAGCGTCTTCTTTTGAGTTTTTAAAAATAAGATGATCAAAGAGTAGGAGAATATCATTCATTACGTTTTGCTCAAAATACTTTTGATTTAATCCTTTTTCTTGACTCTCATCAAAAAGGTCTAAAATTTTTCCATATGTTTTTTTAATCAACTGCATTTGAGAGATACTGGTTTCGTACAATTGATCTAGAGTAGAATCCGGCTGAATAACAATATCATGATTCTGCTTTAATTTGTTGTCTGTATATCGAATCGTTTCTTCTAAAATTCGATCGGGCAAATCATGTAATGTGAGCTGAACCTCGTATTCTTTTTGATTCTTAACAAATGATGCGGCAGCAATATATTTGATTGTGTTTTTTAAATCACCCATGTTTCCATTGTAATGGTGTTTGATTAAGGCATCGAGCGCCCGAGTAGTAATCCGAATCGCTTTCCCAAGTTTCCTAGCCTCGTTTATCAAAAACAGATAGACAAATTGTTTCTTTTCTCTTTCACCGCGTTCATCCAATCCAGGTAACATGACACGAATAGGAATCCGCCGCAAAAATGTTTGTAAAAAGTTTGTTTCTAAATTCTCCGTGGTGGCAAAGATTAGTCGAACATTTGCTTCATGGTTGCCTTCACTCTCACCCATTCTGCGATAAATTCCCTGATCAAGGAAAGTGAATAACTTCTCTTGACCTTCCGCATTTAATCTATGGACCTCATCTAAAAACAAAATCCCGCCGTCTGCTGCTGCAAGCATTCCGTCCTTGGTTTTATCCGCACCGGTAAAAGCGCCTTTGACATATCCAAATAAATTACTGGACATCAACTCTGGATTGTTTGCATATTGTGCACAATTAAAACTAATAAACGGAGCATTCTTAGAGAGAGTCTCCTTTTCCACACTATAGCGATAAATACGCTCAGCCGTGTAACTTTTGCCGACACCCGTGGGACCACATAATATAATCGGCAATCCACCGCCCGGATAATAAATAGACGTTTTTATCTGTTCGATGGCTCTTTTCAGGCTACCTTCCGAGCCAATTAACCCTTCAAGGAGATCTAAAGGAGGCTTTTCGGCTGGCTGATGCGCCATCAACTCTTGAAAACTATTCAAAACGTAAATTGGCAGTGGGAAAAATTGACGTTCAAAGATGGATCGGCTTAAAAAATAAACTGGCCTTGTATTAATCTTAATGATTTTTTCCTCATCAAGCAGCTGATTCAGGTAATGACTTACCGTATTTCGCTTTACGTGAAAAAATTCAGAGATGACTTTCGCTGTTAATCGGTCAGACGGTTGCTCCACTTTCAAGTTCCCAGTTTCCGCATCTAGAAACTCTAGTAATTCCTCTTTCAATCCCATATTTTCACCCTCAAACTCTGCTATTCTCATTTGGAATCGTTAACTATTAGACTTAATAATTTCTCTCAGTCAAATAACGATGTATATTGTGGAAATCATTTAGTTATATAACAACGAACTAGTACCTCTCAAAGCGGCATCAATAATTTATTATAAATACTTTTTTTATTGGGTGGCTTTAGCTCAGTCAACTGGACCAAGCCATTTCATTCTTATTATCTACACTATAAATTTGCAGAACCCCTAATTATATTTCTAATACATCCCAGGGTGTGATTATCCCTAGTAATGTTTCCGTTTTTTTCCCATTTTCAGTGATTAAAAGAGCATCTAATTTAACTGTTCCCACCTCTAAATGGTTGAGAAACTTTTCTTTCGCTTCGAATACAGATATATTCCTAGAGACAAATAGAAAGTGACTTTGTATTTCCTCATACTGGATTACGTCATTTATCTTTGTATCAGAAATTGAGATTAAATCATCATTAAGTGATCTTGAAAGCCAATTTGTAATTCCGTTCTCCGTTAGTAATCCAATAAATTGACCATTATCATCATAAATAGGAAATTGTGAATATCCTTGCTGATTCACCTCAATTAATATGGTTGTCAATGACTCATCAGTGGTAAAGCTTTTAACATTACTCGCATATTTAGGGTATACCCTTTCTGGTTTTATAAGGTGACCTAAGATATTTTCAATATTAATGACTGTTTCAATATGTGGCTCGGCAATCGAATATTCTACCTGATTTTTCCTATGAACAATTACATTTCTTAAGTCATTAAAAACTTGAAGGTCATCAAAGCAACGAGCTAGGATAAAGTTTTTATGCCTTAACTTATTCAGTCCCTCAGTAAAACCAACATGTCTATTTGACCCGCTTTCTTTCTTTATGAAATCATGAATGTTATTAAATGCACTTAAAAATCTATCAGAGTTAATGTTTGCCATTATTTTATCCTCTTTCACTAATACTTGGGTTTTTCCAAAACTATCAAATTCCACAAATATCGGAACGTGATCGCTGTATCGGATCCAATTGTCATATGTTCCAACTTCCACTTTATTTAAACGTTCCAATAATGGTTTAGAAGCAAAGATAAAATCCAAGTGAAAGGGCCTTTCTTTCTCTTTTCTAAAATAGTAGGTTGGTAAAGTTTCTTCACCATGTTCTTCTTTGTAAAAAGTATGGTAGGTACTATGTATGGAATACTGGTTTAGTAAATCAACTACCTCAGAATGTGTACCAACTCTTTTTAAGTGATCGAATATCTTATTACTGTTCCAATCGCCTACCAGCATACAATTATCATTTAACAGAGATTCATAGTGCTTTAATGCCTTATAAATCTGACCAATATAACTAGTGTATTGCTTTTCTGTGCGCTGAGACCAAATGGCGATTAAGTTGAATTCTTCCTGCCCGCTTACTTTTAATGGAATAATATATTTGAATTCTTCTGTATAAGCTGGATGAATCTCTAATGTAAAATGGGAGTTTAGCATTAAAACCCCTATTCCCTTATTGGCGTTATCACCGAACCAAAGAAACTGGTTAATCTTATCCATATACAGACTATTTCTCCATTTATCTGGTGCTTCGCATTCAGGTATAACTAGTAAATCTGCCGAGAAATCTAACACATGGTTAATTTTCTCTCTAAATTTCATTGCGGAATTCCAATTAACTATTCTCAAATTTTTATCTCCAATTCAATCGAGTATTCTCCTAGACATTCCAGCACCTGTTATTTATTCGCTTTCTTATAATCTATTAATAGTCATACAAGTTATCATTCGACAAAAATTGATACTTTCCTCCATTTTATTATTATCAGAGTCATGTGCTATATTGGGTTTATATACGAATTGAAACTGCGATTAACAAAAGTGCCAGGCATCTTCCATTTGTAGAATAAAGGAGTTCATTTTACAGGAAATTTAGTGGTTTGGATAGAATAGATAGTAAGGATAAATTTTATGGGCAGGTGATAAAATTGAGTTGGGACGAAGCATATATTAATGGTAGTTTTCGGGATATGTGGGATCTTTCGTTTCCGTCACAGGAGTTGGTTGCTTTTATTGCCACTATCAACTTTCCAAAGGAGACAGTGGGTTTGGATGTTGGCTGTGGAGCTGGTCGAGAAACAGTATTTCTTGCCCAACACGGATTGAATATGATTGGAGTAGATATAAGTGTAGAAGCTCTTAGGATCGCTGCTGAACGGGCAAAGGAGGCTGGGGTGCAGGTTGACTGGCGTTATGGAAATGTCTTAGATTTACCGATTGAGGACCATTCCATAGATTTTGTAAATGATCGGGGCTGTTTTCATTCAATTGCCGAAGAAAAACGAGATCAATTTGCACGAGAGATTGCCCGCATCATCAAACCAGGTGGTTTGATGTTGCTCCGAGGTTGTCGTGAAAAAAAAGAAAAGGGGCATTTTATCCCTGTGACAGGACACGCAATCGACCGACACTTCGGTAAATACTTTGACCGTGGAGAAGTGTTCCCAATTCAAATGGTAACAGGTAGTGGTTTCAGCCGTGAAGGAATGAAAGGAAACCTAGTGGTGCTAAAAAACGTGAATAAAGGGGTAGTGAAATCCATTGACTCCCCTAAGGATATGCATTTTTGAGACATCTTTATTTTAGAGGAGCAATAAAAGTGCACCCTCCATTTTGTACTGCACCCCAAAAAACACCAGTAAGATAAGATGGTATCTAATATTTACTGGTGTTTTACCTTTCATTATGAAAATTTAAAAAAGCATTAATAACATACTGCCTTGAAATGTCCTTAAAAGGTTAGACTTTGCCCTTCTTTGAGGTAGGATAAATTTATTCATAATCTAAATTAAATTCCCCACAATGATCATTGAAACAATAAAAAAGCCTATAATCCCATAGAAACAGAGGAACATTGTAAGGTCATTTTTCCTTTGTAATTTTTGATATTTTTTATAACTGATTTCACCTTTTGCAAACCTTAATCCATTCAAATTTGGTTCCACGGAATAAAGTGAACCGTCCTTATCTTGAAGTAATACCTTGGTAATTAAGGCCGTTCCACTTGCTGGTGTATCATGATGTTCATTCTCATGTACAACTAGTTTTTGAAATCCTGCACCTTCGCCGCCTGAAAAATCCACGCCTACAAATTTATACAATGTATTACCCTTTATCACTTCGGTCATTTTATAAGCTTGTTGCTCAATGAAGTGATTGGAAACGCACATTTTTATCACCTCGCTAATTTAGGAGAAAGTGATGAGAACCATTTTTATATTTCCTTTAGACTAATAATTTGGCTTAATCCAACTTTTTATTTTATTGTATGATCATATAATAAAATGGTCAAAAATAACACTTCATCAATGAATTTTTAATGGAACTGAAAGAATATGGAAAACAAAAGAGCTTCTTACGAAAATGAGTAAGCATAAGGAAAAGTTGTACGCTTTGTCGGATATTGCTATTAATGAAGGTGACAAGGAATCATTCAAACAAAATAAGGACTTAATCACAAATTACTCAGTCTGTTTGTTCTAATTACCGTTATTTCAACATTTATTCGCTTTTGACACACAAAATAACATAGGTAATATCACACCTAATAACAGTGTGACAATAACTATGGGTCACACTGTTATTTAGGTTGTTAAATTGATTGTTAATTGACTATCAACTTGAAAGGATGAAAGGGGAATTCTAAATATATGTTAAAATAGGTATATAGATTGTGATGGGTTGAAACAAAGTAGTTTAGCTTTAATTTCCCATTTTAAAGGGGGTTTAATAATGAAAAGGATTTGCAATCAATGCCAAACTGAAATGATAACAGATTGTAAAGTAAATGTTGAATATGACTTGTCTGGAATTACGATTAGTCAAAAGCGTAAAGGACTTTTCAAAAATGTTTCTGCAAAGACTAAAGCCGCTGTATGTCCAAATTGTGGTAATATAGCTTTTTATATTGATGATTACCAAATATTCAATAAATAATTACTTATTCAGCGTACGGGAGCATTAACAGAATAGGTGTAATAATAAAAACGCTCAGAGACTATAAACTCGGAGTGTTTTTATTTATTATTTGGTGTTTAACTCAAGTAGTTAAAAACCCATTGCTTATTTTTACGGAATTCTCGACAAAAAGCTTTCAAAATTCTATTACACGAGTTGTATGAAATGGTTTTGGATGATGAGGAATAGAAGGAAAAGGAACTTTTTTTTGCAGTGAAGGAACCCTCATTATCAGATGAACACAAAGCTCTAATAATCTTCGGACAACGATTTTAAATGCATTTAAAAGTCAGGACAAGGTTACTGTCCCTTCTTTCCCTCGTTTTCTGTTATAATTCTTTTAAAAATCAGTTACGGATCAAGGTGAGAAAATGAGGAAACGGTATACAAATTTAAATGAAGAGAACAACATCAAAACGTTTAGGGATTTGCGGAAATGGCAGAAGGAAAGACGAAGCAAAGTGAAAGATTTAACCGAAAATATTCAGCAATGTCCGAACAAGAACCTAATTGAAATTCAGGAAAACAGAAGCCGGATTTCTTATACATGGATTGGGCATTCCACTTTTTTCATTCAAATGAATGGGCTGAATATAGTAACCGACCCGGTGTGGGCTAAGCGAATGGGTTTTCAGAAACGGTTAACGGAGCCAGGAATTCTATTAGAGGCCTTGCCGGAAATTGATCTTGTCGTTATTTCACATGGACACTATGATCATTTGGATTTCCCAACCATAAAAAAATTAAAAGGAAACCCCCATTTTTTTGTTCCGATCGGATTACGGTCGCTATTTCTAAAAAAAGGGTATCATCGTGTAACCGAAATGAACTGGTGGGATAGCATCGAATTTAACGGGATTATGCTTCACTTCGTCCCCGCCCAGCATTGGACGAGAAGAACGCTTACCGATATTAATAGCTCCCATTGGGGCGGCTTTATTTTTCAAAGCCAAGACAAAACGTTTTATTTTGTTGGTGATACGGGCTATTTCAACGGTTTTCAACAGATTGGCGAACGCTTTACCATTGATACAGTGTTCATGCCAATCGGAGCCTATGAGCCGGAATGGTTTATGGCTGATTCCCATATTTCACCGGAGGACAGTGTTAAAGCGTTTACTGAATTAAAGGCTAAGTTTTTTGTGCCTATGCATTATGGTGCCTATCGATTGGCTGATGACACAGGCCCAGAGGCACTTGATCGTCTATACAAAGAATGGGAAAAGCAACAGCTTCCCGAGGAACAATTAAAGGTTTTGTTGTTGGGTGCAACCGTGATGGAAGACGGATCCGGGCAGTGAATCGTTACCACATTCCTTCTATTACCTTTATCCCTAGAACAAATGGAACCATTTTCACAATTTCCTAGCATTTATTAATTCCGTCAAAAGTATCCAAGTGATTGTTTGGTACTATCGTTGGACCACTCTTTCTTATTTATATATATCTTTGACGGTGTTGAATGTGCACTGAAATACAAGTATAATGGGATGATTCTACAGATACAAGGATGGTCGGTAATGAAAAAAAGATTAGTAGATATTGTTTATATTATTATTGGGGCTTTTCTGTTTGCATTAGGAGTTAACCTTTTTATTATTCCAAACGAGCTTGGAGAAGGTGGCGTAACCGGGATCACCATTATTGCCTATTATCTCTTTCAATGGTCTCCTGGTCTGGTGAACTTAATTCTTAATTCGATTTTGTTAATCGTTGGTTATAGATTTTTAAGTAAATTGACAACTGTTTACACGGTTATTGCTGTTCTATTTAACTCTCTGTTTTTGCACTTAACTGAGGGATGGACGATCTCATCAAATGAAATGGTCGTCAATGCATTATTTGGTGGAGTTATTATCGGGGTAGGGATTGGGTTAATTATTCGGGTTGGTGGTACAACTGCCGGATCAACGATTTTAGCCAAAATTACACAGAAATATCTTGGCTGGAATTTAGGCTACGGATTGTTATTTTTCGATTTAATTGTCGCTTTTTCTTCTTATTTTATTATTGGTGCTGAGAAGCTGATGCTTACCATTATGTTGTTGTATATTGCGACAAAAGTGATGCAATTTGTCATAGAAGGCATCAATACAAAAAAGGCTGTAACGATTATTTCCAAAGGGCCAGACGAAATTGCCCAGCAAGTGAATGAAAAAATGCATCGAGGTGTTACTGTTTTTTCCGGAAGTGGGTATTACACAAAGGCACAAAAGGATATTCTTTATATTGTCATTAGCAGCCAAGAAATCGTAAAGCTGAAGAATATTGTAAAGGAAGCCGACAAGGACGCTTTTATTGCCATTCATGATGTCCGGGATGTGTTTGGCTTAGGCTTTGGGGAAATTTCAAAAGCTGATTAAGTAGTGGAAATTAGGAATTAAAATTATTACGAGAAACCAGGAAAAACTTCCTGCGAATATACACCTAATCCAATTTTGTGAACAATACAGATGTAGCGAAATTTATTAATGATCAATAATTAATTAGACAAAGGCACTATCCAATTTGATGGATAGTGCCTTCATTTTCAAAAATACGGGGTCAAATCAATAATAAATGATGGTGAGTAAAGACCCGTTAGCGCTTTTATTATTGTGGCTGCCTTTTTCATTGTTAAAAAGGTAATTCAGCTGAAATATACTGGATAAATTCACGAACTGCAGGTGATGCGTATTTCTTCTTTTTTGAAATAAATCCTAAATTCCATGGAACACTTGGATTAACGATGGGAATCGCCTTGATTAAATCTTGATCAACTTTTTCTGCGATGGGTTTTGGCAAAATCGAAATTCCTAAGTTTTCGCTAATCATACCACTAATAAAATCCCACTCAGAACTTTCATAAGCAATTTCCGGACGAAAACCGGCTCGTAGGGATTCTTGAATAATAATGTCATGAATATCAAACTCTTGCTTAAATAGAATGAAGGTTTCATTTTGTAACTCTTTCATTTCAACTTTTTCCCTCTGCGCTAATGAATGGGAATGATGGACGAAGAGCGACAGTTCTTCATAAACAAAGGGAACAACATCAAACTCTTTTTCATCCACCGGTAGAATAACCACACCAAGATCGATTATTCCGTCTCTGACTCCCTGTTTAACCCTTTTTGAATCATCTTCAAAGAGTTTTATTTTGATATCAGGGTACAGATTATTGAATCCTTTAATAATCTTTGGAAAAAATAAAAAACCAATTAATGGAGGTATGCCGATTTTTATTTTTCCTTTTTTTAGGTTCATTAAATCATATAGGTGGATAGATAAATCATTCAGCGATTCCATAATCACTTCCCCTTCCGCCAAAACGATTTCGCCTGCTTCCGTTAATTTAATTTTCTTTGCGGAACGGTCAATCAGTTCTACGTTTAATTCTTCTTCCAAGCTTTTGACTACTTTACTTAGTGTAGACTGTGACAAGTGGAGGGCTTTGGAAGCTTTGGTAAAGCTTTTGTATTTGGCTACTTCTATAAAGTAAGTAAGGTGACGTATGTCCATGAATGTAATCTCCAATCTATGAAAAATATATATAATTTGTATTCTTTTCATTCATTTTACTCATACTAATTTGAATTGTATACTCAGGGGGAACAAAAATGTAAATTATAAGAGTGATATCATGAATAAAACATTTGAAAACAAAGAGTCCGTAATTACAAGGGCAATAAATTCGGTTTTGTAGGCTAGGGGAAATCACGCAAAATAAATAAGGAAAGCATTCTGTACAACACAGAACACTTTCCTATTAGAGAGATTGTTTAATCAACCATTTAAGTGGTAACTTTTTCAATTATTAGGCTTTTGGTTTCTCTTTTCCCATAGAGTCAAATAATTGTGTAGATGATAAGGCATTAAATGGCATCGATACATTATGTTTAATCCCTTGGTTGTAAGTAGCGATTAAGTCTTTTAATAGAACAGATAAGGCCGTTGCTGCTGTCCATTCTGAAACGTCACTCCAGTTTCTAACTACCCAGCTATCCCCTGTACTCACTTTTAATAAGTTTAATATTTCTTCTTCAGGTAAGTTATAGTGTTTACCTAATTTTAAACCTTCAGCGACAGTGTTCATGTTAACACCTAGAATCATATTATTAACTAATTTTGCTACTTGGCTGTTGCCTGGTTCCGCACCATAGTAGAATGTATTTGATCCAATTGCATCAAAGTATGGTTGGAAAGATTTCACGATTGTCTCGGCACCTGATGTCATAATCGATAATGTTCCAGCTTGAGCACCTGAAGCACCACCGCTTACTGCCGCACTAATCAATCTTAAATCACTTTTTTCTTCGACTTCTTTGCCTAATTCATTCATTGTATCTGGGTCAAGTGTACTCATAACAATAACTGTTTTATTTTTAGGTTGGGCCGTTAAAAGACCACCTTCACCAAAAATAACGTCTACTGTCTGTGCATGATCACGAACCATTGAGATAATGGCTTCGTCGGCTTGTTCAGCCACTTCTTTTAACGTTTCTACCATTGTAAAACCAGCAGCTGCTGCTTTTTCGTAAACACCTTTATAGGCATCATAACCGATTACTTCAAAACCAGCTTTCTTTAAATTAACTGCCATTGGGAAGCCCATTGTTCCTAATCCGATAAATCCAATTTTTTTACTCATGATGTGTTCCTCCATTATTGTTCTAAATTTTTTAAAGTAATTAAATCTATCACATAAAAAACCTTTGGTATAAAGTTCTTAATGTTTCGTCATTGTAAAATCCTTCACAGACAAGTATGAATACCTGTTACAGTCTTTAATTAAGCTAAACCTAAGAGTGCCATAATCACGATAACAGTCATTGCAAGCCAGTGGGTAACACTTATACTAATAAATCCATTTTTGAAGGTGTCCTTCATCGTTAATCCTGTTAAATTGTTAAAGATAATCAAGAATCCTGAGTAAGGAACGATTGATAGAGCTCCAGATCCGATTGCGATTGCGCGGTGAACCGTTTCCGGATTTAGTCCCATTTCTAAATAGATAGGGGCGAAATTCGCAACAGAGATGCCAATTGCTCCAACAGCTGAAGCAGTAATACCACCTATCAGACCTGTACCAAGCATTAATGAGAGTACAGGAGGTCCAGGAATGGATTGAATCAATTGAAATACACCCTTAAACGCAGGAACACTTGTTGCAATGCTACCAAATGCAATGGTACTACCCGTTGTGATCGTTGATGATAACGATTCATTTGCACCAAGATTTAATACCTCTATTTGCTGATCAATTTGTTTACGGAATAATATAGCACTTAATACTATTGAAACAATTAAAGCGACAATAATGATGTTACTCACAGAGCTAAATAGTAGTATGATGCCTAATAACACGATGATAGGCAGTAAACTGATAATGAATGATGGAAGCTCACGTTTAGCTGTCGCATCACTACTTTCAACCTTCTCATCGACATTAAATGTCTCTTTTTTACGCAAGCTTTTGGCCAACGCGAATTTCATAAATACGAGTAGGAAGACAACTGCTACGATGGATGTGACGATTCCAATAAGCGGAGCAGCGGTTAATGTAGTGCCCAAAGCCGTTGAAGGCACAATATTGTGTAAGGAAGGTGCCCCAGGCAACATCGTCATCGTGAACGTTGAAGTCCCACCAAATACAGGAATGGTAACTAATTTCCATGAAATATTAAGTTCTCTAAAGATTGGTTTAGCCATTGGAATTAATGCGAATATGATGACGAATACATTAATACCACCGTACGTAAGAATGGCGGAAATAATAAATAATGCCACTAATGCGTTGTACGGGTTCTTCGTTCCTACCACCGACAATACGTTATTTGCAATGGAAACCGTTGCCCCACTTTTATCCATGTACTTCGCTAAGATAGAACCTAATAAGAAGATAGCAAAATTGGATGCAATAAACCCAGCAAGTGCCGTCATATAAGAATTTTCTTTGCCAAATACGGTCTCCAGTATAGGTACACTGTTAAACAGCAACACGACAATCGTCGCTATCGGTGCTGCAATGATGATATTGAACTTTTTAATAATAAATAGAATGATTGTTAAGATACCTAACAAGATCCCAAATATCCCTAATATATCCATTCCATTTCCACTTCTTTTCCCTAAGTTTAAACATACTTTTTATGCTTCCTTTAAATTAAAAATAAATATTTAATTCTTATTACTTATTTTTACTTTTAAATATTCTCTGCAAGGTGTTATCGATTTACACTCATTCCCCCTTTTGAATCAATTAAATTCATTATCTTGATACCATTTCTCTTAAAAATAAATATCTCAGATTCGAGATAACTATAGCGCAGTTTTCGTAATTCGTAAAATACATATAATTCATGCATTGCATTCCTTTTTTTCATGATTGAAAAGGTAATTCAGCAAAAATATACAGGATAAATTCACGAACTTCTCTTTTTGAAATAAACCCCAAATTCCAAACAAACGATCTAAATCAATTTAATATTTACGAATATGGAAAAGGGTAATAGGAAAGGAATGTATTGTGAAAAAAAGAAGTTAGACACCTACTGTATGTAGATGTTTAACTTCTTTCCAGTACTGTATGTTGTTGTTTTCATTAATTTGAATTTTACTATTCCAATCAAAAAGCTCTTTGTATAAACCAAACTAGCCCAAATGCTAATATCGCTACTGAGGTGCTAGGGATCACCCATTTTATTGGTTTTATTGTTATCTTTTTTATCCATAAAATGATTGGGAATGCAATAGAAACGATTATTAGTTGACCAATTTCAATTCCAATATTAAAGGAAAAGAGAGAAGTAGCCATATGGTTTGTGTCCAATTTCATTTCCGATAAGATCCCTGCAAAACCGAATCCGTGTATGAGGCCGAAACCAAAAGCAAGCCAAGGCTGGTGTTTTGAGTCCTTATTAAAAATATTTATGAGTGCAATGTAAACAATGCTTAAAGCAATTGCCGATTCTACAAACCTACTTGGAAGCAAAATAATTTCGAAGGTTGCGAGAGCTAAGGTGATGCTATGTGCAATCGTAAAGGCTGTGACTAGCGTGAAAATATGACGAATCGTTTTTGCACCAATAAGTAAACTAATGACAAACAGAATATGATCATACCCCGTAAAGATGTGTTCTAAGCCAAGAACGATAAATTGTTTTGTCGTTTGCAAGAAACTTACTTCGCCAATCTCTATTTCTCTTGATTCGAAGGATAGAATCTTTTCTTGTTGTTCGCCATTCATCTTAATGCTTGCGAAATTCGCATGGCTTGGATCCGAATCATCTAGGAACATATTATATTCAACCACTAGTTTTTCAGGTTTATGCTCAAAGTTATAGGCGAGATTTATGACCGCAAACGCTCGGTCCTCTATCATCTCAATGTCGGTTTTTACTACGGTGCCGTTAATCGCTTCACTGTCTGCGTAAAGCTTTAGCTTGGCATTGACATACTGCTGTACAATCTTGTTGTCAATTAACTCCTTTTGTTCCGTTTCCTTTTCCAGTGCATGACCTAGTTCCTCCAGATCAAGCTTTAATTCATAATCCAATGACTTTTCTTTCACTTCGATGTTTGAAAAACCTTCACTATTATTGGTATGTGCAGAAGCGGAGCTAAGAAAGAATGAGTTAAATAAAATTAGGAGGAGCAATGTAGAAAACCAAAACCGTTTCATTTTATCCACGTCCATTTCTATTGTTTTTTCAGTGATGTCATTGACTAAGACAACGGAAAGACGAGGAGTTTTATGCCCCTCGTCCGTATTCCGTTAGGTTTCCTTAGTTACTAGACTTCATGAAAATAGGGTTTGAGTAGAACCAAAGATCTGACCATGGATCCTCACCTCTAGGATCTGCTGCTGGCTCTAGTTGATCCGTGTTTGTTCCACGTAAGCGAATATAACTATCTTTATCTACATCCTTTAATGTATAGGTAATCGTGATGTATTCTCCGTCTTGTTTCCAGTCCTTTTCTGTAAAACGTTTAACCACTTTTGTTGATGGATTTAAAGCGGTTGAGCGGTCTTCCACTTCCCCATTCACTTCGCCCATAATCAAGTCCACCCGTTTTACATTTGGCTTATCACCATTAGCGTTTGCTGCGTTAGGATCCTTCAAGCGAATGGTTACCGTTACATCGCTAGCTTTCTTACCTGGAAGTGTGAGCGTTTCACCAATTGATGCTGAATTTCCTTTCGCCACAGCATGCAATGGGGATTTTCCTCCAGCTTGTACTTTTACATCCAGTTCAGAGATTAGATCCCCTGTTGTCACAAATACATGCCCATTTCGAAGGTTCTCCATGATATCTTCGTAGTTTTTCGCTGATTTAATATACGTTTTTGAATATTCACCTGGCCAGAAGTCGCCGCCTCCGTCGCGCCAGTTTACATGTGAGTCAGATGTAGCTGTTATCCACCAATGTCTTCCTTCACCCAGCATGGAATCCCATAAGCCCCCAACCTTGGCCGTCATTTGATCAAATCCACCCATTGTCGGTGCGTTTACGTTTCCATAGGATCCACGAGCACCATTTGGTTTTTGAGAACCATCTTTATTTATTGCCGTTGCTTGATGACCTGGAGCACCCTCCATCCCAATTGCGATATTTGGTGCTACATCGTTCCAATTACGGAATTCCTCAGGAGTATCTTGGCCCCAAACACCCATTTCTTTTGCCGAACGAGAAGGATGATGAGCAATGATAAGCGGAAGCTCCTCCAACCCTTTCATATAATTTAGAGCAGCAATCATCGTAGACTCTGTATCTCGACTTCCATCATTCGGAAAAGGTTCACGTTTATTAAACTGACTTTCAATATCATAAAGTGTCTTAGATTCATTTTCACTTTTCGGGATGATTAATGAACTATGATCAGCCGCTGGTGTATCAAACTCCATTCCGTAGAACTGAAGAACTTCGGGAACGGCTTGACGGGATTTTAGCAATTCAGGATATGCTTGCTCTAGATTCACTTTAGAATGGTTAGGACCTCCATGATCGGTTGTAACCATCCAATCAAGTCCATACTTCTTGGCATTTTCAGCATTTTTTACGGTTGGATAAATAGCATCACCCGCTCTGATTGGAGTTGGAGGGTTTGTAGAATTATCCCAGCCTACACTCCATTCACTATGTATATGGTGATCACCCGCAAGCCATGTAGCGTCCTTCTTTTTCACTTCTTCTTTTGAAAATGATTGTGCTTCTGCTTTTTGATTACCACCCTCATTAAAAAAGGTTTGAGTTGTAAAAGCGGTGGTTGCCAGAAGTGAGGTTGCGAGCAAAGGAATGGCCTTCTTTTTAAAGCTAGATTTCATGTTTACGTTCCTCCCCTATCAAATGTTTTAACAGCTTTATCATATTTGGGTTGTGTAAGGTTGGTATGAACTCTCGGTAAATTTCGTGTAAATTTAGAATATTCAGTACAAATTCACTATTTTCTGTCCTCTCTTTTTCAATTAAAACAGGAGAAAAGTAATGGAAAACTTTTCATACCAGCACATTTGTCCTAGCTGTTTTTTTCAAAAAAAAACATCATCCATTTTTGAATAATGCCCATTTTTTACTTATTCATACTAAGGAGCCACGTGTACAAACAAAAGGCAAGACAATTAATTCTATATTTGTTAGAATAATACCTGGTTAATATTAGAAACCACATGAGTTTTAATGTATTTATCGTTTTTCTAAACAGGAGGGGTAGTCAGTTGTCAATTTTGAACACTATTTTTATGCTTTTACTACTATTATCGGTCATTATTATTCTATTAGGTTTAATCAAACCATCCATAGTTAAAATGAAATCAAGGAAAGCTGTAATTACGAGAGGTGCTATATTGTTTGTATTATCTTTCATATTATTTGGTATTACAGCGCCTGAACAAAAAGAAGTAGCTAAAGTTGATGAAAAGCAATCAATGAGTGAAGATAATAAAGAGAAGGAAGCTACACGTTTAGAGGCAGAAAAAGCAGAAAAAGAAAAGTTAGCGGAAGAACAAAAGGCTAAGGAGTTAGAAGAGCAAAAGAAAATTGAAGAACAACTAGCATTAGAAGAGCAAAAGAAAATCGATGAACAACTAGCTTTAGAAGAGCAAAAGAAAAAAGAAGAACAGGAAGCTAGGCAACGATTAGCTGAAGAAGAAAAAAGGAAAGCAGAAGAAGAAGCGGCACTAAAAGCACAGGAAGCAGCAGCTAAAGCTACTGCTGAAAATGAACAAGTGAATACTAGCCAAGTCATAAGTTTTAAAAATTGTACCGAAATGAGAAAAGTTCATCCTAATGGGGTACCTTCTACTCACCCAGCATATGCGTCTAAACACGACAGAGATAAAGATAATTGGGCGTGTGAGCAATAAAAAAATACATATTAGAAAGATAGATTGCAATGATAAAATGCTATCTATCTTTTTTTTATTACATTGATTTCTACTTACCCAAATGTATAATTTCATTTTATTGGCATTAGACTGTTGAATTCACTAGTATTAAAAGCATCGATTGCTCTCTACACAGAGGTAACTCTGAATTTAATCAGAAAATACGGGTCAATCCCCCTTCTAAATAATTGTATGTCTGGCATATTTTTCGTAATATCCCTCCTCATTATTATTTTATTTTTCAAGCGATATTTGCTTTTTAACTCTATTTTTCTTCCATTTTATAAGGCCGTTATAATCCCCTTCTTGTACTAATGATTCAGCAGCATATTGTAATTAAATCTAAAGGGTTCTAATAAATATATATAAGTCTGCACTTTACTAATTAATGATAAATAATGGGGTGTATAGTTGAAAGTAGTAAATAAAGTAATTGTTGTAACTGGTGCTGGCGGCGGGATTGGAAGAGAGCTCGTTCTCCAACTATTAGAAAAAGGCGCTAGAGTTGCAGCAGTCATCAATAAAACGGGGTTACAGGAAACTCAAATCTTAGCGAAAGATTATGGTGAAAGGATATCGACGCACCTAGCCAATTTAGTAAATAAAGATGACGTAGAAAAGCTTCCAGAAGAGATCATCGCAAAACACGGAAGTGTGGATGGAATGATCAATAATGCAGGAATTATTCAGCCTTTTATCAATGTAAATGATCTTGATTTTGAAAAAATTAAATTGGTCATGGATGTAAACTTCTACGGTACGCTATATATGTGTAAAGCGTTCTTACCACACCTTTTGCAGAGGCCAGAAGCTCACATTACAAATATCTCTAGCATGGGTGGATTTCTTCCGGTGCCACGGCAATCGATTTACTGTGCTTCAAAGGCTGCAGTAAAGATGTTTACAGAAGGACTTCACTCAGAACTTATAGATTCAAATGTTGGTGTAACCCTCGTTCTTCCAGGTGGGGTAAACACAAACATCGTAGAAAATTCTGGGGCTGTAAGAGAAAGAGAGGAAGGTCAAAGTCATTATTATAAACTACTTAGCCCTAAAGAAGCAGCTGAGATTATTATTAGAGGGATGGAAAATAAAGAGTATCGTGTATTAGCAGGAAAAGATGCGAAAATTATGGATTTATTATACCGGTTTAATCCAAAAAAGGCCGCAGCGTTGATTGCAAAAAAATTAGGAAAAGTGTAGGGATGGTTCCTAGTAAGGCTTTTCACATTTTTTAATTTTCGAATAACCATAATAAAAAGCCTGGCCCTTTAATAACTTTACTCGGGTCAGGCTCTTATCAAGGTCCTACTAGTAATAATATTATGTTTTGATCAATAATTAGAGGATTTACAAATATACTTATCTAACAAAGCGATCATATCAATAAATTCATTGGGATTAATGAATTCTCTTTCAGTCCAATTATTCTTAATCCAATCCACTAATTCTGTTGGACTATTAAAATATTCTCCGCTTGAATCCGATTTCTTTAGCATATACCTACCATTTTCTTCATCAATGGTCACTTCACAAGGAAATGCATTATCATAACAACTCAAAAAGAATTCCATATAACCCCTCCTTACTCATAGACTTACCTTTTCAATTCATGCAATTTATTGGTGTTACTCCTTTTTGTCCTTAATGTTAGTGCCGAATCATTCGTTCAGCTAAGGTATTTCCTTTGGGTGCTATCCCATGTATATCCGATCTTTTATCTAGCCGACCAATTTCTGATTGAACATACCTGGCCCCTATCCACCGCAGCGGCTCCGGTACCCATTTTGCTGAAGAATGTTGAACCATTGGCAAATCAGTAAGGGAAGTTTTTTTCTCATAAATTAGATCAGTGAGAATTCGACCCGCCAAATTCGCTGTAGAAACACCTTGACCAAAGTATCCAAAAATTTTGGCCACTCGGGTTTGCTGATTAAATTGAAAGTTGGGTGTCCAGTCACTGGTAACCCCAATTGGCCCTCCCCAAGCATGGGTGAACTGATTGTGGGAAACCGAAGGGAACCATTTGATAACCCTTTGCTTTAACCAGTCAATGACGGAATCCTGAGTGTCATATGAATCTTTAATTTTTGAGGCATAGCGGTAGCGACCTGCATTCCCAAGTCCAAATAATATTCGTCCATCAGCCGTTCGTTGAAGATAATCCTGAGCTAATGTGTTTGACCCAACAGCCTCTCGATTTTCCCAACCAATTGCTGCCCATTGTTCCTCCGATAAAGGTTCAGTTACTACCATTGATGAGTACATCGGAATGATATGACGCTGAAATTTAGTCATTTGGCTAAGATATGCTTCTCCCGCTATAACAACTGCTAAATTAGCAGTAACAGTGCCCTCGCTAGTCACTAATTTTGGGGGTGTTAAAGATTCACCTTCTTTAAAATCTACTACCTCTGTTTGTTCATATATTTTTACCCCTCTCCTCTCTAGTATTCTAGCCAATTGCCTGGCTAATTTCCCAGGGTGGAGTACAGCTGAGTACTTAGTGAGGATACTACCTTTTACTCCTTGTGCACGTATTCGTTCATTTGTTTCATCTTTATTCAGAAGCTGATAGTACTCCTCTAAACCAAGTTTCTGGTATGATTTTATTTCATTTTCGAATTGATAGAGTAGATGATCTCCCAATGTCACCTTTATAAAACCGGATTTTTCCCAATCAACCATCAACTTTTCTTCCAGAATAACTCGTTCAATTTCATTCACAGAAGCATACATCGATAATTGTAATTCCCTAGCAGCCTCCTTTCCAAACCGTTCTATAGAAACTTCAGGCGTTATTGAAAATTTGGGTGAACACCAGCCAGCATTTCTGCCAGAAGCACCAAAACCTGCGATATGCTTTTCAATAATCGCTATGTTTAAAGAAGGATTTTGTTGTAATAAATAATAGGCAGTCCATAAACCCGTGAATCCCGCACCCAATATTGCGATATCAACAGCCAATTCCTCTCTCAATTTAGGCCTGGGACTTAAATCATCACCGCAGCTTTCAAGCCAGTAACTCTTTGAAGCGTAATATTTTACTAAATCAGGACTATCTTCTGCCATTTTGAACACCTCAACTATTTTATATAACCAATTCTAAGCAGGAGTTGAGTCTGGATGGATGACTAGAGAATAATCTTACTTTCCTAAGCATGATTATGTGACTTTTAATCCTTCACTTGTTTTAGTTGAAATATCTTTTCTCTCTGGGATAGCCAAACTAACAATAACCCCCGCTAATAATGCTAAAACTAATGTTGCACCACGGGAGGTAAAGATGCCCTCAAGAGGTGTATTGATCCAAATGATGGTACTAATAAAGCCAGTTAGAAGTGCAGCAATAACTCCAGCACCGGACATACGCTTCCAGAAGAATGTTAAAAGAATGGCGGCGGCAAAACTATTTCCAACTCCTGCCCAAGCCCATCCTACCACAACATAAATGAGTGATTTTGACATAAGGCCAATCACTAAACCAATTATTCCAACAATCGTTACGGTAATACGTGAAATCAATACCAATTGTTTATCAGTAAATTTTAGACCCATAATCTTAGTTAAGAGATCTTCACTTATAGAACTAGTGACGACTAACAATTGAGAGGAGACTGTTGACATAATAGCTGCAAGAATGCCCGCGAGTAAAATTCCAACTAACCATCCTGGAAGTAATTCAGTAAGCATAAATGGTAAAATCATTTCAACATTATCAACTTCACCAGAACCGTATAAGGTCAAACCTGTAATCCCGATTAAAAATGCACCGCCGTATGCTAATACTCCCCAAAGAATGGCAAAGTTTCTCCCTGTTTTCGCGTCCTTTTCATTTTTTAACGCCATAAATCTTGCACTAATATGAGGCTGTCCCCCCAAATATCCTAAAGCCCATGAAAGGTTTGAATAGATCAGCAGCCCGATAGCAAATCCTGTTGCACCACCAGTCCAAGAATCAGCGCCATTTCCAGCTTGAACTAGGGCATCCGTAATGGATAGATCGGCTCCCCATATTTTGATTAGGGCGACAATTGGCAAAATACAAAGTGTAGCTACCATTAAAATAGCTTGTATGGCATCTGTCCAAACAACAGACATGAAACCCCCTAGGCATGAATACACAATGACAACAGCAGCAACTATAAGAATGCCTGTTAAAGGATTAATTCCCATTGTTTGTTCTAACGTACTACCTGTACCTCCAAATTGGCTGCCTACATAAAGTGTAAAGAAAGGAATAATGATTATAGCTCCAATGGCCCTGATCCAATTTGCATGCTTAGGGAATCGTGCTGATAAATAATCTGGGAGTGTTAGAGCGTCATACTTTATTCTTTCCTCCATAAATTTTTTAGCTAAAAATACCCATGAAACAATTACTCCAACTAACATACCAATAAAAAGCCAAACACTAGAAAGTCCAGAAGAAAAAGCAAAACCTGTAGCACCCAATAGTAACCATGCAGACGCTTCTGTTGATCTTTCAGAAAAAGCCAGAGCCCAACCAGGTATTTTGCCTCCACCAAGATGATAATCATCGTAGCCTAACTTTTTTTTACTAAAATAGACTCCAACTCCAAGCATTGCCACAAAGTAGATAATAAGTTCAATTAGAATAACATTATTCAAATCCATCCCACTCCTTTAATATATTTTACTGATTGGTTATGGCTTTAGAGTATTGTGCAAGATGAAGCTCCCCTTAAGAAGAAACATTTTTAATTATAAGAATAATCATTTTTATTATTGCGAATCAAAACTACTGATTGATAGATTAGTTTGTTAATGTAATGAGAATAAAATTATGCACTGTAAGTAAACGGAGTAGGAATATTAATCCTTTGATGAATTTTACAAGATGATTTAGAAGTATGAGAATTTGAAGTTTGAATCGAAGCATCTTTTCCTTATTTGAAAAGATGCTTCCATTCATTAAATTTTGTTCCAATTGGCTGGATACAATGAAAACAGAAAAGTTCCTTGAGTATCAGTTTCATATATAATTGGTGTATCCTTTTCTATGAAAAATGAATCCCCTTCTTTTCCAACCATTTTTTCACCATTTGATTCTATAATGATTACACCCTCGGTTACATATAGGATTTCATCATAACGCACGGTCCATGGAAATTTACACTTCTCCATCATTACAATGCCACCACCAAGTGTAGATGAAATTTCATCCGTCACAAAACGAGCGATTTTCGCCTCACCGGGACCTATTGTTCCATTTAAGGGTTCAAAGAAGTATTCTTTTTTTTCTAGTACTCTAACAGCCATGAATATCCTCCCTTTTTACCAACCGCCATAGGCTACCCAACCGCCATCCACATTATAAATGGAGCCGGTTACATAACTAGATTCGTCAGAGGCTAGAAATAAAACAACATCTGCGACTTCTTTTGTGGTTCCAAATCTTTTTAGTGGAGTTCGTCTAATCACATCATCATCTCCATAACCACCAGCTTCCTGATCGGTTTCATCCAGGGGTGTTTTGATATAGGCTGGAGCTACAGCATTGACACGAATATTTTGCTCTGCCCATTCGACTGCAAGAACCTTGGTTAACCCATTCATAGCAAACTTTGTTGAGCTATAAGCCGCTCTCATAGGAACGCAGACCTGCCCATATATAGAAGTAATATTGATGATTGATCCTCCATTTTCTTGCATACATTTAGCTGCTTCTTGCGCGGCGAAAAAGGTACCAGTAAGATTCGTATCAATGACGGTCCGCCAATCTTCTTCACTTAATTCAATTGATGGTCCAATCCGATTAACCCCCGCATTATTGACTAAAACATCTATCCTTCCAAACTTTTCAACTGTCTTTTCCATCAATGTAATGACCGATTGCTTACTGGACATATCTGCTGCGATCGCGATGACATCATAACCTTTATCCTTAAGCACAGCCGCTGTCTTATCTGCCCGTTCTTGGCTTCTAGAGTTAATGACCACTCTTGCACCTTCTTGTGCAAATCGTTCCGCAATCGCTTCTCCAATTCCCATGCTTGACCCTGTTACAATACAAACCTTATCTTTTAATCGCAATCTACTCACTCCTCACGAGTTTTTTAAGTTTTTTTCGCATAGATTGTTGGTTTTCGAATGAATGTCTAAACCCGTAATAATCTAAGGCTTCCGCCATCCTATCGTAAAACCTCTTACGTATTCAATTTATATTTTTAGTATTAAAAGTAAGATAGTTTACGAAATAGCCTTAATTAAAGATGGAGCTTTGTTTCCGTAAGTGTTTTGCCTTACCAACACTCTCAATTCTTCTTTCTGCTAATAAATCAGCAGCTTTATAGGTTGGTATTTTTTCTGTTTTTGAAATATGAATTAAATTTGTCATCGTTTCATAGATTCGTTTTACCGAATTTATCCCTCTTTGTTCATTAAATCCACCAGGCTTGATACGATCGGTATCAAAAATGGTTCCACCCGCATTTGCGATATAATCAGGCGCATAGAGGATCCCTAATTCATTTAAAAAATCTCCATGTTTTTCTTCCGATAACTGGTTATTGGCACTGCCTGCGACAATCGAACATTTTAATTCCTCTATTGAACGATCATGGATTACTTTTCCTAGTGCACAAGGTGAAAAAATATCTACTTCTAAAGCATGAATTCTATCTACAGACTCAATATTGGTACCAAATTCTTCAGCTACTTCTCTCACTCTCTTTTCATCAATGTCTGCAATCGTAATCATTGCACCTTCTTTGGAAAGGTATTTGACAAGATGATAGCCAACATTTCCAACTCCTTGAACGGCAATACGCACCCCTTCAAGACTGTCCGTTCCAAACTTCTCCTTGGCACAAGCTTTCATTGCTTGATAGACACCTAATGCAGTATACGGAGAAATTTCTCCTGCTCCACCAAACTCTCTAGGAAGCGTAACTACATAAGGAGTTTCCAATCGGATTGTCTCCATATCTCTTAACGTTGTACCCACATCTTGACCAGTAATATATAATCCATTTAATCGATTGATAAAGCGTCCAAATGCCCTGAACATGGCTTCACTTTTTTGCTTTTTTGGATCACCAATAATGACGGCTTTCCCTCCACCAAGGTCAACACCGGCTGCTGCATATTTGTATGTCATGCCTCTTCCAAGTCGAAGTGAATCCTCAATGGCATCCCACTCATTCTGATAGGTCCACATTCTTAGACCGCCAGTTGCAGGCCCTAACGTTGTATCATGTATGCAGACTACACCCTTCAAACCTGTTTCGTTATCATTAAAAAAGAAAAGGTTTTCATAATTATATTTTTCTAAGTACTCATAGATTTTTCCTTCCATGTTTTCCACCCCATCATTCGTATTTGATCGGTTCATTAACCTTAAACAATACTTGCTTTTAAGTAGGAAAGTACATCACTTTCTACCACATTTTGTTGATAATACCTAGAGGTATTCTTTTGGTTCTGCCAAAGAACACCCACACTAAATGGATCTTCAGAGAGTAACGTTACTAACTCAGGACTTGTTGCCGCTGGACGCTCTTGATAAGCGATTTTCTCTTTATAAAATTCGTATCCTTGCGCTTTGTTAAAGACGACACACGGACTGAATATATTGATTAAGGAAAATCCGTCATGCTGGATTCCCTTGATAATTAAATCTTCCAAATGTTTTATATCCCCGGAAAAACCTTGACCAATGAAGGTTGCACCAGATGACCAGGCTAATAATAAAGGATTAATTGGCTGCTCACTATTTCCTCCCGGTGTAGTTGAAGACTCATACCCTAATGGACTAGTCGGCGAGGTTTGACCCTTTGTATTTCCATAAACTGAGTTATCCATAACGATGTAGGTGACAGGTAAATTTCTCCGTGCCGCATGAACGAGGTGTCCTACCCCAATTCCATACCCATCTCCATCTCCTCCAGCAGCAATGACCGTTAATTCTGGTCTAGAAGATTTGATTCCTAATGCTGTTGGTAACGTTCTACCATGTGTTGTGTGGATAGAATACCCACCGAAATAATGAGATATTTTCCCACTGCATCCGATACCGGAAACAAGGACTGAATTCTCAGGTCTAATATTTAATTTTGCCAAAGCGCTTTGAATTCCTCTTAATACCGCAAAGTCTCCACAACCTGGACACCAAGTAGGTGAATTGCCATTAGAAAAATCCTTTGCTGTTAACGTCTCTACCATTTGATCACCCCTTAATTTGCAAGATTACTAGTCAATTCGTTAAAAATTTTTGAAATTTCTTCTTGAAATTCTTTGTCTGTAAAATGTTCACCATCAAACCTTAATAGGGAATGAACTTCTTGATTATTTAACCCATCTTTTAATATCGTTCTAATTTGAGCTTTTGCATTATACTCTGCAACTACCACTCTTTTTGAATTTTTCAAGGCTTCTCTCAATTCATCCTTCGGCAGTGGAGCAAGTTGACGAATTAACAAGCCTTGATAGGCACCAGGGTTATCCTTAATAAAATTCTCAATCAATTCTCCCATTGCTCCTGTACCAATAATGGTTGTAGGAGCCTCGCTATTCCCAATAATTGAAAATGGTCGATTGTAATGGATGGAGTCTGCCTTATGTAACCGCCTTACATGCAGAGTCCCTCTAACCTTTTTGAAATCAGGTTCCATTAGTCCTCTTTCATCATGTTCATCACCACTAGCTACATAAGCTCCACCTTTTACACCAGGAACAGTACGGAGAGGCGGGTTACTGCCCACTGCTTCATATCGTTTATAAGGTCCTTCAATGGAAGACGTTAAAAGGGTAGGACCTCGGTCAATTTCAACCGATTGAATCATATTTTCAATTTTTTCCCAAGGAATCGATATTTTTCTAAGTGCTAAATCTAAATCTAATGCTAGGATAACTGGGCATTGATAATATTCTGAGAGGTTTAGTGCTTCTTGGATGGTGACGATACAATCCAAAACACTTGTTGGAGTAAGCAAGATCCGGGCAAATTCACCATGTCCAGCATTCATAAGATGTAATAAATCGCTTTGTTCGGTTTTGGTTGGCATTCCTGTTGACGGACCACCACGCTGATTATCTACTAATACAAGCGGAATTTCTGTTGCAGCTGCATAACCTAATCCCTCGGTCATTAACGCTAATCCAGGTCCACTTGTCGCAACAAATGTTCGTTTACCTGCGTAACTGCAGCCTAAACCTGCATGAATGGCTGCGATTTCATCTTCAACCTGATAGGCTCCTCCCCCTAATGGTGGTAGCCACTTAGAAAAGTTCTCCAATATTTCAGAGGCAGGAGTGATCGGGTAACCATAATAATGTCTTACACCCCCAGCTATTGCTCCGAGGCATAATGCATCATTCCCTGAAATGGTAGCGTTTTCAATTGATAGATCGACGAGTGGCTCTTCTGTTCCTACCGTTAATCCAAGCTGGTAACCAACTTCTAATAAATCAGTATTTTTTCCTTTTTTAAATTTGCCTTCCACTTCAGTCAACACCAACTGAAACGGGATTCCAAGATACCCGCTAACAATCCCTAATGCCCAAACATTAAAGCCAAGTTTCGGTGGATTTCCTTGGTGCCCTGTCGGAACACCGGTAACATTATCAGGAGCAAATATCATCGATTTATCTTTTAATCTAGGTAGATAACGATTTACACCCTCGTCACTCCAAACAACTGCCAATTCGACTTCCTCTAGTCTTGGTGGTGATTCAGTTTCAAACTTGTCAGCAATATAGATCTCAAATGAAGTATTTCCACCACGAATAATCGTTGAAAAATCCCGCCAATTACGATGTGAATAACCAAGATTTTGAATAATCTTTGATAGGATTTCGCCAGCTGTTTCAATCCCTTGGCCTGTTAACCCAAATAATGCAATACTTTTCAAAAAATTCCCCTCCTTTTGTAAAGTAAATATCTAGCGTTGAAATATAATATCTGATATATTAGATATTAATACTAACAATTTTGATTGTCAATAATTTTCTGAATATAAAATATATTTATCTAAACGGAGGGAATGATAATGATAAACACAGCTTTCGATAACCGTAATTTAAATGAAAAAATTTATTACTTTTTAAGGGATAAAATTGTAAATAATGAATTAAAGCCGGGAACGAGAATTGATTATAATGAAATCGCCAACGAGTTGGGTGTCAGTAAAACTCCTGTAAGAGATGCATTGCAACTACTCTCACAGGATGGTTTAGTAGATGTTAAAAGTAGGTCTGGCACATTTGTAAGTCAGCCAAATGTAAAAGATATCGAAGAAATATATGAAGTTAGAAAAGCACTTGAGAGGCACGCAATAAAATTATCAATGACAAATATGCCAAATCCAATTTTAGAAAAACTTTATCAAAATGTCTTGGATGTGGATCATGATATCGATTCAGGGAACCTCAACTCCTTTTTTCAGTCCGATCGAAATCTCCACAAAACTTTAATAACCTATTCAAAAAACAGTCGATTAATAAAAATGATGGAGTCACTGGAAGCTCAAATAAACTGGATCGGTGTAATGATTGCTCACTCCCAGGAAAGACCGCGCCAGGCAAATAACGAGCATAAGAAAATTTTAAATGCACTTATAAAATCAGATATCCTTTTAGCGCAAAATCTTATGGAAGATCATATTGAAACCATTAAGCAAATGACATTGAAGGATTTTAGATAAACGGATTTAGGTATTGTTTGCAATTTCTTCTTTTGTTTCTGCACCCATTTCAATTCCGATTGGAGATTGAACCTGCAACAACTGTTCCTGTGTAACTCCTTCATTTTCGAATTTATAAAATATGTATAGTAGATTCTCGTCTGACATAAATTGATCTAGATATATATAACCAGCAGTATTACTGAAAGTGGAATAAATTGATTGTAAATTAATATATTTAACAAGATATACAATAGAAGGAGTGAATGATATGGCAAAAATGATGATCATGTATGAGGAACCAAAGGACAAGGAGAAATTTGACGAACACTATTTTAATGTGCATGTTCCCCTTGGTAGGAATATCCCAAATATAATCAAGGATTCTGTGCATCGAGTAGTTGGCTCACAAAATACTGACCTAAACTTATACCTTATTACCATATTAGAATTTGAAAATATGGAAAAGCTACAGGAAGCATTAGCAAGCCCAGAAGCAAAACTAGCAGAAGAAGATGGGGCCAATTTTTTTCATTACTTAGAAAAGCCACCGATTATTACGATAATTGATTAGGATAATATAACGACGCTCCCTTTGCTTTGGTTGCATATTGTTCGTATTGAAATTTTGTCACAAGTTAATGGATAGCCTCTATAAAAAGGCCCCTTCCCCCGGTAAACATACTCATTACTCTACCGGGGTTCCAGGACCGCAATTATTTTTTTCACTCATGTATTCAGTTCCCTTTCGGATACCCTATTCAAACTGTGTCAACCATCATAAGGAAAATACCCACCAATTCCTCATTCGTTACATACCCCGTGCGGTTCCAAATATTTACTTGGCTCCTTTTTGCTAGATTCTCTTTATCCTTATATTGATTTAGAAATTTATAGGGAGAATCCATAATGTAAGCCACTCTTGCGTATTCTACTGCCATGATTGCCCCTGCAACTACATTGGCATGGCATATGTCCTTCAATAATTACTTCTTCTACGATTTCCATATCGAATACGCCACCAACTTGCTATCCCTAATAAAAAAGTTTTAACAAAAAATATATTTCGAGCTGCGAAAATGATGATACAATACTATTTATAAAAATAAGTAATAGATAGAGGGAATAGGATGATTAAAAAGCATTGGGTTATCTACGGAATGTTAACGATAGCTACGGCTACATGGGGAAGTGCGTTTATTGCAGGTAAAATAGCCGTTCAAAGCTTCGAGCCGGCAACGGTTGCTTTTTTACGTTTTTTCGGGGCTGCAATCCTATTGTTTCCACTTATGTGGCTGATGGAAAAAAATCGACAGAAGCCAACACTTAAAGATTATGGGTTATTCGCAGTTCTAGGCTTAACCGGGATTGCGGTCTATAATATCTGTTTTTTTCTTGCTACCAAACATGCACCAGTTATCAAGAGTTCTTTATTCATTGCCTCAAACCCGGTATTGATTGTCCTTTTATCAGGATTATTTTTAAAAGAAACGATCACAAAAAACCATATTATCGGAATGGTGATTGCTCTAACTGGCGTTACCTTTATTATCACCGAGGGTCATCTCCTCACGCTGTTCCAATTTGGATTTGAACCGATTGATTTCGTGTTACTCGGTGCTGTGATCAGTTGGGCATTGTACAGCGTTGTCGGCAAAGTGGTATTAAGAAAATATAGTGCGGTAGAATCCACCACCTATGCAGTTGCTTTTGGTACGATATTTTTATTTCCGTTTGCATCAGTTGAAACATCTTGGCAGGATATTCTAAGCGCTGACTTTTCAACCTGGGTGGCCATTTCCCATATGAGTATCTTTGTAACTGTTGTTTCATTCATTATGTATTATTACGGTATCAAAGAAGTTGGTGCCGCGAAGGCGTCCATCTTCATTAATGTGATGCCCGTATCGGCTGTTTTGATGGCTACCTTCTTTTTAGGCGAGACCTTTACCTGGGCTCATGGAATTGGAGCTGCCTTTGTTTTAACAGGCGTATATGTTGGAACGAATCCGAAAATATTAAGAAGAAAATTAATCGCTCAAGAATCATCTTTTAAAAAATTTTCTTCTTAAACAAAGTTGCACAAGAACAATGAACAGGCGCTATCCTTTAGGATAAGCGTCTATTTTTATTTTTGAAGAATTAGTTAAAGATGGACCTAAGTTATTTTCTTATGAAAAAGTCAGGTAAACTATTCCTCTACTTCGTAATCTTGGGTTGAATATAACATGAATATAGGAATAATGTCATAATCCCTACTACTTTTGTAATATTGTTCATCAAACTAACATGAAATGTAACGGTATTGTTCTGTAAATTGATTCCTAGAACATGGTACAGTTGTACCTTACAAAACTCCAGGAGGTAGCATACATGAAAAACACCATGAAAACATTCGTTGTAGCTTGTGTTGCTACATTTTCATTTATAGGTCTACAAAATCATACGGCCAAGGCGATTACCGAAATTTCTAAAATGCAGAATACAAGTGAAACGACTAAAATAGCAGTGCCATTTTTAGAATCTGAAATAGAAACACCAGAAAAAGCAGCAGAGGAAACAGCCTCGAAGGAATCAGGAGCACCATCATCAGAACCTGAAATAGAAACTTCAGAAAAAGCAGCAGAGGAAACTACCTCGAAGGAATCAGGAGCACCATCATCAGAACCTGAAATAGAGACGGCAGAAAAAATACTAGAGGAAACAGCCGTTTCCCTTTCAAATCAAGAGAAAGACTTATTTGCTAGGATAGTAGAAGCTGAGGCAAAAGGTGAATCTTATGAAGGAAAAGTAGCCGTTGCAACTGTTGTCTTAAATCGAGTTGAATCTCCTCACTTTCCAAATACAGTTACTGATGTTATTAATGAAGTAGTAGGAGATGCCTATGCCTTTACACCCGTTCAAAACGGTGAAATTAAAAAGCCTGCATCAGATGAGGCCATCCAAGCAGTGGATGAAGCACTAACTAGGAAAGATCGTTTAAACAATTCTATTTATTTTTATAACCCTGATATTGCGACAGACGATTGGATTACTACTCGCCAAGTAGTGACGAAAATAGGGAATCATGTATTTGCAAAATAAGGAAAGAATATCCGTTAAATAGTAACGGGTTCTCTTTTGGGGGACAAAAGTATAAAAACACATTAGAAATAGCAAAGTTATAACAAATAAAACAGCATAAAAATCAGCAGAAAAGAGCACCGTAACGGTGCTCTTTTTGGCGTTTATTTGCCTAAAACAAATAGTAGAGGGAATCCCATATTTTTTGATAACCAAAGGGTAATACGGAAGCGACTATAACACCTATTCCAATTGAAGAAGTTGAAAAAACAATAAATTTCCGAAGTGATATTTCATTTCTCTTATAAGCGATATTGAATGCCTTCATCAAATAAATGACAGTCATAAATATAATGATAGCTGAAGTAACACTTATTAATATTACTTCCATTTTGCACCTCCTTTTAGAAAAATTTCTTAACTAAATTTTACCACTTAAAAAGTGCTGGTGAGTTATACAAGACCAATACTATATAGTTCAAACGCTAAGGGTTCTTTGAAATACCCCTAGCGTTTTATCTCGAAAATATAATAAAGTCAATATTAACTGGTTCCATACCATCTGCTCGAAGTCGTGAGTTAATCTGTCCACGATGGTACTGACCATGCAATGCTACATGAGTTAAAATATCCCGTACAGAATTCTTAAACTCTGTTCCTTTACTATTTGTGTAGAATATTATTTTATCTAGGTCAGTATTTGTTATATTTGTCAGAAGTGTTGTTAAGCTCTCTTCATTTTGCCTAACAAGTTCGGCACAGACGGCTATGTCTACCTCTGACCAGATGGGCAGTCGGGAACTGTCCAATCCTTGTAACCTAGCTATCCATATTCTTTCTCCAAATAGTATATGGGAAAATAAACGGTTTACCTCTGGATTTTCACCTTCGATACTTTGCAATGTTTCAAGAATCCGTTGATTTGCCCAATGTAAATGCTCATACATCTTTTGGATCGTTTTCATTAAGAATCACACCACCATTGATTAAATTTTTTAAACAGTTTTCCTCGAGTCATGGCAAAGGAGTATCGATTTATTGTTATTCATAAAATCAATCACGATTTTTCAGCTTATACACCGAAAGTATTTTTCTTTAATGTTCGTGTTCCTTTACCTAATTTAACAACTCCTACAATGAAAAGGAGCAATGGTATTATAAATAGCAGATGCCCTATTCCAGGAGCAAATAATGTTACCGTAGACAAAGGCCCAAATAATTTAGGGAATCCAATTAATATAATCAACGGCAGTAGCCAGTTAAACACGAATATAGACAACCCATTTAGAATCCTACGGAATGTTGTTACTTTACGATTTTTAGGTTTAACCATCCTGTAAGCTGACCAAACAATTAATAGAACGATTGCCAGTAAAATCAAATCAATCATTACATATTTCATAAATGGATGACTATCAGAAATAGAAGGTTTTTCATTATGTACCAGCTTGTTGATCCCACTTGTGATGGCATCATATTCATTAAGATTGAAATAATCCATTGAATTAATCTGCAGGCTGATGCCATACTCCCCATCTAACACAACTTTTGAGTATGTGTTTTCTGTCCATCCATTATGAGAGATTTCCTCATTATTGACTTCCCATCCCATCGCATAGGAGGTATCATTCCCTATGAATGATGATGGATGATGCATGGTGTTCATGGCATTGGCTGATAAAATATTTTTTCCTTTGAATTCTCCCTGATTCAATTGTGCAATCATATAATTGGCCATATCTTCCGCACTGGAAATAAGGTAACCAGAAGGAACCGTTCCCTCATGCTTTAATTGCTTTGTTGGCATCTTAAACCCAAATACCGTTTGATACCCGCCCGAAATGGTATCGTTTTTATCATCTTTCGGGTCAGAGTAGCTATTATTCATTTCAAGCGGTTTAAATATGAATTCATTGATATAGTTTTTATACGATTTATTCGTAGCTTCCTCGATCACTAAACCTAAAATGATATAATTTATATTTGAATATTGATATTGTTCACCAATAGGGTATGTCAATTCTGTATTTTCCAAGCTTTGTATATGTTCTTTTAATGTTTGATCCCCTTGTGATATCGATACTTGACCATCATATGTAGAAAGACCGCTTGTATGATTCAGTAAGTGTTGAATGGTGATTTTTTTAGATGCTTCTTTATCTGCAAGTTGAAACCAAGGTATATAGGATTGCACTGGCTCTTCTAAGTTGATTTCTCCTTGTTCCACTAGCTGCATAATGGCAAGTGCTGTAAATGATTTACTAACTGAACCAATAACAATGGGCGTTTGTGCAGTCATTTTTTCTCCATCTGCGTTCGAAATCCCATATCCTTGCAAATATTCTACTTGATCTCCCTTTACAACGGCCAATGAAGCACCAGGAATGTTCAGTCTCTCTATTTCATTTGTCATAAACTCATCAATAGCAGAAATATCCAGATTACCATTTGTAGACTCATCTTCGTTTGCAAATGCAACTCCGTTAACACTTGTCATTAGGATTAGTATGGCGATTAGGATCATTTTCCCGATTACAGATTGTTTTTTTCGCATAATCCTATTCTCCTTTTGCTGTACATTTTAATATTCTTTGTCACTATTACATAAAATATTGTGTGAATACCGTTAATCGTTAATTATTAGCACCTTCTTAATTTATAGAATTTTTTAACTATAATATACCGTAATAATATAGAAATGATTTCCTCTCAACAATCTCTTCTGTGTAAATTTTTTGTAAAGTTATTCCCAATCAGATAATAATGGGAGGTAAGAATATGGAGACGGTTCTTCTGGCTTCTTTTAGAGCACTACTTGAAAAAAAGTGTCAGGCACCAAACAATTTTGAAGTTGTATCTGTACCTATTATACTTTTTGACAAAAATAGGTAGTGGTAGTAGGAAATGGATGTAAAACGATTAGGATAAGGATATTATTATTGTTCAAACTTGGAGACTTGCCGACCACGGAATTAATAATTATGATGGTTTGCATAATCGGTGTTTTCGAGGTTTATCATTATTTATAAATTCACTGGGTAAAAAGACCACGGAGACGGTTCTGCTGTCCTGATTTTTGATATTTGAGCCATGAGACCTACGTCCATCATTGGATTACTATTCTGATGCTGTAGGTTTGGCCACGTGGGGCAACAAATCATGCTTTTTGTCCTTATCAATGGTCATTTGGCGTGTCCGGGGCTGCTCCATTGATCCGACCGGGATCATACTTGTTTAATTCAGTCAGTGGGGACCTGTTTCATCTACCCAAATCGCTCTTTCCTGTTTGTTTCGGTCGATGGGGACCTCCTCCATCGACCCCTGTGGTATCTAACAACTATAAGGTTCCAGCCACACCGCCATCGATATTCACAGAAGTACCGGTAACATAAGAAGCTGCATCTGAAACAAGAAATGTAATTACTTTTGCTGCCTCATCTGTATTTCCGATACGTCCTAGAGGAATTTGACGGTCTTTCTGGGAGAATTCTTCCCATGAAAGTTCCGGTGCCTGATTTTTCCACATTTTCTCGATTTGTTCACTGCGTATTAAGCCAATGCATACGGTGTTGACGCGTATATTATCTGGGCCAAGGTCCTTACTCATTGCTTTTGTCAAAGCCATCCCTGCAGCTCTGCTGACAGAAGTAGGAAGTGAGGTAGCTGGAGGGGTTTTCCCACTAATCGCAGTTACATTGACAATCGCCCCACCTCCCACTTGGCGCATATACGGGACAGCATAGCGGGCACAATGAATCGCACCAAATAATTTTAAATCCAGATCCTGTCTCCAAAGTTCGGTTTCTACTTTTTCAAACGTGAAGGCCTGTACAGTTCCAGCATTGTTGACTAAAATATCTAAACGTCCATATTTTTCTATGGTCGCCTCCACTACATTTTTACATTGGTCTTCCTGTGTAACATCGGTTACTACAACCAATACTTCTTTTCCTGTTTGTTCAAAAAGAAAGGCTGCTGCCTCCTTTAAACGATCCTCATTCCTGGCACAAATCGTTACTTCTACACCTTCTTTTAACAATTGGAGGGCTGTCTCTAAACCAATGCCCTTGCTCGAACCGGTGATTAATGCGACTTTTCCTTTTAGACCTAAATCCATCTTTATCTCCTTTCTTGACCATAGGAACTTTGGCCACGGGGTGGCCATGGCCAAGGTTCCTATGGTCTACTTTTTTGCTAATTTGAGCCATGAGAAGTCCCTGTAGTATTCCCATAAAAACGCACCTCGTATGTATTTTGCTGGTATTGTCCCATCCATTTTACCATTTTTTGCAAAGATGCGTATTTTGTTTTTTCAGAAATTACAGCCCTTTTTGAACACGCACCTATAGAACTTTTAACACGTGATCCCTCCTTCCTCAAATCGTTTCCATACTCCTTTTACAGGAAAAAAACACGAATACAAAAGAATAAAAGATGGCAATATAAGAGGGAGCAAATAAAAGGAGGATTTTTATGAAACGCAAAGCATTAGTTACAGCGACATTAACAGTATTGGTCCTTTCTGCCTGTGGGGTTAATAACAATGGAGCGAATGATACAGCATTACGAAATCGTGATATAAACGAACCAGCAAGGGTCAATAATCCTGCAGATAATAATTTAACTTATGATTATAACGGACGCAGGGTAAATGATAGAACAAATGGGAATACAACTTTCGATAACAATCGACGTGGGGTTAATAATAATCTAACTGATGTAAATAATGTTAATAATGAAACACCTAGGATGAGAGTTGCTGACCATATAGCGGATAAAATTGTTGCAATGCATGAAGTTGATCATGCGAATGTTATTGTAACAGATAATAATGCTTATGTAGCTGCAAAACTCGAAAATAACAAGACAGATCTTTCCAAAGACGTCGAACGAAAAATTGCGGATCAAGTAAAATCTGTTGACCGTGATATTGATAATGTATACATCTCGGTTAACCCTGATTTTTACGATCGAATGGAAAATGTTTCGAATGATATTCGCGGTGGTCACCCAATCGAAGGCCTCTTTGAAGGATTTACAAATGCCGTACGTCGCGTATTCCCGACACACTATAATCGATAAATAATTAATGCTGCCATAAAAAGTTTTTCAAAAAAGTAAAAGGGATCTAATTGAATTCTGTTTTTGTGTAGAAAAACAGAATTCAAATCACATACTGTTTCGCAGTAAAATTATACACTATATATCAAAGAGTTTAAGCTTGAGGAGGTTCTCCGAGCTTAAACTCTTTTTCAATGAAATACCGTACTTTATTATACTATTGGTGTCGATGAATAAAGATCGCTTCATTCGACCTCCACCAGAAATTTGCATCCTTCTCCAGTTTTTGAACGGTCAGAAATAAGTGCATAGCTTGGGATCATCGTAACCGTTTTATCAAAGTTCTGAACTTTTACCGTATTCAAGGAGATAACCTTTTTCAACACCGTATACATATATTTGTCGTTTGTTAAAATTTTTTGTGTTAGTTGTTAATGTCCAATTACCACTATCTACAGAAAAAAGTGACAGGCACCATTGGTACTAATAGATCAGTTCTAATCATATTTTCTTATAAATGATCAAAATATAAAAATATGAAAGGAGTGTTACGTTAGGTGAAAAAAGTTAAGGTTCGTTTACGGCCGATTGTAAGTAAGATAAATTTGCCGACTGTTTTGAAAACGGCTATCCTTCCAGGTGACTCGATGGAAAGATTATTTATTGCCACCCAGGTAGGTGAGATCTTTTACATAGGAAACGAAAGTATAAGGACTTTTTTAGATATTCGCCCACGAATCTTAAAACTAGGTGATTCTGGAGGTGGATATGATGAACGGGGATTGCTCGGGCTAGCTTTTCATCCTCAATTTTATTATAACGGTCTGTTTTATCTTCATTATTCAGTGGTAGGATCACAAGGTCCAGGTGCTTCTCCAGCAGGTTTTCAGCCTAACCCGTGTGATCCCACTACCTTAAACCAAAGATGGAAAAATAGAGAAACTCAATATGATCATATTGATACAGTTGAAGAATGGATTATACAATCAAATGGTCAACCTCAAAAACGACGGACATTACTTAACTTAAGAAGACCTTTTATGAACCATAATGGTGTCCATAGCTTAAACTTTTCACCAGAAACAGGAAAACTTGTTTTAACTACCGGAGATGGTGGTTCAGGGTATGATCCCTTTAATTTAAGCCAGGATGATATGGAAATCGCTGGTAAAATACTTGAAATTGATGTAAGTAAGAATACATTTATCAATAATCCACCCATAGTCACTCGTTTCAATGAACTACCTGTAGCTATTCAGGAGACACTCACGGTAATGGCCAAAGGGGTTCGCAATATACCAGGTATTTCATTTCAAAGGTTTCATAATCAGTATATCAAATATGTAGGAAATGTCGGACAGGATCTGGTAGAGTCGATTTTTTCATTTGTTCATTATAAACCAATGCCGGTTACACAGCTTATTCAATCTTCATTAATGAATGATGAGTCTAACCAGGAAGGTATTATTAATTTTGGCTGGCGAGGGTGGGAAGGTGCTTTACCTACCTTGATTAGAAGGAACTGCACGAATAATCCGGATTTGGAGGAGAAGGTAATTGCTTTTTACAATGAAGCAGTAAATACTTCTGTGAGGAGACTTCCTCCTTTAACTAGTTATTATCATGATGATCCCCGCCCCGATAAGTTTGGAGGAACTGCACTGACAGGGGTGCAAGCCTATATGGGGAATGGAATCCCCGATTTAACGGGTAGCATTGTGTTTACCGATCTTGCTCGGAGAGGATCTCAATCTCAGCTTAGAGGTGTTTTAGCATACACAAAGATTAGAACAGATGGAAAATTAAGTGATTTTAGTGTTATTACCACTGATTATGATTTTGGGTCTCAATCAGCTGTTTATGTCAATCTGGGAACGAACCTGGATCAAACCAGACTATATTTAGGGGTTCACGGCTCTATCAAAGTGACTGATTTTAACCAAGGTGCTGTTTTTGAAATTGTTCCATGAACCATGGGGACGGTTCAGGTCTACTTTTTGACATTATAAGCCATGAGAACCGTCCCTTTGGTATTTCCCTATTACTTTACCAGCATTTCGGCATTGTCGATTTTATGCTGTCTATTCTTCCAGTTTCTTAACCAGGTACTAATTTTATCCTTTAGCTCAGCGTCAACAGGTTGTTTTAGCGTCTTTTTATTATTATTCATGATTTTGCTCATGCTGTATTCCACGTCTGTTTTCCGGAGCATATGTGTCATGTCTTGAATAATATGTGTTTCACATTCACCTTGAACCAGTGATTTGATCTTCTCTAAGTCACTGACCTTAACGTTTACATCCTTTGTCCCTGTAATAGCGAGAACAGGACAAGTGACCTTTTGTAATGGTTGTGAAACATCGATGTGTATATGCTCTCGATTCCATTTCGCGTTAATCTTTTTCCCTTTATACTTTATCACCGGCTCATCAGATGCAAGCAGCACCTTTATTAAATCATCATTTATCTTTGTAATTTTTTCATCAACTTTTAACAATCGAAGTAACCAGCCTTGAAATCCTTTTACTGATCTTACATCCTTTATGATTTCCTCACGCTGCCATGTCATTGTATCTGCTAGAGGTTCAGCGGTTCCTGCGAGAAGAATAAACCCATCAACTGGGGTTTTTTCATTTATGAATGGTGCCAAAATACTGCCTTCACTATGACCTAGTAAAATCACATTCTCTGAGTCTATGTTTGGATTTTTTTTTGCAAATTCCAATACAGCCTGTGCGTCATCAATTAAATCCTGCACCCCGGCTTCATAAAAATCGCCTTTACTCGCACCTACTCCCCGTTTATCATAGCGTATACTCGTAAATCCCTCTGCAGCAACGACCTCACTTAATTCCTTAAAAATATTCATCGGCATTCCTTTCGCATTCGAATCCCGATCTGTTGGGCCACTTCCGTGCACCATTACAACCAAAGGATATTTTTCAGCGCTTTCATCTGGGATCGTTAATGTCGCTGCTAACGGAAATTGACCTGGTATCATCACTTCAATCTCTTTACTCTTCATTCTCATCACCCTTATTCATTTATCTATCATTCCTATATTGAAAATTTTTTTAACTACAGATAAAACGTCTTAGCTAACAAAATAGTTCAATCTATTCTGCTGTTTTTACCAATTTATTCATAAAAAATGTAGTTAAGATGAGAATCAGGCTTAGTCCCCCAATACGTTAAAACTCAAAGTTATTAGGGGACTAACCCTACTATCGCTTTCCATTTCAAAAAAACAGGATCGTCTTAAAAAACATCCTCTGTATCGGCCAAAACGACTGCGACAAAATCCAAATCTATTTCAAAACCCTCAAATATATGAATCCTTACCAAGAAAATTTATATGTCTTTATCCCATTTCCTACATGATAGACTGTAACTGTAACTGGTTTACCCCCTGAAATATTTTGCTCTACATATTTCTTTACATAATTTCCTACAAAATTTTCTTCAACTTTTTGAACACCGTATACATATAACCTCTGTTCATTGAGATAGTTTGTGTTAGTTGTTAATGTCCAATTACCACTATCTACATATTCTATAAATAATTCTTGGGGTGTTTTCTGTGGTACTACTGGTTTTTGTGGTTCTACTGGTATCTCAATAGGTGGAGCTGGTTGTTCGGTAATTTGTTCTTCTAATTCTGGATTCTCATGTACGACATCAGGTTTTTGTTCTATTTGTGGTTGTGGTTGTTCTACCGGTTTATTTTCAGGCTTTTCCGTTACCTCTGGTACTACTCTCGGTTTTTCAATTACTTGTTGTTTTGGTTTTTCAACCTTTTTTACTTCTTTCGTGTCTACTTCTTTTACTGTCTTTACTTTGTGAACTTTTCCTTCTTTTATTTCTACCTTTAACTCATCACCCTGGATTAAATCAGTATTCACGTCTTCAATATCTACCATAATTTTCTTTCCAGTATTCTTATCAGTAGCTTGATATTTTCCATTTATTTCTTTACTTGAATCAATTATTAAAGTTGTTTCTTTCGTTTCTTTCTTTGGCTGTTCTAAAATCTCATCTTGTGTTGCTGATTGATTACAACCTGTTAATAAGCCTATTAATAAAATAACTGATACGAATTTTTTCATGTAATATTTCCTCCATTTTAGTTCGTACTCAGTTAGTTTTCTAAATCTTATATGTTTGTATTCAGTAAAGTATATAACGAGCCAAGATTGTCGGTTCCTACGGTTTTTTTAGTATATCTAAAGTCTATCAATAGTGGGAAAGCCTCATGGAATAGAAATTAGGGATCATCACAAAAAGCCCGGAGAACTGTTCCCATGGTCCTAATCAAGTAGTCCTAAAAAGTTTTTTCCAAGGATATATTCTTTTTGGTTATCTGGAATTGGTAGTGTTTTAATCCAACTTTTCTTTGCCGAATAGTCATATTCATTAAATTTTTTCATTCCATATGGTCCGTCGCAACCATAAAGAACTTTACGATAGCCTATTGATTCCACTACCATCTTTACAATTGCCGGATTAAGATAATCACTAGATGTATCAACGAATACATTGGGTTGATCCTTAACGTATTTCCATAGTTTTTTCCAAAAAGGAAGACCTGCGTGAGCATAAATTATTTTAAGCTTCGGGTAATTTTCTGGTAGGTATTTATAGGAGTCTTGTTCTGAAGATAGATGAATAATCATCGGTATTCCTTTTGATTCACACATCGCCCCAACTGGATCAAGTTCCTTAATTGGATATTCATGCATGAATGGATGAGCTTTTACTCCAATAAAGCCAGGTTTAGAAAGATAAAATTCTACCTCTTCTATTGATTCAGGAATCCGTGGATTTACGGCTACCCAGCCAAGAAATCTGTCTGGAAATCTATCCAATGCCGTAGCAACCAGATCATTATTAGGCTTGGCGAAAATTTTGTAGGAATTTCCATAAAGTTTAAAATAGCCATCCTTTACTAGGCCATCATAAATTTTATTCCCAATTGGTGGTGCATTTAGTATTAGTAAACGGAAAAAGCTTTGTAAATGATGTTGAAACGTACTATCTACTTCAAACATCGTTTCATTCATAGTGGCAATTAGGGCTGTTCTCATTACATTATTTTTATCCATACCTTCTATCATTTTTTCTAAAGTTAGCATTGTTTCATCCACATGAAAATGGCAATCAATCATCATCTTCCTCCTCACTTTCGACTGACTACTTTAATTGTATGATTCAACATTGAAAAACAATCTCTTTAACTGTACTATTCAAGCAAGAGACAAATATTAGCTGCTTCAACAATAAAGTGCCAGGCAACTTCCAAATAATTGGATGGTTCCTGGCACTTTTTCAAAATATACATCTCCTGAATTTTGGAATGTCCCTCCCCTCCTACATCTCCGTTTCAGCAACTTCACTAGTCTTTCTATTTCCAATCTTGCTTTTAATAAAACTAATTATAAATAAGAACGGGATATAGAGGTAGATAAAAATGATACCGCTGGTAGAAACCAATGTGTTCAATCGCTGCTCCTGAACAGTATCAACCACGTTGCTATTAAATAAATAGTAACCAAAAAGAATAAAGATGAGTACAAAGGTCGGCTTTAGTCTTCGAAACGTCTTTTTGAAAATCCGAACACTTGACCACACATTAATACTAATAACAGGAAAAATCACTAACAGCCAGGTAAAGAGAAAAATAAATTCAAACCGTTCTAGGAAAGGGAATTGGATAACTTTGATCATCGACAAGGTTGGCCAGGATAAATGGGCCATTTTCCCTTGTGAGAAGAAAGTAAAAGATACAAATACAATTAGTAAGGTAATAATTGTGGTATACAACAAACCGAATTGTCCCCATTTACTTTCCTTCATCCCATTTTTAATAAATGGAAAATACACCAGTACGGATTCAAAACCCAAATAATTAAATCCACTTTCTTTGGCAGAAAGTAAATAGTCTTTAAGACCATGGTTAAAGAAAGGCATGATGAAAGTAAGGTTGGCAAATCTCATGATATAGAAGATAGAAAACCACAAAAAACTAGGTATAATTAATCCCCAGAATGCAATTCCTGTTATCAATCGAAACCCACCAGAAACTATGTAATAAAGCAAAACACAGATAACCAATGAAAATTCCCAAGAAGGAATTCCATCAAACACCCAAATTTGCAGAATTTCAATATAGCTGTGAACCACGATTAATCCCGAGCTTAAAAAGTAAAGTGACAATATGATATTGAGGATGCTGCCGATTATTTTTCCAAAGGTATCGGTATGGAACGATATAATATCTCCTTGACTCGAATTTCTGATGATATGGAGTATCATCAAGAAAAGGATGTGCAAACTGAGACCCACTCCCAATACGGACACCCATGCATCCTGCTCTGCACCCTTGATAATAGTCGATTGAAACCTTAATACACCAATCCCTGTTTGTGATCCATGAATGAGGAAGAACAGGAGATAGGGGGAGACCATGGCACTTTCCTTAACCTTTGATTGCATCATTTATCATCCTTATCTGTTAAACATCAAGACCTGAATGGATAACTTCGATTTGAACCTCTACTTGAATGGGCAAAGTAGGATACCTCTCGTAAAAAGAACGTTCATTCCAGACTTTTTCCTTTGATCTGACGATATTGCCAATTCCTACTGGATCAACCTCATTCTCTTTCAGTGTTGCTAATAAGCCTTCCACCTTTTTTTTCACACCTGTTTTGATATACTTTTTCAGAAGCTTTTTATCTTCTTCTTTCTTAATATCAATCCAGTTTGGATATTGATAAATAGAACATTCGAGATGTAAGGTTAGCTTCAACTCTTGTTCTTGTTGACGGTTCTCGACAACTTTCCACCTTTGTCTATTTTTGAACCCGCGAACGATTAACAGACCTTTGCGATCTTTTTCCTTTACATTCAATTTTAAAGACCCTTCATTATGGCTATCTTTCAATGTAGAAAAGAGAAACGTCTGCTCTTCATTTAACTGAAGCTTAAACTTGTCATCCTTAAAAATCCCGATTCCATTCACCATAATTTTGTCATCTTTGTCAAGGTTAATCATCGGAACATATGAATCCAACCCTTGACCGTAGAAATGATTCAAAAAGTTATGCAGATTCATTTCTGGCAAATTCTGTGTTTTCATATTATGTTGGAGCATATCAACCAATGTAAGTGATTTCTCTTTACTAAAGGCCGTTAAGGTTTTCTCAGCGGATTGTTCAGAGACAGCAACTTGAATACTAGTCCCAAGCTCTGGCGTGTTAATAAATCGACTCACTGTTGCCGCAATCCCCTGTTCCGCATAGTCCTTTCCTATCACTAACACGCGAATTTTTGACAGCTTAACAGGTGTCTTCGTATGTTTATTCATTTTTTGGTAAAACAAGCTGCTAGCAGGAGCTTTTACCCGCAATACTTGAACATCGTCAAACGTCTTACTTTGTGTGTAATCTGGATAGAGTGCCGTTCCAATCAATTGCTTATCCTCAGCTAAATCAAATCCAAACACGTGGACAATGCTTAATTTATCAATGGTTCTCATACGTATACACCCAAAAAGACTGAGCAAACAAATCAATAGTAACAAAGAGAAAATCCAATATCTCCTCATATTCATAGATTGTCTCCCCTCTCTACAGAAATTTATTCAGAATTAAGCCCTTCTTCAGGGTCCTGATTGGCAACTGGCTCAAACCTTTTTCGGCTTAAAGGTCGTAAAAACGATACGCGATTTTTTAGCTTAAGATAATTTGGTCGACTAAAGGCCGTTGTGAAACCACCTTTTCGATACGGGAATAATGGGAGCATATAAGGACTACCTAAAGACTTGAGGCGGATCAAATGGCCAATTAGAAAAATGACCCCGACATAAATACCAAATCCGCCCCAAATTGAAGCAAGTAGAATAAACGGATACCGCAATAATCGAACCGCATTCGACATTTTATAAATAGGGGTCGTAAAGGAAGACAGAGCCGATAATGCGACAATGATCAATAAGATATTACTTGTTAAGGCTGCCTCCACGGTTGCCTGACCAATCACTATTCCTCCAACAATCCCAAGGGTTTGGCCGATTTTGGTTGGCAGTCGGGCACCCGCTTCCCTCAAGAATTCAATCGTAATTTCTAAAAATAAAACCTCCACTACTGGGGGAAACGGAACATTTGCACGGGAGTAGATAATCGGCCCCAATAAATCCTTCGGAACGACCTCAAAATGAAACGTTAAGATGGCTACATAGAAGGAAGTCGAAAAAACAGAAAATAATACACCAGTAATTCGGATGAGCTTAAAAAAGCTGGCTACTACCCAGGGCAGATAAAAGTCCTCGGGCGATGAAAAAAAATCTGTAATATTGGATGGACCTGTCACGACATAGCAGGATTTATCACTTAAGATGGCCACTTGACCTAAAATCAAGGCATGCACAGCTCTATCCACTCTCTCTGTTGTAATATACAAGGGAAACGGTGTAGTAGAATGATCAGATATCAATTGTTCCAATTGGGTATTATCGAAAACCACATCAATGTTCAGGTCGGTAATCCGTTGCTTGGCTGTACGAACATATTGCGGATTTGTTACGCCCTCTAAATAGGCAATGACCACCTTTGTTTTCGATCTGGTTCCCACCTCTAATTCCTCGAAAATGAGATCAGATGTTACCAGATCACTTCTTAATAAATGGAGATTGGTAGTGAGATCTTCGATAAATCCCGTTTTCGGCCCAATTACACTAAATTCATTTTCCGTCTCATTTGTGGTTCGATTACCAAGGAGAGCATTCTCCAAACTAATGAGTGCACATCCCTGCTTATGTTCACCTATTTGGATCACAGCAAATCCTTTATGAAGACTCTCTTCCACTTGCTCTCCATCTGAGGTAATCTGAATATCCTCTATTGGGATGATGTTCTTTACATCAGTGAGGTCCTTGATTTCATGCATTTTTCCCATTAAATACGGAAGTAGCGAACGATGGAGTAACTCTGGATTAATCAACGTCTTATAGAAACTAATTTGAATAAAGTCAGTGGTCTTCCCTGGATAAATCGTGGTAAAGTCACTTGATTTCTTTGCCTTTTCAAATACCTCCACAATTGACTTAGCCTGTGGAGTATCGTACTGATTCAGCTGTTTTGGTTTCAGTCTTTTTTTAAACATCAATCCACCAGACCCTAAAAAGAATGTAAAAATATTCCGTGTCTTAGCATTCCTCCGCATATATGAAAATATGTAAACCAAGGGACGGTTCTGGTGGCTTTCATCAGTATTCACTCCCATTTCCGCCCTCTCCGAATCGTTTTTTGTGTAGGTATGAGAATTCATAGGCGGAGAATTTCCTGCTAATGTATATAGGCGAAGTTTAAGAAACGGATATAAGCGGAGATATTCCGATTAACTGCTTTAAATAAGACAAAATCCAAAGATTTAGATAGTATAAACGGAAAAACTTCCCTTATTTATAAGGAAATATGGGTATTTCCCAATTTAGCCGGAATTTTACCGTTTATTTTTCATATACAGTGCAATCAACATTGAGTTATAACAGACCCTAACCTTAATATTTTTCTGTATATCAATTTGTAAGTAAAAAGGTAGTGTATTTTACTGCGGTTCACTGGCTATTGTACCCCCACATTTTAATATACAAATTGCACTACAAATTCTCCCCAAAAAAAATTATTGAAATCCCTTTATATCAACAAAAATAGACCTCCAAATTACCATACAATTTGAAGGTCATTTTGCATTACATTTTTAATGTTTGCGATAGTTAACGGAACCCGTTAGAGAACCCCGTGCCCTTTTCTATCTAATTACTTAATTTGAACTTTTTGATTATCTATTTGGATATACCATTTACCTTGGTCAAAAGATTCTTTTGAAATCTCATAAACAGTTGTTCCAGTTACTGTAATACCCGGGTTTAAGTCAGACAAAATTTTTGAATTATCAATTCCTGTTTCTGTTGCATATGCACCACTAGCATCAATATCAGAGTCATATTCCGTACCTTTTTCATCAACTAAATTGATTGTTGGTTGATCAAACATTCCCATAGGTTTATCAGAAGCATTTTTCAATTTATATTGAACACCTACAAGAGTTGCGCCTTCTGATGCTTCTTTTCCAAGAAAATTAGGGTCGCCAATAACACTCTTCTCTTCAACCTTTGTTACTGTTACCTCTGCATTATTAACTTTAACAACATCATTTAGCTGATAGACCTTTTCTTCAGGTGCTTTTTCTGCTGATTGATTTGTGTTTATATTTGTGTCAGTTGTCGTTTCATCACCACCACCTAACATATTTACAAGAATAGCCAAAACAATAATCGTTAAGATAAAGGTAATGATCTTGTGTCTCATAAACCAATTACGTTGATCTTTACCACAATGCGGGCATTTCGTAACACCTTTTGCAATTTCCTTACCACATGCTTTACATTCGACTAAATTTGCCACAACTATATCCTCCTGTCACACAGTTTTGTTAGTGGTATACAGTTCAAAAAATGTGTAAGTCCTAGGTTTTTAGTTTGGAGCAAATACAATCATTTTATTCTATGTTCCCTAGTTAATGTGCCTAGCTCCTTTTTTTATTCATCTATATCAATTACCAAATGAAACAAACCTATAAAGGAAAAAAAAATATTGCCTAGCACATAATTGTGTAGGGGATTTTTGGGACATCGCACCACAAATCAAAGGGGAGGTTCCAGATTAGCAAGAAAAATCCAGTAGACCGTTCCCCTAGTCTACTTTATCTTATAACTATTAATTGTACCTGTATGTTCATTTGATAATTCAAGCATTTGATAAACAACTTTCTCTCTCGTTTCATAGTCGAACGGTTCCCCACAGGTCCTACCCAATTTAAATGGAACCATGAGCGTTCTTGGTATATTTAGTTTCTCTGCAATTCCAGGAATTAAACTAATCATGACTGTGGTAATACCTGATTGCTCTATCGCTCGGGCATACAGCCCAAGAATATTATGACAAGAGCCTCAGCCGGGGGTGAGCAGGGCAATATCCACCTTATCTTTTATTAATTCCCTAATCACTTTTGGTGCAGTTTCTTCTTCGTGAGGAATCTGATTAAGAGTGCCCCCATTAAGTCCTATGTTGGTATTGGATACAGATCCAATTATGCCTTTATGGGCAAACTCTCTTAATTGAACCAGAGGAAAAACAATTGACTTATCAATCTTAGCGGATTTTGTATCGTAATATATATGAGTGACCTCCAAGTCCTCTATATCCGTGTCAGCTGGGATGATTCTGTAGCTATAGTCTCCATTACTTAAGACGTTAAAGGGCTCGTCTTCCTTCAGGTGTACGCCAGCACTTGTTATGAGAGCCACTCTGCATTCGGAAAGAGGCTTGCTTATTTTTGTTTCTACGGTTGTGTTCATCTTTTTTGTTTGACTGAGGCTAAAGCGGTTATAAACAGCAGGTATGTACTTAGCCATTTGCACAGTGATTTTAGCTTTTAAGTTATTCTTCCAAGTCATGAAGCTTCCACCCC